>NZ_JBLVTK010000105.1:0-170 GCF_048285865.1 Christiangramia marina | reverse complement strand
GCTTACAGTAACAATTTCTGAAGCTCAGGAACCTGCCAATGGAACGGTAACTATCGACGAAAATGGCGTGGTAACCTATACTCCAGACGAAAACTTCAACGGAACAGATTCTTTTGAATACACTATTTCTGATGGGAACGGTGGAACCGATACCGCTACGGTAACAGTAA
>NZ_JBLVTK010000104.1:0-251 GCF_048285865.1 Christiangramia marina | reverse complement strand
TCTGATACTGATACATCCGAAGCATCTGTCCAGACACCACCGGCATCTCCGCCAGTAACCAGGCCAAACAGACTCACTGAACTCAGGTCTTCATCAATACAGAATCGATCACTACCACCAGTTCCGGCTTCAAAGGAATCGTCTATGGTAATACTTACTGTTGTATTGTCTGATGGACACTCTGAATCTACATCCTCCGGACTTACCGTATAGGTAAATACATAGGTGCCCGCAGTATAACTGCTTAGGTC
>NZ_JBLVTK010000103.1:0-276 GCF_048285865.1 Christiangramia marina | reverse complement strand
AAGATCATCTCGAGGATGCAGAAACCCTGGTCCACCGACTCGAACAGGGTGCGGTAGCGCTCCTCGCTGGCGCGCAGCTTCTCTGCCGCGCGCTTGCTGTCGGTAGTGTCGACCACGATCGCGACCAGGCCCTGGAATTCGCCGTCCGGGCCGCGCAGCGCATTGACGCTGCTGGTGGCCGGCAGGCGGGTGCCGTCGCGGCGCAGGTAATGCTTGTCCACGATGACGCTGTTCTCGCCGGCGGCAAGGCGCTGTACCGCGTCCAGCGTCACCGGG
>NZ_JBLVTK010000102.1:0-276 GCF_048285865.1 Christiangramia marina | reverse complement strand
GAATAGGTCAGGTCGCTGTGTGGTCGTTGCAACGTTTAATCCAGAATCTGAAAATTATAATTCAGTTGATCACTATCCAGGTCCCCAAAATAGATCAGGTTGCTTGATAGATCAGCGACGATCTGGAGTAGAGCCAATAGCTGTGTAGATCGTTACCAAGTTTCCAGGAATAGATCTTGTGGTTCAGTCGATCATTATTCAGGTTCAAAAAGAAACCCAATAGCTCAGTTGATCACTATCCAGGTCCCCAAAATAGATCAGGTTGCTTGATAGATC
>NZ_JBLVTK010000101.1:0-277 GCF_048285865.1 Christiangramia marina | reverse complement strand
CCGACGCCCTTGGCCCCGAGCTGCCTGCTGACCACGCGGTCGTCCTCGTCGGCGAAGATCACCTCGATGTCGTGCACGTCCGCGTTGGTGGCCACGTGGTACTCGGCATAGTTGTGGTTCATGAAGCGGCCGAAACGGTGGTCGGTGAAGCTTTCCTCGTGCAGGGCGTGGCTGATGCCCCACACGACGCCACCGACGATCTGGCTGGCGGCGGTCTTGGCGCTGATGATGCGGCCGGCCGCGACCGCATTGACCACGCGCGTGACGCGCACGATGC
>NZ_JBLVTK010000100.1:0-278 GCF_048285865.1 Christiangramia marina | reverse complement strand
AGCGGCGAGCTGCGCGCCGCCTGCGAGCAGGCGCTGGCCTATGCCCGCTACGTGGACGCCACGGCGCGCGCGCGCCAATGCGTGGGGGTGCGCATGGTGTTCCCGAAGAAGGGCGTCGAAACCGCCGTCAGGCTGCGCCGTCCGGACGGGGCCGAGCAGGCGCTGCCGGTTGCGCCGGGCCAGGCCTTCGCGGGCGATACCGAAACCGATTTCCCGGTGGTGACCTACCGCTGCGCGCCCGAGCGGGCGCAGGTGGTGACCTACAGCGCGCCGCTGGC
>NZ_JBLVTK010000099.1:0-278 GCF_048285865.1 Christiangramia marina | reverse complement strand
ACACCGGGTCGCCGGCCACGATCTGGTAGTTATCCTGGCGCCATTCGAAGCCGGTGCCGATGTAGAGCGGGGCGCCCGCGAAGTCGACCGAGCCCTTGAAGTCGAGATTCAGGGTGGTCTGGTCGAACTTCAGCTTGCCGGTGTCGGCTTCCAGCGGCGAGCTGCCGGTCTCGTAGTAATAGCTGACGTTGATCGAATTGCGCTCGTGGAAACCGAGCTCGCTGCGGCCGTGGTTGACGCTCAGGTCCACGCTCCAGTCGTTGTTCAGGTTGTGCTTG
>NZ_JBLVTK010000098.1:0-278 GCF_048285865.1 Christiangramia marina | reverse complement strand
CTGCAAGAACTACAGCAGCGACTAGGGTCGAGCTCACCTCTTGCATCTGCAATTGGGATGATCGAATTTGGCACGCTCTATCCCTATCATCGCCCTTTCCTTACTCCCGAACGGGGCGAAACGGCCACTAATCTTCTACTTCATGGCAATGGCAAAGGCCTGAAAGCCTTGATCGGACGTCTTGCTAACCGCTTTGGCGCAAACCCGAATTTGAGATTTTGTGCCGAATGTGTGCAGCAGGATTTAAAAAACCATGGAACGCCTTATTGGCATAGGTC
>NZ_JBLVTK010000097.1:0-278 GCF_048285865.1 Christiangramia marina | reverse complement strand
CGCGAGGCGAAAGCGCGCGTCGCCCAGGTCCTGAAGGCCGAGGAAGAGCGCTTCGGCGAAACGCTCGAAAACGGCATGAAGATCCTGGAAGCCCAACTGGCCAAGGATGCGAAGAACCTGGACGGCGCCACCGCCTTCACCCTGTACGACACCTACGGCTTCCCGCTCGACCTGACCGCCGACATCTGCCGCGAGCGCGGCGTGACCCTGGACGAGGAGGGCTTTGCGGCCGCCATGGAGCAACAGAAGAGGACCGCGCGCGCCGCCGGCAAGTTCAA
>NZ_JBLVTK010000096.1:0-278 GCF_048285865.1 Christiangramia marina | reverse complement strand
CGGTACTGCTCAACAATACGACGGTCACGGCGCCGCCCGAGCGCCGTTATAGCTCGTCGATCGACGGCCTGACGTATTTCGCCGCCGCCGCGGACGTCACATCCCTGGTCCAGGGCAAGACCGCGTTCACCTTCGGCGGCCTGAGCGTGTCGACCGCCGACATCTACTGCTCGAACAAGCAGAAGGAAAACGCGATGGTGGCCGGGTTCGCGCTGGTGGTGGTGTACTCCCACGCGTCCGAGCGCTACCGTACCGTCAACGTGTATGAAGGCCTGCAG
>NZ_JBLVTK010000095.1:0-278 GCF_048285865.1 Christiangramia marina | reverse complement strand
AATTAGCCCGTTTTTGCCTGGTAGGTTGATGTCCATAACTACAAGGTTCACATCATCATTATTTGTAAGCTTGTCATGCATGTCATCGCCATCAATGGCTTCTATAACTTTGTAACCTTCAGCTTCAAATAAACTAACGAGGTTTAGTCGAGTTACGTCTTCATCCTCTACAATCAGAATGACTGGCGTTTGCATTATTAATTAACCTTTTTCGGAATATTTTATTTACAATTAATTCGGTATTGTATTATAAAACCGAATACTAGTGATTATAGGAG
>NZ_JBLVTK010000094.1:0-279 GCF_048285865.1 Christiangramia marina | reverse complement strand
CGCGACTTTGTTGATCATGCCACGCACGGACGGGGTGTCCTGCAGCTCGGAAACCGAGTTGACACGACGCAGACCCAGGCCGCGCACGGTGGCACGGTGATCCTGACGGGTACCGATCAGGCCCTTGACGAGCTTGACTTTGACAGTGTTTGCCATGTTTGTTCCCCTTAACCCAGGATGTCTTCAACCGACTTGCCGCGCTTGGCAGCGATGTCAGCCGGAGTGCTCATTTTTGCCAGACCGTCGAGGGTCGCGCGAACCAGGTTGTACGGGTTCGAC
>NZ_JBLVTK010000093.1:0-280 GCF_048285865.1 Christiangramia marina | reverse complement strand
CTATCAGCTTCACCGAGCGCCAATCCGGGATGACCACTGCGATCTCCATGCGCATACCGCCCTATGACTCGGAACAGAAGAACACGCGCGGCTTCAAGGAACTGGAATTGCGCATCGGAGACAACCTTGCCTGGGGCGAGGCTGGCCCGACCGAGGTCAGTTCCCGTGTCAGCGCCACCGACCGCTCGTCTTTGGCCTATATCTCGAGCGACCTCCAGTTCGTGCTCGCGCCCCACACCGAAGTCCGGTTCTGGGCTGACGTGAGCATCGTTGCTGCGCA
>NZ_JBLVTK010000092.1:0-280 GCF_048285865.1 Christiangramia marina | reverse complement strand
GCAAGGCGCGGCAACGCCCGGCGAATACGCCAGCGCCAGGTCGCGCTGGTTCAGCAGTCCCTTGGTCGGGGTGACGCTGATCTTGCCGGGGCGGGGAATCTGGTGATATTCGAGCGCTGCAGCACGCAGTTGTTGACGCAATTCTTCTTTCTTGTCCGATGACGAGTCCATGCCGGGCAGCCTTCCTGAAACTAGAGGGGAACCTCCAATTTTATCAGACGAACAGTTGACAAAGGCTACGTATTTTCAACAAGCAGTCTCAGGATCCATAAGTTTTGCA
>NZ_JBLVTK010000091.1:0-280 GCF_048285865.1 Christiangramia marina | reverse complement strand
GTCACCTCCGGCTACGTGCCGCTGGGCGGGGTGCTGGTGGGCGGACGCGTGGCGCACCAGCTCATCGAGAAGGGCGGCGACTTCAACCACGGTTTCACGTACTCCGGCCACCCGTCGGCCTGTGCGGCGGCGCTGGAGAACATCCGCATCCTGCAAGCAGAACGCCTGGTGGAACGGGTGGCGCTGGAGACCGGGCCGCACCTGAAGGCGCGCTTCGCCTCGCTGGTGGCGCATCCGCTGGTCGGGCATGCCGAAACCTGCGGCCTGGCGGCCGGGCTGA
>NZ_JBLVTK010000090.1:0-280 GCF_048285865.1 Christiangramia marina | reverse complement strand
CTTAAACTTTCAAATAAGCACATTCCTTTACATGGTATTTTTACTAACGGTTGGGGTTGCTTCTTTCATCTACTACGGAGTACAACTTAGTATGGGAGAAGATTTCTATTTTATCAATGAACCTTTTCAAATAGAAACTTTTTCTGAAGCATTTCCCTTCTTTGTGATAGCGGCAACCATCATTACGCTCTTACTGGGATTATTTGTACTTGAAATATTTGCAGTAATCTCGGCAAGTATGAAAGCAAGTGAAGGGAAAGCTTATAAATACCCTTTAACC
>NZ_JBLVTK010000089.1:0-280 GCF_048285865.1 Christiangramia marina | reverse complement strand
GAGAATGGCGTGGTAACCTATACTCCAGACGAAAACTTCAACGGAACTGATACTTTTGAATACACTATTTCTGATGGTAATGGTGGAACCGATACCGCTACGGTAACAGTAACTGTAGGTGCTGAGAATGATGCTCCTATTGCTGTAGATGATTCGGCTTCAACAACTGAAGACACTCCAGTCGAGATCACTGTGCTTGACAATGATTCTGATCCTGATGGTGATGAGCTTACAGTAACAATTTTTGAAGCTCAAAAACCTTCCAATGGAACGGTAACCA
>NZ_JBLVTK010000088.1:0-281 GCF_048285865.1 Christiangramia marina | reverse complement strand
ATGGCGCCGCCTACCGCGCCGCCATGATGGCGAACAATGGCGGCAGCATCGACACCGACGACGAGGAGTGGACGCTGTTTCCGATCAGGGACGCGTCCGACAGGAAGCGCCTGGCGCGATCCTGCAACGACATCGTCACCGAAACGCAGTGCTGCCGTGAGTGGGGCGGTTTTCCGGCGGACGTCGTGGCCATCGCGGAAAACGGGGAGGGGGACTACCTGGTGCTGCGCCGCGAGGGCGACGCTTTCGCCCCCGCGCCGCAGGTGTGGCGCCACGAGACG
>NZ_JBLVTK010000087.1:0-282 GCF_048285865.1 Christiangramia marina | reverse complement strand
CTGCCGAATACCTCGATGTCGCCGCTGCCGGAAATCGATGCCTTGACCCTCTGCCTTGCCTGCACCGTGCTGCTGCCGGAGCCGGTCTGGCCGACTTCGACGCTGGCCGCGCGCAGGTGGCGCGCATCGAGTTCGCCCGAGCCGCTGGCGGTGGCATGCAGCTCGCGGGCGCTGCCGACGATCGTCAGGCTTCCCGAACCCGTGAGGGCCGCCTCGAAACGGTCGACCCCCGCACCCGCGTTCAGGTCCAGCTCGCCGCTGCCGCTGAGGGCGGCATTGACC
>NZ_JBLVTK010000086.1:0-283 GCF_048285865.1 Christiangramia marina | reverse complement strand
TCAAGGCAGACGAGGTGGTCGTGGTGCGAGCCGGCGTTGAGCTCGTAGATGGCCTTGCCGGTTTCAAAGTGGTTGCGGTTCAGCAGGCCGGCCTGCTCGAACTGGGTCAGGACGCGGTAGACGGTGGCCAGGCCCACGTCCATGTTGTCGGCCAAGAGGATCTTGTAGACATCTTCCGCCGTCAGGTGCCGTACGGCGCTGTTCTGGAAGATTTCCAGGATTTTCAGGCGCGGCAAGGTTGCCTTCAGGCCGCTGGCCTTCAGGTCGGTCGGGTTGTTGCTCA
>NZ_JBLVTK010000085.1:0-283 GCF_048285865.1 Christiangramia marina | reverse complement strand
CATTGTTACTAAGCGAAATTTCATTCTCCGTCCTTGTTGTCATGTCCGCGCACGGCAGGAAGCCGCCCGCGTAGGGCAGCAATTTAACATGTGACATGTCAATGCCGTATAGCACGGGGAGAACCCGGACGATCTGCGAGCAGTGCCCGGCGTGAACGCCAAGCCCACGACCTCATGAGTGGGCGGCACCAGACGCGTCCATCGATCCGCCGTTGCGGGCTCGAGAGTATTGACGCTCTGCAATCACTGCCGTATGCTCAGCCGCACTGCGACTTTCCAATGC
>NZ_JBLVTK010000084.1:0-284 GCF_048285865.1 Christiangramia marina | reverse complement strand
CCCCGACGACGCCGGCGCAGCGCACCTGGCGCTGGTACCACTTCGCCGCCCTGTGGGTCGGCATGGTGATCAGCATTCCCGCCTACATGCTGTCGTCCAGCCTGATCGAAAGCGGGATGTCGGCCTGGCAGGCGGTGGCCACGGTATTCCTGGCAAACGTGATCGTGCTGGTGCCGATGCTCCTGGTCGGCCACGCCGGCACCAAGTACGGCATTCCCTACGCGGTGCTGGCGCGCGCCTCCTTCGGCACCCGTGGCGCGCGGCTGCCCGCGCGCATCAGCGCG
>NZ_JBLVTK010000083.1:153-284 GCF_048285865.1 Christiangramia marina | reverse complement strand
CTTCATCTATGCCTCGTCGGCGGCCGTGTACGGCGGCGGCACCGTGTTCCGCGAAGAGCGCGAGCACGAGCGCCCGCTCAACGTCTACGGATACTCGAAATTCCTGTTCGACCAGTACCTGCGCCGCCACT
>NZ_JBLVTK010000083.1:0-112 GCF_048285865.1 Christiangramia marina | reverse complement strand
CAGGTCGTCGGCCTGCGCTACTTCAACGTCTACGGGCCGCTCGAGGGGCACAAGGGCACGATGGCCTCGGTGCCGTTCCACCAGTACCACCAGTTCCTCAAGGACGGAAAAG
>NZ_JBLVTK010000082.1:0-285 GCF_048285865.1 Christiangramia marina | reverse complement strand
CGCCGGGCGAGTTCGTTCCCATCATCGAGAGCACCTCGCTGGCGCGCGCCAGTTCGCCGATCAGCCAGAAACGGCGCTGGTAGGCGGCGTCGTGTTCCGGCGAAAAGACACGCAGGCCGGATTCGGCGCCGAGCGCGTCCTGGGCGGCACTGTGCAGATTGCGCAGCACGTCGAGCGGCGCGTCCTCGCCCACCGCGAAGCGCGCCAGGCCGACCGTACTCGTGGTCAGGAAGCGGGTCTGGCCGGCCGGCGCCTGCTCGCCCAGCCAGTCCAGCAGCGCGCCGC
>NZ_JBLVTK010000081.1:0-285 GCF_048285865.1 Christiangramia marina | reverse complement strand
CCGAACTGCTGCCTCCGGAAAAGCTCGTTCCCGCCAACGGCTGGATCGAAGGCCTGACGGTCATGTCGATCATCCTCGGCACCGTGGCCGGCGGCGCCCTGGTCAGCGAGCGCGGCGCCAACTGGCTGATGGGCCTGGACCTGCCGGGCGTCGAGAACGCGGCCGAAGCGGCAATGGCCGTCGTGGTCGGCGTGTACATCCTGGCTGCCCTGTTCAACCTGCGCATCCCCGACACCGGCGCGCGCTACGAACACCAGGAGCGCAACCCGGCCAAGCTGATCGCCG
>NZ_JBLVTK010000080.1:0-286 GCF_048285865.1 Christiangramia marina | reverse complement strand
AGACGGTCGAGATCGAGTAAACCTCGGTCACTCAGCAAAAACCGCGCGTCAAGCGCGGTTTTTTTTGCACGTATGCACCTCCCACGGCAGTACACGTGTGGCAAACTCTTCCTCTTGAGTAACCTCTGCCACAACGAACATGCCCGTGTCCCGCACCATCCTCGCCCTGTCGCTGGCCCTTATCGGGAGCCAGGCCGCCGCCGCCGATCCTTACTTCCGCTTCCCCGCCGTCCGCGGCGACACCATCGTCTTCACCGCCGAAGGCGACCTGTGGCGCACCACGCTG
>NZ_JBLVTK010000079.1:0-287 GCF_048285865.1 Christiangramia marina | reverse complement strand
ATCGAAAACGTGATGCTCAACGGCGAAACGATCCGCCTGGACGGCGCGATCCGCATGCAGCCGAAGTAAGCTGCGTGAACAAGCTTGACTGAAAGCCACCGGCAATTACTGTAGGATAGCCGGATGTCGGGCGCGTGGCGCAAGCCGCGCGCCCGTTTTGCTTTGGAGAGCCGATTTGAAGAACTTGAAGTTGCATGGCGTCCGTGAGGCCGTCCTGGGCCTGGCCCTGGGCCTCGCCGCCACCCCGTCGCTGCTGGCACAGGATGCACGGCAGGCCGCCCCCGAAG
>NZ_JBLVTK010000078.1:0-287 GCF_048285865.1 Christiangramia marina | reverse complement strand
CGGCCAACGTAGTCAACTGCTCACCGAAGCCGACGAGCGCCTCGACGAGCTGCCGGCGCTCCTGCAGAGGCAAATCGAGCTGTGGCAAGACGTCTTCCCAGCGTTGCAGCTCCTTGCCCGATTCGGGGTGGTACCAGCGCGCGGCGCGCGTGATGCCTTCCGGGTCCAGGTACATCGGCGCAAAGTCGAACAGGGGCGTGATGCGGGTGACCCCATCGACGGTATGCACGGCCGTGTTGCGAGCATGGTTGTCCGGATTGCGCATCGCCAGGTTGAGCACATCGCGC
>NZ_JBLVTK010000077.1:0-288 GCF_048285865.1 Christiangramia marina | reverse complement strand
CCCCCCTCCCCCCCCCCCGTGCCGGTGGGGCGCGCAGCAAGGCACGCACGGCTCACCAGGCGCATATCGACCTTCGCTTCGGACAAGTGAAAATCATGCGGCCTATGGGAAGCCATGCGCAGCAAGCCAGCGTCGCGCTATCGGTAGTGGAAATAAGGGAAAGGCCTGAGACGGTGCCGCCAGGCGAGGAGCCGGTGCATTGGATCCTTCTCACCACTCACAATGTACAAGACGTGGAACAGGCGCTTCAAATAGTGGCTTGGTACAAGCAGCGCTGGCAGATCGAAC
>NZ_JBLVTK010000076.1:0-288 GCF_048285865.1 Christiangramia marina | reverse complement strand
CGTCGAACGCGATCGGGCCGGTCACGCCCCTGTACTGGGTTTTTGCCAGCACCGGCAGGTACTTTGCCGGCTGCGCGGAGCCGGCCTTCACCATTGCGTCGGCCATCGTCATCACGGCGTCATAGGCGTACGGCGCGTTGATCTGCACATCGATGCCGAAGCGCTTTTTATAATCGGCGCGGAACTTGTCCATGCCGGCCCTGGCTTCGCCCTGCACGCCACCCGCTTCCGCGCACACCACCTGGCCGTCCTGCATGGTGCCGCCCGAGAGCTTGTGGATCTCGTCCG
>NZ_JBLVTK010000075.1:0-288 GCF_048285865.1 Christiangramia marina | reverse complement strand
ATGTTGTTGGTAGCGGGACTTTTCGAGGTCGTGTGGGCGGTGGCGATGAAGCAGTCGGCAGGCTTCACCCGGCTCTGGCCCAGCCTCGTCACCCTGGTCGGGATGGTCATCAGTTTCGTGCTGCTTTCCGCGGCCATGCGCAGCATTCCCCTCGGTACCGCTTACACCATCTGGACCGGCATCGGCGCCGTGGGCGCGTTCGTGGTCGGGGTCACGCTGCTGGGAGAGCACCTGAGCGTCATGCGGGTCGTGGCGGCGGTGTTGATCGTGTCGGGGCTGGTGTTGATG
>NZ_JBLVTK010000074.1:0-290 GCF_048285865.1 Christiangramia marina | reverse complement strand
CAGCCGACGAGCGCATCGCCAGCGTCAGTGGCGACGGCGCCTACGATACGAAGGACTGCCACGAGGCCATCGCCATGCGCGCCGCGCATGCCATCATTCCGACCCGCAAGAACGCCAAACCCTGGAAGACGAACCGCTGCGGTGCCGATGCACGCAACGAGATCCTCCACACGACGCGCCGGCTGGGCCGGGCGATCTGGAAGAAGTGGAGCGGCTACCACCGGCGCAGCCTTGTCGAAACGAAGATGCGTTGTTTCAAACTGCTCGGCGAACGCGTCATGGCGCGTGAC
>NZ_JBLVTK010000073.1:0-290 GCF_048285865.1 Christiangramia marina | reverse complement strand
CTGGAGCACGGCGCGCACTATGCGATCGGTATCCTGGCCGTGATCATGCTGATCAGCATGCACATGCACGTGCCCGAGCTGATCACCGGCGGCGTGGGCCTGGCCTTCATCCTGGCTTCGCTGTGGAGCTCGATCCAGTACAAGAAGAAGCACGCGGCAATCGAGGCAGCATAAGGTTTTACGAAGGAACCGCATGGCGAGTGGCAGAACACCAGCTCGCTATGCTATTACCCCGGTGTTCAAGCAGTACTTTTTAGGAGAGTCTCAATCATGGCAATCAGTCTGCAAAA
>NZ_JBLVTK010000072.1:0-291 GCF_048285865.1 Christiangramia marina | reverse complement strand
GTTTGAGCGGATGCGAATCGGACAGGTACATGGTGCGCCCGTCGGGCGACCAGGCCAGCCCGTTCTGCGTCAGCAGGCCGCTCACGACCGGGCCGTGCAATCCGCCTTCCCGGCTGTAGCGGTACAGGCCGCCGACCGCGCGCGCGGCGCCCATGTCCATGAACATGGTGCCGCTCCAGAACCGTCCCTGGCGGTCGCAGCGCCCGTCGTCGAAGCGCATGCCCTCGCCCAGTTCGGCCGCCGGCGGCGCGGCCAGGCGGGTTGCCCCGACATGGCCGTCGTCGCCCAGGG
>NZ_JBLVTK010000071.1:0-291 GCF_048285865.1 Christiangramia marina | reverse complement strand
CATCACCAGAAAGGTAAGTTACATTATCGGCATTAAAGTCGGTAACCACTACATTATCTATAGTTGTATTACCATTATTGGTAACCTCTAATTTATATTCAATTACATCCCCAACTTCTTTAAAGTTTGAAGTTGTTGTGGATTTAGTAATTGCAAATTGAGTATCCTGATCAAGATCAGTGATTGTTGGGTTATCATCACCATCTGTTGGGTCTCCATTATCTGAAACGTCGGAAACATCATCGGTACCCGATGGGCTGTCTCCAGTGGCGGTTGCACTGTTGCTTGCAA
>NZ_JBLVTK010000070.1:0-291 GCF_048285865.1 Christiangramia marina | reverse complement strand
ACGATCTGCCCGCCCGGGCCGGTCTCCGGCACGCGGTGGTCCGGCTCGAAGCCGCCCTCCTCGACGCGCTCGAGCGTCTGGCGGGTGAGCGCCTCGATGGCGGCGAGCTGCTCGACCTCGTCGGCGGCCACCAGCGACACCGCTTCGCCCGACGCTCCGGCGCGCCCGGTACGCCCAGTGCGATGCACGTAGTCCTCGGCCACGATCGGCAGGTCGATGTTCACCACCACCGGCAGGTCGTCGATGTCCAGCCCGCGCGCGGCGACGTCGGTCGCCACCAGCACCCGCACG
>NZ_JBLVTK010000069.1:0-293 GCF_048285865.1 Christiangramia marina | reverse complement strand
CTGGCAGCCTGGCCGGACGTCGACGTCAACGTCCGGCAGCGCTTCCAGATACGGAGCAACCACCTTCAACAACCATGCATAGCAGGGAGCGCATTCCATCCCGATGCGCAGGGTGCCGCGCTGGCCCTCGGCATACTGTGCCATCAGGCGCTCGGCATGTTCGAGCTGGGGCAGCAGGCGATTGGCCAGGCCCAGCAGGTAAAGACCGGCCTGGGTCGGGCGCAGGCTGCGGCCCTCGCGCTTCCACACCTCGACGCCCAGCTGTCCTTCGAGCTTGCGGATGGCGTGGCTGA
>NZ_JBLVTK010000068.1:0-293 GCF_048285865.1 Christiangramia marina | reverse complement strand
CCCAATCCTACATTCTTTCCAAACATGGATCTGCTCAATAATTCTGCAGTAGCTTCCTCCACGGTCATCCCGGCAGTATCATTTAGAGAGGCATATCCGGCGGTACGCACCAGCACATCGAGACGGTTCACAGAATGTTCATAAAAGTTAGTGCCTCCGGGAGTAAAATAGGTTACGAATTCTCCCGAGTTATTTGTTGACTCAACATTAAAAATCCCCGAGTAAAATTTTAACCGTCCCCCTACATTCAGCTTAGGATCCACCTTATAATGATATCCTACATGATATACGGC
>NZ_JBLVTK010000067.1:0-293 GCF_048285865.1 Christiangramia marina | reverse complement strand
AAATAGTGGGGCCAACCTGTGGATAACTCCGGCCGAGACAGGTAAAATAGCGTGTTACGTATCAACTAGCGAAGTATGGAAAATTTTTGGCAGACCTGTTCCGCGCAGCTGGAACTCGAGCTGACGCCGCAGCAATACAGTGCGTGGATCAAATCGCTCGTCGTGCTCGACTACGAGGACGGCAAGCTGCGCATCGCCGCACCGAATCGCTTCAAGCTCGACTGGGTCAAGACGCAGTTCGCCAAGCGCATCACCGAGCTCGCCTGCCAGTACTGGGAGGCGCCGGTAGAGGT
>NZ_JBLVTK010000066.1:0-294 GCF_048285865.1 Christiangramia marina | reverse complement strand
CTTTCAAGACCCTGGCCACGGCCCTGATGAAGATCGCCAACGACATCCGCTGGATGGCCTCGGGACCGCGCTCGGGCCTGGGCGAGATCACCATTCCGGAGAACGAGCCGGGCAGCTCGATCATGCCGGGCAAGGTCAACCCGACCCAGGCCGAAGCCTTGACGATGCTGTGCTGCCAGGTATTCGGCAACGACGTCGCGATCACGGTCGGGGGCTCGCAGGGCAACTTCGAGCTGAACGTGTTCAAGCCTATGATCGCGCACAATTTCCAGCAGGCGGGCACTCTGCAGGAAA
>NZ_JBLVTK010000065.1:0-295 GCF_048285865.1 Christiangramia marina | reverse complement strand
CGCGGAAACGGCATTGCCTTTCCGCGTTCACGGCATTGCCTTTCTGCAGGCTCAGCGCCATGTCGCGGCGCAAGGTGTTGATCCGGCTGTGCGAGGTGACGGTCTGCACCGCCAGCAGCACGGCAAGGGCCGCGACCGCCAGCGGCAGCGGACGCAGCAAGGCCTGCAAGCCGCCGCCATGCGAAGGATGGGACGGCGACTTCTGGAGAGCGGGGCCGGCCGCATTGGCCGGAGCGGCCTGTTCTGGATGATTGGGCAATTCGTTCATTGTTTGTGATTGTATCGCGGCAATAGC
>NZ_JBLVTK010000064.1:0-295 GCF_048285865.1 Christiangramia marina | reverse complement strand
AGCCAACTGATTAGCCTTGAAGACAGCCGGCGCGGCCGCCTCGAGTACCGCTACGACCCGGTCGGAAGGCTGCTGACGGCAAGTAGCGCATTGGGTCGTGAAGCCTTCGCTTTTGATCCGGCCGGCAATATCCAGGCAGCCGAGACTGCACACCAGGAACCCCTTACCCGCCGTGTCCCGCTGCCGAAACTGCTGGACAATCTGCTCAAGGAATATGCCGGCCTCCGCTACCGCTATGACGAACGCGACAACGTCGTGGAACGTACCCAGGACGGCCTTCGGTCCGAGTATGAAT
>NZ_JBLVTK010000063.1:0-296 GCF_048285865.1 Christiangramia marina | reverse complement strand
GGCGGGCTGGGCCGCGCCATCAATGCCGGGCTGGACGCGGCGCGCGGCGAGCTGGTGGCCTACCTGCCGAGCGACGACGTGTTCTACCGCGATCACCTGGCGCAGCTGGTGGCCTGCCTCGAGCGCGCGCCGGACGCCGTGCTGGCCTACGCGGGCGTGCGCCATCACTACAACCGCACGGCGCCCGGCGTCATCCCCGGCGCCTGCCTGCAGCCGGTGCAATGCCTGCATCGCCGTACCGCGCTGCGCTGGCGCGAGCGCGCCGAGATCGAAAGCGACGACCTCGACCGGCTGTT
>NZ_JBLVTK010000062.1:0-296 GCF_048285865.1 Christiangramia marina | reverse complement strand
ATTGAAGCGCTGCGCCGCCTTCTCCAGCCAGGCCTTGAGCTGGGCGCCGTCCACCTTCACCGCGTGCAACGCATTCGGGTACAGGTAGAGGTCGGCCGCATTGTTCAGCGCCAGGTCGCCCGGCTGCACGTCCGTGAAGTCGCCGGGGCCGGCCATGCCGCTCTTGAACGGGGCCGATACCGACAGCACCGGCAGGTGCCGGTACTGCGGCAGGTTGGCGGCAACGTATTTCGCCACGTAATCCGCCTGCGCCTGGTTCACCACCTGGATCGCCGACACGTCGCCCACGTCGGCGA
>NZ_JBLVTK010000061.1:65-296 GCF_048285865.1 Christiangramia marina | reverse complement strand
CAGCGCTTCCAGGTAGCCGGGGAGTTCGCCCAGGCCTACGTCATCGCGCACGAGGTCGGCCATCACGTCCAGAACCTGCTCGGCATCTCGGACCAGGTGCGCCAGGCCCAGCGTAGCATGTCCGCAACCGAGGGCAACCGGCTGTCGGTGCGGCTCGAGCTGCAGGCCGACTGCTTCGCCGGCATCTGGGCCAACCAGCGCAGGCACGTCATCGAACCGGGCGACGTCGAG
>NZ_JBLVTK010000060.1:0-297 GCF_048285865.1 Christiangramia marina | reverse complement strand
CAACCCAATGACGGAGACGCCATGAACATGAAAAAATTCGCACTCGTGCTGTTGACGGCCGCCCTCGTGTCCTGCGGCGGTGGCGACAACGGTCCTGCGCCGGGCAGTGAGGACTTCACCACCAGATTCAGCGCCCAGGTCAGCTTCGGCGACAGCCTGGCCGACGTCGGCACCTATGCCGTCGGGGCGGTGGCCGCGCTGGGCGGCGGTAGATTCACGATCAACGGCGACAACACGGCGCGCTCGCCCGACCTCACCGGCCGCAACTTCACCGAGCTGCTGGCCGCGCAGTTCCGG
>NZ_JBLVTK010000059.1:58-297 GCF_048285865.1 Christiangramia marina | reverse complement strand
CCGGTGATGGGGCAGGCCCGGCCGGGAGCGGAGATCGTCGGCGCGGCCGGCGGCACCGATGCGTCGGCAGCCGCTGCGCAATCGGGCAACCAGGGGCCGGGCGGCGCCGGCATGCGCCAGCAGAATGCGGCCGAGGGCGTGCCCGGCACCCCGGGTGGCTCGTTCGGTGGCGGCGGCAGCCCGGCAGCTGGCGCCTCGGCCGCCGGCGGCAATGCGATGGGAGAAGCCGCATCGGCGGA
>NZ_JBLVTK010000058.1:0-297 GCF_048285865.1 Christiangramia marina | reverse complement strand
AGGCCACCATGCTGGCCGAGGCCGAGTGCCGCCTCACGCTGGAGCGCGACCTCGGCTACGCCCTCGAGAGAGGCGAGCTGGCAATGCACCTGCAACTGCAGGTCGACCACGCCCGGCAGCCGGTCGGCGGCGAGCTCCTGATGCGCTGGCGCCGGGCCGGCGGCGTGCTGGTGCCGCCCGAGGTGTTCATCCCGGTTGCCGAATCCAGCGGACTGATCGTCCCGCTCGGGAACTGGGTGCTGCGCCAGGCGTGCGTGGCCGTGCTGCGGCTCGACGCGGCAGGAAGCCCGATCCCGC
>NZ_JBLVTK010000057.1:0-297 GCF_048285865.1 Christiangramia marina | reverse complement strand
CGCCCAGCGACGCATAGCGCGGATCGCGCGTGATGTCGCTGCTGCGCACCGTTGCCTCGCCGTTGAACGTCGGACGCAGGATCTCGGTGGCGCGCGGCTTGCCGAGCCCGTCCATCGCCTCGCGCGGGACCCCGGACAGCGTATACAGCTGCAGCCGCTCGCCGTGCTCGTCCTGTCCGCTGTAGAAGAACGCGCCGAAGCGCGCGCCGGCCAGCTCGGTGCCGGCGTCGGTGATCGCCTGCAGCAGCGTTTCCAGGTCGAGGGTCGAGGCCAGCGCCTGGCCGGTGCGATATACCA
>NZ_JBLVTK010000056.1:0-300 GCF_048285865.1 Christiangramia marina | reverse complement strand
AGTTACAGTTAAAGTAATATCGAAGGTGCCTACATCAGAACAGTCGAAACTGGTTTGACTCAATACCTCACTGGCAATACCACAGGCATCACTACTAGCAGCATTCAACACATCGGCCACCGCTAAAGATCCTGAACCTGAATTATCCAAGGTCACCGTGGTTGAAGTTACAGCATCCACTACCGGTGGAGTCGTATCTTCTACCGTTACAGAAATCGTCTTTTGCGTTTCATTAGAATTAACATCAGTTACAGTTAAAGTAATATCGAAGGTGCCTACATCAGAACAGTCGAAACTGGT
>NZ_JBLVTK010000055.1:0-301 GCF_048285865.1 Christiangramia marina | reverse complement strand
AGACCATCCGGCGCACGATTTCCGATTCCTTTTTTGAAGAGACACCATGCAGACTGCCGCCGCCCTGGCTACCCCCACGGCCTCCCATTTCGTTCCGTTCGATGCGCTTCACGCCGAGGTCAAACGCGACCAGACTGCGCTGCGCGCGGCCATCACGAGCGCCTACCGGCGCGACGAAACCGAAGCGGTCCAGTGGCTGCTGGCGCAGGGCGCCAGCGCCAACGGCGACGCCCCCATGCTGGCGCACCGCCTGGTCTCGAGCGTGCGCGAAAAGCGCACCCGCGCCTCGGGCGTGGACGCA
>NZ_JBLVTK010000054.1:0-302 GCF_048285865.1 Christiangramia marina | reverse complement strand
CCGAAATCGTACGATAATTTAAGGCCACCTCGAATAACCCGCTTTCGACGTGAGCGACGCAACGCGAAACGTGATTCTGCCTTTCAGCAGAGCCCCAACAGCGTTATTTGCGAAGTGTCCAGCACCTTGGGCCGGGCAGGTTTGGCAGCCGAAGGCTGCCGAACTGCTGTTTAGAACGGCGCCAGGCCGCGTTCCTTCAAGAAGACGAGACGCTTGAGGTTGTAACTGGCGGCCTTCAGTTGCAAGACGAACGTGGTGCGCACGATTCCCAGACAGCGCACCAGTTTGCCGCCCATCTGGGC
>NZ_JBLVTK010000053.1:0-302 GCF_048285865.1 Christiangramia marina | reverse complement strand
CCAGAAGTGCAGTGGTTCGGTCTCCCCCTTTGTCAGGAGCTCATGGATCATGGCGCGCAAGGGCGCCATCCCGGCGCCGCCACCGATGAATACTTTCTCGCGCGATCCCGGCTTCAGTGCGAAATCGCCGAAGGGGCCGCTGAAGCGAACTTCGTCGCCCACCTTCAGGGTGTACATGTAGCCTGATCCCCTGCCCGGCCGTTCTCCAGGCATGAAGCGAACCAGAAAAGTCAGTTGCCAGCCTGCGCATTCGACCGGCACCGATACCGAGTACGACCTGCGTACTGGCGTATCATTTGCGA
>NZ_JBLVTK010000052.1:0-302 GCF_048285865.1 Christiangramia marina | reverse complement strand
GATGCTGATTCAGAATGTGTATCAGACAATACAACGGTAACTATAATTATTGATGGAACGGTGGAAGCTGGAACTGGTGGTAGTGATCGATTCTGTATTGATGAAGACCTGAGTTCAGTGAGTCTGTTTGGCCTGGTTACTGGCGGAGATGCCGGTGGTGTCTGGACAGATGCTTCAGATGTATCAGTATCAGATCCAATAGACCTAAGCAGTTATACTGCGGGCACCTATGTATTTACCTATACGGTAAGTCCGGAGGATGTAGATTCAGAGTGTCCATCAGACAATACAACAGTAAGTAT
>NZ_JBLVTK010000051.1:0-303 GCF_048285865.1 Christiangramia marina | reverse complement strand
GAAGCTATTGAAGCACAGGGTGTCTACATAACCCGTGAAAACGGAGAAATTGAAACTCCGCTTATCAATGAAGCAGATTGCGCGTATGTTACTTTTGATGATAAAGGCACCGCACTTTGTGCCATTGAAGAAGCATACAATCAGGGAGATATCGACTGGAAGAAACCGGTCTCCTGCCACCTTTATCCGGTGCGAATTCAGGAATATTCCACCTTTTCTGCGGTAAATTATCACCGCTGGGAAATTTGTGATGACGCCTGTAGCCTGGGAGCAGAATTACAAGTGCCTATTTACAAGTTCGTC
>NZ_JBLVTK010000050.1:0-304 GCF_048285865.1 Christiangramia marina | reverse complement strand
ACAATATAGAAATATTTGAAAGTAAATTGCACAGTTACCAGGCAGAGGAGTAGGCTGAACACATAGCGTTAATTGATCGGCGCCTTCCGGGCGCCTCGGAAAACCGTCGCGAGCGGCAGCAGCAGGTTTTCCGAGATGCCCTTCTGTACTTGTTCGAGGTAACACATGAAAAAGCTTCTCTCCACCGGCGCCCTGGTGCTCGCTTGCGCCACTGCCCATGCCAACCCGATCTCCTGGGGTTTTTCCTTCACCGGTTTCTACGACAGCGTCTCCGACAGCTTCCTGCCGCAGGAAACGATCGCCG
>NZ_JBLVTK010000049.1:0-305 GCF_048285865.1 Christiangramia marina | reverse complement strand
CCCTTCTCGCGCAGCCCCTGCACCAGGCGCGTCACCTGCGCCTTGTCGCGCCCGGAATGCTGCGCCAGGTCGCGCTGGGTCGCGCCCGGCCGCTGCGCGAGAAGGGCTTGATCGATGCGCGCCCCGACGAGGCCGACCGGCGCAGCACCCGCCTGTACCTGACGGCGACGGGCGAAGCCACCTATGCGGACATGCAGCGGCACGGCGAACTGCTGGCGGCCCAGGCATTGTCGGGCCTGAGCGATGACGAACGCCGGCAGTTGGGCGGCCTGCTGGCGCGGGTGCAGGCAAACCTGCTGAGGGAA
>NZ_JBLVTK010000048.1:0-311 GCF_048285865.1 Christiangramia marina | reverse complement strand
ATGGGCGTTTTGCTGCCGACGGCGCGTTGCGGAATTTGGTGGTTGGACAGCTTCAAATAGCGACGAACAGGTCACGTCGCGAGGTCTCGTCCGGCATCTTCTGCAGATACTTGATATCGATGTAGATAAAGCCGGGTTCGTAGTCCTTGATGGCCGGATTGATGTACTGCTTGGTAATGAACAGCAGGTCGTCGAGCGGCAGGTAGAGCGACTGGCGCAGAGCCAGGAGAATGGCTTCCTGGGCCTGGCTCACGGTTGTACGCAGCGTGTGAGCGCGGTGCGAACGGTCCTGTACATCGTCGCGTCCCAGC
>NZ_JBLVTK010000047.1:0-312 GCF_048285865.1 Christiangramia marina | reverse complement strand
CGCGCGGTCATAGGCGTACTGGCGGGTAGTGGCGTTCTTGCGCGCGCTGCCGTCGTCGGGCTTGGCGGCAGCCGCATCCGGAGCCTGGCCATCGGCGGCTGCGGCCGGATCGGCCATCTGCGGCGGACGGTTCGACAGCGTGCCCGGCACGCCCAGCGCCATGCGGTTGCGCTCCATTTCCTCGCGCATCGCCTCGCTGGTGACCTTCGGGGCCTCGCCGTATTTTTCCTGGGTCTCTTCGATCTTGTCGTTGTCGACGTCGGCGGTGACGCTCAGCTTGAAATTGTTCACGCCCAGCACCAGCGCCAGCAG
>NZ_JBLVTK010000046.1:0-312 GCF_048285865.1 Christiangramia marina | reverse complement strand
ATTTAATCTTCCAGCACCGGGCAGGCGTCACACCCTATACGTCCACTTTCGTGTTTGCAGAGTGCTGTGTTTTTATTAAACAGTCGCAGCCACCAGTTTATTGCAACCCTTTCACCCTTCCACAGTAAAGTGGTCAAGCTACCGGGGCGTACCTTTTCCCGAAGTTACGGTACCAATTTGCCGAGTTCCTTCTCCCGAGTTCTCTCAAGCGCCTTAGAATACTCATCTCGCCCACCTGTGTCGGTTTGCGGTACGGTCTCGTATGACTGAAGCTTAGAGGCTTTTCTTGGAACCACTTCCGATTGCTTCGTG
>NZ_JBLVTK010000045.1:0-313 GCF_048285865.1 Christiangramia marina | reverse complement strand
GGCCGGCGGCGCCGGGATGTCGTCGGCGCCGGCCTATGCCGCACCGAGCCTGGACCCGGTGCAGCAGCGCCTGTCGGAAGAAGTGCGCAACATGGTGCTGGTCTCGGAAGTGGGCCAGAGCTTTGCGCGCCAGCAGGGCGAAAGCGGCCTGCTCGAAGCGATGACGCGCTCGGCGCGCATCCTGTTCGACTTCGGCAATGCCGTGGTCCTGCTCGAGAACCCGACCGGCCACGCGCTGGTGGGCGCGCCGACCCAGGGCAGCCAGCGCATCGCCGAATTCGCCGTGCCGCTGGCCAAGGGCGGCGCCATCGCC
>NZ_JBLVTK010000044.1:0-314 GCF_048285865.1 Christiangramia marina | reverse complement strand
TCGGCCTTCGGCTCGGTCGGCAGCAAGATGTGCTGGGCCGCGGTGGTGCTGGGCTCGGTCGGCATGATGGTGCGCTGGTACGAGTCCTACCTGATGGGCCCGGACGTCGGCCATATTCCGGTGTCGAACCTGTACGAAGTGTTCATCCTGTTCGCGATCATCACCGCGATGTTCCACCTCTACTACGAAGAGCGCTATGCGACGCGCCAGCTCGGCCCCTTCGTGATGCTGATCATCGCGGCCGCGGTCGCCTTCCTGCTGTGGTACACGGTGTCGCGCGACGCCGCCCAGATCCAGCCGCTGGTGCCGGCGCT
>NZ_JBLVTK010000043.1:0-314 GCF_048285865.1 Christiangramia marina | reverse complement strand
GCCGCGCAGGATGATGTGGCAGTCCTCGTTGCCGGACGTCGATACGATCGCCGAATGTCCGCCCTTGGTCACCGACAGGAAGTGGTGCGGCTGCGACGATGCCTTGATCGCATCGGCTGCGATCTTGATGTTGCCGTCGGTACCGTTCTTGAAGCCGACCGGACACGACAGGCCGGACGCGAGCTCGCGGTGCACCTGCGACTCCGTGGTGCGGGCCCCGATCGCGCCCCAGCTCACCAGGTCGGCGATGTACTGCGGGCTGATCACGTCGAGGAACTCGGTGCCGGCAGGCAGGCCCAGCTCGTTGATGTCGC
>NZ_JBLVTK010000042.1:0-315 GCF_048285865.1 Christiangramia marina | reverse complement strand
CGCGGGTCCACCGCCTGGTACAGCAGGTCGGCCAGCAGATTGAACACCATGGTGGCCGCGGCCACGTACACCGTGATCGCCTTGATCACCGGGAAATCGCTGCGCTCGACGGCCAGGATGACTTCGCGCCCGATGCCGGGGATCCCGAAGAAACGCTCCAGCAGGAAGGCCCCGATCAGGAGCGCCGGCAGGTTGGCCATCACGTGCGTGATGATCGGGATCGCCGCATTGCGCAGCACGTGCACCCAGACCACGCGGCGCTCGCTCAGGCCCTTGGCGCGCGCGGTGCGCACGTAGTCCTGCCCCACTTCGTCG
>NZ_JBLVTK010000041.1:0-319 GCF_048285865.1 Christiangramia marina | reverse complement strand
TGCTGGACCGCATCGGCGCGAACGAACGCCTGCGCGACCTGCCGGTGGTGATCTACACCGCAAAGGAGCTGGACCGCAAGGAAGTCACGAAGCTCAAGCGCTACGCCAAGACCATCGTCATGAAGGACGCCCGCTCGCCGGAGCGCCTGCTGGACGAGACAGCGCTGTTCCTGCACCGCTCGCAGGCCAGCCTGCCGGAAACCCAGCGCCGCATGCTGGAGGAGATCCACGCGCTCGACGGCGGCCTGGCCGGACGCAAGGTACTGATCGTCGACGACGACCTGCGCAACATCTTCGCACTGTCGACGCTGCTCGAGAG
>NZ_JBLVTK010000040.1:0-320 GCF_048285865.1 Christiangramia marina | reverse complement strand
GAGCGCTTCCCATTTGGTGTTCGATTTGGACGGAATGATGAAGTGCCGTTCGGTGCCGCTACCTGTCAGGCTACACAAGATCTCGGCTGATAGAAAGCCTCGGTCAAAGACCGTCAGCGATTCGTCCGGGATAGCCTCGACAAGCTGCTTTGCATACAGCATTTCATTGGTCGAGTATGGCCCGAACGCGGCGCTATGCACCAAATGCGTGGGAAGCGACGTCAAGGTGACACCACGTACTTGAGGATAGCTTGCGACCGTATCGCTGGCGTAGCTTTGGGCGCCAAAGTGGTCGCGATTTTCTACCGTGTCGTGCGTGC
>NZ_JBLVTK010000039.1:0-323 GCF_048285865.1 Christiangramia marina | reverse complement strand
ATCGTGGCGCGACTGCGCCAGGAAGGCGCGTTCGCGCGCCAGTTCGTCCGGCGCCCACGTGTCGAGGGCGCGGCCGCGCACGAGGACGGCGCCGCCGCTCGGCCGGTGCAGTCCGGCCAGCGTGCGCATCAGGGTGCTCTTGCCGGCGCCGTTGCGGCCGATGATGCTCCAGCATTCGCCGGGACGGGCCGCCCAGTCGAGCTGGCGTACCAGCGTGCGTCCGGCGATGTTCAGGTCGAGTCGTTCGGTCTGGATCATGTCACCTCCGCAGGCGGTGCAGCTGGTAGAGGAATACCGGAGCGCCGATGATGGCGGTGATCGCC
>NZ_JBLVTK010000038.1:0-324 GCF_048285865.1 Christiangramia marina | reverse complement strand
GCAAGGATTTCCTTGCCTCGCTGGCGCCGGACCTCATCCTGACCATGTGGCAGGCCGGCGCCGACGCGGCGGGGCTGCCGCCTTCCATTCCCCATGCACTGGGCGTCGCCGACAGCGCCGCCGCACTGGCCGCACGGCCGCCGCAGCAGGCCCTCCTGCGCCAGGCCGCCCTGGTGCTGGCGCCGGACGCCGACGCTGCCCACCGGCTCGGTGCGGCGCTGTCGCCGGTGCCGGCATGTGACATCTGCGCCGATGACCTGCCTGCCCTCGGGCGCGCGATGCGGCGGACGCCGTTGCCGCCGCCGCTTCCAGCGCGCGCCAGAG
>NZ_JBLVTK010000037.1:0-326 GCF_048285865.1 Christiangramia marina | reverse complement strand
CTTCAGCCACGATTTCGAGTCGCTGTACGGCGCCACCAACACCTCGACCTTCCAGGACCGCGCCATCGCGCCGGTCGGCACCCTGTACGACCAGTCGCAGGTCGTGGCCGACAAGATAGGTTCGCGCATCACCTGGTCGCGCCCGGACCTGTTCGTGCAGGGCCTGGAGCTGACCACCGGCCTGGACTGGCTGCGCGACCACACCCAGCAGCGCCTGGCCGGGACCAACCGGGTCTGGGTGCCCGAGCTGAAATTCCGCTCGCTGGCGCCGTTCGCCCAGCTCGAGTACGAATTCGGTCCGGTAACGCTGCGCGGCGGCGTGCGCC
>NZ_JBLVTK010000036.1:0-327 GCF_048285865.1 Christiangramia marina | reverse complement strand
CGAAGAAATACGGGCTGTACACCAAGATCACGGGCGGCCAGCGCGTCGACCTGTTCGGTGCCCGCCTGGAGCAGTTGCCCGACATCTGGGAAGAGCTGATCGCGGCCGGTTTCGAATCGGGACACGCCTACGGCAAGTCGCTGCGCACCGTGAAATCCTGCGTCGGCTCGACCTGGTGCCGCTACGGCGTCGGCGACAGCCTGGCGTTCGCGATCGCGCTGGAGAACCGCTACAAGGGCCTGCGCGCGCCGCACAAGATCAAGTTCGGCGTATCCGGCTGCACCCGCGAGTGCGCCGAGGCGCAGGGCAAGGACGTGGGCCTGATCG
>NZ_JBLVTK010000035.1:0-333 GCF_048285865.1 Christiangramia marina | reverse complement strand
AGGATAATTTGGAAGACCATCGGGTATAAGAATCTCTGTAGTTAGATCTGGAATAGACCCGCAACTCCAGTTAGAAGCATTATTCCAATTTGTATCAGTGGCACCTCTCCAGATATTTGTAGTACCTACCGTTAAGCTAACTTTTCTTGAGATTGAAATCTTGCAGGTTTCAAAGGGATCTGTAGGCGTGACTACAACTCTATATAGATTCCCGCTCATCCCCATAGTAACATTAGAAATAGTAAACTGGGGGGCGTCATTTCCAACATTTGTCCAGGTATTAGCTGTTGATTTTTTTTCCTGCCATTGGTATTTCACATTATTATAGAGAGG
>NZ_JBLVTK010000034.1:0-334 GCF_048285865.1 Christiangramia marina | reverse complement strand
CTCGACGACGAGGACTTCGCGCGCATGGCGGCGACCGGCTCGGCGGCCGCGGTGTGCCCGACCTCCAACCTGTTCCTCGGCAGCGGCCTGTTCGACTTCGAGAAGGCCGACGGCGCGCGCACGCTGCTCTCGCTCGGCACCGACGTCGGCGCCGGCACCTCGTTCTCGATGCTGCAGACCATGAACGAAGCCTACAAGGTGGCGCGCCTGAAGGGCAGCTACCTGCCGGCAGTGCGCATGTTCTACCTGGCCACCCTGGGCGCGGCCCGTGCCATGGGCCTGGAGGGCACGATCGGCAGTTTCGCGCCCGGCGCGGAAGCCGACTTCGTCGTGC
>NZ_JBLVTK010000033.1:0-335 GCF_048285865.1 Christiangramia marina | reverse complement strand
CAATAGGCCAGATGCGCCCGGAAGCAGCCGTTGGGCTTGAAGGGTTTGATATAGCCTGCGTCCAGGGCGATTTCCAGGTCCGTTTGCAGGAGGGTGCCGGCGCCGATCCTCGCGCCGAATGTGTCGTCCATGAAGTCCTCGACCATGTACGTGGCATTGTTGACCTTTGCCGCACCGAACGAAAACTCCTGGAGCAAGGCATGCGATATGTCGCGCACGATATCGACGCCCAGCGGATTACGCTCGCCATCGTCGGCAGACATTTTGCTCGTCGAGGTGCGTACCGCGATGCCGAGACGATCCAGCGTCTTCCTGTTGAGGACCAGCGATTCCGC
>NZ_JBLVTK010000032.1:0-335 GCF_048285865.1 Christiangramia marina | reverse complement strand
GAACACGAGCATGACGGCCGAGAAGGCCCAGAAGAGCATCGCCAACGCCCTCAAATACTGACGCCATGTTCATCCACCGCGCCAACAAGATCGCTCCACGTATCGCGCCGCACCTGGCCCTGCTGCCGATGGCGCTGACGGTGCTGGTCGCCTACATCGGCGCGGCGCTGTGGACGTTCAAGACCTCGTTCACCGCCTCGCGCACCTTCGCCTCCGACAACTTCATCGGGGCGGCGCAGTACATCCGCCTGTTCGACAACGAGCGCTGGCTGCTCTCGCTGAACAACCTGGCCGTGTACGGCGCGCTGTTCATCGTCGCCTGCATGGTGCTCGGC
>NZ_JBLVTK010000031.1:0-336 GCF_048285865.1 Christiangramia marina | reverse complement strand
CCACACCACGTAATCGTCCACCGAGTACAGGCGGCACGGCTCGGTGCTCTTCGCGGTGCAGGTTGCCAGCGCGCGGCCGTCCGGGTCTTCGCCTTCCTCGGCCCAGGTCCAGGCGCCGCTCGGCGACACCGCGAACGCGCGCGGCGTCATCTTGGTCAGGTATTCCTGGTAGGCGCGGCGGCCATTCTCGGACAGGAAAGGCACGGCCTCGACATCGTCCACTGCGGCGTAGTCGGTCCGGGCCGGGCTCGGGGGAGGCGGCACGTGATGGACGACCTGGGTCGGCATGCCGATCGAGTCGAGGAACTTCATCGTGTCGTCCAGCCACACCTTTTC
>NZ_JBLVTK010000030.1:118-338 GCF_048285865.1 Christiangramia marina | reverse complement strand
CGCCGGGCAGCGCGTCCACGGCGCTGCGTTCGGGTTGGGCGGTCTGGTATGTCATGCGGATGCTCCTCAATAGTGCCGATATGGCAAGCGTACCTCAAAACCCTATCGCGGAGCCAGCACTGCCGCCCTTCACCACGCCGACGATGCTTCAGCGGCCAGCCTCAGTGGGCATGGCCGCCACCCGCCTCCCCGCACTGCACAGGCTGCTCGTGGCAAAAGC
>NZ_JBLVTK010000029.1:0-339 GCF_048285865.1 Christiangramia marina | reverse complement strand
CCGCAAGGCCTGATGCCAGAGTCGCTACCTCAAGCAAAAACGCCACCTTCCGGTGTAATGCCGTTCAGTTAAGA
Organism: Christiangramia marina; assembly: GCF_048285865.1. NCBI lineage: Bacteria > Pseudomonadati > Bacteroidota > Flavobacteriia > Flavobacteriales > Flavobacteriaceae > Christiangramia > Christiangramia marina. The sequence continues at coordinate 265 of NZ_JBLVTK010000029.1, read as the reverse complement.
CTGAACGGCATTTTTATTTTGTCGTTGTAAACATTCCCCATCGCTGTTAACCTTCGTCGCCATGTTCGACGACACCCTGCATTTCCTGGCAAATCATCTCGAGTCTCCCGATTGGGCAAGGCTGGGAGAGCATTTGCCGTACGAATGGGTCGAACAGGCGGTCTCGAAGACGGAGGCGACGAGTATCCGGCATCGGCGCCTGCCCGCCGAGCAGGTGGTATGGCTGATGGTTGCATTAGCTTTATACAGGCACAAATCCATCAGC
>NZ_JBLVTK010000028.1:186-339 GCF_048285865.1 Christiangramia marina | reverse complement strand
CCCGTTTGCGGTCATGGCGCCAGCGCGTCCAGCAGTTTCTGGTGCACGCCGCCGAAGCCGCCGTTGCTCATCACGAGGATGTGGTCGCCCGGCTGCGCCGCCTGCACGATGGCCTGCACCATATAGTCGAGCTGGTCGAAGCTGTGGGCGATG
>NZ_JBLVTK010000028.1:0-141 GCF_048285865.1 Christiangramia marina | reverse complement strand
TGCTGGCTGCCGAAGCCGAACACCAGGTCGGCGTCCTTCAGGCTGCCCGGCAGCGCGTCCTTCATGGCGCCCAGCTTCATGGTGTTCGAGCGCGGTTCGAGCACGGCCAGGATGCGCCCTGCCGTCGATCCGACTGCGCCG
>NZ_JBLVTK010000027.1:0-346 GCF_048285865.1 Christiangramia marina | reverse complement strand
CATTTCCTCCAGCATGCCCAGCACGCGCTTGGTCGAGCCTTCGCGGATCACGCGCACGTCGCGCGACTCCTGCAGGATCTCGCGCGAGACGTTCAGTGGCAGGTCTGCCGAATCGATCACGCCCTTGATGAAGCGCAGGTAGGTCGGCATCAGCTGCTCGGCGTCGTCCATGATGAACACGCGCTTGACGTACAGCTTGATGCCGGCGCGCTTGTTGCGGTCCCACAGGTCGAACGGCGCATGGCTCGGCACATACAGCAGCTGGGTGTACTCGCTGCGGCCTTCGACGCGGTTGTGGGTGTAGGCCAGCGGGTCCTGGAAGTCGTGCGAGACGTGCTTGTAGAAC
>NZ_JBLVTK010000026.1:0-351 GCF_048285865.1 Christiangramia marina | reverse complement strand
GGGGCAAAGCCCCACGGTCTTGCCGCTTTTCCCAACTTGGCGCGAAGCGCCCTGTTTTTGCCCGCCCTAGCGGGCTGTTTTTAAAGAAGAAGAAGGAAACACCCTCAAACCCGCATGGACGCTAGATGTCGATTCCCAACTATGGGAAACAAATTCCCAGCAGCCGCAAAATTTAGTCCCACTTTTTGATTGACAAGTGGGAGAGGAGATCCTATAACCTGACGTAATTCATCCCACTTTTGGAGAGAAAAATGACAGGAAAAGCGGCTAAACAGACTCCCAAAGCTGGGACAAAAAAGAGCGACAAAGTTGTCGAAAGTGAGACCAAGAGCACAGAGCTAACGACGACGA
>NZ_JBLVTK010000025.1:0-356 GCF_048285865.1 Christiangramia marina | reverse complement strand
CGATCGACCGCTTCGATCCGGACCTGGTCGTGCTGGCCGGCTTCATGCGTATCCTGACGGCGCCCTTCGTCGAGCACTATGCGGGGCGCATGCTGAACATCCACCCGTCGCTGCTGCCTTTGTTCCCGGGGCTGGGCACGCACCAGCAGGCGCTCGACGCCGGCGAGAAGGAACACGGCGCCACGGTGCATTTCGTGACGGCCGAACTGGATCACGGTCCGGTGGTGGCGCAGGCCCGGGTGCCGGTGCTGCCGGGCGACACCGAAGACAGCTTGTCGGCCCGCGTGCTCGTCGAGGAACACAAGATCTACCCGTATGCGGTGCGCCTGTTCGTCGAAGACAGGCTCAGTATTGAA
>NZ_JBLVTK010000024.1:0-356 GCF_048285865.1 Christiangramia marina | reverse complement strand
CGCCAACTCACCGAAAGCCTGCTGTTGCTGGGCGGTCCACTTTCTCGGTCGGCCGGTATGACGTCCCTCGTACAACCCGGCCAAGCCAAGCTTGCTCCACCGTTGCCGCCACTGCTCGACGCTGTTCAGATGCACGCCGAATTCGTCAGCAGTCTTCTGGAGGGTCAGGCCTTGGCTCAGGCGCAAAATCCCTTGCGCTCGCATCCGCGTCCTCGGATGCGGATGAAAAACGCCCATCTCACGCAGCGTGCGCTGCTCGTCCTCGGTCAACTCCAAGTGCTTCATCGCTCAACCCCTGCTGCATTGCCAATCTGACTTTGACAGCAAAAAATGGGCGACTACTTAGCCGCAGTTGA
>NZ_JBLVTK010000023.1:0-371 GCF_048285865.1 Christiangramia marina | reverse complement strand
CATCCAGATCGTCGAGATAAACGACCGATTGTCGGAGCGGAAGGGTTGTAGCGAATCTGGATCTCGTTCAATTTTCAACTTTCTTCTGATTGGTCCAATCCTGTGCGCCCATTCGGGGATTGCCAGGGGCCGATTGCAGCCCCATTCGAGCCGGTCGCACCTTGAATACCAGATTCAGGGAAGGCTGCGTTTGACGACAGTTCCGCCCTGGATCACCACCGCCGGCGCTTCCAGCAGCCGCACATCCACGGTCGGGTCACCCTGCACCGCCACCATGTCCGCAAACCTGCCGGCCTCGACCACACCGACATCCTTGCGCGCCAGCGCCTCGGCGGCATTGATGGTGGCGCTCTGGATCGCCTGCAGCGGCG
>NZ_JBLVTK010000022.1:0-377 GCF_048285865.1 Christiangramia marina | reverse complement strand
GCTGCTGGCCGGCGCCGACGTCACGCTGCTGGCCGTGCAGGCACCGCCGCTGACCGGCGCGCGCCTGCGCGCGGCGCTGCCGGCCCTGGTCGAAGAACATATCCTGGGCGACCCGCTCGACTGCGTGCTGGTGGCCGGCCCCGCGCTGCCCGATGGCCGCCGTCCGGTTGCCGTGGTCCAGCGCGACTGGCTCGAGCCCCTGGTCAAGACCCTGCTCGGCATGGGGGCGCGCGCCGTCGCCGCCATGCCGTTGCAGCTGTGCCTGCCCCTGCAGCCGGGCAGCGTCAGCGCCGCCATCGGCGGCGGCGAGCTGCTGCTGCGCCAGAGCCAGTACGAAGGCATCGGCCTGGCGCTCGACGGCAACCCCTCGGTGGCGC
>NZ_JBLVTK010000021.1:165-312 GCF_048285865.1 Christiangramia marina | reverse complement strand
GTGCATACAAACAGTCGGAGCCTCTTCGTGGGGTGACGGCGTACCTTTTGTATAATGGGTCAGCGACTTACATTCAGTGGCGAGGTTAACCGAATAGGGGAGCCGTAGAGAAATCGAGTCCGAACAGGGCGACAGTCGCTGGGTGTA
>NZ_JBLVTK010000020.1:102-400 GCF_048285865.1 Christiangramia marina | reverse complement strand
CCAGTCGAGATCACTGTGCTTGACAATGATTCTGATCCTGATGGTGATGAGCTTACAGTAACAATTTTTGAAGCTCAAAAACCTTCCAATGGAACGGTAACCATCGATGAGAATGGCGTGGTAACCTATACTCCGGATGAAAACTTCAACGGAACTGATACTTTTGAATACACTATTTCTGATGGGAACGGTGGAACCGATACCGCTACGGTAACAGTAACTGTAGGTGCTGAGAATGATGCTCCTATTGCTGTAGATGATTCGGCTTCAACAACTGAAGACACTCCAGTCGAGATCA
>NZ_JBLVTK010000020.1:0-65 GCF_048285865.1 Christiangramia marina | reverse complement strand
GCTTACAGTAACAATTTCTGAAGCTCAGGAACCTGCCAATGGAACGGTAACTATCGACGAAAATG
>NZ_JBLVTK010000019.1:0-401 GCF_048285865.1 Christiangramia marina | reverse complement strand
GCCGCTCCACAAGCATGAGGCCCGAAGGTCCCCCACTTTCATCCGTAGATCGTATGCGGTATTAGCGTAACTTTCGCTACGTTATCCCCCACTTCTGGGTACGTTCCGATATATTACTCACCCGTTCGCCACTCGCCACCAGGCCGAAGCCCGTGCTGCCGTTCGACTTGCATGTGTAAAGCATGCCGCCAGCGTTCAATCTGAGCCAGGATCAAACTCTTCAGTGATGGCGTAGGAGGCGATGTTGAAGGGCACGCCCAGGAAGATGTCGGCGCTGCGCTGGTAGAGCTGGCAGGAAAGCTTGCCGTCGGCGACATAGAACTGGAACAGCGCATGGCAGGGCGGCAGCTTCATCTTCGGCACGTCGGCCACGTTCCAGCTTGATACGATCATGCGGCGCG
>NZ_JBLVTK010000018.1:0-406 GCF_048285865.1 Christiangramia marina | reverse complement strand
GGCGCCACCGGCACGGTCAGGTGCAGGCCGGCACCGGTGGTGCCGAGGTCGGCGCTGACGGCAACGCCGGCCTGGGCGTGCGCGGATGCACTGGCGAAGCAGGCGGCGAGGACGGCAAGCGTGGCGAGTGCGGTAGGCGGGTGCTGGATGCGTTTCTGGCCCATGGGAAAACCTTTCGGTGTCGGGAAGTGGTATCGAGCCCGGCTTGTAGTCGCGGTGGGTGCCGCCACGAACGCGTTCGCGCAAGCGACGCGTCGGGTGCGGCACATGCGCAACGCATTTTTTCGTTCCCGGCGCCTCTGGTTTCGTCGCCGCCATCCCGGCTCCGTCGCATAATGTCACCCGGCAATGAAGACCGGGACTAATCTGGCGCTGCCCTGACTACTGAAAGCACATCATGATTTCA
>NZ_JBLVTK010000017.1:0-431 GCF_048285865.1 Christiangramia marina | reverse complement strand
TCAGTTGATCACTATCCAGGTCCCCAAAATAGATCAGGTTGCTTGATAGATCAGCGACGATCTGGAGTAGAGCCAATAGTTGTGTAGATCATTAACAAGGTTCCCGTAATAGATCCTGTAGCTATGTAGATCCTGTAGCTCAGTTGATCGTTATCCAGGTTTAGAAATATATCCAATTGTTCAGTTGATTCCTAAGTTCAGTCGATCATTATCCAGGTCCAGAAAGAAACCTAATAACTCAGTTGATCGTTACCAAGTTTCCCGGAATAGATCCTGTAGCTCAGTCGATCACTATCCAGGTCTCCGGAATAGGTCAGGTCGCTGTGTGGTCGTTGCAACGTTTAATCCAGAATCTGAAAATTATAATTCAGTTGATCACTATCCAGGTCCCCAAAATAGATCAGGTTGCTTGATAGATCAGCGACGATCTG
>NZ_JBLVTK010000016.1:0-465 GCF_048285865.1 Christiangramia marina | reverse complement strand
GATCTATCAAGCAACCTGATCTATTTTGGGGACCTGGATAGTGATCAACTGAGCTATTGGGTTTCTTTTTGAACCTGAATAATGATCGACTGAACCACAAGATCTATTCCTGGAAACTTGGTAACAATCTACGCAGCTATTGGCTCTACTCCAGATCGTTGCTGATCTATCAAGCAATCTGACCTATTCCGGGGACCTGTATAGTGATCAACTGAATTATAATTTTCAGATTCTGGATTAAACGTTCCAACGGCCACACAGCGACCTGACCTATTCCGGGGACCTGGATAACGATCGACTGAGCTATTGGGTTTCTTTTTGAACCTGGATAGTGATCGACTGAGCTACAGGATCTATTCCTGGAAACTTGGTAACGATCTACACAGCTATTGGCTCTACTCCAGATCGTCGCTGATCTATCAAGCAACCTGATCTATTTTGGGGACCTGGATAGTGATCAACTGA
>NZ_JBLVTK010000015.1:0-536 GCF_048285865.1 Christiangramia marina | reverse complement strand
GTTACCAAGTTTCCAGGAATAGATCTTGTGGTTCAGTCGATCATTATTCAGGTTCAAAAAGAAACCCAATAGCTCAGTTGATCACTATCCAGGTCCCCAAAATAGATCAGGTTGCTTGATAGATCAGCGACGATCCGGAGTAGAGCCAATAGCTGTGTAGATCGTTACCAAGTTTCCAGGAATAGATCCTGTAGCTCAGTCGATCACTATCCAGGTTCAAAAAGAAACCCAATAGCTCAGTCGATCGTTATCCAGGTCCAGAAAGAAACCTAATAGCTCAGTTGATCGTTACCAAGTTTCCCGGAATAGATCAGGTTGCTTGATAGATCCTGTAGCTCAGTTGATCATAAACGATCTGGAGTAGGACTAATGGCCGTTACAACGGTTAATCCAGAATCTGAAAATTATAATTCAGTTGATCACTATCCAGGTCCCCAAAATAGATCAGGTTGCTTGATAGATCAGCGACGATCTGGAGTAGAGCCAATAGTTGTGTAGATCATTAACAAGGTTCCCGTAATAGATCCTGTAGCTAT
>NZ_JBLVTK010000014.1:0-753 GCF_048285865.1 Christiangramia marina | reverse complement strand
GACGACGCTTAGCAAGCGCGTCGGCCATGTGGCCCGGACGACCGCCAGCGCTCGCGAGCATTTGAACCCCAACGCCACCGAGGCCAACATCACGCTTTGCGGCGACGCCGGTTGGCAGAAGGACTTCAAGAAGCTTGTCGACGGCATGTGGCTCCCCAAGCTCAAACAGGGGACGACCCACACGCTGGCCCGCGAATTTGTCCTCACGGCCTCGCCCGAGTGGTTTGCTGGGAAGACCAAAAAGCAGCGCAACGAGTGGGCCAAGGCCAACGTCGATTGGCTGATCGAGCGCTTCGGCGCCGACCGCGTGGCATATGCCGAGCTTCACCTCGACGAGCAGACCCCACACATTCAAGCCTTTGTCTTGCCGCTCAAAGTTGACGCCAATCGCAAGGGCGAGGTGCGCAGCGACAGGGGCAACGGCTGGACCCTCTCGGATTCAGCGCTCAAACTCGGAGGCCATTGCAGCGAGCTGAGCGTCCTGCAGGACGAATACGCCGCAGCCATGAAGCGCTTTGAGCTTCGGCGCGGGATCAAAGGCAGCCCGGCCAAGCATCAGACCATCGCCGCCTGGCGAAAGCAGATGGCCCGCCCGATCGACAAACCGATCAAGGAGCCCAAGGCCATCGAGCCCACTCTGGCCGATCGCTTCAACATCGAGGATTACGGCAGGCGGGTCGCCAAGGCCGCACACGCCGACGTCTTCAAGCAGATGAAGCCCGACCACCAGCAGGCCAAGGCGCAAGCCAAGGA
>NZ_JBLVTK010000013.1:677-921 GCF_048285865.1 Christiangramia marina | reverse complement strand
AGCTTACAGTAACAATTTCTGAAGCTCAGGAACCTGCCAATGGAACGGTAACTATCGATGAGAATGGCGTGGTAACCTATACTCCAGACGAAAACTTCAACGGAACTGATACTTTTGAATACACTATTTCTGATGGTAATGGTGGAACCGATACCGCTACGGTAACAGTAACTGTAGGTGCTGAAAATGACGCTCCTATTGCTGTAGATGATTCAGCTTCAACAATTGAAGACACTCCAGTCGA
>NZ_JBLVTK010000013.1:392-637 GCF_048285865.1 Christiangramia marina | reverse complement strand
GAGCTTACGGTAACAATTTCTGAAGCTCAGGAACCTGCCAATGGAACGGTAACTATCGATGAGAATGGCGTGGTGACCTATACTCCAGACGAAAACTTCAACGGAACTGATTCTTTCGATTACACTATTTCTGATGGGAACGGTGGAACCGATACCGCTACGGTAACAGTAATTGTAGGTGCTGAAAATGATGCTCCTATTGCTGTAGATGATTCAGCTTCAACAATTGAAGACACTCCAGTCGA
>NZ_JBLVTK010000013.1:209-352 GCF_048285865.1 Christiangramia marina | reverse complement strand
GAGCTTACGGTAACAATTTCTGAAGCTCAGGAACCTGCCAATGGAACAGTAACTATCGACGAGAATGGCGTGGTAACGTATTCTCCAGACGAAAACTTCAACGGAACAGATTCTTTCGATTACACTATTTCTGATGGGAACGG
>NZ_JBLVTK010000013.1:102-175 GCF_048285865.1 Christiangramia marina | reverse complement strand
GGTGCTGAGAATGATGCTCCTATTGCTGTAGATGATTCGGCTTCAACAACTGAAGACACTCCAGTCGAGATCA
>NZ_JBLVTK010000013.1:0-66 GCF_048285865.1 Christiangramia marina | reverse complement strand
AGCTTACAGTAACAATTTCTGAAGCTCAGGAACCTGCCAATGGAACGGTAACTATCGATGAGAATG
>NZ_JBLVTK010000012.1:0-1042 GCF_048285865.1 Christiangramia marina | reverse complement strand
TGTTTGGCCTGGTTACTGGCGGAGATGCCGGTGGTGTCTGGACAGATGCTTCGGATGTATCAGTATCAGATCCAATAGACCTAAGCAGTTATACTGCGGGCACCTATGTATTTACCTATACGGTAAGTCCGGAGGATGTAGATTCAGAGTGTCCATCAGACAATACAACAGTAAGTATTACCATAGACGATTCCTTTGAAGCTGGAACTGGTGACAGTGATCGTTATTGTGAAGATGACACCGACCTGAGTTCAGTGAGTTTGTTTGGACTGGTTACAGGCGGAGATGCCGGTGGAGACTGGACAGATGCTTCAGATGTATCAGTATCAGATCCAATAGACCTAAGCAGTTATACTGCGGGCACCTATGAATTTACTTATACGGTAGGACCTGAAGATGCTGATTCAGAATGTGCACCAGACAATACAACGGTAACTATAATTATTGATGGAACGGTGGAAGCTGGAACTGGTGGTAGTGATCGTTATTGTGAAGATGACACCGACCTGAGTTCAGTGAGTTTGTTTGGCCTGGTTACTGGCGGAGATGCCGGTGGTGTCTGGACAGATGCTTCAGATGTATCAGTATCAGATCCAATAGACCTAAGCAGTTATACTGCGGGTACTTATGAATTTACCTATACGGTAAGTCCGGAGGATGTAGATTCAGAGTGTCCATCAGACAATACAACAGTAAGTATTACCATAGACGATTCCTTTGAAGCTGGAACTGGTGACAGTGATCGTTATTGTGAAGATGACACCGACCTGAGTTCAGTGAGTTTGTTTGGCCTGGTTACTGGCGGAGACGCTGGTGGCGTCTGGACAGATGCTTCAGATGCATCAGTATCAGATCCAATAGACCTAAGCAGTTATACTGCGGGCACCTATGAATTTACCTATACGGTAAGTCCGGAGGATGCTGATTCAGAATGTGTATCAGACAATACAACGGTAACTATAATTATTGATGGAACGGTGGAAGCTGGAACTGGTGGTAGTGATCGATTCTGTATTGATGAAGACCTGAGTTCAGTGAGTCT
>NZ_JBLVTK010000011.1:0-1213 GCF_048285865.1 Christiangramia marina | reverse complement strand
AACCGTCTTAAGTTTAATTTTTCTAAATTTTGATTGTATAAACAGAAAGAACTAAAGAGAGGAATAAGATTAAATGAACCGTGGGAACTCAAAGATTCCGTCAACAATGATAATCCCCTCTCTTTTCTACTTCAATTTCGTTTAGTTCTGTGAGACCTGGATCTCGTTTTAAAGTCGATGAAACCAAAGTAGCTGTTCTTTCCAAATTTAAAGTCATGAATAAAATTAAACATTTTTATGGAGTAGATATCAGTAAATCATTCTTTGATGTAGTTGACCAGGAAGGTAAGCATGATCAGTTCTCTAATGACTTGAAAGGCTTTAAAGGTTTACTGAAGTTTATTCAGAAAGATAGCCTTGTAGTGATGGAAGCCACTGGTTATTACCATTACCGGTTAGCCCAGTATCTCTATGAGAAGGGGATCACGGTATCGGTTGTAAATCCACTTTCTGTCAAACGTTTTATCCAGATGAAGCTCTCTAAGATCAAGACCGATAAGAGCGATGCCAAAGCTATCTGTGAATATGCACAGGCTACAAAGGTTCCCTTGTATACCGCCAGGAATGCTGTTCAGGCAGAATGTTTGCAATTGCTGAGTCTTCAGGATCTTTATCTGAAACAACGTACTGCCTTGAAGAATAAGGTCCATGGAGAAAAAGCCCTCGGTACACCTTCGAAGACAGTCACTCGATCTCTGAATCGTTCACTAAAGCAGTTAGAGAAGGAATTAGCGCAGATCGAAGCAAAGCTGGAAGCCTTAGTCAAAGAAACCCAGGAAGAACAACTGGAACATTTGACCAGCATTCCGGGAATGGGAAAGAAAACGGCCATGCTCCTAATTGTTCTTACAGACGGATTTACCAGTTTTGAGAATGCCAGACAGCTTTGCTGTTTTACCGGAATTACTCCCACGATCAGGCAATCCGGAACCAGTGTAAGAGGAAGAAGTAGGATCAGTAAAGTAGGGAATCGAAAACTTCGGAACTTACTATTCATGTGTAGCTTCACTGCCTGTAGGTCCAACAAGGCTTGCAGGGAACTCTATGAGCGTATAGTGGAGAAGGGGAAAAGCAAGAAGCTAGCATTGATAGCAGTATGTAATAAGCTGCTAAAGCAAGCATTTGCAATTGCAAAATCAGGAACCTATTACCAGGAAAATTATATGTCGAAATTAGCTTAAAAGTACTAGGATTTTACCTTAGTTCTTTGTTG
>NZ_JBLVTK010000010.1:682-3188 GCF_048285865.1 Christiangramia marina | reverse complement strand
AAAGAGAGGGGATTATCATTGTTGACGGAATCTTTGAGTTCCCACGGTTCATTTAATCTTATTCCTCTCTTTAGTTCTTTCTGTTTATACAATCAAAATTTAGAAAAATTAAACTTAAGACGGTTAATCGCCAATAAGCGGCATCGTTAGAAGGAAAACAATTAACTTGACCAACAAAACAATACTAAGCCGACAAATCCGCTTCCCATACTCCGCCAACTGGCGATAACCGAGACCGTTAGCAAGCATTTAATATGAAGAAAATTTTTCTAATCTTAATTGTTTTGATTGCTTGCTCTTGTTCTGAACGAAAGAAGAATCAAACGAAAAAATCAGTTAAAACAGTTGATACTACTTTTTATAAAGCAGATGGTTTTAATATGCGTTTAAAACTTGCTTTACTATCCAATGATCAATTTATATTTGAAACAAGCCTTTTTAGTTGTTTTGGTGGTGGAGAAATAAGAAAATTCTATGGCACTTATTTAAAAAACAAGGATGAAATAAAATTAAAACCTGAAAATGTTGAAATTGAGATTTATCCAGAAGATTCTCCTATGGCAAACCCGACCATAGAAAATTTAAAATACGGACCAGATAGCTTGAGAATTAAAACAGAATTCAAAATTGTTAATTGGAATAAAAACAAATACTTACTCTCGAACGAGTATATTTCTTTTTTTGGATTTCAAGATGAAAATACTGACTATGACCAGTTCGCTTATCATTACAATATTGGTTCTGAGCCAAATGATAATGGTTGGTATTTGGTAAATAAAAAAGCAGAAAGAGATACCACTAAATCAAAATTTGACTTAAATCAAATACCTTCAAAATATCGAGAACAATTTTTAAAAAATCCGATTGTAGCAAAAATCACAAATATTGAAAATGTTCCTGAAACGGTATACGAAGGAGAGCATTGGTTGATAACAATTGATAAAGGAAAAGTTGACGGAGTAAATAAAAATTTAGTATTTCAAACAGAAAATATGGACATGTTCATTGAACCAGATACTATATTTGAAAATACGACGATTGGAAAATCCTATTTATATAATTTTAAAAAAGAAAAATATCCAGTTGGAACTATTCTTAAAACAAAATGGGATAATTAAACGCTAGCTAACATCGGTTAATCGCAAATAACGGGTATAGTGAAAAAATTGTAATTTTAGAAACCAAGAAAGAAAAAAAACTAAGCCGACAACTCCGCGTCCCAACTCCCGCCACTTGCGATAGCCGAGACCGTTGGCAAACATTTCAATTCAGCATTCCATTAATACAACTCAGTAACAATTTTTAAGAATTATCAATAGCTAAAAATACTTTTGGGTTATAATTAAAACCTAATGATGAAAAAAAATCTAAAGCGAGTAATAATATTTTTTGCAGTCAATATTTGTTTATTCTTAATAACTGTATTTGTACTTATCAATTGGCCAATTCCAAAAATGGAGAAAATCGAAAATTATGATTATAGTTCAATTGATACGCTATCGGTAAAATCTTTTGAAAAACATGAGAAATGGATTAAGATGCGTGATGGGAATAATCTATTTAATGAAATTTATCCAAGCCAATCTAAAACGGCTTTAATATTAATACATGGAAGCGGATCTGAAAGTAGGTACCTAGAAACATTAGCTGGTAATATTTCTCAAGATAACTTTGCAACAGTAATTACACCAGATTTGAGAGGTCATGGTCGTAATCTAAAAAATCAATCTGATATTAAATACATCGGTCAATTAGAAGAAGATATTGAAGATATTATCATGTTTTCAAGAGATAGCTTAAATGCTAAGAAAATTATACTGGCAGGACATTCTTCAGGAGGTGGTTTAGTTCTAAGATATATCGGTAATTCAAACCTAACTAAAATTGATAAGGCTGTAATGATTGCACCTTATCTAGGCCATGATGCTCCAACGGTAAAACCGGAAAGTGGCGGATGGGTTACAATTGGGGTTAAAAGGTGGGTTGGTTTATCGATGTTGAATTCTATTGGTGTTCAAAATTTTAATGGAAAACCCGTTCTATTTTTCAACCGACCAGAAGCCTACGATGATAGCTTACAAAACAAATCCTATTCCTACCGTATGGCAGTAAATTTTGCACCTAAAGACTATGAAAAAGATATTACTAACTTACGAACAAGAAGCTTAGTTTTAGTTGGTACAGAAGATGAGAGTTTCTACTCTGGTGAGTTTAAGGAAGTTTATAGTCCAGCTTCTAGATACACCGATGTACAAATTATGGATAATGTGAATCATTTAAATATTGTGAAGGACAGAGACGTAATAGAAAAAATTGAGGAATACATATCAAGTTAATAGATATAGAAACGTTTGCCAACATCGGTTCATCGCAAATAACGAGTATTATAGGAAAAAGTGTAATTTTAGAAACCAGGAAATATAACAACTAATCCGACAAGTCCGCGTCCCTACTCTCGCAACTTGCGATAACCGTAACCGTTGTAGCGCATTTTCACCTAAATTAG
>NZ_JBLVTK010000010.1:0-623 GCF_048285865.1 Christiangramia marina | reverse complement strand
TTCTTATTTACTGTTATTTGCTTTCAATTTGGTTTTTCACAAACTGGATCAATTAAAGGACAACTTTATGATACAATTGAAAATAAAGGATTTGGATATGCTTATGTAATTATCAATGAATTACATAAGGGTACACAAGCAGATCAAAATGGTAATTTTAGAATTGAAAATATCCCAATTGGAAAATATTCAATGAAGATTTCATATATAGGCAATCTAGATGAAGAGATTAAAGCAGTAGAAATTTTCAAAGACTCCACAACTACTTTAAATATTACTTATCCTCCATTTTGCAAATATTATAATTCAAATAAAGAATGTCCAGTTTGTAGAAAAGAAGACAAGGTTATACCTATTGTTTACGGGATGCCAACAAATAAAATGGGTAGAAAAGCCGAAAAAGGGAAATTAATAATTGCTGGTTGTGAAATAACTGGTTGCGATCCAAATTGGGACTGCAAAAGAGATAAAATTGAGTTTTGAAAAGAAAACGCGCAACAACAAAGAACTAAGGTAAAATCCTAGTACTTTTAAGCTAATTTCGACATATAATTTTCCTGGTAATAGGTTCCTGATTTTGCAATTGCAAATGCTTGCTTTAGCAGCTTATTACATACTGCTAT
>NZ_JBLVTK010000009.1:0-3189 GCF_048285865.1 Christiangramia marina | reverse complement strand
TCATTTAATCTTATTCCTCTCTTTAGTTCTTTCTGTTTATACAATCAAAATTTAGAAAAATTAAACTTAAGACGGTTCATCGCCAATAAGCGGCACCGTTAGTAAGAAAATAATTAACTTGACCAACGAACCAATACTAAGCTGACAAATCCGCATCTCTTACTCCGCCAACTGGCGATAACCGAGACCGTTATATGCTATATTTTATGAGAAATTCGAACTTATTATTTCTTTTGATTTTTCTTCCCATTATTAATTCTTACGCTCAAACCGAATCTAATTTTGATCATTTTGTGATGTCTGAAATTGGAAAAATTAATAACGATAAGATCATAGATTCCGTTGCTATTACTCAAGATACCATCGACGAAAAAAGACCTTATAGACTCGAAGTATTCTTTGGACAGAATGATAAAAGTTATAAGCTGGCTCTAAAAACCGATAAAGCTATTCTACTTAATTTCCCTGGTGGCAGAAATGTATCAAATGGAGAGAACTTTTGGGAAATCGAAATTATTGATAGGAATCTCTGGATTAAACACGAACTATTACGTGGGCATTTTGAACATAAATTCCAGTATAGGGACGGAAAATTTGAATTAATGGAATATAATTCTGTAGCATCAGATGGACGAGGTAAGATCTTTTATCAAAATCTAGATTTTATAACTGGAATCCGCAGAACTCAAACTGACAGTTATGAGCAAGATAAAGTTTTAAAGAAGGAAGAAGAATTCATCAAAATTGAAGGAAAACCCGATTTGTCTAATTTTGAGCCCAAATCAAATAGATTCTATTAAAAACACAGCATATAACAACGGTTAATCGCCAATAGACGGCAGCTTTACTAAGAAAATAATTATCTTGACCAACAACAATATGCTAAGCCGACAAATCCGCGTCCCTTACTCCGCCAACTGGCGATAACCGAGACCGTTGTAGCACATTTAATTTTAGAAGTTCCAAATCAATGAGTAAACTAGTAATAAATAGACGATCTGAATTTGCCAATAGAGGAAGAAGTATTGGTTTATACTTAAATAACGAAAAAATTGGAACGATTGAGGACGGAGAAACGAAGGAATTTGATCTAGAAAAAGGAAAGTATAAACTGCACGCAAAAATCGATTGGTGCGGTAGTCAAGAACAAGAAATATTACTAAAAGGAAATGAAACAAAAGCAGTGGAATTGACTGGCTTCACTAAGAATAAGTGGATTTTACCGATCCTAATTCTAATTCAAGTAATCTTTATAGGAATATCATTTTTAGTTGATATAAATCAATATTTGATCTTTTTATATTCGTTGGGAGGGCTATTGTATATTTCTTATCCAATAACCATTGGACGCAATCATTACTTAAAACTTAGTGTAGAGTAATTAAACGTGCAACAACAACGGTTAATCGCCAATAAGCGGTACCGCTAGAAAGAAAATAATTTACTTGACCAACAAACCAACATTAAGCCGACAAATACGCGTCCCTTACTCCGTCAACTGGCGATAACCGAGACCGTTACCTGCAAGCATTATTAAAAATTGAACTATAAAATGAAAAAACTGATTCTAGGAGCATTCCTCACTTTGACCACTTTTATATCATATTCACAAAAATCTACTGACGAACTTACTGAAAAGTTTTTCACTGAATTTAAGTTGGACACTGACAAAGCTTTCGATAATCTTTTTGGGACGAACAAATGGATGGTGGAAAATAAGGATGGTGCTACTAAAGTAAAATACCAAATTAGGGAAAACGCTTCCTTAGTTGGAGAATATATGGGCTACGAAAAGATTGGAGAAAAGTCTTTGAGTGAGAGTTTAAAAATTGCAGTCTATCTAGTAAAATACGAAAGACAACCCTTCCGATTTGTTTTTAAATATTACAAACCAAAGGATAAATGGATGATCTATAACTTCTCATATGATGAAAGCATTGATGATGATCTTGAAGAAATGATGAAATATGATTATTTAACCAAGCAAGATTGATTATTAATAAAGAAGTTTCTGGCTTGATAATAATTGCTATTATGAATAAGCGCAGTTATTTCATGCTACAAACGTGGTTGTTACAAAATGCCAGCAGGTAACAACGGTTAATCGCCAATAAGCGGTACCGCTAGAAAGAAAATAATTTACTTGACCAACAAACCAACATTAAGCCGACAAATACGCGTCCCTTACTCCGTCAACTGGCGATAACCGAGACCGCCGTTGCCAGCAATTTTCAGAATGATTTTGACTAAAAGAATACTGACTTTAATTTTTCTAATAATAACTGGTATTTCAATTCTTAGTTGTTCAAATTCAGAGAATAATAAAGGATTAGATTATGAAGATTACGATCCAGAGGAATTTTATGAAGTAATTGGAAGAGTCAAAGAAAATAGATTGAGTTACCATATTCCAAAAACGAATATTCTATTTTACGAATACTTTCTTGAAAAAGAAAAACCATTAGAAGGGTACGAAGAAAACATTAAAGCACGTCTCAAAGAAGGTGAAAAATTTATTGTTTTAGTGCACAAAAAAGATAGCACAATTAGTTTCTTCGGATATGTGGATCCAAAGTTTAGAAAAGAGTCCTTCGAAAAAGCTAGAAGTAAAGCCAACAAAACATTTACTAATTAAGAAAATATGAGAAGAATTCTAAAATGGATAATTCCAATAATAGTCGTTTTAGCAGTTGCCTTTTATTTGTTTTCATCATCCGGAATGGGAAAAGTTGGAACTAATTTAACCCAGGCTTATGCAGATCAAGAACTCTACAAAAATGCTATTGAAAAGGCTAACTCCGATCAAAGAGTATTAGATGAAATTAGAGAAATTCAGCCTATAGATAAAATGACAATTTTAAACGGAGAAGTCAATTTTTCAGATCACAACCAAACAGTAAATTCAACTATAAAAGTTACTGGTTTGAAAGGTAATGGGAAAGTAGATCTAACAGCAGAAAGAGAAAATGAAAGCTGGCACTACGAGAAAATAAATATTCGAATCAAAGATTCTGAAAAGAAGAAAAAAACTATTGAAATAATAAACCTGCCCTAAAACTGCAGGCAACAAAGAACTAAGGTAAAATCCTAGTACTTTTAAGCTAATTTCGACATATAATTTTCCTGGTAATAGGTTCCTGATTTTGCAATTGCAAATGCTTGCTTTAGCAGCTTATTACATACTGCTAT
>NZ_JBLVTK010000008.1:4531-5789 GCF_048285865.1 Christiangramia marina | reverse complement strand
GAGTTCACTGAAAGTTTAGTAAAGGGTAGGCTATTGTTGGTCTAAGGCTTAAAAATAAAAATTAAAATTCTTTAAATTTTATTTGGCTGGAGAGCAAAACTAGTTTTATATTTGCACCCGCTTTGAAAACGAAGCGACGTTCATAAGAAGGTTGGCAGCGTATAAAGGTAGGGAAGCTTTAGAAAAAGAAACCAAAAATTTTATTAAAAAAGTTTTGGTTGGTAAAGAAAAAGCGTTGTATATTTGCACCCGCTTTGAGAGCAAGCAAACGTTCAGAAATTACAGACTGAAGTTACTGAAAACCACCGGATGGGGTGAGAGAATAAGGTTCGATTCCTTAGGTTTTAACAAGACAGATTGGGAGACCAATTAAGTTCATTGATATATTGAATTGACAAAGGGTTTTATCTTTAATTAGATAGAATCAAGTGTATAAGAATTAAGACTAGAAAAGTCATACTGAGCAATTTCTTTAGTAGTTGTTGAATATATATAAGATTTAACGATGAAGAGTTTGATCCTGGCTCAGGATGAACGCTAGCGGCAGGCCTAACACATGCAAGTCGAACGGTAACAGGAAATAGCTTGCTATTTTGCTGACGAGTGGCGCACGGGTGCGTAACGCGTATACAATCTGCCTTTAAGCGGGGAATAGCCCATGGAAACGTGGATTAATACCCCATAGTATGGAGACTTCACCTGGAGACTTCATTAAACATTTATGGCTTAAAGATGAGTATGCGTCCTATTAGTTAGTTGGTAAGGTAACGGCTTACCAAGACCGCGATAGGTAGGGGTCCTGAGAGGGAGATCCCCCACACTGGTACTGAGACACGGACCAGACTCCTACGGGAGGCAGCAGTGAGGAATATTGGACAATGGAGGCAACTCTGATCCAGCCATGCCGCGTGCAGGAAGACGGCCCTATGGGTTGTAAACTGCTTTTATACGGGAAGAACCACATCTACGTGTAGATGCTTGACGGTACCGTATGAATAAGGACCGGCTAACTCCGTGCCAGCAGCCGCGGTAATACGGAGGGTCCAAGCGTTATCCGGAATCATTGGGTTTAAAGGGTCCGTAGGCGGGATAATAAGTCAGTGGTGAAAGTCTGCAGCTCAACTGTAGAATTGCCATTGATACTGTTGTTCTTGAATTATTATGAAGTGGTTGGAATGAGTAGTGTAGCGGTGAAATGCATAGATATTACTCAGAACACCTATTGCGAAGGCAGATCACTAATAATATATTGACGCTG
>NZ_JBLVTK010000008.1:4084-4177 GCF_048285865.1 Christiangramia marina | reverse complement strand
CTGTGGTTAGTTGCCAGCGAGTCATGTCGGGAACTCTAGCCAGACTGCCAGTGCAAACTGTGAGGAAGGTGGGGATGACGTCAAATCATCACG
>NZ_JBLVTK010000008.1:3652-3883 GCF_048285865.1 Christiangramia marina | reverse complement strand
AAGCCATGGAAGCCGGGGGTACCTGAAGTCCGTCACCGTAAGGAGCGGCCTAGGGTAAAACTGGTAACTGGGGCTAAGTCGTAACAAGGTAGCCGTACCGGAAGGTGCGGCTGGAACACCTCCTTTCTAGAGCTTTGTGTCATAGACACAAGCGACAATTAGTAAAGGGAAGTTTAGAAGGCCAATTTGGTCTTGATTCTTATGTCAATTCGATTATTATGGACAGTCTCA
>NZ_JBLVTK010000008.1:3464-3600 GCF_048285865.1 Christiangramia marina | reverse complement strand
GTCTGCCTGAGACTACTTGAGAGAGTAAGCCATCAGGTTTATAAGTTCATTTGAAACATTGAAAGGAAATTTTAGAGGTTGAGTAGCCGTTATAAGTACTGTTAACTGATAACTGGTTAGCAATTAACTAAATAAT
>NZ_JBLVTK010000008.1:2713-3389 GCF_048285865.1 Christiangramia marina | reverse complement strand
GATTCCTAGAGATAGAGCGGGTTATAGTTTTTACAAACAACCAGGAAACATATGTTTTTAGTTTGTAAGATCATCGAGACTCTATTGTGAATACGGGAAAAAAGTTCATTGACATATTGAAGAAACAAAGAATACGAGAACACTATTAGATAGAAATATTTAATATAAGTAATACATTATAATACTTCTGTTCTAGCGTAAGTTAGAATAGATTAGAGCATTAAGCAAAGCGCATACAAGCTAGATAAGGGCGTATGGGGAATGCCTAGGCTCTCAGAGGCGAAGAAGGACGTGATAAGCTGCGAAAAGTCGTGGGGATTGGCACATACAAATTGATCCGCGAATATCCGAATGGGGCAACCCACTATATTGAAGATATAGTATCCGCAAGGAGGCGAACCCGGAGAACTGAAACATCTAAGTACCCGGAGGAAGAGAAAACAATAGTGATTGCGCTAGTAGCGGCGAGCGAACGCGCAGAAGCCCAAACCAATGAGTTTACGGACTTATTGGGGTTGTAGGACTGCAACATTGTTTGTACAATGAATTAGAACAAGTTGGAAAGCTTGGCCATAGACGGTGATAGCCCGGTATAGGAAAGTTGATATAAAGCATAGCAGTATCCTGAGTAGTGCGGGGCACGTGAAACCCTGTATGAATCCGGCGGGACCATCCG
>NZ_JBLVTK010000008.1:2466-2613 GCF_048285865.1 Christiangramia marina | reverse complement strand
ACGCTTACAAGCGGTCGGAGCCCTTTAGTGGGGTGACGGCGTGCCTTTTGCATAATGAGCCTACGAGTTACCGTTGCCAGCAAGGTTAAGCAGTTCAGCTGTGGAGCCGTAGCGAAAGCGAGTCTGAATAGGGCGCTTTAGTTGGTA
>NZ_JBLVTK010000008.1:1312-2306 GCF_048285865.1 Christiangramia marina | reverse complement strand
GCATTTAGGTGCAGCGATATAGATAGTTTTATAGAGGTAGAGCTACTGATTGGATGCGGGGGCTTCACCGCCTACCAATTCCTGACAAACTCCGAATGCTATAAAATGTTTCATATCAGTGAGGGCATGGGTGCTAAGGTCCATGTCCGAGAGGGAAAGAACCCAGACCATCAGCTAAGGTCCCAAAATATATGTTAAGTTGAAGAAACGCGGTTGAACTGCCCAGACAGCTAGGATGTTGGCTTGGAAGCAGCCATTCATTTAAAGAGTGCGTAACAGCTCACTAGTCGAGCGGTTCGGCATGGATAATAATCGGGCATAAACATATTACCGAAGCTATGGACTATAGTTTACTATAGTGGTAGGGGAGCATTGTAACAGAGATGAAGGTGAGTCGCGAGGCTTGCTGGATTGGTTACAAAAGAAAATGTAGGCATAAGTAACGATAATGCGGGCGAGAAACCCGCACACCGAAAGACTAAGGTTTCCTCAGCTATGCTAATCAGCTGAGGGTTAGTCGGGACCTAAGGCGAACCCGAAAGGGGTAGTCGATGGACAAGCAGTTAATATTCTGCTACTTGCCCCACGTTAAAGCGGACGGAGGCGTAAATTTGGTGCGTACTGACGGAATAGTACGTTGAAGGGAGTGGTAACACCCCGATAGTACACAAAAGCTACGGCCGGCGTGATAATCCAGAGGAGCGACTTCCAAGAAAAGCGAGTGGAGGCAACCCGTACCCTAAACCGACACAGGTAGTTGGGATGAGAATTCTAAGGTGCTCGAGAGATTCATGGCTAAGGAACTAGGCAAAATTGGCCCGTAACTTCGGGAGAAGGGTCGCCCCCCTTATGGGGGGGCCGCAGTGAAAAGATCCAGGCGACTGTTTATCAAAAACACAGGGCTCTGCTAAATCGAAAGATGACGTATAGGGCCTGACACCTGCCCGGTGCTGGAAGGTTAAGGGGAGATGTTAGCTTCGGCGAAGCATTGAAC
>NZ_JBLVTK010000008.1:987-1069 GCF_048285865.1 Christiangramia marina | reverse complement strand
TTTGAAGCTGCATCGCCAGGTGTGGTGGAGTCGTTGTTGAAATACTACCCTTTACTTGTTTAGAGCCTAACTTCCAATGGAA
>NZ_JBLVTK010000008.1:778-863 GCF_048285865.1 Christiangramia marina | reverse complement strand
CTGAGAGACATACAGGTCGATCAGGTACGAAAGTAGAGCATAGTGATCCGGTGACACCGCATGGAAGGGTCATCGCTCAAAGGAT
>NZ_JBLVTK010000008.1:0-437 GCF_048285865.1 Christiangramia marina | reverse complement strand
ACAAGATGAGATTTCTTTAAAGGACCGTGGGAGACTACCACGTTGATAGGCTATAGGTGTAAAGGCAGTAATGTCATAGCCGAGTAGTACTAATAATCCGTAAAGCTTGATGCGCGATGGCTCTGAGGCCGCAAAACCTCAGAGCCGCCAAATGCTTATTTTATAAGAGTATTTCAGGTACTTGTAACTTTTTTGTTTCTTTAATCATGTCAACGATATTAGTTCTAATCTAAGTAATTAGAACAGTTTTAAGCTCGAAGCTTATAACTTACCTTTTAAGGTGGCTATAGCAACGGGGCTCACCTCTTCCCATCCCGAACAGAGTAGTTAAGCCCGTTAGCGCAGATGGTACTGCTGTATTGTGGGAGAGTATGTCGTCGCCTTCTTCTTAAGAACCCTTCATCATAGCGATGAAGGGTTTTTTTATACCATAAAGT
>NZ_JBLVTK010000007.1:0-6130 GCF_048285865.1 Christiangramia marina | reverse complement strand
ATTATCATTGTTGACGGAATCTTTGAGTTCCCACGGTTCATTTAATCTTATTCCTCTCTTTAGTTCTTTCTGTTTATACAATCAAAATTTAGAAAAATTAAACTTAAGACGGTTCATCGCCAATAGACGGTAATGTTAGAAAGAAAATAATTAACTTGACCAACAAACCAACACTAAGCCGACAAATCCGCATCCCTTACTCCGCCAACTGGCGATAACCGAGACCGTTGCCAACAATTTTAAGTTTTGTTTTGTACTTTTAAAAAAAAGTAAAGTTTTAATATGAACAAAAATTTAGGCGTTGATATTCAACATGATATAGAAAACATCAATCATATTTCTTCTATTCCTTCCATGCTTAACGTTATTTGTCAAACTACAGGAATGAGATTTGCAGCAGTAGCAAGAGTTACTGATACAAAATGGGTCACATGTGTATCTCAAGACGATATTAATTTTGGATTAAAACCGGGAGATGAGTTAGAATTGGAAACTACAATCTGTAATGAAATAAGACGGCATACAAATCCCGTAGTTATTGATAATGTTTTGGAGGACCAAGATTATTGTGATCATCATACACCAGCCAAATATGGTTTCAAAAGTTATATCTCATTTCCGATTTATCGTAAAAATGGGAGTTTCTTTGGCACATTATGCGCAATTGATCCTGAACCTGCTAAACTTGATAATGACCAAACCAAAAATTTATTTCAACTCTATACTGAATTAATATCATTTCATTTAGAATCTATTGAAGAATTAAATTACACGAAAAATATACTTAAGGAAGAAAAAAAGAATGCAAAACTTCGTGAAACCTTTATGGCTGTTCTTGGGCATGATTTGCGTAATCCTTTAATGAGTACAAGGCTCTGTGCAGATATTTTATTACAAAAAGATATTAATGAAGATGCAAAGAAATATGTAAGTTCAATTAAGTCAAGTTCCTTTAGAATGCAGGAATTAATTGATAACCTCTTAGATTTCACGAAAAGTGAATTAGGACAGGGTATATCATTAGACCTTGAAAAAAGTAATGATAAATTAGAAAACGCATTAAAACAGGTAATACAAGAAATTGAAACTACTGATTCAACTCATGAAATCATTCCAGTTATCAGTTTTAACAAGCAGATAAGTTGTGATACTAACAGAGTTAGCCAATTATTATCAAACCTCCTCAGTAATGCTGTAAAACATGGTTTTCCCTCTACTCCTATCTATATAAATGCCAATAACTCAGAAGATCAGTTTGTTCTGGAAGTTATAAATTTTTCGAACCCTATTCCCGAAAACACCATTAATGATATTTTTAAACCATTTACCACAACCAATTCAGAAACTAAAAAAGATGGATTAGGATTAGGGCTATATATAGCTTCTGAAATTGCTAAA
This sequence comes from Christiangramia marina, assembly GCF_048285865.1. Classification (NCBI taxonomy): domain Bacteria; kingdom Pseudomonadati; phylum Bacteroidota; class Flavobacteriia; order Flavobacteriales; family Flavobacteriaceae; genus Christiangramia; species Christiangramia marina. The sequence goes on along the minus strand of NZ_JBLVTK010000007.1, from coordinate 4,732 downwards.
GCACATAATGGCAAATTAGAGGTAACATCCGTAAAAGATAAAATTAACTTCAAATTTAGTATGCCGTTATAAAACTATTGGCAACAACGGTTAATCGCCAATAAGCGGTAGCGTAAGTGAGAAATTAATTAACTTGGTCAACAAACCAATACTAAGCCGACAAATCCGCGTCCCACACTCCGCCAACTGGCGATAAACGAGACCGTTGCCCACAATATATGACAAGAAAGCTACTTATAATTATTGGACTCATCAGCTTCCAATTTTCAATTGCTCAAATTCAAGGAACAATTATTAATTCTGATACTAATCAGTCCATTTCATTTGCAAGTATTTGGATTGAGAATACAAATATTGGAACCACATCTGATAGAAATGGAGTATATCAACTAGACAAGACTGACAACTCAAATATTGTTGTTTTTTCAGCTATGGGGTATCAAACCCAACGTATTGAATTTGATTTATTAAAAGATAGTATACGATTAGAATCAATATCAGATCCATATCCTAAACTTGAATACTTAAATAGTTCTAGAAATAAGAAAAGAAAAACTAGTATTGGTAAATACGACAAAGCGAAAACTAAGAGATTTTTTGGAGCAGGTAATTTACCTGGGATAACAGCGCGATTTTTTGAGTATAATAATTCATATTCCAAAACACCGTTTTTAAATGAAATTTCTATCCTTACCAGTAGTGATATTCCTAGAGCTAAATTTTTAATAAAATTGTTTAAAAAGGACAGCATTGGTAACCCAGGAGATTACATATACCATAAAAATATAATTGGCGTAACACGCCGTGGTAAAAGATCCACTAAAATAAATCTTTCGGATTTGAATATAAAATTTCCAGAAGAGGGTCTTTTTGTCGGATTAGAGTGGTTAATTATAGAAGATAACAAATTTCAATATTCATATATATCACCGGGCAAGAAGGGACAATTAACAGATATATCATATGAGCCAGCATTCGGAATGATTTCGAGTTCGACTTTAAATAATTCGTGGAGTTTCTTTCAAGGTCATTGGACTAGAATTCCGAAAGATCCAAGAAACCACGAGTTCAACCATTTAGCAATAGAATTAGAGTTATCAGACTAATATACTGTGGGCAACAACGGTTAATCGCCAATAGACGGCAACGTTAGAAAGAAAATAATTAACTTGATCAAAAAACCAATACTAAGCCGACAAATCCGCGTCCCCTACTCCGCCAACTGGCGATAACCGAGACCGTTGGCAACAATTTTTAATGAAGAAAAGTCACCAAAAAATTCTACAAGAATTAAAAAATTATCTAGAGCAGAATCCTACATTGAGATTTAATCAAGCTCTATTTAATCTTCAAATAAATCAAAAGGCTGAACTTGATAATAAAGTTGAAACAAATCCTTATCTAAGGGATAATTACATTGATTCCGATTCTGAAGTTATTTCCAGAATTCATCATCAACTAGAATGGTTTAAACTTCAAGAAAAAGTAAACAAAGCAGTATTAAAATCTTCAAATTTGAAAGGTCAAACTGTAAACGAGAGATTATTCCTAACTGGATTAACGGACGACTTTGAAAAGTTTAAAAAATCAAACAAGGAATATGCAAGATTTATTTTAGAACAGTTAAAGGTAGATACACCTTCAATTAATAAAATTTTAAATACTGAAAAAAATAGATATGATTAATGACATCAATTTACTAAAAGAATTCATTAAAGGGTTTATGGCTATGGGAACTTGAAAAGTGATTATTGGTTTATTGGAATGGAAGAAGCAGGTGGAGAAACATTCCAAGAAATAAATTCTAGATTAGAAGAATGGAAAAAAGCAAATAAACCAATTCTATTAGATAATTACGAATTCCACACAAGTATTCGAAATGCCGATGGAAAAAACTTTGAATTTCTTTTTAACGGTGGGCGTCAAGCAACGTGGGAAGGATTAATTAAGTTAATCTTAAATTATGAGGAAAAGGAAAATATAGATCCCTCATCCGTCAAAAATTACCAAGCTTCAGAACTTGGCTGAAAGAACTCTAACAACTGTTTACTTGAAGTTTTGCCGTTACCATCTCCTTCAACATCCACATTCAATTATTCTGAGTGGACAAACGGCTACTTGAAATCCAGACAGGATTATAAAGAATCAATCCAGGATTTAAGAAGAGATAAATTAAAAGGTTTGATAGCTAAGGAGGAACCTGAGTTTGTCATTTTCTATAGCTCAAACAAAGAGTATTATAACTATTGGTCAGCAATTAGCGAGACTAACTTTAAAGAAATTGATCCAATTATAATTAATGAGAAAAATAATCTTAAGGTGAAAATCGCAAAAAAACAAAAAACATTTGCGGTAATACATCATCCTACTGCATTTGGTGTTAGAAATAGGTACTATAAAGAGGTTGCAAAGGAAATAAAAACAGTTGCCAACAACGGTTAATCGCCAATAGCCGGCAGCGATACATAGAAAATAATTAACTTGACCAACAAACCAATACTAAGCCGACAAATCCGCGTCCCTTACTCCGCCAACTGGCGATAACCGAGACCGTTGTGCAAAATTTTAATGAAAAGTCGAACTATAAATGAGATATTTATTAATTGTAATTTTATTTCTAATAACTACAACAAGTTTTTCTCAAAACAAAAAAACAGTTAATTGGATAAACGAAAATTTGATAAAAATTGAAGATTCAAACCCTGATTCTTCTCCAGAAAATTTCATTGGTAGTATTCCTGACAAATTTGAAAACTCAAAAATATTCGGATTTGGAGAAGCAACTCATCACGGTAAAGAATTTTTTAATTTAAAAGCAAAATTCTTTAAATACTTAGTCCTCAATAACAACGTAAAGGCTTTTTTGATGGAAGAATCTTATCCAGCAGAGTCGGCAATTAATGAGTGGATAGGCGGAGGAAAAGGAGACATAAGTACTATCGCAGACAATTTCAGCATTCTTCCATGGAGAACACAAGAAGTTGTGAATCTTTTAAAATGGATGAGAAGTTATAATTTGAATAAACCTAGAGAAGAACAGATTCGTTTTTATGGAATTGATATTCAAAATGTTCAAGGTATTAACATAAAAATCCGTGAGTTTGCAGAAACGCAAAATATTTCAATTGATGAAAATTTACTTTCTGTATTAGATAGATGCGTAAATAAAAGGGTTACCTACAACGCTACATCCGATTGGGCAGATAAACATAACCCAGAACTTCAAAAAATTAAAAATATAATTCTAGATTTTCAGATTAAATCTTCTGGTATTTCAGATAAAGAAACTAACGATGTTGTTAGATCTTTAGACTATTTAAAGGACTACACTTATTATGTTCAAAATAATGGTAGTAATGTTCGAGACTTGAAAATGTTTGAAAATGCTGAATATATTATTGATAGCCTTACCAAAAACGGGAAAGCATTTATTTGGGCACATAATGAGCATATAAACAATCTTGAAAGAATTTCATACGGAAGCGGTTGGACTAGTCTAGGCGCACATTTAAAAGAACGATATAAAAATGATTATTACAGCATAGGATTCGATTTCGGAGTAGGCAATTTATTAGGATATGTAGTGGAAAAAAACAAACCAGATCATTGGGAAATTTTCACGGTCGATAAACCTTTCAATAGAACATATTCAAAAACGCTATTTGAAGCGAATGCGAATATCTTTTTTCTAGATATAAATAAACTATCGCAAGACGATGAAATTGATTTCTTTAATAAGAAAGAGAAACAATTAATTTTAGGAGGGCCCGGATATAATCCTAAAGATTTTCATTTAATACCGAAAAAGATTTCAGAAATGTATGATGGATTAATCTTTGTAAAAAAGATTTCTGTGCCAGATTATAATTTAGAGAATCTATAAAACTTTGCACAACATCGGTTCACCGCAAATAACGGGTATTTTCGAAAAAGTGTATTTTTAGAAACCAGAAAAGAAAATAATTAATCCGACAAGTCCGCGCACCTACTCCCGCAACTTGCGGTAACCGGGACCGTTGGTAGCAAGCTAAGAATAATCCAAAAAAGTACTAATGCCTAGAACCAAAAACGAAAAATCAATAGAATGGCTGATTAAAAACTATATGCCGTTTTTTGACAAATTTGGTATGGAGGAACAAAATATTCGAAGCTACTACGAAGAATGGAAAGTTGAGTTCAGCACTAGCATTAATGATTTCCTATGGCATATATTCAACACACTTTTACACGAAAATGCTACGCAATCAAAAGATTTGGAGAGATTCTACAAAAGAAACATTGAAATATATTTCGAAATACTTTATCTACGAAGAAAAATAGAAGGAAAAGCGGCAAATGAAATTCAACAGTGTTTGAATAGAAATAAGTTACAATTACAGTTTGAATCTTCAAATTTAGAATTAAATGTTATCGTTGCAACTACTAAAGATTGTGAGGCTTGTAAAGAAATTTATAATAAAGAGTTCCCAATAAGAGATGTTATTAAAAGTGATGTAATTCCATATGAGAATTGCAAAAGGAAAATAGGTTGTGCATGCGTATACACCTTTGAACCTATCCGGGACGAAAACGACAATTTAATAAGAAAATCAAAGTAAAACGCCAGCTGCCAACAAAGAACTAAGGTAAAATCCTAGTACTTTTAAGCTAATTTCGACATATAATTTTCCTGGTAATAGGTTCCTGATTTTGCAATTGCAAATGCTTGCTTTAGCAGCTTATTACATACTGC
>NZ_JBLVTK010000006.1:0-7248 GCF_048285865.1 Christiangramia marina | reverse complement strand
CGGAATCTTTGAGTTCCCACGGTTCATTTAATCTTATTCCTCTCTTTAGTTCTTTCTGTTTATACAATCAAAATTTAGAAAAATTAAACTTAAGACGGTTCATCGCCAATAAGCGGCACCGTTAGAAAGAAAATAATTAACTTGACCAACAAACCAGTACTAAGCCGACAAATCCGCGTCCCCTACTCCGCCAACTGGCGATAACCGAGACCGTGCACAATATAAAAACCACCATTAAGTGATAAAAAAAGAGTTTGAAAAATTACTTAAGAAGTATGATAAAAAAATTGTAGTAGACAAAATTATTGATGGTAGATACCAAACCTTAAATAATGATGGAACATCATTACATCGACATATTTTTTATCAAATTGTATGGATTGAAAACGGTTCTGGAGTTCATATAATAGAGAATAGGAAGTACACTTTTACAAGCGGAACTATTTTTCTTTTAGCACCTTATTACTTACACAAAATAACATATAATAAAGATGTTCAAGGTTATGTTGTTAGTTTTTGCGATAGTTTTTTAGACCGTTTTCAGAATAAATCTACTCTACTGTTTCACAACATTGATCAAGCCTATATCAAAATACCGAGTGAAGAAATTAAAATACTTAATAATGAATTCAATCTTTTAAATCATTATTTTAATAAGAACCAAAATAATACTGTTACCATCTTACAGGATTATTTACATATACTACTCACTAAAATAAAGGGATTTAAAAACTTTACAGAAATAGACGATTTAGATAGTGATGTAAAAATATTAGAACAATTTGTGCAATTGGTAAGAACACAATACAAAGAACAAAAACAAATGGCTTACTATATTAGACAATTAGCTACTTCTCAAAAAAAATTGAATCAAATACTCAAAAAAAATACAGGGCTAACATCAGCAAAATTTCTAGAAACCTACATTTTAAATGAAGCTGCAAGAATGTTACGTTACAGTGACTTGAGTGTTAAAGAAATTGTCGGAGAACTCGGTTACTCTGAAAGCTCTTATTTTATAAAAGCGTTTAAAAAACACTTTGAAAAAACACCTATAACGTATAGAAAATTTTCTAAATTAAATTTGAATTCCAAATAATACCATACTAATCCCAAATAGTCCTATTAGATAATAACGAGAAAATAGAAGTTTGTGCATTCTAATAAATGTAAAGTAAACTTCTATGAATAAATCTATCATCTATATTATAGCCTGCGTCTTACTATGGGCATTGATTCCTGTAGTATCTAAATTAGGACAAAATGGATTAGATAACCATCAATTTCTTTTTTGGTCAAGTCTAACTTCTTTAATGTTTTTTTTAGGAATTGGCCTTTTAAAAAAAAACCTTCAAAAAATAAGTGATATTTCAAAAATCAAATGGTTCCAAGCTGTTTGTTTAGGTTTTTTAGGCACCTATTTATATTATGTATTATTATATTTTGGCTATGCTAATGCACCAGGAATGGAGGTATTAATTGTCCAATATTCTTGGCCAATTTTAATTGTTATACTATCCCTCATTCTATTAAAAGAAAAACTAACAATATCTAAAACAACATCTATTCTAATGGGATTTATAGGTGTTTTCTTAGTTCTTACAAAAGGGAATTTTGAACAATTAAAATTTGAAAATATAAATATCCTCATAATAGTGTTTACAGGAGCATTTGTTTTTGCATTGTTTTCTGTGTTAAGTAAAAAAATAAAAATGGATGATATGCTATTATTAACAATTTACTTTTTAACAGCTAGTTTCGCTTCTTTTATATCAATGAACTTTTATTCTGAATTTAAAATACCTAATTTAAATACAGTTATACCAATTCTAATAAATGGCTTTTTAGTAAATGGTCTTTCATATATATTTTGGATTAGAGCTCTTAAAATTGGAGAAGCGTCTTTTGTTGCTCCATTTGTTTTTTTGACACCTGTTTTATCATCAATTTTTTTAATAATCTTTTTTAACGAGCCATTTTACATAGCATACTTAATTGGTATGTCGTCTGTTATACTTGGTGGTTTACTGAATTTAAAAAAGAAAAATACTGTGCACAACAACGTATAACGCAAATGGCGGGTTTTAGAAAAAAGAACTAAATTAATTATCATAACAAACAAAGTCGTTAAGCCGACAAATCCGATTCCATAACTACGCGCCGCTTGTCGTTATACGAGACCGTTGCCCACAATTAAAAAAAAAATGTACTTTCCTGAAATAGGTTGACTAAAAATTAAACCTTTTAGCACTATACCTAATGAAAGAACAAAATGAACACTGTCGAAAAACTTCCTACAAAAAAGTAGGATATGATCTAAAGCTCATCATCATAGATCAGATCCAGAATGCACAGATATCTATCAATCATGCCTCCGATAAATATCAGGTTTCCAGAGCTTCTATTTACTACTGGTTGAAAAAATACAGTACTTTAGAACAAAAGAAACAAGGGATGAGCAAGAAAGATGAAATCAAGAAACTCAAAGAAAAAATAGAGGAACTGGAGTTTGTAAAAGACTTCCAACAAGACATAATTGCTGACATGGAACTTATTACCGGGGTTGATATGTCAAAAAAGTCATTGCCCAAAACATTAGCAGACGAGATCGAAAAAAAGAAGCAAAACCGTTTAAAAGAAAATGGTTGATCCAATGTTTTGGGGTTTCCAAACAAGCTTTCTATAAGCGGTTAAAATCTCATCAAACCAGGCAATCTCAACAACAGATTGTCATTCGGCTTATTAAAGAGTATCGGAGTAAATACGGTTTACACACCGGTGGAATCAAACTATATCAGGAATTAAAGGCTGATATGGACAGACTCGGTATTAAAATAGGAAGGGATAAATTCTATCGAGTAATGCGAATGAATAACCTGCTCGTTCCTAAATTAAAGCGGTTCCATATTACAACCGATTCAAAACACCGATTCTTTAAATACAAGAACCTTGTAAAAGACAAAGTTCCCACCAGGCCGGAACAACTTTGGGTAAGCGATATCACCTATATCAAAACCCAGAACGGACACAGTTACTTAGCATTAGTCACAGATGCCTATTCTAAGCAAATTATGGGTTATAAATTAGCAAGCCATATGAAGACATCACTTTGCATCGATGCCCTTAGAATGGCTATTAAAAATAGGAAATACAAGAATCAGAAACTCATCCATCATTCAGATCGTGGAATTCAGTATTGCAATCCTCAATACACCAGCTTTGCTGAGGAACACGGAATACAAATGAGCATGACCGAGAAGTATGATCCGTACGAGAACGCCGTGGCTGAGAGAGTCAACAGAACCCTTAAATATGAATACGATTTAAAACGAACTATAAAAAATACTAACTTAGCGAAGAAGATGGTCAAAAGGGCTGTTGAGATTTATAACAACAAAAGACCCCATTTAAGTCTCAAATTGAACACCCCTAACTTTGTTCATTTGAATAGAAATGTAGACTATCATTCCTACAAAAGGAACAAACAAAATTTAGAACTATTGACCATCTAGACTGTCGAAAATTATATCAAAAAAGGTCAACCTATTTCAGTACAATACATAAAAACCAGATTATACAAAAAACAATATGGGATTAGATTCTGTAGAATTATTAATGTCCATCGAAAACAAATTTGGAATAAGAATAGCAGATGAACAAGCTAAAAAAATAAATACTGTCCAGGATTTAATTGACTGCGTTTACAAAAATATTACCACTCGCCCGACAGATCAATGTTTATCACAAAAAGTGTTTTATAAAGTCAAAAATATAATTCCAGAATCTGATATAATAAATAATAAAATAGAACCTGATACAGTAATTTCCGAATTATATTCTTTACATGAATTAAGAAAAAATTGGTCCATACTGGAAAAAAGAATGGACCTCAAATTACCCGATATTCATGCTTTCGATTTCAATCCTAATATAGGGTCTAGCTTAAAGTTTTTAGGTCATCGAACAATAAAAAGAAATCTACCAATAACACAATCAACTATTAAGCAGTTAATTGACTGGATCATTTCTTTGAATTCAGAAAAATTGATTGATATTCAAAAAATTAGGAATAAATATGAAGTTGAAAGAATCGTTTGTGGTATCATCCATAAAAATATGGGTATTCCCATTAGTGAAGTTCAAGTACATCATTCCATTTCCAATGATTTGGGAATAAACTAATTTCTAATTTAATTCAGTAAATGCACTGTTTACAACAACGGTTAATCGCCAATAAGCGGTAGCGTTAGAAAGAAATTAATTAACTTGACCAACAAACCAAAACTAAGCCGACAAATCCGCGTCCCTTACTCCGCCAACTGGCGATAACCGGGACCGTTGTGCGTAATTTTTCAAGACAACAAGACGAATGAAAATATTTCCCGAAGAAAATTTAATTATAAAACTAAGTACTGATAAATACAATGCCATTTCTGAATTAAAGAAAAATACTCTTCATAAAGATCAATACGTTGGGAATTGGAACGGTCAGCAATTTATTGGAGTAATAAGTGAATCTGAATTTCAAATTAAATTATCTAAAAGAATATATGGTGGATTTTGTCTTTTTCAAGGTCATTTAGAAAATGTACATGGTTCACTTATCATTAAACTAAGTAAAATCGTGAAATTATTATTTTACATCATAATAGCTTTTATAATATCAGGACTTATTGTTGCAATAGTTCAAAAAAACAATGCAATAATTATTCAATCAATTTTAAGTCCTATTCTTTTCTGGATTTTTATACAAATTGGTTTTAAAATAATTTCCAAGAAAGGGATAAGAAAATTGAAAGAAACAATTCCGCTTAATATCATTTCACAGAAAAATGAAGGATTATAATGAGGAAGAATCTTTAATGATAAAAATTCAATGTTGGATAGTTGTAAAATCTTAATTTAGGTAAAAAAACTACGCACAACAACGGTTAATCGCCAATAAGCGGCACCGTTATAAGGAAAATAATTATCTTGACCAACAAATCAATACTAAGCCGACAAATCCGCGTCCCTTACTTCGCCAACTGGCGATAACCAAGACAGTTAGCTCTAATTATTATAGAGAGTTCTGAGTTCAATAACTTAACGCAACAAATTAAGAGGAAATTTCCTTTAATATTAGATAAATAGAAACGAATAATTATAACGACAGAATGCCAAATTTATGACCTAATGAATAAAAAGAAAGTTGATAATGTAATAAAATTGAGTTCAAAAGATAGATATGGTTATCTAATACGAAAAGTTGCAGATTTTGAAAAAATCTTCCTGATATGTGATTCTTATGGAGATTTGGTTACTATAGGTGATAGTCTTTCGAAATGTATTCCAGTATGGCCAGAAAAAGAATTTGCTGAATTGTTTCTAACCAATGACTGGAAAAAATATAAAGTCAAATCATTTTCTTTAAATCAGTTTCTTATTTGGTTAGATAAACCTACTTCAGAAAAATACGAAATTGCCGGCTTTCCGAATTTAGACTTAAATGCTGTTATTATTACAATGGATGAAATAAAAAATCATTTGATTTATGAAAGTAGTCAGTATGAATAATAACTAGAGCTAACAACGGTTAATCGCCAATAAGCGGCAGCTTTAATAAGAAAATAATTAACTTGACCAACAAACCAATACTAAGCCGACAAATCCGTGTCCTTTACTCCGCCAACTGGCGATAACCGAGACCGTTGGCTACCATTATTAAGAATAATATGAGAAAAATAATAGTGTTTTTATTTTTAATCACAGCATCCAATTTTATTTCCGCTCAGACTGAGAATTATAAAATTTCAATTAATAATTTTCAAATGCAATTTAACGATAAAGATTATTTAAAAATTTTCAATTCTTTTTCTCCCCAAATGCAGCAAACGTTACCAATGGAGAAAACTAAAGAATTTTTTTCGAATTTATATAAAAATGTTGGCGATATAAAGGCAAAGGAATTCATTGATTATGAAAATTTAAATTCTGCTTTATATAAAGCAAAATTTGAAAAAGCGACATTAGCAATTTACATTTCACTTAATAAGAATAATAAAATTGCTGGGCTTTTAATTAAACCTTACCATGAAAAAAATAAGCTAAATCAAGCTATAAATGCTTTAAAAACTTACCCCAAAGAAATCGCAGAATCTATTTTCTTAAAAGCGCAAGATTTTCCGAATAATACACAATTGTCTATTGCAGTTATAGAAAATGGAGAAACTAGTTTTTATGGTATCAAGAGAGAAAATGACAGTATAAAAGAATATAAAAATCAAGATAAAGTTTTTGAAATTGGCTCAATTACAAAAGTTTTTACTTCTACCGTTTTTGCTTCACTAGTAGTAAGTGGAAATCTAAAACTAGATGATACTATTAACTCTTTTTATCCCTTCGATTTAAACAATAATACAATACTAACATTTAAAAGTTTAGCAAATCATACTTCCGGATTACCCCGCCTTCCTGAAAATTTGGATTTAAGCAATGAAATTAATCCATATAAAGACTATGGCAATAGGGAGATTGAAGATTATCTCAAAAACTATTTAAAAATTGAAAATGATTCTACAAATTCTTACAACTATTCAAATTTAGGAGCTGGATTGTTAGGATACACACTTGGAATCACTCAAAAATCAAGTTTTCAGACATTACTTAAACGGCATATTTTTGATGAATATAAAATGAATAATTCCTATACAGACTCTAGAAATTTAGATGGTAGTTTAATAAAAGGTCTAGACCAGAATGGAAAAGAAGTTAAAAATTGGGATTTTGATGCATTATTTGGAGGAGGTGGAATTTTATCAACCACGGAGGATTTATCAAAATTTGCCAAAGCTCAATTTAATCCAGATAATTTTGAATTAGAATTAACTAGAAAACCAACATTCACTATAGATGATAGAATGAAAATTGGTTTAGGCTGGCATATAATAAAGTCTAAAAATGATATAGATTTGTATTGGCATAATGGAGGCACTGCTGGATACTCTTCGTCAATAATCATTGAACCAAAAAATCACTTTGCTGTGATAATATTATCGAATGTTTCTGCATTCAACTCGACAATGAGAAATATTGACGACCTAGCATTCGAACTAGCAAAAAATTTGAACGGTAAATAACGGTAGCCAACAAAGAACTAAGGTAAAATCCTAGTACTTTTAAGCTAATTTCGACATATAATTTTCCTGGTAATAGGTTCCTGATTTTGCAATTGCAAATGCTTGCTTTAGCAGCTTATTACATACTGCT
>NZ_JBLVTK010000005.1:51900-61272 GCF_048285865.1 Christiangramia marina | reverse complement strand
TCCCGAACAGAGTAGTTAAGCCCGTTAGCGCAGATGGTACTGCTGTATTGTGGGAGAGTATGTCGTCGCCTTCTTCTTAAGAACCCTTCATCATAGCGATGAAGGGTTTTTTTATACCATAAAGTCAAGGAGGCCATTCACTTTTATGCCCCTTTAATACGTCAAATGACGTATTGAAACCAAAACTTTCCCTCCTTAGTTTTACTCTTCAATTATTAACCTAAACCCGATAATAATGAGAGGAGTAAAACTTTTTAAAACATGTTTGATATTTCTAACAGTTTTCAGTTTATCATTAACCGGATGTTCAAAAGATGATGATGAAAACGGTTCTGGTGATGGAGGTGGAGAAATGACCGCCAATATTAGTGGAGCTGGAGCATTCAAGTCTTTTCCAGCTTCATCCAATGCAGTTAAACAAACTATAGGCTCTACCAGTACCATGCTCATGGTGCAGGGAACAAACGCTGACGGACAAGGTATAACCATCAATATAATGGGGTATACCGGGGAAGGTACTTATGATTTCACTTTTGGATCTTCAAATTCCAGCTCAGCTACTTACACAGAAACTGATGTAAACAATCCTATGGCAACTCAAATCTGGACTACACTTTATAGTTCGGGAGCTTCAAATGGTTCCATTACCATTTCAGAAGAGACCAGTTCAGGAGTTAAAGGGACATTTAACTTTAAAGGGAAAAATGGAAATGACGATTCTGTGAGAACAATTTCCGAAGGAAAGTTTAATGTGAACTTTAGAAGTTAATATTATGAAAATTATTTCTAAACTCATGCTTTTAGTAAGCATGCTAACGGCTTACATTAGTTTTGGTCAAACAAAGCCAGATCAAACTTATGATTTAGGTGCCAAAATTAATGAGATGACACTCACAGGGACTGGCACCTTAATCGTTGCTACAAATGATGGTATTTCTGGAATTTCAGCAAAAAACAGCAAACCTTTATTCAATTTTACAGAATTCGGGGCTATAAAGACTGAAGAAATGGAATTTGTTCCGCTATCTCCATATGTTATTGTTGCGCAGGGTGGCGGAAAAGGACCTATGGCTGGTCTATCTGCTTTAACAGGTACAAAAAGAGCAATTATAGATCATGTATCTGGAAGAGTAATTTTCAAAACAGATGATCTTGGTTGGAAACAAATCTTCACTTTTGATGTAATACTTCCACAGAATAAATTGGTAATTTCAGGATTGCAGAAAGATGGCAATGCTGCTGAAAAAAATACACCAAAAGTGGCTGTTTATGATCTTTCTGCTGGAAAATTGGATTATTCATTTTTTCTAAATGAACCTGGAAAAGTTACGGCTAAGTATTTTGCAGTGACAGGAAAACCACTTCTGCTGAAAGGTTCCCTAATTGTACCAACAAGCCAGGGTTTGATAAGTAAAAATCTTTCTGGAAAAACACTTTGGGAAAATAAGATGAAGAATATTGGCTGGATGGTAGCCGATGATACTGAAAAAGAAATTTACGCTTTTGAACCTGTAAATAATGGCAGCAATACCAGAATTCATAAAGTTGGTTCAAATGGAGCTGAACTATGGCAGGATGACCGAAAGGTAAAAGGAACGATCTCAAATTTTAAAATTTTAGACAATGGGCTTGCGGTAGTAAGTGACCAAAGTGGTAATGGAGGTGTTATGAGTAAAAAAAATGAATCTAATATAGCTTTTTTAGATGCTTCAAATGGTGAAGATTTATGGGACAAAGCTCCTAAAACTAAAGGCTATGTTCAGCATTTCTATACTATGGAAGATGGTATTCTTTTCGGAATTTATGAGGGTGGAATTAATAAAATTTCTTACGATGGAAATACCTTATTTAAAAAGCCATTAAAAACCGGAGAAAACATTCAGATTATGGCCCATACGCCTCAGGGGCTTATTTATATCACAGATGAAGATGCAAATATTGTAAATCTGGAAACAGGTGAACAAGTTTGGAATAAACCTCTAAAGTATAAAAAAGCCGCTGCTGTTGCTTCAGCTTACGATGAAAAGAATTCACAGTACCTGATTAGTGCTGATGATAAAATTTATGCTGTAGAAGAAAGTACTGGCGATATTTCAGATTTTGGAAAATTTGATTTTGAAGAAAAAGAGCAACCTAATCATATGGAAATTCGAGAGGATGGAGTATTTCTTTCCTCAAGTCAAAATGTAGCAATGTTTGGTGCAAACGGTGACGAATTATTTCATGAATATTACAAATCTCCATCAAACAGTGGATTTTTAAAGGTCGCTGCTGGTGTTATGGCTGTTGCAAGTACAGCTTTGGCTATGGCAAGTTCTGCTCGTGCAGGTGCTAATAAGACTGGTTTTGGTAGCAGTAATGATCTTAAGAATTACAATGATTATGGAAAAGAAGCTAAACGTGCTGCAGATATGTTTGCTGGTATTGGCGATGCCTCTTTTAAAGTTATGTCTCAGCGTTTCAAAGCCAGTTCTGCAACTGAAAATGACCAGTTCATTCTTACGAAACTGGACGGTGGAACTGGGCTGGTGAAGGTCAACAAGGATTCTGGTAAAGTTGAAAAAGAAATTGTCTTACAAGATAAAAAACCAGAATACAAAGTTGATGAATTCGGAGGTGTACTTTATTATAAAGCTAATAATAGTAGTATCTACGCTTATGATTTATCGAAGTAGAAATTGTATAAAAACTCAATGTTTATTGGATTTTTATATCTGAGGTCGGTTGGCGAAAGTTGCCGGCCTCTTTTTTAAAAAATTATGAAGGTCATCATCCACGTATTTATCATATTTTCCGGTGTTTTGGTTTTCATGATTTTTTCTGAAATAAATAAATCAAAGCAATTGAAGTCTAAACATAAGAACAGACTTTTTCAGTTAAAAATGCAAGAAAAACAAAGGTTGTCTAAAATCTCCAGCAGAAAAAAATGTCTTTACACCTATAATTTGCTGACTTACAACCTTTCTGAAGTTTTAGTTTGTTTAAAAAATGTAAATTAGAATACGCTAACCAATACTATTATCAATCTATGAAGCAATTATTATTCCTGATAATTGTAATTTTTGTAACTAAGGAGGCAAATTCGCAGACCAAAACTGAAATTGATTCTTTAAATTCTCTGACCATTCAGGATTCAAATATTTCTTCAGACTCTTTGCTGGTCATTTTCAATAATAATCTAAAGCATTCCAAAAAATTGAATTATATCAATGGAATTGCCGATTCCTACTGGCAATTATCAACCATTTTTGGTTATAGAGGCAATCAAGACAAAGCCGTGGAATATATGCTTAAGGCTATTAAGAGTTATGAAAATTCTGGTAATGAGGAAAAAGTAGCTGATTCTTATGGCGAGCTAGGATATAAGCTCAAGCGGGAAGATATAGAAAAGGCTCAATACTATATGGTTAAGGGCAGAAAGCTTGCTGAAGAAGGGAATTTTAGATTTATACAAAGCCGAATTTATAATAATTATGGGGTGCTAAAAGAAATGCAGGGAGAACTTGATAGCGCTGAGCTCTATTATAAAAAAGGACTTCGAATAGTTCTGGAAGATGATTACAAGGTGGGTATTCCCTACAGCTACAGTAATCTCGCTGGTGTTTACGGGCAATTAGGAAGTTTTGATAGCGCTCGATATTATTTTGAAAAAGCCAAAGAAATCAGGATTAAAAATGACGATCCAAAAGGAGTTGCTGAAAACTTCACACAGATAGGAGAAGTTTATCTTGAAGAGGAAAATGCATCTTTAGCCATAAAAAGTTTTCATCAGGCCATACCTTTAGCACTGGAAGAAAACTATAATTTTCTGGCTCAGTATACTTATCAGAAACTGTCTGAAGCATATAAATTGAGAAACAACACAGATTCCGCTTTATTTTACCTCGAAAAATATAACATCTTCAAAGACAGTATCAATTCAATTGAAGTGAAGGAGAAGATTGCTGAATTGAATGTGGAATTTGAAACAGAGCGGAAAGAAAACGAAATTTTAATTCAGAAGAATAAGATCGCAGAAAACGAGTTGGAAATAGAGAGAAGAAATTTCGCTATTTCAGGGATTCTAGCATTATTAATACTCGGTAGCTTGCTGGCATATTTAATTATAAACCGGAAAAATCTAGAAAAAAAACAACTTTCAAAAGAAAAAGAACTGGACGTTGCACTCGCAAAAATCGAAACTCAGAATAGATTAGAGGAACAAAGATTGAGAATAAGTCGGGACCTCCACGATAATATAGGATCACAGCTTACTTTTATTATTTCCAGCCTGGACAATCTTAAGTTCAAAATTAAGCAGGAGAATTCAGTAATTGCTAACAAAATAGATGAGATTCGGGTGTTTACAACTCTTACCATTAATGAATTGCGAGACACCATATGGGCAATGAATAAAGAAAATATTAGTTTGGAAGAACTGGTGTTTCGTATAGAGGAATTATTTAAAAATGCCAGAAAACTCCATCCAGAAAAGAAATTTATTTCCGAGTTCAAAGTAAATTCAGATAAGACATTTACTGCTTTAGAGGGTATTAATATTTTTAGGATTATTCAGGAGGCTTTAAATAATGCGATTAAGTATTCTGCCGCTGAAATTATTACTTTTTATGGCGAACAAAGAAATTCTGAAATCGTCTTTAAATTACAGGATAATGGGGTTGGTTATGATCCGAATCTCATTAAATATGGTAATGGATTATATAATATGGAAAAAAGGGCCAAGGATATTCATGCCAC
Organism: Christiangramia marina; assembly: GCF_048285865.1. Classification (NCBI taxonomy): domain Bacteria; kingdom Pseudomonadati; phylum Bacteroidota; class Flavobacteriia; order Flavobacteriales; family Flavobacteriaceae; genus Christiangramia; species Christiangramia marina. Next base: position 56,535 of record NZ_JBLVTK010000005.1, on the reverse strand, counting down.
TATTGAAGTTCATTCAGAACTTAATGAGGGTGTAGAAGTTGTAGTTACTAAATAGTGCATATGCCTTATTTTATATTATGCAGCCTCTTGATATTTTTAATCATCCATTTATTGGGGGAATGGATTTTAATCTTCCGCAGGATCGTCATGGTCTCTGCGGAATTTTTTCAATATGAAAATTAGAATAGCGATATTAGATGATAATAGGTTTCTTCTCAAAGCGCTGGAGGAGAAAGTTTCTCTGTTCAATGATCTAGAGCATCGAATATCTCTGGTTTCAGGAGAGGTATTATTGCAAAAACTACAGGAAAACCTGAATGTTGATCTAATTTTGATGGATATCGAAATGCCTGGTCTTAATGGTATTGACACAACGATGCTGGTAAAACAAAAATTTCCGCACATAAAGATCATCATGCTAACGGTTTTTGATAATGACGAATATATTTTTAATGCTATAAAAGCAGGTGCAGATGGTTATTTTCTAAAAGATACGAATCCGGAAGACCTACATAGGGGTATTATTAGTACTATGAACGGAGGCGCAGGAATGACTCCTTCTATAGCAAAAAAAACTTTGAAATTATTACGAAATCCAGAAGCTGTAACCCAACTGGCATATCAGGAAGAAATTTCGCTGTCTTCCAGAGAAATTGAGGTACTTGAATATCTGTGTACTGGTTTGAGCCACACCCTTATTGCGGAACGGCTTTTCCTTTCTCCTAATACAGTTAGAAAACATATTGAAAATATTTATAAAAAATTACAGGTGCACTCTAAAATTGAAGCTGTGGAGAAGGCGAGGAGGCACAACCTTATTTAACCGAATTAGAATTTTAATTTAGAAGTGCATAAAAATCTATTGGAATATATTCATTCTACCTTCTTCCGGACCCTGAACACCCTGTCCCTTAACGTGGCCAAGAGCTGCCGAAGATGTAATGTAATCACCTTCCATTCTCCAATTTCCGGTAGAAGAAACGTCATTCCTTCGGTTCTAAAACAACATCATAACTGCCTTCAAAATTGAAAGTATTATCCTCGTTAAAGCTTAAGGCTGCATCGATATTCCTGGCTTCACCGCTGTAGTCAGAGCTAAGATCGACTATTTCAAAATTACCGCTTGTACTTCCGGAATAATCGAAGGCTTCCAGATTCCAGGTGTCAACCACCATCGCTCGATCTACTTCAGAATTTTCATTACCTGATGAAAATGAACTTAGAAGAATCAATCAGAAGGTGAATAGTAAATTTTAATCGTTTTCATTTTTAAAAATTTTGGTTAGTTATAAAATGACGAGATCAGGTAGGGTAAAGACCAGAAGTAGCTATATTTTGAGAATTTAAATTACTAAAAATTACCAATAAGACTTTAGTCTTTGATAAAATCTTGGAAATCATCAAAAAACTCTTCCAGCTTCAGCATGTTTTCAGCAAGAAATTGCTTCACCTCAGGCCAGAATTTTTTGTTGTAAATATTCACTCCTTCCATTTCAACATAAATACGAGAAACGGTCTTGCCTTCGGGTAGAAAATAGTCTTTATCAAAGATTATTTCCGGAAGGTAACTATCTTTTAGTACCGTCTTTAAAGAAAGAAGTTTTTCAAAATAATAGTCACGTATAAGTTCATCAGCATCTGTTATATCTAAGGAAACCTGCGCAATTTTATGTTCAAAGCTAAACTTTAGCTGAATCTCTTTCATCTTGGTATTATAAAGCAACCATTTATGCGGAAACTCTTTTCCGAAGCTAGTCCAGAATTCCTGGCGTATTTGTTTTGCTTCCTCTCTACTAAACATTTAAATGAAATAAGCGAGTAAAACCCCTAGTATTATAACTCCCAGTTTAGAAGCATTAAATGAATGGTTCTTGGAGGATTCAAATAGGATCGTAGTAGATACATGAAGAAAAATACCAATAACTACACCGTTGATCTCATCTGCATATCGGGCGATTTCAGGAATGTTGTTCTTAAGCCAGTTTCCAAGGGGCGTCATGGCAGCGAATAAAGACAGGAATACAAAAACTTTTGGTTTGCTGAGTTTACTCTGTACCAAAAATACTGAAAGAATTGCTGCAACGGGAATTTTGTGAATTACAACACCATGCAGAAGATGATTATCATGATCCATAGGAAAACCTTCAAGCAAAGAATGTATGCTCAAACTAATTAAAAGTGTAATGGGAAATGCTGCAGAATCTTTATTATGATGCATGTGACCATGTTCAGCACCTTTCGACAAAAATTCCAGCACGATCTGCAATAGAAGTCCTAGCATGATGAATACACCAATATCTTCATTTGCAGAATTATAAACTTCTGGAAGTAATTCCAGTACAGTTACAGCCAGAAGATATGCTCCACTAAATGCCAATAATAATTTAAAACCTGAGGAACTTCCTGGTTTTAAGAATACTGAAATGATATATCCAGCGATGACAGCCAGGATTGGTAACAGGTAAATATATAAGCTTTCCGGCACCTTGAAATTCAATTAGGACAGGAACTGCGGTTTAGACTGAAGTATCCTGTAAATATTATCGTATGGGACAAAATTACTTTATTTTTGTGGTTCTTTAAAGCAGTACTATGGATAACTACAGAATGATCGCCAAGACTTTATTTGGCTTCGAATCGATATTGGCAAAAGAACTTTTGGACCTTGGTGCAATGGATATCAAGGAGGGTAATCGAATGGTGAGTTTTGTTGGTGATAAAGGCTTTATGTACAAAGCCAATTTGTGTCTGCGTACCGCTATCAAGGTATTGAAGCCATACGAAAGCTTCAAAGCAAATTCTGAACAGGAACTTTACGATAATATCAAAAAGTTACCCTGGGAAAAATTTTTAGATGTGGAAGGTAGTCTTGCTATAGATTCCGCTGTACATTCAGATATTTTCACGCATTCACAATATGTAGCTTTAAAATCCAAGGATGCAATCGTAGATAGATTCAGGGAGAAATTTGGTAAAAGACCAGATGTGGATCTTGATTTTCCAGATCTACGAATTAACATCCATATTGAGAATAACTTCTGTAATGTATCTTTCGATAGTTCTGGAGATAGTCTTCACAAGCGAGGTTATAGAACCGCAACCAATATTGCGCCTATCAACGAAGTGCTGGCCGCGGGGATGTTGCTAATGTCTGGATGGGATGGTCAATGTGATTTTCTGGATCCAATGTGCGGTAGTGGAACAATTCCAATCGAGGCCGCTATGATCGCGTGCAATATTCCGCCAAACCTAAACCGGAAGGAATTTGCATTCGAAAAATGGAATGACTGGGATGAAGATCTTTATGAAAAGATTGAAGGTTCAGCACTGAAGAAAGTGCGTGATTTCCATTTTAAAATAAGAGGTTATGACAAGGCTCCTTCCGCAGTAATGAAAGCTAAGGATAACGTAGCCAATGCGAATCTGGGCGATTTTATTGAAATTGAACAGAAGAGCTTTTTCGAAAGTGTGAAGCAGAATGAGGGTTATCTTCATATGCTTTTCAATCCACCGTACGGTGAGCGACTCGAGATCGATATTGAAGATTTCTACGGAAAAATAGGGGACACCTTAAAACAGGGATATCCTGGCACCCATGCCTGGTTTATTGCCACCAATTTTGATGCGATTAAAAGTGTTGGGCTAAGAGCTTCCAGAAAGATAAAATTATATAACGGACCGCTTGAAGGACGACTTTTGAAGTACGTGCTTTATGAAGGTTCTAAGAAGAAGAGTAAGCAGGAGGACTAGTTCCTTGCTTTTTTGTAGAATGGGATCATATAACTAATGGAGTAGCCAAAACCTGCTCCAAATTCACTGGCATCATAAGTTCTTCCAAAACCAGGAATCGCAAGATTGTCCAGATTATTTGGTTCACTCTGACTAATTCTTCTCTTGAGCTGAACGTTGGCAGATAAGTATAGATTATTGATGATCTCTACTTTAATACCTACCATAACTTCAGCCCAGCTAGCTGTAAGTCCCGTAGATTCAATATCTTCAGTATTGGTATTTACACCATAGTAATCTGTAGAAGTATAGATAGTATATTCTTCCAGTGTTTGTGAAAAAGTGGCAAATCCATAACGAACACCCACAAAAATGACATTTTGCATATCCAGCCAATTCTCATAGGCATTGTAGTCTCCACCCAGCTTTATATAGCTACCATTGGATAGGGTTTGAATATTATCACCTTCAAAAGTTATCTTTTCATTTCCAAGTTCTGCAGCAACATAAAAATTATCGTAGAATCGATAGTCACCAACTAATTCAATTCCACTATAATTGTCATCAAAGACACTTCTTATAGGTTTACTAATATCGATTCCAACCCGAATCCCATACTTTTCATTATAATTTACGGTATCCTTTGTCGTGGATTGTTCCTGAGCACTTGTAAGAAGTGACGTGCAAAATATTAGAATGAAACTAGAAAAATATCGAAACATGGGCATTATTTTGATCGTCAATATTAGTTTCCAGAATCTGTATGTTTTGCATCCAGGAATCGTCTTCACCACCTTCTAAATTTACCTTTAAGCCAATGAAATTAGCTTTATAGGCGCAGGCGCGATTTATATATTCCTCCTGTACGGTATATGAAAAACGTAGAGTATCTGTGTTTTGTGGATT
>NZ_JBLVTK010000005.1:44951-51861 GCF_048285865.1 Christiangramia marina | reverse complement strand
AAGAGTTTCCGCAGTATTTAATATAAATTCAAGGTTCGTTTCACCAGAATCCGTTCGTAACGGGATCGCAATACTATCCTGTGAATATCTAAAATAGGTTAGGGTGCTGCTATTACTTCTAATGCTTACAAAAGTGGTATCATCTCCAACCTCTCGAATACTTAAATTCTGAGGTGCTTTAGCCAACTGCTGATCTTCAATATCGTAAAACCGAAGAATTAGAAATGGAGTGATATCTGCCGACTCCGGGCAAATATCATCTCTCTGGCATCCTGAAATAAAAACCAAAGTGAGTAAGCCAAAAAGTAAAAACCTGGTGTTCATTAGTTTTATCGTTTTTCAAGAAGGACAACATTCTCAACGTGATGTGTTTGAGGAAACATATCCACAGCTCTTGTTTTGGTGACCTTATAGTGTTCATCCATCAAAGAAAGATCCCTGGCCTGTGTAGCAGAATTACAGCTAACATACACAATTTTTTCAGGCATTATTCCCAGTATTTGAGCTACTACATCTTTATGCATTCCATCGCGTGGTGGATCTGTAATGATCACATCAGGTTTGCCATGTTTTGCGATAAAGCTTTCAGTAAAAACTTTACGCATATCTCCCACATAGAACTCTGTATTTTCAATATTGTTGCGTTCAGCATTTTCCCGGGCATCTTTGATCGCTTCAGGAACAGCTTCAACCCCAATTACTTTTTTCGCATTTTTAGCTACAAATTGTGCAATAGTTCCAGTCCCGGTATAAAGGTCATACACCAGTTCGTCACCTTTAAGATCTGCATATTCCCGTGTGATCTTGTAAAGATTGTAAGCCTGTTCTGAATTTGTCTGGTAAAAAGATTTAGCATTGATCTTGAATTTAAGACCTTCCATTTCCTCAAAAATATGGTCGCGACCTTTAAAACAGATGACTTCCTGATCATAGATCGTATCATTTCCTTTGTTATTGATCACATATTGTAAGGAAGTGATCTCAGGAAATTCCGTGCTTAACGCATTTAGAAGTAATTCTCTCTTTGCTTTATCTTCTGAATAGAATTGAATCAAAACCATGATCTCACCTGTAGAGGAGGTCCTGATCATAAGGGTTCGCAACAAGCCTTCCTGGTTTCTTGTATTAAAAAAGGAGATATCATTACTAGTAGCGAATTCTCTGGTGAAATTTCGGATGGCATTGCTTGGATCTGCCTGTAAGTGACACTTTTTGATATCGAGGATTTTATCCCACATCCCCGGAATATGGAATCCAAGGGCATTTCGATCTTCAATATTTTCACCGCTTTGAATTTCATCCATGGTGAGCCACCTACTGTCACTGAAGGAGAACTCCATTTTATTCCGGTAAAAATAAATCTCTTCGCTCCCAAGAATTGGAGTTACCTCAGGCAATTCAATTTTACCAAGGCGCTGTAGATTATTGATCACCTCGTTTTCTTTATATTCAAGCTGAAACTTATAATCCATATTCTGCCATTTACAACCTCCACAGGTTCCAAAATGCTGGCAAACTGGTTCTGTTCTTTTATCTGAAAGTTTATGGAACTCTACTGCAGTTCCCTGGTAATATGATTTTCTTTTTCTGGTAGTTTGAATATCTGCTATATCCCCAGGAACAGCATTGTCTATAAAGATTACTCTACCATCTGGAGACTTGCCAATTGCCTTACCTTTAGCTCCGGCATCTACCACTTCAATTTCAGTAAATAACTTGTTCTTGTTTCTTCTTGCCATAGCGCAAAAATAGGATAATTAACAAGATTTAAAGAGAGGCCAGTTGAAATTTTCAGCAAACATTTAGTAATTTGCAGCAATACCAATTTAAAGGATGATTTCTCTCCAAATAGCGCTAATTCAAGCGGAAAAGTAGGAATAACCAAACACTAATTCAAAAAATTAAGAACTAACATGCCATTACCTAAAGTCAATTCTTCAGCTGAAGCGATACAACTGGAAGATCAACATGGAGCCCATAATTACCATCCGTTACCTGCAGTATTAAGTAAGGGAGAGGGTGTTCATGTCTGGGATGTTGAAGGCAAAAAATATTATGATTTTCTATCGGCTTATTCCGCAGTAAATCAGGGGCATTGTCATCCAAAGATTGTTGGTGCAATGTACGAACAGGCGTCCAAACTGGCTCTTACTTCAAGAGCTTTTCATAATGATGTTCTTGGTGCCTATGAAAAATATGCTACTGAGTATTTCGGTTTTGACAAGATCTTACCAATGAACACCGGTGCAGAGGCAGTTGAAACAGCTATCAAAATTGCACGTAAGTGGGCTTATGAGAAAAAAGGTGTGAAAGAAACAGAAGCGCAGATCATTGTTGCTGAAAATAATTTCCACGGAAGAACCACTACGATCATTTCTTTTTCGAATGACGAGGGAGCCCGTAAGAACTTTGGTCCTTATACACCTGGTTTTATCAAGATCAATTATGATGATGTAGATGCCCTGGAGGAAGCAATAGAAAATAATCCGAATATCGCTGGTTTCCTTATTGAGCCAATTCAGGGTGAAGCAGGTGTTTATACGCCTACAGATGATTATATGAGAAGAGTGAAGGAGATCTGTAACAAAAATAATGTCTTATTCATGGCAGATGAGATACAAACAGGTATTGCCAGAACTGGTGGTCTTTTGGCTGTTTGTGGTCCCTGTACCTGTGAAAATCACTGCGAACGACAGGAAGAAACTTATAGCAAACCTGATATTCTTATTTTAGGTAAAGCACTTTCTGGAGGGAATTACCCAGTATCTGCAGTACTTGCAGATAATGAAGTAATGGAAGTTATAAAACCTGGACAGCATGGTTCTACATTTGGAGGTAACCCGGTTGCCGCTGCAGTCGCTGTTGCAGCTCTGGATGTAGTTAAAGATGAGAACCTTATTCAGAATGCCAGAAAACTAGGTAATTTATTTAGACAATTGCTAGATGATTACATTAAAGAAAGCAATATTGTGGAACTTGTACGAGGACGCGGACTGCTAAATGCTATCGTAATAAACGATTCTCCAGATAGTACAACTGCCTGGGATATTTGTATGGCGCTTAAAGAAAACGGTTTACTGGCTAAACCAACGCATGGTAATATTATTCGTTTTGCTCCACCATTGGTTATGAATGAAGAGCAATTGAGAGATTGTGTCAATATTATTGTCAAAACTCTTAAGCAATTCGAAAAGTAATGGCATTTCTATCAATAAAAAAACCCGCTTAATAGTGGGTTTTTTTATTTTCACTCAAAAGATTATTATCCACCATATTCTCTTAAAATCTCTCTTTGCATTTCTTCTACACCTTCCATACCGCCGAAGACAATTAAACTTACGATGGTAATTAGAATAGAAATCCCACTAAGTACAAGACCTATAATTGCCAGGATTTTCCCAGTCTTCACGTTATTATATCCCGTGTATAAGTGAGGGTCTGTATTGTAAATTTCCATTGCACGTTTAGACATCACTAATGCGATAATACCGAAGATGATTCCGGCAATTCCATAGCAGCAGCAGCCTACGATTGATAAAATTCCGAAGACGAGGATTAGGGTTGAATTTGGTAATTCTCTTTGTTCCATTGGTAGTTAGTTATTGGTTAATTAAATATATAAAACATTTTGTACAGGTAAGCTCCGGCGATGATGAACCCGTTAAAAATTATAAGACCAATTTTGATAGTATGATCATGCCGGAATTTAAAGAACAGATTGAAAACGACAAAGACTAGTAATAGAATGATGCTATATATGGCAGGATACATGTAAAAAGCGGCTTCAAAACTACCTTCAAGCAATAATGCTAGAGAACGCTGCGCTCCGCATCCGGTACAATCAATACCAAAGACGCTTTTGTTCAGGCAGGGTAGCATGTATTCTTCTATCGAACTCAATTACTTATTCTTATTTTTTTGCTGATCTCTATTTGATCATGAGTTTTTACCTTCACAATATAAATAGCATTACTCAAATTACCGGTAGGATATAAAAATTCTTTTTCCCTGTTTTGCAGAACCTGCTGGTATACCTGCTTTCCCTGCAAATCATACATGCTTACCTGGGTGATCCAGCTATCGTAAAATAGTTTTATTTCAAGTTGCTCCTGTTTGTTATTTTGAAATATTTCTATGGAATTAAGAAGAACGCGTGGTGGTTTGGAGTCGAATACTTTCAAATCTTCTGTCTCAGGATCCTGAGAATTACTGTCTTCGGTAGAACCTTCGTCAGTATTTTGCTGCTCTTCATTACTTTCGGATTCATCAATCTCTTCCGAATTTTCTTCCTGCTCTTCAGGTAAATTTTCAATGAAACTCAGATAAAACCGGTTTTTATAGTGTCCTGCTGGAAGGCTTAAACTTAAACTGCCAGAACGAATTCCGAAATACAAATTCTGTACGGCATCATATATAAAGACCCTGTCTGGATCAAAATTTTGTAGATCTGAAATGCTAAACTCCACTTCTGTATTTTCCTTCAGTTGAAGTAGTAGCGGAATCAATTTCTCATCAATTTTCGGCTGAACATTTATAACGTAATTGATATCGTTAAGGTCCCAGAAAATGTCATTTGATTTCTGTTCCATACTTTTAGCGTCCATTCCATGATCGACCAGCTCTGTAGATCTGTCATCAAAGCCAAGTATCAGGTTTTTTTCGTGTAAAGAATTAAAGGTAATTTTCAAAGTCAGAGTGGTGCTCCCTTGTTCCTGTGTATTCTTGAAGATCGGGATTTGATCATCACCCTTATAGATCCTGTGACTGTTTGTGAAGCGTAATATTCCATCCTGCTTTCCAATAACCATAAATCCCTGGCCAATTGGCGACGGACTCCTATTGACTTCTGCTCCTCGAAAAAGCTCTGCACCAGATTCATTTCTGAAAATTGGTGGTGCGTATTGTCTTAAACCAGGTGAATATGTGCCATAGCCTCCTACATAATCTGAAAGATAATGAGAATTAACTTCAGCTTTGGAATCCCAGAAATAAGCAATTCCTGTAGTAGCTTTATTTTCAAGTAAAAATCGATCCAGATCAAACAATGAGGGATAAGGATTTCCAATAAGCAGAATCTGGTCTTTTTTTATAGGTATTTCAATTAGACCATTATTTGGGATGCCTCTAAAATCGTAAAGCTGGGCATTTCCGGGATTAATTGCTTCAGATTTAATCATACCGAGATTAATACCATTCACCCCTTTCATGCTGAAACCTTCGCCTGGCAGAAGATCGAATTGATTTCCCAGATACTGCCAGTTTGAATAACCGGTTCCGGAGAATGCATAAAGCCATCTATTCGATATTTGCAGTGGATTGGATGTACCGTTTAGATCTGAAATAAGAGATGCTTTATCGGAGTTTAAGACATCTTTTGGTGCGAATATATAATCGACTACCCTTTGTTCTGTATTTCTAACGGCTACAGGTAAACTCCAGTAATTATAATCGAAAGCTGAAGATCTGCCACGTTGGTAAACTGAAAGTTTTCCAGTGCCTGTATTCTTATTAAAATCCGTTTCTCCCTGCAGCAGTCCGGCATTGTTACGAAGGTATACGCCTGCTTTCGATCCAGGATCTTTCTGATCTATAGAAATTTCCTTCTCTACGTAAAGCAGCCTGTTTTGGACATAGACGTAGTGTTCTGCTTCCGCAGAAGATGTGACAGATAATTGTGCAAATACAGAACCCGCACTAAAAATCAGCAGAAAAAGCAAGGTGTGCTTCACGAAAGCTATAAATTTGCAATAAATGTAATCATAAATCGAATTCGCCAAATTCTGTAATATGATTTAATTGTTTGAAAATGAATAATTCTCAGGTTATAAATACGATACTTATCTTTCTTGGTGGTGCGCTGCTTCTTTATGCCATATCTGTTGATGATGTAAGTCCGTACTTTAAAATAATAGGTCTAATCATTATTATGCTTGGGCTTTATCGTGCGACTAACTTCTGGGTTGCGACTAAAGATGATCATGAAGGCCAAAATGAAAGTGATAAATGATGCTGAAAAGAGGAGATAGAGTAGAGGTGATCGATGATGCCCTTGCTGGTGTAGTTCAGGATGTTCAGAATGATAGTATTACTATAAAGACTGAAGATGGATTCTTGATGAACTTTGAAGCGCAGGAACTGGTAAAGATCGAAGATTCACTTGCCATTGAAGATGTATCAGATTTCGATATGGAGCAGGTAATCAGGCAAAAAACACCTGATAAGCCTAGAAGATCTGAACGAATCAAGCCGAAGGAGCGCAGTGCCCCGCCTATGGAAGTAGATCTGCACATTCATCAGTTGGTAAAATCCAGCCGACATATGTACAACCATGAAATGCTGAATTTACAGCTAGATCATGCCCGCCATAAACTGGAATTCGCCATTCAGAAGCGTATTCCGAAGATCGTATTCATACACGGCAAGGGCGAAGGTGTTCTCAAAATGGAGCTGGAGTATCTTTTAGGAAGATACTCGAACGTAAAATTCTACGATGCAGATTACCAGAAATATGGACTTGGCGCTACCGAAGTGTATGTGTTTCAGAATGCTTAATTAGAAGTTTCTTCAACAGTTTCTTCTGTTTCGTCTGTTTCCTCTTCTTCATCATCACAATTCTCAACCGTATTAGGACACAATTCGAATGGAATATTTGTCTCATTCAGCATACCCAACTGGTAGGAGCTAAAGCCAATGGTTTCTCCAGATCCATTATCTTTTCTTTCGAGGTTGAAATTGCGTAGTGTTACGAGATAACCATAATTCCTTGTAATGTTATGTATAATATATTCCTCATGTTGGATGAATGCAGTTTGCTGATCATTTAGATAATTTGCAACACCATCCCCGGTGCTGCTAAAGCTTCCTGGATTGGTTAACCCATCTTCCTCGCTTACTTCCAGTCTCGTTTCCA
>NZ_JBLVTK010000005.1:21467-44926 GCF_048285865.1 Christiangramia marina | reverse complement strand
CAGATAATTTGGTACACCATCTTCGTCTGTATCAACTTCCCCATTGTCATCCAATATCGAGTCTTCGTTGATAGCACGTTCTCTTTCGGTAAGTACATTATCCCCATCATCATCCACGTCCAGGTAATCCGGGATATCGTCACCGTCTGTATCCTGATGATTTAATCCATCTGGATCCCAACCTTCTTCCAAATTAGAGAGACCATCGTCATCTGGATCTGCATCACCGGTTTCGTCTGTAAATCTGGTAGCAATGGTCACAGTTCCATCAGAGCCACTCTCATACTCTGTTGTTGGAACTGGTTCACTTGGAGGAACAACCTGGCAGAAATAACTGCTACCAGTGATCTGTCCATTATATATACGGTAAATAACCTTGTTGGTGCTACTGAGAGAGAAAGTGATATTTTCAGAAGTATTGGTAATAAAGTTTCCAGCATCATCTGTAGTGATATTACTATTGGTGAATTCCAGGGAGATCGATTCGTTTACGTCATCATTATTGGTAGCGTAGATCACATACTTATTCTCGCCTTCACAAAATTGAAGTGTACTGTCTTCAAAATCAAAATCGGTCACAATAATATCTCCATCATCACAGGAATTGAGCAGGCCAAGCAGCGCGATCGCGATCAAAATACGTTTCATTCTATTGCTTTTTAAACAAAAATACGGGAATCAAAGATATGAGGAAGAGATGTAGGAAGTTATTTTATTTCCTTTAATTTTGCGACCATGAAAAATGTCTATTTTGATTCTGCAGCAACCACCCAGATTCGGGATGAAGTGGTCGATAAAATGACCAGCGTTTTAAAAGAAAACTATGGAAATCCATCTTCCACGCATAGCTTCGGAAGATCTTCCAAAACCCTGATCGAGCAGGCCAGAAAATCTGTTGCTAAAATTCTTAATGTAAAAGCATCTGAGATCGTATTTACTTCCGGAGGGACTGAAGCAGATAATCTTGCTTTAAATTCAGCCGTAAGAGATCTGGGTGTTCAAAGGATCATTACTTCAAAAATCGAACATCACGCGGTACTTTATACTGTTAATCAACTTCAGAATTGTTTCGATATCGAGGTAGAATATGTTTCTCTGGATTCCAAAGGTCATGTGGATCTTAAAGATCTTGAGGAGCGATTAAAATCTTCAGATTCCAAGACACTGGTAAGCCTAATGCACGTGAATAATGAGATTGGGAATATGCTGGATCTCAAGAAAACCGCGCAACTGGTAAAATCTTATAACGCACTTTTTCATTCAGATACCGTACAGTCTGTGGGTCATTTTGAGCTGGATTTCGAAGAAATACCTGTCGACTTTACCGCGGTAAGTGCTCATAAATTTCATGGCCCAAAAGGTGTTGGCTTTGCGTATGTGCGTCGCAACTCTGGTTTAAAACCGTTGATTTTTGGTGGGGAGCAGGAGCGAGGTCACCGTGCAGGAACTGAAGGTGTGCACAATATTGTGGGTCTGGAAGAGGCTTTAAAACTTGCCTATCAGGATCTGGACAAAGAACAGGCTTATGTAAAAGGTCTAAAACAACATTTTATAGATAAACTGAAGCAGGAGATTCCTGGGGTAAGCTTTAATGGTGCCTGTGAAGATCATACTCTAAGTACCTATACTTTATTGAACGTTTGTCTGCCTGTAAGTCAGGAGAAGGCTTTAATGCTTTTATTTCAGCTGGACCTAAAAGGCATTGCCTGTTCTAAAGGAAGTGCTTGCCAGAGCGGGAGTGACTCCGGTAGTCACGTGCTGAACGCATTTTGTTCTGAAGAGGATTTAAAAAAGCCGTCCTTGCGTTTTTCATTTTCCCGATACAATACTAAAGAAGAAATTGACTATGTAGTAGCTACTTTAAAAGATTTTATAGAAAGCTAAATTAAAGTCCAGCTATAAAAAAAGCCCGAATCATCGATTCGGGCTTTTTCTGTTTTATATACCTGGTCTATTTTCTGAAGAACTTCGCAGTATAAGTTGTCGTATTACCAACATTATCATTCACAATAATTTTTAGATCATTCTCAGTTTCGGTCACTACATCATCTGAAAAGTAATGCGTGAGTGTATTGTTCTTGTATTCATACTCCATCAAAATGAACTTTCCATTTACCGTTGCTCTGAAATCCTGAATTCCTGAAAGATCATCTGATATCTTCACCTTCAAGTTTTCATTGCCTGAGATCCATTGACCATCGTAGAAATTAACCGGTCTAACGCTCGGGGCATTCGTATCCTGTGCTAATCGATAATTACCAAATGTTCTGGTGCCTGTGGTAAAGCGATTTCCTTTTTTATAAGTTGTTGAATAGTTCAACCTGCCATTACCTGAAACACGAGCAATAAAGGTTTTCGCTTTATCTTCTTCGGAAAGATCACTTACATCAAAACCTATGGTAAAATTTTTATGTAGAGGTATTTCATCGCGATGTACCGTTACAACATCATCACTGAAGATGATGTCAAGATAGGTGTCATTATATAAACTCCCACCGGGAATATATACATCCATTTTTCCTCCTTTGGCCGAGAGCCCATTTGCGCTGGAAGCCAGGTATTCCGTTTCCAGGGTTTCTCTTTTAACGATCTTATCACTAATCTGTCCCTTAATTGGAATGCGGATAAGCTTTTCATTGCCTTTAAGGTCTGTCACTCTTATGGTGTATTGATAATCGAGACTATCCTTAATATTTAATAATCCTTCATTCTGCATATTTCCGTAGATACTTAAAGGATTACTCGGAGTTTTAAAAAGGCGTTGTATTCTACTTCTATTGGTGGCATAATATTCATAGTCGATCAACTGATTAAGATGCCTGGTTTCGGCGAAAGAAAACTTTTCGAAGTTTATTTCGAAAACTTCTTCTCCATTCAGGTTTGATTCTATTTTAAAAACACCATTCTGATTGTAAGCGCCATCTTGCTGATCTACAGTGGTAATACCAAAGCCTATTTCACCACATGCTTCAACTTCAGGAACAGCAAAAGTTCCGTCATTTTGTGGGATCAGTTTTAATTTTTGTCGGTTCTGAGAATTATTTACATGTGCATCTTCACCAAGAGGGTAGGCGAAAAGTCCCTGGATCATTGGCGGTTTGGAGTCGGCAACATCCAGACCAAATAATTGAGCATTCATTGGTCGCTGGCTTCCATCCCTGATTTCGAAATGAAGATGCGGGCCACCGCTACCACCTGTATTGCCGCTATAGGCGATCAATTCTCCTTTTTCAACTTTAAGTTCACCGGGTTCTGGGAAAAGTTCTATTTCGTAAGATTCCTTAGCATATTGCTGTTTCCGCAGATAATCCTTCAGCTTTGGAGATAACTTCTGAAGATGTCCGTACACTGTAGTGTAACCATTTGGATGCTGGATGTAAAGAGCCTTTCCGTAGCCATAATGCTGAATATTGATGCGGCTAATATAACCTTCCGCAGAAGCATTCACCTCAAGGCCTTCACGCTGCTGGGTTTTAATATCGAGTCCACTATGAAAATGATTGGACCTTAATTCACCAAAGGTTCCAGCGAGAACGATGGGTACATTAAGCGGATTTTCAAAATAATCCTGAGGTAATTCTTGTTGGGAGTGAACCTGAATACAGATAGTGGATAACAGGAATAATAAGGCTTTCTTCATAGATCTGGGGACTTTTTCATTTTCAAAGCAGCTGTAAAGTTAATTAAAGTTCTATCAATATTAAATGGCTTGCCTACAGAGAATTACTAACATTGTTCATTATTATTTTAAATCACCTGAAAAAGTATTGGGATATTTCAAAGCGTATGTTAACTTTGTAAGGGTTCACATCGTTTTTAGTGATTATGAGTGATATGACAGAAATAGTTGATAACCTGGAGAATAAGATCAGTAAGCTCCTTCATAGATATGAGTCTTTGAGGCAGTCCAATGAATGTCTACAACAGAAATTAACTACTGTAAGATCTGAATATGAGAAGCTGGAGGGAGATTTACAACTTTCCAGGGATCAGATTCAAACTCTGAAAGCTGCGAATGCGATGCTTGGCAGTACCGAACATAAGACAGAAACGAAGCTCAAAATAAATAGCCTGATTCGGGAAATCGATCAGTGCATCGTTCAGTTATCTGAATAATTTAGGATGGAAGATAAACTGAAAATTAAAATATCGATCGCAGACCGCGTGTATCCGTTAACCATTCAGCCCAGCCAGGAAGAAGGTTTGCGAAAGGCAGCGAAAAAGATCGAAGCGATGATCAAACAGTTTGAGCAAAACTATGCTGTGCGTGATAAGCAGGATGTATTAGCCATGTGTGCTTTACAGTTTGCGGCTCAAACAGAGCAGAAGAATATAGATAAGTCGAGTGAAATGATTGAAGCAGAAGATAAGTTGAAGGAACTTAACGATCTGTTACAGGAACATTTAAGCTCATAAGTTCATAAAATATAATAAAGGTTACTGCCTGTATTAGTGCTTTTTTGATAAACTCAACACGAATTCTTTAAAGAGGGTAAGTCTATGTTGTAAAAGCGTGCCGTGTCCCTTTACCGGGAGAGCGGATTCTTGATCAGCTTGTTAGCCCTAAACTTGATTTTAAGGAGTTTAATCCAAAACACAGCTAATACAGGCTTTTTTTTTACATCTAATTCAATATAAATGGAAATACTAATAATAATTGTTGCAGCAGTAGTAGGCCTTGCGTTAGGCTTTGCGATTGCAAAAATGCTTGAAAAGAAAAAGGCTTCTAATACGATCGCCAGTGCAAAGAAAGAGGCAAATTCCATCGTCAAGGAAGCCAAAGCAGAAGGGGAGAGCATTAAAAAAGATAAAATTCTTCAGGCAAAGGAAAAGTTTATTGAATTAAAGTCTGAGCATGAAAAAGTGATCTTATCCAGAGATAAGAAAATTGGTGATGCAGAGAAAAGGATCAAGGATAAAGAGTCTCATGTTTCTAATGAGCTAAGCAAGAACAAAAAATTAAATAAAGATCTCGAAGCTAAACTTGCAGATTATAATCATCGTGTAGATTATTTAGACAAGCGCCAGGAAGAGATCGATAAACTTCACAATAGTAAAGTGCAGCAGCTGGAGGTTATCTCCGGACTTTCTGCGGAAGATGCTAAAGCACAACTTATAGAATCACTGAAGGATACTGCCAAGGCAGATGCCATGTCATTAATTCAGGATACGGTTGAAGAAGCTAAACTAACTGCACAGCAGGAAGCGAAGAAAATTATTATTAATACTATTCAGCGAATTGGAACTGAAGAAGCTATTGATAATTGCGTTTCAGTATTCAACCTCGAAAGTGATGATGTAAAAGGCCGAATTATTGGTCGTGAAGGTCGAAATATTAGAGCATTGGAGGCAGCAACAGGAGTTGAAATTATTGTTGATGATACTCCAGAGGCAATCATTTTAAGCTGTTTCGATTCTGTTCGTAGAGAAGTTGCGAGATTATCTCTTCACAAATTAGTAACCGATGGTAGAATTCACCCGGCACGTATTGAAGAAGTAGTTAAGAAAACACGTAAACAGATCGAAGAAGAAATCATTGATATAGGTAAAAGAACTGTCATCGATCTTGGTATTCATGGTTTGCAGCCAGAATTGATTAAGATGGTAGGAAGAATGAAATATCGTTCTTCTTATGGGCAGAACCTGCTACAACACTCTAGAGAAGTTGCCAAACTTTGTGGAGTCATGGCTTCAGAACTTGGTTTAAATCCGAAACTGGCTAAGAGAGCAGGATTACTGCATGATATTGGTAAAGTCCCGGAAACGGAAACTGAAGTGCCTCATGCGATCCTTGGTATGCAATGGGCAGAGAAGCATGGTGAAAAGCCGGAAGTTTGTAATGCGATTGGAGCTCACCACGACGAGATCGAAATGAATTCACTTTTATCTCCTATCGTACAGGTTTGTGATGCCATTAGTGGTGCCAGACCAGGAGCAAGAAGACAGGTGCTTGATTCTTATATCCAACGTCTAAAGGATCTTGAAGAAATAGCCTTTGGTTTTGGCGGAGTGAAGAAAGCTTACGCGATCCAGGCTGGACGTGAACTTCGAGTGATCGTTGAAAGCGAAAAGGTTTCTGATGATAAAGCTGCGAACTTATCTTTCGAGATCTCCCAGAAGATTCAGACAGATATGACTTATCCAGGACAGGTGAAGATTACCGTGATCAGGGAAACTAGAGCAGTCAATGTTGCAAAATAAATATTGAAAAGTTTATTTAAAAAAAAAGGCCGTTCGAAAGAACGGCTTTTTTTTTTGAGTTCTGTACTCTTAATCATTATAGATGTTTTCATACGAGTTTCCTTCCATTTCAAAGAATTTCCCGGTAACATATCTAAAGTGATCATCAAGATCTGCGATCTGTTTTAAATCATCTTCATCCAGTTGGAAACCGGCGCTTTGCAGGTTTTCCTTGATCCTACCTTCATTGGTGGACTTTGGAATCACAGCAGTTCCTCTTTGCTCACTCCATTTGATCAAGATTTGTCCGGCGGAAGCTCCGTGTTTCTTAGCAATTTTATTGATCACAGGATTTTCGAGTAAAGAAGGTTCGTCGTCAGCTTTCATTTCATCGCTACGATCACCACTACCCAGCGGAGAATAACCAGTGACATTAATCCCATTTCTACTGCAGAATTCCAGAAGCTTATTCTGTTGCAAATAAGGATGAAGTTCAACCTGATTCATTTCAGGTAAATGATCGGTATCGTTCATAAGCTCCTCTAGTTTTTCAATACTAAAATTGGAAACTCCAATATGCTTTACCAGGCCTTGCTCTTTGGCTTTGATCATTTCTTTCCAGGTCTCTATAAGTGGTACTTCCTCCAGAGATAGGAAATCTTCTGCTTTTTCCGGAAATGATACATCAGGTTTAAAAGCTACTGGCCAGTGAATAAGATAAAGATCAAGATATTCCAGCTGTAAATCTTTTAGAGTTTGTTTTAAAGCTGGGATGACATCTTCCTTTTTATGGGCATTGTTCCATAATTTAGAAGTAACCCATACATCTTCCCGTTTGATATCGCCTTTGCCAAAAACTTCAGCAAATGCCTCGCCAACTTCAGCTTCATTACCATAAGTGGCGGCGCAATCAATGTGTCTATATCCATTGCTCAAAGCAATCTTTACGGCATTCGCTACTTCACCTTTTTCAGATTTCCATGTTCCAAGACCTATGGCATCCATATGGTCTCCATTCTTAAATTTTAAAGTCTTCATAATTCAATTTTTTATGAAGTTAAGGATTTATGGAGGGAGCGAAAAGTCTTGAAATTGGTTTAGCAGAACTTTAATATCTATCGGCGTGGATGGAAGCTTTCCATGACTTCTCTTAAATGCGTTCTGTCTACATGTACATATACTTCAGTAGTTGTAATACTCTCATGTCCTAACATTTGCTGAATGGCTCTTAGATCTGCTCCATTTTCCAGTAAATGGGTGGCAAAGGAATGGCGAAAGGTATGCGGACTCACTTTTTTCTTAATACCGGCTTCCTCGGTGAGTTTTCTTACGATCGTGAAGATCATAGCCCGCGTTAATTGCCTTCCTCTACGATTCAGGAAAAGTGTATCGCTGTATTCGTCTTTTATTGGCTGATGTGGACGAACTTCATCTTTATAGAGAGTGATATATTTTATGGTATACTCTGAAATAGGAACAAACCGCTGTTTATTCCCTTTACCGGTTATTTTAATGAACCCTTCGTCGAAGAAAAGATCAGACAATTTAAGTTCGGTAAGTTCAGAAACACGCAATCCACAGCCGTATAAGGTTTCAATAATGGCGCGATTTCTTTCGCCTTCAGTTTTACCGAGATCTATCGCCTGTATAATTCTATCAACTTCTTCCGTAGAAATAATATCGGGAAGTTTTCGTCCGGTCTTTGGAGATTCAATAAGTTCCAGAGGATTTTGTTCCCGGTAATTTTCAAAGACCAGGTAATCGAAAAAGCTTCTCAAGCCGGAAATTAATCTTGATTGAGAGCGGGCATTTAGGCTTGAAGAAACATCATAAATGAACTTTTGAATGATCTCTTCGGAAATTTGACCGGGACCAACTTCAATATCATTAACATTAAGAAACTTCTGAAGTTTTCGTACGTCCAATTGATAGTTCGAAATGGAATTATCTGATAATCCACGTTCAAGCTTAAGGTAGTTGGTATAATCCTTTAAGGCATGTTCCCATTTCATGTGTTAAAGATAGTAATTGCGGGGCATGAGTCTTAATAATACTTTATGCTTGCGTAACTTTTTGTTAACAGGTTGTACCCTACTTTTGGCGGAAATAAAAATTAATAATGATGAAAAAAACAGTTTTATTAGTAGCCGTTGCGTTGATGGGATTTGTATCCAATTCGTTCGCACAGGAAAGTTGGAGTTTTGGTGTGAAGGGTGGTGTAAACTTTTCTACCGTAACTGGAGATTACTTTAAAGATCCAAGTCATAGAACAGCTTTTAACATTGGTGTTCTTGCTGAAATTCCTGTTGCAAACAGACTATCTATTCAGCCAGAGGTATTATATTCTGCTCAGGGATATGATTTTGCTTCGATCGATGAAGACAATATTTTCGATATTGATGACAATATTGAATACCAATTAGATTATATCCAGGTACCGGTACTTGCTAAAGTATACGTTACTGATGGTTTGAGTGTTCAGGCTGGTCCTTCTTTCAACTTTAAGGTGAATGAAGAAATTGATTACTCTCCAACAGAGAACGGTGGTGATATCGAGCTTGAAGATCAGGTGAAGGATTTCGAAATAGGCGGTGCTGCAGGTTTAGAGTACAAGCTTAATAGCGGATTCTTTATACAGGGTAGATATACTTACGGATTTACGGAAGTATTTGATGGATCTGATGCTCACAATTCAGTTTGGCAGGCAGGTATTGGTTACCAGTTCTAGTCTATAGAAAAATCAGTAAAAAAAAGCGGACGTTGTCCGCTTTTTTTTTTCAAAATATTTGAAGGAAAAATTCTGCAGGTATATAATATTATTAGTTTTGGCGGTCTAACTACAAATTCAATCAAGTAATGTTAAAAACAATTATGTGTGCGATGGCATTCACCCTGCTGTCATTATGTTCCTTTGCGCAGGAATCAACTTTTGGTCTTACCGCAGGGTATTTAAATGCCGAGTTCAAAGTAAGTGAAGAGACTGTAAGTTTCTCTGATGACGGATCTGGTTTTTATGTTGGAGTTTTAGCCGACTTCGAACTTAGCGAATCATGGCATCTTGTTCCTGGAGTAAATTATGGTAGAGTGGAAGAGACCAATCTTTTATTTATTCCGGTAATGGCGCAGTACCATATCGCGAACTCCGGAGTCTTCCTTCAGGCCGGGCCACAAGCGACATTGAACCTCGAAGATGATCCAGGTGAATACACAAACACAATAGGTGTGGATGCAGGTTTTGGTGTAGGTTATGAGATCAATGAGAGTTTTTTCGTTGAAGCTAAATATGCGTTTGAACTCACAAACCGATTCGCAGATAGGGTAAGGGAGATAGATGATAATTTTAAACTGAATTTAAATACGTTCACCGTTGGAGTAGGCTATAAGTTCTAGATTTTTCTTTTCTAAAGTCTTGAAACCGAAGAGATTCTCTTCGGTTTTTTTATTTATAAACGTTAGTCGGTAATATTTAAGAAAAAGCTCCGTTTTCCTTGTTATACTTACTAACCTCATTAATTTATAAACCTATGTTTAAAAAAATCATGTTGATTGCAGGATTTGTAATCCTTTCCTTTTCATCTTTTGCCCAGGACACTTCATTCGGAGTTACAGCTGGTTATCTAAGCTCAATATCGACTCTTAACGATACTGAAATTGATTATACAGATAGCTCCTCTGGCTTTTATGTTGGAGCGCTATTAGATATTACTTTAAATGAATCTTTCAGTCTGGTTCCGGCAGTTCAGTATGCCCGTGTTTCTGAAGTTAACCTTTTGTATGTTCCTTTAACGCTACAATATGATATTGGCGATTCCGGAATATATGTACAGGGTGGACCTCAGGCTACCGTGTTATTACAGGAATCCAGTAGAATATATGATAAATTCGGACTTGACCTTGGAGTTGGTCTCGGGTACGATATCAATGATAATTTTTTCGTTGAAGCAAAATATTATCACGAAGTAACCAACAGGCATGGCGAAGATCCTTTTGATCTCTATGATGATCTGGATCAGGGTCTCAATTCATTGATGATTGGAGTTGGCTATAAATTCTAATACACTGAAATCTTCAAATTTGAAATCGAAAAATAAATCTTCTTTTTTTTTTAGAATAATTCTGAACAACTTCGTTATTATTTGTATTACGCTTGCGACTACTAAATCCTATTGAATTGTGCTGAAATCTTTTAATGTCTTTATGATCCTTGCTATATGTTCTTCCAGCCTTGTGGCTCAGGAAAGGGAAAAATCTAAATCAACACCTGAAGAAAATCGTGCTAAAATTAATTTTGAAGGACAGCAGGCGCAGGTGAAATATTACAATGATAGCAACCTGGAAGCTGATACTTTTGATCTTGGTAAAATATTGCCGGGTTTGAAATTACAGCCTCATCAGGTAAGGTATGAGAACCCGACCAGTAAGACAGATATTATGAGATATAATTTAAAATATCAATTAGGGAATTCAGACTTTTCAATAATGTCGGGTGGACAGGAGATCATCCATTCAAGTATTGACGGTAAGCGAGACTATGATTTTACCACGGTTCTTGGAGTAGAATACGAAGTAAATAAGCATACCTCGTTAGAAGCCGTTCAATTTTTTGGCTTTCAGAATTTAAATTCAGGGAAAGCAGTTTCTCCTGTGCAGTATATACCTCTACAACCTTTAAATTTCAAATTCAAAACATCATTCTAGAACTGCGTAGTCTATTCTTACTTTTTCTTGAGAATTGATTATTTTCACCTTATGAAATTATTAATACTAAACGGGCCTAATCTCAATCTGTTGGGAAGCAGGGAGCCTGATACTTACGGAAGCAAAAGTTTTGAAGATTACTTTTCAGAACTTCAGTTCAAATTTAGAAACATTGAGCTTTCTTACGATCAAACCAATATTGAAGGGGAGCTTATAGATATGATCCAGAAGGGCCAGGAAGACTTTAATGGGATCATACTCAATGCAGCTGCTTATACTCATACTTCAGTAGGAATAGGAGATGCGGTCGCGGCAATCAACATTCCAGTGGTAGAGGTTCATATTTCCAATACTTTTTCCCGTGAGGATTTCAGGCATAAGTCTTATATATCACCGAACTCGAAAGGCATTATTGTTGGTTTTGGTCTGCAAAGCTATGACCTGGCCATTCAAAGTTTTCTAAAGGACAATGAATAAAGCTTATATCAACTGGAGCAGTGGGAAAGATGCTGCGATGGCATTGTACTACGCCCGGAAGAACAACGAGCTGGAAGTTGGAAAGCTAGTAACGAGTCTAAGTGCAGATGTTGATAGAGTTACGATGCACGGAGTGCGCAGAGAATTGCTAATAGAACAGGCTCATTGCATGGGAATGGACTTGCAAATTATAGATCTTCCTGCCAATGCGGGAATGGAAACCTATAATCAAGTAATGTCTGAGGCTACAGAACAATTAAAGTCGGAAGATTATTCTCACTCAATTTTTGGTGATATATTTCTTGAGGATCTACGAACCTATCGTGAAGAACAATTACAAAAAGCGAATATCCAGGCCGTTTTTCCTTTATGGAAATTCAATACAAAAGAATTGCTCCAGCAGTTTATCGATCTCAATTTTAAAGCGATCGTTGTTTGTACGAACTCCAAAGTGCTAAATGATTCTTTCTGCGGAAGACTTATCGATAAAGAGTTTGTAAATGACTTACCCGAAAATGTTGATCCCTGCGGAGAAAACGGAGAATTTCACACCTTTGTTTACGACGGACCAATTTTTAATAAACCTGCTGAATTTGAAGTAGGAGAGAAGGTAAAGCGATCCTATTCTTCTGCGGAAGATGAAGATAATTGTCATAGTGATACTGAAAAACCCTGGGATACTGAATTTTGCTTTTGTGATCTTCTTCCGAAGTAAAATATTTAAATAGTTCTATTTCGCTGAGCTGAAATAAACTTGAGAATTCATAGAAATGACAAATATTTCGATTCGTTACCAATTTGCATTTTAACCATAAACACAAAAAAAACCCGCCTTCATTTGAAGGCGGGTTTAAATATATAAAACAGTATTTCTTATAAGTGGATCACTTCATCGTAAGCAGCAGCTACAGCTTCCATAACGGCTTCACTCATCGTTGGGTGAGGGTGAACTGCTTTTAGTACTTCATGACCTGTAGTTTCAAGCTTTCTACCTAAAACTGCTTCCGCGATCATATCGGTTACTCCGGCACCAATCATGTGGCAACCTAACCATTCACCATACTTAGCATCAAAAATCACCTTCACAAAACCATCTTTTTTACCAGACGCGCTCGCTTTTCCTGAAGCTGAAAAAGGAAATTTTCCAATTTTCAGTTCATAACCAGCTTCTTTTGCCTGCTTTTCAGTCATTCCAACTGAAGCAATTTCAGGAGTAGCATACGTACATCCAGGAATATTTCCGTAGTCAAGTGGTTCTACATCCATTCCTTTGATCTTTTCAACACAAAGAATACCTTCCGCAGAAGCAACATGCGCCAGAGCTGGTCCGGCTACAACATCTCCAATTGCGTAAATTCCTGAAACATTTGTTTGATAAAAATCATTCACAAGAATCTTGTCCTTGTCTGTCTTGATCCCAAGATCTTCAAGGCCAATATTTTCAATATTAGTTTTAATCCCAACTGCAGAGAGTACTATGTCTGCTTCCAGAGTTTCTTCTCCTTTTTTGGTCTTCACTTTAGCTTTGACTTTATCACCAGATTTTTCAACGCTTTCTACTGAAGAATTCGTCATGACTTTGATTCCGGCTTTCTTGATGCTTCTTTCAAATTGCTTAGAAACTTCTTCATCCTCTAAAGGCACAACGTTAGGAAGATATTCTACTACGGTTACCTCTGTTCCCATAGAATTATAGAAATGCGCGAATTCCACGCCAATCGCTCCAGATCCAACCACGATCATCTTTTTTGGCTGCTTTTTAAGAGTCATTGCTTCACGGTAACCGATCACTGTTTTACCGTCCTGTTTAAGATTTGGCAATTCTCTTGATCTAGCTCCAGTTGCAATGATGATATTATCTGCCTGGTATTCAGTTTTCTTATCTTTACTGTCGGTAACCTCAATCTTCTTCCCAGATTTGAGTTTACCAAAACCTTCAAGGACGTCAATTTTGTTCTTCTTCATCAGGAATTGAACACCTTTGCTCATTCCATTGGCAACATCTCTGCTTCGTTTTACTACCGCATCAAAATCTTTATCTGGATTTTCAAGTTTTAAACCATAGTCTTCAGCATGTTTCAGGTATTCAAAAACTTCAGCACTTTTCAATAATGCTTTGGTTGGAATACATCCCCAGTTAAGACAAACTCCACCAAGACTTTCCTTCTCCACAATAGCGGTTTTGAAACCAAGCTGAGAAGCGCGAATGGCAGTCACATATCCACCTGGGCCACTACCTAGAACTATAATATCATATTTAGTCATATTCAGAATATTTTGATTCGGTTAACGAAGTTGCGAATTTAAGGAATTTCAGCTTAAACTAAAAGCTGAGAAGACCCATTATAAAATGAAAAAAGCCTGCTTGATTCAAGCAGGCTTTCGATATAAATTATTGAAGTTTATTTTACTTCAAATCTCTTGATATTAGATTCATTGAGATCAAGCGAAGTTTTTACCGACTGGTAATCACTTACGTCAAGATTATTATCCTGAGCATAATCTACCGGTAATACTACGATCTTAAAAATTTGATCCTGAGTGAATCGTTCACCTATAGTTCCAGGATCAATATTTCCCTGAATATATATGTTCACGTCGAAATTTGTATGATTGTAGTTATACTGAAATTCTCCATCATCAAAATAAATTGTTTGTGGAATCAGGTTCCAAACATCGGTTCCATCGTCCACCAGTTCCAGCCAGTAAACCAATACAACATCAGATTCCAGTACTTCAATAGTAGAAGGAATATCAGCAAAAACTGAATAATCGGGATCATTAAAATCTGCTTCGACCTCAAAGGCCTGTCCAACGATATTGACACCATCCTGACCCGGAGGTCCTGGAGGTCCAACTTCACCGTCTGAAGAACATGCGACGATCGTACTTGCTATTAAAATAAGTGATAGTAATTTTTTCATGATAAATTGGATTTAGTTATTGATTAAAGTTGATGCTTGCCGAATTCACGCAAAAGCGCTGGCCGGTCTCTGTAGGACCATCATCAAAAACGTGGCCAAGATGACTTCCGCAGTTAGAACAGAGGATTTCAGTACGTATCATTCCGAATGTTCTATCCTGAACATACTCCACTTTACCATCAATCGCATTGTCGAAACTTGGCCATCCACATCCACTTTCAAACTTTGCATTACTTTCAAATAACTGCTCTCCGCAGGCCGCACACTGGTACTCGCCATCTTCGAAGTGAAGATTATATTCACCTGTATGAGGCGCTTCAGTTCCTTTTCCTCTTAAAATTCTATACTGCTCTGGAGTAAGATTTTCTTTCCACTCCTCTTCGGTCTTCTCAATATTATACTTTTTCATATCATTATTTTCTTGGTTCGAAGTCCATAGCGACTCCATTTATACAATGTCGTTTTCCTGTAGTTTCCCTTGGACCGTCATTAAAAACATGACCTAGATGTCCACCACACTTAGCACAATGTACTTCATCACGCTGGTATCCTAATTTAGAATCACTTCCATAAGCTACACCACCATCGATCGCACGATCAAAACTTGGCCATCCAGTACCGCTTTCGAATTTATGATCATTCTCGTATAACTCATTTCCACAAGCAGCGCACACAAAGACTCCAGGTTTCTTGATATCCAGCAGATCACTACTATAAGGTCTCTCTGTAGCAGCTTCCCTCAAAACTGCATATTCCTGTGAAGTTAATTCAGCTTTCCATTCTTCCTGGGACTTAGTTACCTCGTATGATTTAGAACTTTCCTTTGAAGAATCTTTCTGAGCATTTCCATTACAACTGAACAGAAACGTCGCCATTAGGCTTTGTATTAAAAACTTTTTCATCTTTTAATTTTTCTTTAAAATTACAATTATTGTGCCGCTATAAAACTTGTAATTTTGTTAATTACCTCAGGATTACCTAGTATTCGGCGGTGTCCCAGGTTTTTTGTGATCATTAATTCACTATTCTCCAGAACCTCATCAATCTCGTAAGCCGAATTCACTTCAACATCCACATCATGTTCGTCGTGAATAATAAGAGTAGGAGTAAACACTTCTTTTGCAGATTCTGCACCAGAAAGTGCGTCCATATCCTGTTTAAATTTATTATCCAGATATGCCTTCATCTTCCTGGCGACCTTATCGTTCATTTTCATGTTCGCAGCAAAGTTTCTGGTGATCTCGGTAACGTTATTTGCCGTTCCAATCAATATTAACTTGTTGGTTTTTAATCCATCCTTAATTGCTCTAAGAGAAGACATACCCCCAAGAGAATGACCAATAACAGCTTCAAAAGGACCATGTTTATTATCCAGAAACTTTACCGCTTCAATAAAGAAAGGCATCATGCTAATTTTCCCATCAGCTTTTCCATGTCCTGGAGCATCAAAACTTATAGTTTGATAGCCCATGACTTTTAAAGCTGAAGCGATTTTAGCCAGCTGAGTTCCTCTGCCACTCCAACCGTGAACCAGCAGAACTTTCTTATCTGACTTACCATATTTGTAGGTCACGATCTCGCGGTTCATTGAAGGAACTATCATTTTTTCCTGCTCTGTGTTCTCATCCATCTCCCTTTCTCTCTCCGGAAGTTTGTAACGGAAAGGAGTAAGAAACAGTTTCGCTGCAAACCTGCTGGCAAGAAACGGACTTACTTTCGTTAGAATTTGGGATGTAGTTAGAATATACTGCGGAACCAATAGTCTTTGAACCGGTATGCTGTCTTTAGTATTTTGAGTCATTTTGGGTGTGTTCAGGTCGTGAGTCGGCTTTCACATACTGTTTGAAATATGCTAGGAAAGCCTTGTAAATGCTGCAAATATCAACAATGGTATTGTTTTTGAAACTGCTTTTATTGTTAAATCATACTTAATTCAACTCGAGCAGGTTTGCTGCTTTTGTACTTTTAGGTGTCAAAAACCAACGATATGAAAATTAAGAATGCCTTATTAGGTTTAAGTGTACTGCTTATGGTGGTCTCATGTAAGACCAATCCTTTTACAGGAGAGAAAAATTTAAATTTTGTCTCCAATGATCAATTGTTCCCAACTTCTTTTGAACAATACAATCAATTTCTGAATGAAGCCGAAGTCGTTAATAATACTGAAGAAGCCAGAAAGGTTAAAAGACTTGGAGAAGATATTGTAACTGCTGCGGAAAGATATTTGAACGCGAACGGTTACCAAGGCTTTATGAATGACTTTAAATGGGAGTTCAACCTGGTAAAAGATGATCAGGCCAACGCTTTTGCAATGCCTGGTGGAAAAGTAGTTGTTTATACAGGTATTTTGGACGAAGCACAAAATACAAATGGTCTGGCGACAATCATGGCTCACGAGATCGCCCATGCCCTTGCAGATCACGGTGCTCAAAGAATGAGTGCAGCACAATTACAACAATTAGGAGCAGTAGCTGGAACAGTAGCTGTAAGTGGTCGTAGTGAAAGTACGCAACAAATCTTTGCTCAGGCATATGGATTAGGTACGACAGTAGGAGTAATGCTTCCTTTTAGTAGAGGTCATGAATCTGAAGCTGATAGAATTGGCTTAACTCTTATGGCGATTGCCGGTTATGATCCAAGAGAAGCTCCTGAATTATGGAAAAGAATGCAAGCTAATAGTGGTGGGCAGGCTCCACCAGAATTTTTAAGTACTCACCCTTCAAATCAAACAAGGATCAGTAATTTGACTCAGTGGGCTCCTGAAGCTATTGCTGAAGCTAGAAAATACGGAACTACAACTTTTAAATAAGTTATCTTAAAATTAAAATTGAAAAGCCACCGGTCTCGGTGGCTTTTTCTATTTTTAGTGCATGAAGCAATTACCTAAAGGCAACAAAAAGCTAATTCACGCATGGGCATTTTACGACTGGGCCAATTCAGTTTATAGCCTGGTCATCTCCTCGGCGATATTTCCAATATTTTATGGTGCATTGACGATCGTCAAGGATTCCGAAGGGAATATGATCAGTGATACGGTGAGCTTTTTGGGTTTCAATTGGAATAATGATACCCTTATTAGTTACGTTACAGCAGCTGCATTTCTTGTGGTTAGTTTTCTTAGTCCATTTCTGTCCGGTATTGCCGATTATGTTGGAAACAAAAAGAACTTCCTGAAATTCTTCTGTTACCTGGGAGCGATTTCCTGTATAGGTTTGTTCTGGTTCAATCTTGAGAATCTCTGGTTCGGTTTACTTTGCTATTTTCTCGCTCTTATTGGTTTTTGGTCCAGCCTGGTTTTCTATAATTCATATTTGCCAGATATCGCCTATAACGATCAACAGGATAAAGCAAGTGCGAAGGGATTTTCTTTGGGCTATTTAGGAAGTGTGATACTACTTGTCCTTTGCCTAATTATGATCCTAAAATACGAATGGTTTGGTTTTGACGATGAGGGTTTGCCAACACGACTTTCATTTGTACTAACCGGAGTGTGGTGGATCGCTTTTAGTCAGTATACCTATTACTATCTTCCAAAAGGAAATAAAAAAGCCCGACTTACCAAAAATGTACTATTCAATGGATTCAGGGAATTGAAAGGTATCTGGTTCAAGATCAATCAGAATAAACAATTGAAGCGTTATTTAGTGGCGTTTTTTGTTTACAGTATGGCCGTGCAAACCATTATGTTGATTGCGACTTATTTTGGGATCGAAGAACTGGAATGGGGAGAACAGGATGCAACCACAGGGTTAATTATAAGTATTCTATTGATTCAGCTTGTAGCGGTGCTTGGAGCTTTTCTAACCTCACGACTGGCCATTAAATATGGAGATGTCAAGATCCTGATTTTTATCAACCTGATATGGATAGCGATTTGTGGGTATGCTTATTTCATCACAACTCCGCAACAGTTTTATGTAGCAGCAGCTTCGGTAGGTTTGGTGATGGGCGGAATTCAATCACTATCCAGGTCCACTTATTCCAAAATGTTACCAGAGAATGCTATAGATACCGCCAGTTATTTTAGTTTTTACGATGTAGCTGAAAAGATTGGGATCGTGATAGGGATGTTTCTGTATGGTCTGGTAGCCCAAATTACCGGTAGTATTAGAAGTTCAATTCTTTTCCTGGTCGTTTTCTTTATTGCCGGAGTATTTTTATTAATGCGTGTCCCTAAAAAGCATCCAAAAATAAAAAACCTGCCAGAAGACAGGTTTTAAAATTTCAGCAATTTTGATAAATATTAGTAGCTGGAAACACTTCCAGAACCGTTTGTTTTAAAACTTTGTTTTTCAGGATCACCTTTGTATACGATATCTCCTGAACCACTAACATTTGCTTTTAAATTTGAAGAAGCGTAAACCATAACGTCCCCGGAACCTGAAACTCTTGCTTCCACATTTTTTGCTCTTAGATCAAATGCATCGAAATCACCACTTCCAGTTACGTTGCATTCAAAATTGTCAGTACTGCCTTTAATCTTAATATCACCAGACCCGGTTACATGACCTTTCAAATAATTCGTTTGTAAATCCAGAACCATATCTCCGGAACCTGTAACACTCACGCTCAATCTTTCTTCTGAAAGTTGATCCTGTGTCCAGATATCCCCGCTGCCAGTAAGTGAAATATCATTCACACTCTTTACAGGAACAGTAATTAGCAGATCCTTTCTAGTTTGAAGATTCACCCCTTTTTCCGTAGAAATTTTAAGCGTACCATTTTTTACTTCCGTAAGTATATATTCCTGAAGATTGCTTTCTGCAGCAACTTTGATATTTCCTTCTGTTCCCGAAACTAATTTTACGTTCATGGAACCAACTACATGAATTTTTTCATATTCTGAAGTATTCCTGGTTTCAGTCACCATATTTCCGTTTCCACGAATTTTTTTGCTACCCCATTGTGCGTGGGCAGAGGTGAAGGCAAGAAGGAATAAGGCCGATAGTAATAGTACTTTTTTCATAATAGGTATTTTAATTGATGATTAATTATTCTTTGCTAAATTTTACACTTCCATAACTGGTGGAGATATCCATCCTTGCTCCAGTGCCAGAACCATAGTTTCCAGAGATGGATTTACTAGTGTTTTTTTCATTGGTACGGCGAACATCAAGATCCTCTGTTCCGTTAATGCCCCCATAACTGGTCTTTACATCAAAACTAAATGTCATTTCCCTATCATACCCTAAATGTACTCCTGCGTAATCGGTATCGATATTTACAGATTTGGTACCGTTTACTATTTTTTCGATATGCAAGGATCCATAATCCAGGTTGATGTCTGCAGAGGTGAATATTCTATCCACTTTGGTTGTTAGGTAATCGCCATTTCCAATAAGCACCTTTACTTTATTTACTTCGATACTTCCATAATCACAGTTGAAATCCAGCTTGGTTACTTTGCGAATTCGGGATTTGGTATAATCTGCATTCACCAATAATTCTTCGGCTTCCCCAATTTCATAATCTGAATAGTCTGCATCAATTTCAGCATTGGTAACAAAACCTATTCGGCTGCTTCTGCTATAATCAAAATTCAGAATATTAGAGCGACCATTTAACTCACCCACATCTATTTTTCCGTAGTCGCAATTGATATCAGTATTACCAAAAGTTTTGTCGATGTAGATTCCGCCGTAATTATTATCAAGAGTAAGATTGTTGTTCTCTGGTGCGCGAATCACATAATTCACCTCCATATTAACATTATCGAATCCATCAAAAATATTCTTCCACCAGGACCTGTTTTCCTTAGAGAACCTGGTGGTTGCCGTCACTCCAGAAGAGTTCTGATCAAATTCCACTCGTATATCATCGAGTTTGTCTTCCACATCATCCTCGTCATTCCCATTGGTTTTGATGGTAACCTCAATAAGAACCCGATCTTCTTTCCAGGTCACAATATCGATGTTCCCGTAACTATTGTTGATGTTAAGGTCACCGTTGGCCTTTACGTTAAATTCCTTCCTAATTGTCTTTTTTCTGGTGTGTTTGGCTTCATCAATAACAGAAGCTTCAGTCGTAACTTCAGGCTCTGTGCATTTGCTTTCCGGGTATAGGTTGGTAACAAGCACCATGAGGAAAAGGATGCTAGATAGTATTGCTTTCATAATTTTGATTGTTTAATGATTTGATGTTTTCAATTTGTTCTAATACTTCACTCAATAGATCTATTCGCTGCTGGAAGTTTTGAATCATGGCGTGTATGACTCTTTTATCATTTCCACTTTCTAGAAGATCATTCTCCATTCTTTTATATCTATTTTCCAGTTTTTTTAATTGCTGAAGGGCATCCTTAATGATCATCTGAGTTTCAGGAGTAGCTTCGGCATTTAAAGCTATGAGTTCTTTCTCAATTAATCCTGAATAAAACTGCTGCGTTTGCTTCATTTCAGGAGAAATGCTAGCCAGGTCTGACTGATTTGCCTGGTTGAAATTATTGGATAATAACAGCACTAAAGCCAATATTGCAGCGATGCTTAATAATCCTGACCAGATCTTTCTGGAGTTGCTTCCAGCTTTTCCTGACTTTCTACTTTTTTCCAGCTTGCGGGCAAACTTATCGCGATGATCTGTTTGCGGTTCTTCGATGTCAAAATTTGCAGACTCGAAGAATTCTTCAAATTCATTAATTTTCATGTTGCTGCAATTTTTTTCTTAAACTTTCTTTAGCTCTGGAAATCATCGTTCTACAATTTCCGTAGGAGATTTTCATAATCTCGCTTATTTCCTCATGATCATATCCTTCAATAAGATGTAGTGTTAGACAAATCCTGTAATTTTCCTTCAAATTCTTCAATGCATTCAGTACTAATTTCACTTTGTCACTGCCGTAATTTTCACCAGCTACACCAACACTGTCTACTTCGTTCTTAAGCTCATCATTATAAGATACCTCTGCCAGCTTTTTAGATCTGTTCAAAGCAGTAATACTTTGATTGATGACAATACGTTTTAGCCAGGCTCCAAAGGTGGCATCCTCGTTAAAACTATCTATTCGTGTAAAGGCTTTTAAAAATGATTCCTGCATAATATCTTCAGCTTCAGCAGAATGTCCTGTAACCCTATACGCGGTGTTATACATTGCTTTGTAATACCGGTCATAGATTTCCATCTGCGCTCGTTGTTCTCCTTTACGGCAACGGGCAACAAGATCATTAATATGTGTGATGGTTGGTGTCAATTAATGTCTGGTTTCTATACTAAAGATGGAACTGTTTAAAGATTGTTACACTTTCTGAAAATAAATTTATATATAAGGCGTGGCATAGGAATTGAATATTTGATATTGCAAATCTATAGAAAGCCCCAATGCATTGCATTTCAAGGCTTTTAACGAACCTTACCAAATTACTGAAATTTAATCTGGTGACAGTTTGACTTAAATATAATTATGGCTAAAACAAAGTTTACGAATATTGACAGTTTGTCATTTCAGGGAATAGACGAAGATGCAGAATTGATTCCTTTAATGACACCTGAAGATGAAGAAGAAATAAATAAAGAAGATCTCCCGGAAACCTTACCAATTCTACCTCTTAGAAACACGGTTCTATTTCCAGGAGTTGTGATTCCTATTACGGCGGGTAGAGACGCTTCTATTAAGCTTATTAATGAAGCAAATAATGGAAGCAAGATCATTGGTGTCGTTTCGCAGAAGGATGAGGAAGTAGAGAATCCAACTTCTAAGGATATTAATAAGGTTGGAGTAGTTGCACGTATTTTAAGGGTGTTAAAAATGCCTGATGGAAATACAACAGTGATTATTCAAGGTAAAAAACGCTTCCAGATCACCCAGGTGGTAACCGAAGAACCTTATATGACTGCTACCGTTGCTGAGGTTCCTGATAATCGTCCTGAGCAGGATAATGCTGAATTTGGAGCGATCATAGAGTCAATCAAGGATCTTGCGCTTCAAATTATCAAAGGGAGTCCAAATATTCCTTCGGAAGCTTCTTTTGCGATCAAGAACATAGAAAGTAATTCTTTCCTGATCAATTTTGTTTCTTCCAATATGTCTCTATCTGTTTCTGAAAAGCAGAAGTTACTGGAGATGAACGATCTTAAGGAGAGAGCACTTTCCACGCTGAAGCATATGAATACTGAGAACCAGAAACTGGAACTCAAAAATGACATTCAGAGTAAGGTTCAAAGTGATATGAGCCAGCAGCAAAGAGAGTACTTCCTTCACCAGCAAATGAAGACGATCCAGGAAGAACTTGGGGGTGTTTCTCATGAAGGTGAAATTGTGGAAATGCGTGATCGCGCTAAAGACAAACAATGGGATGAGGATGTTAAAAATCATTTTGAGAAAGAACTTTCCAAAATGCAACGTATGAATCCGCAGGTTGCAGAATATTCCATACAAAGAAATTACCTGGACCTGTTCCTGGATCTTCCATGGAACGAGTTCAGTAAAGATAAATTTGATCTAAAGCGTGCAAAGAAAATTCTTGATCGTGATCACTATGGTCTTGATGATGTAAAAAGAAGGATCATCGAATATCTTGCGGTTTTAAAACTGCGTAACGATATGAAATCTCCAATTTTATGTCTTTACGGACCTCCAGGAGTTGGTAAAACTTCGCTAGGAAAGTCGGTAGCGGAAGCACTAGGCAGAGAATATGTCAGGATTTCTCTGGGTGGTCTAAGAGACGAAGCAGAAATACGCGGACATAGAAAAACCTACATTGGTGCTATGCCAGGTAGAATTATTCAAAGTTTAAAGAAAGCTGGAACCAGTAATCCTGTTTTTGTTCTGGATGAGATCGACAAATTAAGTATGGGAAATGCGGGAGACCCTTCTTCAGCATTACTCGAAGTACTGGATCCTGAACAGAATTCAGAATTTCATGACAACTTCCTTGAAATGGGATTTGACCTATCCAAGGTAATGTTCATCGCTACCTGTAATTCATTGAATACAATTCAGCCGGCACTAAGAGACCGAATGGAAATTATCAACGTAACAGGTTATACCATTGAGGAGAAAGTAGAGATCGCAAAAAGACATTTACTTCCGAAGCAATTAGAAGAACACGGTCTAACTGCAGAACACCTCAAAGTGGGTAAAAAACAACTTGAGAAAATTGTTGAAGGTTATACCCGGGAATCTGGAGTGAGATCTCTGGAGAAACAAATAGCCAAAGTGGTTAGATACGCAGCCAAGAACATTGC
>NZ_JBLVTK010000005.1:0-21427 GCF_048285865.1 Christiangramia marina | reverse complement strand
ATTATTGAAATTCTTGGAAGTCCTAAAATGGAGCGTGATAAATATGAAAACAATGATGTTGCTGGTGTAGTTACCGGACTTGCCTGGACCCAGGTAGGTGGTGATATTTTGTTTATCGAATCTATTCTCTCTAAAGGTAAAGGTAATCTTAGTATTACCGGAAACCTCGGGAAAGTGATGAAGGAATCGGCCACCATTGCTATGGAATATATCAAAGCGAATGCAGACGATCTTGGAATAGATGCTTCAATTTTTGAAAAGTACAATGTACACATTCACGTTCCGGAAGGGGCAACCCCGAAGGATGGTCCAAGTGCAGGTATCACCATGCTTACTTCTCTGGTATCGCTATTTACTCAGAAGAAGGTGAAGAAGAGTATTGCCATGACCGGCGAGATCACCTTAAGAGGAAAGGTTCTTCCTGTTGGCGGAATCAAAGAGAAGATCCTGGCAGCCAAGAGAGCCCGAATCAAAGAACTTATTCTTTGTGAAGAAAATAAGCGTGATATTGAGGAGATCAAGGACGAATATTTAAAAGGTCTAACCTTTCATTATGTAAGGGATATGAGCGATGTCATAGATATTGCCATTACCAAACAGGCGGTAAAGAACGCTAAGAAGTTATAGATCCAGATAAAGCCCCGAAAGGGGCTTTTCTTTTATATAATGATGAGGTAAAGGCTTTAAAAATTTACCTTTGTAATTAGAAGTTTAAAGAATATGAATAAGAAAATAACAATCGCTATAGATGGCTTTTCTTCCACAGGTAAAAGTACTGTTGCAAAAGGACTGGCAAAAAAATTAAATTATGTATATGTGGATACCGGCGCCATGTACCGCGCGGTAACTTTGTATATGATGCGAAAGCTGTTCGTCTCTGATACCAATTTCGATGAAGAAGCAATTATTAGGCATCTTCCTTTTGTGAGTTTGAAATTTGTTTTCAACGAACAGAAGGGTTTTGCTGAAATGTATCTTAACGGTGAAAATGTCGAGAAGGAAATTCGATATATGGAAGTTTCGGAACAGGTGAGTAAAGTTGCAGCTGTACCTGAAGTAAGAAAATTGCTTGTAGAACAGCAGCAGGAAATGGGAAAAGAAAAGGGTGTTGTGATGGATGGTCGCGATATAGGGACCGTAGTTTTTCCAGATGCTGAACTGAAGATCTTTATGACTGCTTCTACTGAAAAAAGAGCACAACGAAGATATGATGAGCTTATTGAAAGAGGGGATGAGGTTGAATTTGACGCGGTCTTGAAAAATGTAAAAGATCGTGATTTTATGGACTCTACTCGTGAAGACTCACCGCTTATTAAGGCTGATGATGCTGTGGAATTCGATAATTCAGACCTGGATCTTCAAGAGCAATTCGACCAGATATTAAAAATTGTAGAAGACAGATTGTCTGAATAAATGTCTGAGAACAGAGGCATAAGTAAATCGGTACTGTATTTAATGTCTGCCAGTGCCGGTTTGGTAGTAGCCAATAATTACTACAATTAACCCTTATTAAATTTAATTGCAATTGACTTCGGCGTTTCTGAAGCGGCGGTGAGTAATATTTCATTATTTACTCAGCTTGGGTATGCCTTTGGGTTGTTATTTATTATTCCGCTAGGAGACAAGTTCCCACGGAAGAGGATGGTGATGGTTGATTTTGCTGTCATCATTATTAGCCTTCTCGCTATGGCAATAGCTCCGAGTTTACCAATTTTAATATTCTCAGGATTTGTTGTTGGCTTTTCTTGCGTGGTACCGCAGGTATTTGTGCCTATGGCGGCGCAGTTAGCAAATCCGAAAAACAGGGGTAGTGCCATTGGTATCGTAATGAGTGGATTACTTATTGGAATTCTGGGAAGTAGATTTATTAGCGGTTACGTAGGGGAATATTTTGGCTGGCGTGCCATGTATTATGGCGCAACCGGCATGATGCTAATACTTTGGTTACTTTTAAAATTGAAGTTACCAGAACTTCAACCCGATTTTAAAGGTTCCTACAAACAACTCATGCAATCTACCTGGCATTATTTCAAAACCGAAAGACCGGTGCGACTTGCTGCGGTGAGAGGAGGACTTGGATTTGCAGGTTTCAGCGCCTTCTGGACTACTTTGGTTTTTGTAATGGAAGATAATTTCAATTATGGAAGCGGTATCGCCGGAGCATTCGGGTTGCTGGGAATAGGAGGGGCATTGGCGGCCACTGTAATCGGTAAACTCAGCGACCGTATGAATAAGAACAATTTGATCACTCTGGCCACCCTTATCATGCTCTTAGCCTGGGTGATTTTCGAGTTTTCAGGCAATTCGATAATAGGTATGGTAATAGGAGTCCTTTTGGTAGATATGGGTTTGCAATCGCTGCACATTACGAATCAGAATATCATTTTTTCGAGGAACCAGGATGCACGCAATCGAATAAATACGATCTATATGGTAGGATACTTTGTAGGCGGTGCACTGGGAACCATAACGGGAGCATATGCCTGGGAGCTTTTCCATTGGGAAGGAGTGGCAACTCTAGGTCTTTTTTACACGATACTCATTTTAATTACACACATCTTTTTCAAGAAAACTGAATCTGCTTAAAAATAGAGAAGTAGGGGTTTGAATTATATAAATAAAGTTGTATTTTTGCACTCCTTTTTGGCAGAATACCGGGAATCCAAAAAGGGTTGAAAATCAAAACTATAAACAACTTCTGTAGTTTCTGTTTTGCTGAAAGATTTCCGAAGAAACACAGAATACAAATTTAGGAGTCAGTAATGGCTGAAGAAAACACAAACAAAGAATCTCAGGAAATTGAAGTACAAGACGTTGCCGGTATGGCAAATGAGTCTCAACCTGACGCAGAAACGCAACAGGCAAACCCTGAGAAATTTCTAGAAGAATTTAACTGGCACAACTACGAAGAAGGTATTGATCCTATCGACGATAAGAAGCTGGAAGAATTTGAAAAATTAGTAGCTGAAAATTTCGTTGACACTTTAGATGACGAGGTTGTAACAGGAAAAGTAATTAATATTACAGATCGTGATGCAATCATTGATATCAATGCAAAGAGTGAAGGTGTTATTTCTCTAAACGAATTTCGTTACAACCCAGATCTTAAAGAAGGTGATGAAGTAGAAGTACTTATCGACGTTCGCGAAGATTCTACTGGACAGTTGATCCTTTCTCACCGTAAGGCGAGAGTGATCAAGGCATGGGAAAGAGTGAACACTGCACATGATGAAAGTCTTGTTGTAAATGGATTTATTAAATGTCGTACTAAAGGTGGTATGATCGTAGACGTATTTGGTATCGAAGCTTTCCTTCCAGGATCGCAGATCGATGTGAAACCAATTCGTGATTATGATGCTTACGTAGGTAAGAACATGGAATTCAAAGTTGTGAAGATTAACCACGAGTTTAAGAACGTTGTTGTTTCTCACAAAGCGCTTATCGAAGCAGATATAGAAGAGCAGAAGAAAGAGATCATTGGACAGCTTGAAAAAGGTCAGGTACTTGAAGGTACTGTTAAGAACATTACTTCTTACGGTGTATTCGTTGACCTTGGAGGTGTTGATGGACTTGTTCATATTACAGACCTTAGCTGGTCTAGAATCAACCATCCAAATGAGATCGTTGAACTAGATCAAAAACTTAACGTTGTAATTCTTGACTTTGATGAGTCTAAGTCTAGAATCCAATTAGGTCTTAAGCAACTTAGCCAGCACCCATGGGATGCTCTTAGCGAAGAACTTAAGGTTGGTGACAACGTGAAAGGTAAAGTAGTTGTAATCGCAGATTACGGTGCATTTATCGAAGTTGCTGAAGGTGTTGAAGGTCTTATCCACGTTTCTGAAATGTCCTGGAGCACGCACTTGCGTTCAGCTCAGGATTTCGTAAATGTTGGTGATGAGGTTGATGCTCAAATCCTTACTTTAGATAGAGAAGACAGAAAAATGTCTCTTGGTATCAAGCAATTGAGCCAGGATCCATGGACTGATATCACTACTAAATATCCTGTTGGTTCAAGACATGAAGGTATCGTTCGTAACTTCACTAACTTCGGAGTATTCGTTGAGTTAGAAGAAGGAATCGACGGACTTATCTATATCTCTGATCTTTCATGGACTAAGAAGATCAAGCACCCATCTGAGTTTACGAACGTAGGTGATAAGCTTGAAGTTGTAGTTCTTGAACTTGATGTAGATGGTAGAAAACTTAGTCTTGGGCACAAGCAGATCGAAGATAATCCTTGGGATAAGTATGAAGCTGACTTTGGAGTTGGAACAAAACATACTGCTGCGATCACTGAGATTGTAGACAAAGGAGCAACTATCGACTTTAATGAGGATATTACTGCATTCGTTCCACAGAGACATCTGGAGAAAGAAGACGGTTCTAAACTTAAACAAGGTGAAGAAGCAGAATTCCAGATCATTGAGTTCAACAAAGAATTCAAGAGAGTGGTGGCTTCTCATATGGTAATTCACAAAGAAGAAGAGCAAAAAATCGTTAAGCAGGCTGCTAAGAAATCAGCTTCGCAAAACAAAGACAACGCCACTACTATTGGTGATGTTAATGCTGATCTTCAAGCGTTGAAAGATAAGATGGAAGGGAAGAGCTAATTAACTCTCTTAGACATTAAATATAAAACCTCCTTAGTTCACTAAGGAGGTTTTTCTTTTCTAAAACATTTCTACTGAAATTAATCTAGTCTGAAACATTTTATCTGATCCATTCCTTTTTTAAAGATCTATTCCACAAAATTTCCTATCAAAGGCTCAGTTCTTCTGAAAGTTATTCATTAGTTCCATGAGTTGATCTGCTTTAATTGGTTTGATCAAATAATTATCCACTTCACCATAACTCTTTGCCCTTTCTACATCATCCGGGTCTACTGAAGAAGTCACTATATAAATAATAACCTTTTTTGAACTTGGGACTTTTAAGAATTCATCCAGAAATTGCCATCCATCCATAATAGGCATATTGAGGTCCAGTAAAATAATATCTGGAACTGACTCATTGGATTCCATGATAGGACTTAATTTGGTGATTGCTTCTTCACCATTTTTAAATACCATAATACTCTCGGCGAAATTTGCCATTTCCATGATCCTTTTCGTTCCGTAGATAAAAATTGGATCGTCATCTATAATACAGGCTATATCAACTTTTTTCATAATTTTTTAAATAGATTGAGAAGGTGGTTCCTTGTCCAGGTGCACTTTGGACCTGAACTTTACCGTGTAGGGCTTCAATTTGATTTTTTGTAATAAATAACCCAATTCCTCTGGAGTCTTTATGTTTATGAAAGGTTTTGTACATTCCAAACAGCTTTCTTCCGTGCTTTTTGAGATCTATACCAAGGCCGTTATCTTCAATATCAATTCGCACAAATCCATCTTCCAAAACATTGGCGCTTAATTTTATAAACGCATCTCTTTCCAAAGAACTGTACTTAACAGCATTGGTCATAAAGTTGAGAAGAATACTATCTATATATGCCGGTACACCTAAAACAAAGATATCTTCTGCAATGTTATTATAAATATCAACATTTTGTCTGGCAGCAATGGCCGTAATAGCATGAGTAATATTTTCTACGCTTTTACATAGATTCACAGCATCCAAATTCTCTTCAACGGCAGTATTGATCAGGGTGACTTCGTTAAGATGTTCAATAGTTTCCGATAGATTTCCCGATGCATTATTTAGATGTGAGAAGATTTCATTCTTTTTTAATTCTGGATAGTCACGCATCGCCAGATCCAGCAGCATCCCAATGTTACTGGAATGAGATCTTAAATTGTGAGAAACTATATGAGCAAAGTTTTTGAGTCTGGCATTCTGCTCCTGGGTGATGGTCATAACGCTGGAAAGTTCTTCTTCGACTATCTTCAGGTTAGTGATGTCGATAGCCATAAAAAGGTATCCTGTATTCTCACTGCTATCTGAAATTGAAGTAATTGCCAGTTGCACAGGAAATTCTGTACCGTCTTTTCTGACATAGGTCCAGTCCTTATTTTTAAAATTTTTGCTGTTTGAAATCTTATCCAGGAACTGTGGAAGATCATAGTTTTCGTAATCACTGAAGAGGTTTTTGGAGAAGGATTCAAGTTCTTTAGAAACGTGAATAGCAGTTATGTTCAATTGCTGAGAGACTTCAGTTTGGGTGTACCCAAGCATCCTCTCAGCTCCTTTGTTGAATGATTCTATGCGCCCTTCAGAATCTGTTGAAATGATACTAACGTGGGTACTTGCATTGAAGATGCCTTCCAGTTTGTTTAAAGTTGATCGCAGTTTTTCTGAAGCGATCTTTTCTTTAGTGATATCAGTTATTTGAGAGACAAAATGTAAAGGTCTGCCTTTATGATCCCGTACCAGTGACACGGCAAGTTTGATGAATACGATCGATCCGTTCTTATGGAAGTACCTTTTTTCCATATGATAAAATTCGCGTTCCCCGGCAACCAGCTCATTTAGTAGATTCAAGTCGCTATTTAAATCGTCTGGATGGGTAATATCCTGAAATGTTAGTTTCCTGAGCTCTTCTTCGGTATAGCCTATGATATTACAAAGACTTTTGTTTACACTTAGCCAGTTACCGTTTATATCCAGAATTGCCATCCCAATGGCGGCATGTTCAAAACTGCCACGAAATGTTTGCTCACTAATACGCAACTTCTTTTCTGCCTGAAGCCGGTGATTAATATTATGCATGGCTACTACCGCTCCATCCAGGTTACCATCATGGTCAAAAACCTGAACTCCATTTACCGATACTGTAATTTCTTCTCCATTAACTGGTCGTATTCTAATGACTTCATTAGCGATTGGCCCGTTATTGAGTGCTTTTATAAGTGGTATTTCATGCTGTTCCAGAGCTCGCGTACCATCAGCATTGTATAAGCCATAATGCCGGGATAGTTCCTCTTTAGGAACAGATTCTGCTGGTAAGCCATGCCATTCCTTGGTTGCCTGGTTGAATAATGTAAGATTACCCTTAGCATCACAGGCTACGATCCCTACTTCAACGCTTTCCAGAACTTTTTCCATTAGTTCCTGCTTTCGGTGGTTTTCAGCCTCACTATTCTTAATTTCAGTAATATCTGCGGTATGCATAATAATACCTCCAATTAAATTTTCAGAATTGTACCATGGCCTCACTTCCCAGGTGATCCAGTTCTCAGTTCCATCTGCACGAACAAAACATTCTTCATCCATGCTGTGTATCGCACCACTAAGACATTCCTGATGTATTTTCTTCCAATCCTCCCCAATTTCGGGAAAGATTTCGTAATGTGATTTACCAATCACATCAATATCTTCAATTTGATAGTCCTTTAACCAGCGTTTTGAAACTGCTATATATTTTAGATTATTATCAAACATGGCTATTGCAGAGGGAGCCTGTTCTATAAACAACCTTTTAAGTTCAAACCTTTTTTTCATCTGGCTGATCTCCTTGCTACTAATTCCACCAGCAATACTATCAGACAATTGCTGAATAACATTCTGCTTCTGTTCTTCCAGAGCAAAAATGAGTGCACCGCCAGGTAACTCAATTGCCTTATAAGAAAACTTTCTGAAGTGACCTCTGGAAGTTTTAAGTCTTATTTGACCGGACTTCTCGGGATCATGTTTAATTTTTAAAATTAGCTCTTTCCAGTTCGAAAACTTAAGATATTCTTCGGCTTTGCTTTTTTTTAGTATGTGTGATGGAGGAGCGAATCCCAGGTATCGCAAGATTTGAATATTGAGCCAGATGTAATCCGGTTCTACCGGTTTATATATCAAAAATCCATGCAAGCCATACTTTTGAACAAATTCAAAAACATGAGGTTCTTGCATAATTAATGAGATTTCATGTTCTCTCACGTTCTGCATAGGTCGTAGATTGTATTAGATCGGGGAATCTATTACTGCAATTAAGATATTTTCTTCGGTTTAAGCAACAGTAAACTTTTAAAAAGCATGAATTTTGGTATCAATTGGTTGATTCAGGTTAAACTTATATTTGGTTCATATTGCAGTATACCGTTTGGAATTTGAAAGAATAACAGTTCT
Source organism: Christiangramia marina (assembly GCF_048285865.1). Taxonomy (NCBI): domain Bacteria; kingdom Pseudomonadati; phylum Bacteroidota; class Flavobacteriia; order Flavobacteriales; family Flavobacteriaceae; genus Christiangramia; species Christiangramia marina. The sequence goes on along the minus strand of NZ_JBLVTK010000005.1, from coordinate 13,369 downwards.
CACTGATCATATTTAGGATAGATTTAGCTCAGGTCTAAGCGAAGAGGTTACTCAAATTTCAGTAATATTGGAGTATGAAAAAAAGATACTGGATTGTGCTTGTTCTCGTGGCGGTTCTCGTAGTCACTTACTTTACCGGACCAATTCCCGAGGAACCTGAATACGATCTACAGCTTCCTGAAATAGCTTCCAGTCTAACCGAACTGGAAGATCATATTAACGATAGCGAATCTAAAAAGCCAACACGTAAGGATAATCAGGCTCGCATAGAATGGTATGGAAAAACACCTAGTAAAACAGAATATAGCATCATTTATCTCCATGGTTTTGCAGGTAGTTATAGAGATGGTTATCCAGTAAATAAAAATATTGCTAAGAAATTAAATGCAAATATTTACTATGCTCGCTGGGCAGGTCACGGTCTTAAGCCTCAGGCAAGTCTGGATGATTTCAACGGAGAGAATGCCTGGCAATCTGCAAAGGAAGCTTTAGCCATAGCCAAACAGATTGGAGAAAAGGTGATTATAATGAGTACATCTACTGGCGGAACTCTGGCGTTTAAGCTTGCTGCTGAATATCCTGAGGACGTTTATGCTCTCATAAATATGGGGCCAAATCTCGAGGATGATCAACCTGGTACTTTTGTGCTGAGTACTCCGTGGGGTTACGAGATTGCGAGCTTAATAAGTTTTGGGGATAACAGGAAAATTGAGCATGAACAACGAATCGCTACCCAGTACTGGGATACGATTTATCCATCCCGGGCTCTCGTAGATCTTCAGGTTCTCGTCGAAACCACAATGATACCGGAGACTTTTAAGAAGGTGCATTGTCCTGTATTAACTCTATATTATCATAAGAACTTTATCCAGGAAGATGAACATGTAGAGGTAGATATCTATGAAAATATTCATAAATTACTTAGTACTCCAGACTCAATGGTAGTTTTGAAACCACTGGCCACCCCGGAAACCCATTTCGTAGGAAGTGATATCAAATCGAAGGATACCGAGATCGTTGAGAAAGCCATTGAAGAATTTCTAAGAAATAAACTGGATATAAATATTTAATGAATAGTTTTCAGCAGTGAAATGATAAAACGATCAGACTATAGTTTAGTAAAAGATCAATCCAAAAAAAGCCTTACTTTTGTTTTAATCTACAACCAGTTTTATGAGCCGCAAAGTTCTTTTAGACTCAAATCAACTTGATATCATTCTTCACAGGTTGGCCTGTCAATTAGTAGAAAAGCACACAAATTTCGAAGATACCGTACTTATAGGAATTCAGCCTCGTGGAATATATGTGGCTGAAAGGATTATCAGCATTCTGAAAGATGAGTATGGATTGGATCATTTGAAAACTGGTCAGCTTGATATTACTTTTTACCGCGATGACTTTAGAAGAGGAGAGAAACCTCTGGAAGCGAATAAGACCAGAATAGATTTTGTAGTAGAGGATAAGAATGTAATTTTTATTGACGATGTTCTTTATACTGGCCGAAGCATAAGAGCGGCGTTGACCGCTATCCAATCCTTCGGAAGACCGCTCGAAATTGAATTATTAAGCTTGATAGACAGGCGGTTCAGCAGACATTTACCAATTCAGCCAGATTACACCGGAAGACAGGTAGATGCTATCAATGATGAAAAAGTGAAAGTAAGCTGGAAAGAACAGGATGGAGAAGATGCGGTTTATTTAATTGCAAAAGACTTGGATCATGAGTAGTGAATTAAGTGTAGATCACTTACTGGGAATCAAATATCTTCAGCAGGAGGATATAGAATTAATATTTAAGACGGCAGATCATTTTAAGGAAGTGATCAACAGACCAATCAAAAAAGTTCCTTCTTTAAGAGATATTACCATCGCGAACCTCTTTTTTGAAAATAGTACACGAACCAGACTTTCTTTTGAACTAGCGGAAAAAAGGCTTAGTGCAGATGTTATCAATTTTTCTGCAGCTTCCTCTTCAGTAAAAAAAGGTGAAACTCTTATTGATACCGTCAATAATATCCTTTCAATGAAAGTTGATATGGTGGTTATGAGACATCCCAACCCCGGCGCTGGAATATTTCTTTCAAGACACGTAAACGCCAGTATAATTAATGCCGGAGACGGGGCGCATGAGCATCCTACCCAGGCCTTGCTTGATTCGTACTCTATTCGAGAGAAGCTTGGTGATGTAAGAGGCAAAAAGGTCGTGATCGTGGGAGATATTCTTCATAGTCGGGTAGCCCTTTCCAATATTTTCGCATTGAAACTTCAGGGCGCGGAAGTCAAAGTGTGTGGGCCCAAAACCTTGCTACCAAAGCATATTGAATCTCTGGGTGTAAAGGTTGAAACGAATCTCAAAAAAGCTCTGGAATGGTGCGATGTAGCCAACATGTTGCGCGTGCAAAATGAACGCATGGATATTAGTTACTTTCCAAGTACCCGGGAGTATGTAAAACAATTCGGATTAAATAAAAAGTTGCTGGATAGTCTCAATAAAGAAATTGTGATCATGCATCCCGGACCAATAAACAGGGGAGTGGAGATCACCAGCGACGTGGCAGATTCTGAACATGCGATCATACTTGATCAGGTACAAAATGGGGTTGCGGTGAGAATGGCTGTAATTTATTTGCTCGCATCCAAGATCAAACAATAAAAGAAATTATGAAAAGAACCGAAAAGAAGAATTATATACTTATCTCTGCTGAAAATGCAGAACTCACAGACTTTACGAGTCAGTTAACCAAGCATCATCAGGATTTTGAGTCTTCAAACATCATTGTGGATTTAAGTAAACATAAGGATTTAGAAAACCAGCAATTACTGGCTTTTTTAGAGGTTTCCAATTTACATAGAGAATCAAACAAAAGTTTTGTGATCGTTAATGATGTATTGGGTATAGATGAATTACCGGAAGAATTAGTCGTAGTCCCTACATTGCAGGAAGCAGAGGACATGATACAGATGGACGAGATCCAGCGTGATCTTGGATTTTAAAAATGTCTAACAGCCAGTTAAAAATAACGATCCTTGGCTGTTATGCCGCTACTCCCAGAAGTTTTACTAATCCAACTTCACAAGTTCTGGAGATTAAAAATCATCTTTTTCTTATTGATTGTGGTGAAGGCACTCAGGTTGCCCTGCGTAAAAATAAAATTAAGTTCTCCAGGATTAAACATATATTTATCTCGCATCTTCACGGTGATCATGTCTTTGGACTGGTAGGACTTGTCTCTACATTTTCTTTACTGAACCGGGAATCTGAACTTCATATTCATGGTCCCAAGGGTATTAAAAAATTTATTACTGTACAACTTCAATTAAGCGGAGCTTGGACAAAATACCCATTAATTTTCCATGAACTGAGTTCCAGGGAATCTGAGGTTGTTTTGGAAGATGAAGAAGTTACAGTGAGCACTATTCCTTTGAAACATAGAGTCTATACCAATGGATTCTTATTTAAAGAAAAAATAGGTGATCGAAAGCTACTTATAGATGAAGCCCAGCAAAGAAACATTCATTATACGCTATTTAAAAGTTTAAAAAAGGGCAAGGATGTCACTTCGGAAGATGGCATCCTGATTAAAAACAATATGGTCACAGAAGATCCTGCAGCACCTCTATCCTATGCTTTTTGTAGTGATACGATGTATAATCCTGAAATGGTTCCATTGATCCAGGAAGTGACTGCTCTTTATCATGAATCAACCTTTCTCGAAAGCGAAGCCGCACTCGCTGCTCCTACTAAGCATAGCACCGCCAAACAAGCTGCTGAAATTGCTAAATCTGCCCGAGTAGGTAAGCTCATTCTTGGTCACTATTCTACTCGCTATGGCGATATTAATAAATTTAAAGAGGAAGCATTTACTGTTTTCCCAAATGTAATTTTAGGCGACGACGGACAGGAAATAGTCGTTGAATAACACTTTAATATTTCCTCCAATACTTCTTTAATCGACATATCTCCAGATAATTAGCCGTAAATTCCTACAGTTTATGTTAAAATATTGAAATAATTAGTCGTATTTAAAGTGACTGATGTTTTTCATCGATATAATATGTACATTTATCATCCCAATCTAAATGAACCTCTATTATGACGAAATTTTACTCACCCGGACTAATCTTGATTTTATGTACTCTGTTTCTTACATCTTGTTCTAAAGACAATTCTGAAGATGATGTAACCGGGTATGATCAAACTGTAACCAGTCGTGCTTCTTATGAATATAGTGCACTGGAAGTTGAGATTTTAGAAGATCTTAATATTTATAGAAAAGCTAATGGGTTGAGTGAATTACTGCCGCTTGCTGAAGGTTCAGTTGAATCTGAAGATCATAATTACTATATGATAGATGCAGGTGCAGTTAGCCATGATAACTTTTCTGATAGAGCTTCCTATTTGATGAATGCAGTAGGTGCGAGCAAGGTAGGAGAAAATGTAGGTTATGGATATAGAACTTCTGAAGCAGTAATTAATGCATGGCTAAAGAGTAGAGGGCACAAAGACAACATTGAAGGGAATTATACTCATTTTGGAATTTCTGTTAGACAGGATGCTGAAGGGAAAAATTATTTCACGAACATATTTGTAAAAAAATAGAATAATACATACACCCCCCAAATCTAAAAGGGAACAGGCTAGAGGCTGTTCCCTTTTTTTATTATCTCAATTAAATTTTAGCTACAATAAATCAAAGTTTAATTATTGAATCACAGCTGGAATACGATCGATATACATTTTCTGAAAATCGGCTTTATTCATCCCGCTTTCACCAAGAAGCTCAATTTCCATTCTGTTTACTCTTGACTTGGAAATACTAGATCGTCCCAGGATGCTATTGATGGCAACTTCCAGAAGAGGTTCTGAAGGTTCGCCAAGAACTCCAAGATTATTCAAATCCTCGATATACTCTATATCCGGTTGTAATCCATTAATGTAATCTGAATTACCATCCACATTAATCGATTTGAATACCAAGGGCTGCATAGCATATGTATGGTTTTCACTAGCACCTTCTCTTGTGTAGTCATCGCTATCGTAAAGAGTTACTGAAGCCTGGAATTTTCCTACCGTACGATCTCCTATCTGGTTAACAGTAATATATGGATCAAGGCCATTGATGATAAGTTCGCTGGCAGATGCACTGGACCTTGATGTTAGTACATAAACTTCAGATAAGTTTAAGCTGTTTATCGATGAACCACTTCTAACATTTCCATCAAATCTATTCAGTAAAGCCTCAGGATTCTGAGCTTCATAGTAGGTTTGGTATTTATCATTCCACTGTTCCTTCATAAAAATCTCGCCTTCAAATTGTCCGGTGATCATACTGGCCAGATCAACAGCCGATTCAACAGAACCACCACCATTGTACCTTAGATCTACCACCAGGTCTGTAACACCGTTTGCCCGAAATTCTGCGAATGCTGCATTGAGATCATCATCGAAGCTTGCCGTAAAGCTATTGTACATCAGGTAGCCGATTTTTCTACCATCTATATTCAGCGTTTTAGCAATATATACCGGGTTTTCGGTATATGTATCATCAGTGAGATTTACAACCTGATCTGTTACGATGATCTGGTTGTCCTGCACGTAAGCTATATTAATACTAAAACTATCCTGACCTATAAGTTCCATAAAATTTGAAGAGGTCAATTGCTGACCATCAATTTCGGTGAATACAGTACCACGGGCCAAACCTGCTTCGTCTGCAGATGTTCCGGGTAATACATATCGTATAAAACCAAATACAAAATCTGAATTAGAGATCTGCCCAATACCATACCGGATACCAGTAGCTCCACTCATTCCTTCAAATCTTTCCTCAAGTTCATTATAATCATCAGTTATAAAGCTAAATCTGTCAAAATCTGCAGTTAGATCATCAAAGAGAGATTCTGGTGAAGAAGCATCTACCAGAAATTCTGTTTTTTCCGTAGATGATGAGAAGTAATTATCTGCAAGTTCCGGCACATCCTCCTTATATAAATAGATCTCGTTTAAACCATTATATACAAAACTTTCTACCTCTATCGCATCGTCTACAGGTTCTTCGTTCTCATCGATAACATTCTCGGGAAGATTGGGGTTTCTTTCGGTAGGTGTTTCCTCTTTCTCACAGGAAGTAAGGATTCCAAAGCTAAAAAGAAAGATCACTAATTTACTTTTTATATTCATGTGTTTCATTCTTATGTTGGTACAAGTTGTAAAACTCACTAATTGTGCCAATATCGTCCATTAATATTTACGCATAATAATGAAATACGGTTCAATTTTAGACTCCAGATAATAAAAATGAATAATGTGTAGGATGAGATTCTACCTAGGAGAATAAAAATAGTGATTTAATGGGGCTTGATACATTAGGAAATAAGTTCAACAAGCGTTGAATACCTTCGATGATTGAACTTTTTATCTAAATGTTTTAGTTGAAACCTATAAAATCGAAAAAGGTTCAGGCTAGAGGCTGAACCTTTTTCTTTCAAATCGATTTGTTGGGGTCGATTTATTTATCATATCAACCTTTGTCGATACCCCAGCTTCGATTCTGGAAGAATATTAAAATATCTTATTCTTGTTCTTTCATTTCAACCACACTAAACATAGATCGTCTGTTTAGTTGATGATCTTTTTCTGAACATCTGTCGCAGTCTATAGCCGGTTTATTCTCCCCATATCCTTTATATTCCTGAATTCTATTTTCGGCTATACCATTCGCAACCAGGTAGTCGAAGGTTGACTTAGCCCTACGTTCGGCCAGTTTTTCATTATAAGCATCTGTTCCTCTACGATCTGTATGAGAACCAATTGCTATTACAAGTTCTGGATACTCATCCTGCATTAGGGCTACTAGTTTATCCAGTTCCTGTGCGGCATCTGGTCTAATATTCGATTTGTCGAAATCAAAATATATATTGTCAATTTCAGCCAGATATTCAACATCTTTAATAGGGTTTAGCTGAATATCATATTTCAAGGTATCAGTTTCATCAGTCTCTCTCGTATCTATCGTTCCATTGAAAGTTTCGTATTTGATCTCTTTGGCTTCCACTGCGAATTCTAAATCCCGGTCAATTTGAGTTTCGTAATAACCATCTTCATCTGTTTCGAGAAATGCAAGTTCCTCACCATTTTCATCCATGATCCTCACAGTTGCAGAACTTATTGGATTTCCATTTACAGCGTCAGATACTATACCTGCAACCACTAAAGGATTCATCTTATTAAAAACGAAAATATTGTCATTATCTCCTTCGCGGTTACTTGAGATATAACCTTCCTTAGAATCTTCAACCTGAAAATAAGCGAAGTCATCAAGACTACTATTAATGGTCTCTCCTAAATTCTCTACAGTATCACTATCTTTTTCTAATCTGAAGATATCGAACAAACCTAAGCCGGCATGTCCATTAGAAGAGAAATAAAGAGTACCATCGGTATCCATAAAAGGGAAGGTCTCATCAAATTCTGTATTTACCGGAGCTCCAAGATTTTCTGCAGGCCCATACGTGTTATCTTCATTGATCGCTACTTTATAGATATCTGTTCCGCCATTGCCATTAGGCATATCTGAAGTAAAATATAGTGTTTTGCCGTCTCTAGATAGGGAAGGGTGACCAATGGAATATTCATTGCTGTTAAAAGGTAATTCCTTAACGTCGATCCACGATCCATTGGATAAAGTAGCCGAATATAATTTTAAGTGATTGGTTTTATCCTTATCTCTTTTTCCTTCTTTATTTCCGAGGTAATTATTTCTGGTAAAATATATAGTACTGCCATCTGGAGAAACTACTGCTGGACCGTCGTGAAGTTTCGTATTAATATCACCTTGAACAGGCATAATGTTCCCTGTTTCTGAATCCATCATATAAATATCTAGAAATGGTTCACCGTTCCAGCTATATGTTTTCTCTTCTACATCTGCATCCTGAGCTCTGGCGGAAACAAAATAGATCGTTCCATCCCTCTCGAATACTCCAAAATCACTGACTTCAGAATTAAAATCTGCTTGCTGAAGTTTGTAAGTTGCCATACTCTTATATTCATCCTTATTCAGCATGGTTTGTATTCCATCAGAATCTCTTCCTGTTTCGAGGTAACGTTTTAAGAAAGTTCTGGACTCATCGTATCGCTTCACTCCGCGAAGAGCCTGTGCATATTTGTAATAATATTCTGGGGAAATAGTAGTGTCTTCAATTACATCTCCATAATAGAACACTGCATTTTCCGGACTACGTAGCATCATATAGGCATCACCCAGGCGAGTAGAATTATAAGTAACATTATAGTCATCTTCTATAAGTTCTTTATAAACTTCAGTAGCTTCAAGATAAGCGAAGTCTTTGTATAGCCTGTCTGCTTTTTTTTGTTTCCCACTTTGAGCCTGCATCCCAAGGGAACAGATAAAGATAGAAAGGAAAAATATGTAGTAGTTTTTCATAATCTATAGACTTTGGTTAGAAGAAACGTGGAGATTTGTATCTGGTATTTTTAAATCTGAATTCGTAAATAAGAATGAATTCATGAGAACCTGAAGTATATGGCTGAATATCAGACACAGAGTATTCATAGGCATAACCTGCTCTGAAGCCTGGAAATAACTGCACATCCAGAAAAGCTCCAATGGCATCATCTATTCTATAATTTGCTCCCAGATAAAACTTTTCATTTAATATAGCTGTTGCAGTCATATCTACTGAAAGCGGTGCTCCCTGAGTGGCCTTTACCAGAGTGGAAGGACGTAGTTTCAGGTTATCGCTTAGATCAAATACATATCCCGCAGTAAGGTAATAATGAACCTGTTCCAGTGCTCTAAACTCATCAAGTTCATTATTGTCTTTATTGATGAGTTTTGGAGCAGATAAGCCAACATACCAGTTCTGTGCTGAAAGATATGCACCTGCACCAAAGTTTGGAGTCCATCTATTGAAGTCATCTGCAAAAAATGGATCTGTTCCAATGGTAGGATCATCCAGACCATAGTAATAGGCTCCAGCCTTAAGACCCAGTCTTAAAGACACATCAGCACTTAGGTCTACTCTGTAAGAAAAGTCACCATAAACAAAAGTGGTATTTTCATCACCAATCTTATCGTTGATCACCGATAATCCCAAACCGATCTTGTCATTTCGCAATGGCGAGTTGATAGAGAGTGTTTGAGTTACTGGTGCTCCATCTACACCAACCCATTGGTTTCGGTTAAGTGCAGTAATGGAGAACCCATCTCTACTACCTGCATAAGCAGGGTTGATAGAAACCGTGTTATACATGTATTGAGTAAACTGAGGGAGCTGCTGCGAAAATCCTGGGGCCGCAACAAATAGCATTAATATAATTAGATAAACTTTTTTCATGGTTTCCCTTTTTTATTTAGTTCCTAAGTAAATATAACCTTGAATTGGTTCGAAGTTACCTTCTCTTATTTCCAGAACATAAAAGTATGTTCCTGATGGCAATTGATTTGAGCTTGTAAATGACGAGTCTGAGTATCCATCCCAGTTATTCTGGTAGTTTTTAGCATCCAATACTTTAGCACCCCATCTATTAAATATCTTAAGATCGTATGTGAATCCACATGCAATATCCGTGTCGATAGTAAAGAAATCGTTGATGTTATCACCATTCGGAGTTACTGCTTTAGAGATGCTATCTCTTACATCTTGAACACTACAGTCCAAAACAACACAGTCATCGTTGATCATTACGGTTACGAATGTACTTTGCGGACAGTTCCCCTCGATTTGTAATTCGAAAGTATAAGTTCCAAGTTCCAGGGAGCCTGGAGTTACAAATCCATTGTTAAGTGCTCCTGTATTATCTGTATCTATCCAGTTTCCAACATCTTCATTGTCGGCAATTAGATCGAAAAGATTGAAAGTAGAATCATCGACACAAAGATCAACCACTCCATTATCGATTAGTACAATATCTTCAGCAACTGGTTCTGCCAGCACGATCGTAGTAAGATCAGATAATTGACCAAACTCATCCTGAGCAACAATATCATAAGTTCCCGGACTCAAGTTTGTAAATATCCCGTTCGCCTGATAGTTTTCACCATCTATACTATAAGTTAATCCATTTTGCACGTCTACCGTGATCGTTCCTGTTGGTTCTGAACAGCTCGGTTGAACTACGTCTACTTCAGGAGCAGCCGGTGGAGCAGGAGCAGGTTCTTCTTCAACGGTCACTGTAAAGCTACATTCTGAAGTATTTCCAGCAGCATCAGTTGCTTCAAAAGTGATCGTGGTCACACCTAGAGGAAACTCTTCACCTGAAGCAATTCCACTAGTCATAGTGATGGTCTCTCCAGAACAGTTATCGGTCGTTTGAGCCACATTGTATTCCACAATACTGCTTTCTATTCCGAAGCCAACTGTCACAGTGATATTCTCAGGACACTCAACAATAGGAGCTTCATTATCTATCACTGTTACAGTGAAAGTAGAAGTGGAAGTATTTCCGTTATTATCGGTCGCGGTGTAAGTCACAGTTGTAGTTCCTACCGGGAATTCACTTCCAGATTCCATGCCTTCGGTCAAAGTAACTTCGGCTAATTCGCAATTATCTGTAGCAGTAGGAGCTTCGTAGGTAACAATAGCGCCGCATATTCCAGTATCATTGCTTACGGTAATGTTCTCTAAGGCTTCAAGTTCTGGTGCCTGATCATCAGTAACAGTAATATCGAATGAACATTCAGAAGTATTTCCTGCAGCATCGGTAACAGTAAATGTTACAGTTGTTGTTCCTACAGGGAAGGTTTCTCCTGAAGCCAAGCCAGCAGTTTGAGATATTGTAAATTCTCCAGAATTATCAGATCCCTGAGGTGTGTCGAATTCAACAATAGCACCACAAATATCCTGATCATTGCTTATTTCAATATCATCCTGGCAAACTATCGTTGGATCTTCGTTGTCTTCTACCGTTACCGTAAAGCTACATTCTGAAGTATTTCCAGCGGCGTCAGTTGCGGTAAAGGTTACGGTGGTTGTTCCGATCTCGAATTGAGATCCAGAAACAGGACCAGCAGTTTGTTCTACAGTTACTGAACAGTTATCGGTAGCAGTTGCATCTGCAAAGCTTACGATCGCAAAAGATTCTCCAGTGGCTGTTCCAACAGTCATGTTTTCCTGGCAGCTGATTGCCGGAGCTTCATTATCGACTACAGTTACAGTAAAGCTTTCTGTAGTAGTATTACCTGAAGCATCAGTTACAGTATAAGTTACGGTAGTAGTACCAACTGGGAATTGAGATCCTGAAGTAAGACCTTCGGTTACTTCTACAGATTTCAGTTCACAATTATCCGTTGCGCCAATCATTCCGAATTCAACAATAGCACCGCATATTCCGGCATCATTATTTACGGTGATATCATCCATTTCTTCCACTACAGGAGCTTCAGAATCTGTAACGATCACATCGAAGCTACAGAAGCTTGTATTTCCAGCAGCATCCGTTGCTTTAAAACTTACAGTGGTAGTTCCTACAGGGAATACTTCTCCGGAAGCTGGACCTGCAGTTTGCTCGATAGTTACATCATTAGAATTATCAGTTATTTCAGGAAGCGTAAAGCTTACTGCTGCACCACAAATTCCTGGATCGTTCTCCTGAGAAATTGTCTCGGGACAAGTAATCGTTGGATCTTCATTGTCTTCTACAGTAATTGTAAAGCTACATTCTGAAGTATTTCCAGCTGCATCAGTAGCTGTGAAGGTTACTGTGGTAGTTCCGATCTCGAACAGAGAACCAGAAACAGGACCAGCAGTTTGTTCTACAGTTACTGAACAGTTATCGGTAGCAGTTGCATCTGCAAAGTTCACGATCGCAAAAAATTCTCCAGTTGCAGTTCCAACAGTCATGTTTTCCTGGCAGCTGATTACCGGAGCTTCATTATCGACCACAGTTACAGTAAAGCTTTCTGTAGTAGTATTTCCTGAAGCATCAGTTACTGTATAAGTAACAGTTGTTGTTCCAACCGGGAACTCAGATCCTGAAGTAAGACCTTCGGTCACTTCCACAGATTCCAGTTCACAATTATCAGTTGCTCCAACCATTCCGAATTCCACAACAGCACCACATATTCCGGCATCATTGTTTACGGTAATATCATCCATTTCTTCCACTACAGGAGCTTCAGAATCTGTAACGATCACCTCGAAGCTACAGAAGCTTGTGTTTCCAGCAGCATCTGTTGCCTTAAAGCTTACTGTAGTAGTTCCTACCGGGAATACTTCTCCGGAAGCAGGACCAGCAGTTTGCTCGATAGTCGCATTCCCTGAATTATCTACGATTTCAGGTAGACTAAATTCTACGATTGCGCCACAAATACCAGGATCATTTTCCTGATTAAGAGTATCTGGACAGGCGATCTCAGGTCCTTCCGTATCATTTACAAATACGGTTACCGTAGCAGTATCTGTTCCGCCATTGTTATCTGATATAGTATAGTCAAAAGTATCTTCTCCTGTGAAGTTTTCATTAGGAGTATAAGTTACCGTTCCGTCTCCATTGATCTGTACTGTACCATTTCCAGGAGTTGTAGTAGAAATCACGGTTAGTTCGTCACCATCAATATCGGTGTCATTTTCTAAAACTGTAATTGTTACCGGAACTTCCTGGTCTGTAGTGGCAGTATCATCGTTAGCAACTGGCGCATCATTCACCGGAATTACTATTACAGTTACCGTAGCTGTATCTGTTCCTTCATTGCCATCAGAAATAGTATAGGTGAAAGTATCAGTTCCGTTGAAGTTATCATTCGGAGTATATGTTACCGTACCATTATCGTTGATTACTACAGTACCGTTTTCAGGCTGAGTTGCTTCAGTAACAATTAATTGGTCATTGTCAGGATCTGTATCATTATCTAATACTGAAATAACAACTGCCGTATCTTCTTCCGTAATAGCCTCATCATCATTCGCGATTGGAGCATCATTTTCTGCACCTACTGTAACAGTTACTGTGGCAGTATCCTGAAGTCCTTCTTCATCTGTAATAGTATACTCGAAAATATCAGTTGCGTTGAAGTTTTCGTCTGGAGTATAAGTTACCACGCCATTCTCATCGATGGTTACCGTTCCATTGGAAGGTTTTTGAGCTTCAAAAATTGTTACTGTAAGCTCATCACCATCAGGATCAGAATCATTGTCAAGCACAGTGATCTCGACTGGAGTGTCTTCAGTTGTTGAAGCCTCATCATCTACAGCAATAGGAGCATCATTCTCAGCACCTACAGTTACTGTTACCGTAGCGGTATCGGTTCCACCGTTCCCATCAGAAATAGTGTATTCAAAAGAATCTGTTCCGTTGAAGTTTTCGTCTGGAGTATAGGTTACCACGCCATTTTCGTCGATAGTTACC
>NZ_JBLVTK010000004.1:299738-334524 GCF_048285865.1 Christiangramia marina | reverse complement strand
AAAGAGAGGGGATTATCATTGTTGACGGAATCTTTGAGTTCCCACGGTTCATTTAATCTTATTCCTCTCTTTAGTTCTTTCTGTTTATACAATCAAAATTTAGAAAAATTAAACTTAAGACGGTTCATCGCCAATAAGCGGCACCGTTAGTAAGAAAATAATTAACTTGACCAGCAAACCAATACTAAGCCGACAACTCCGTTTTCCATACTCCGCCAACTGGCGATAACCGAGACCGTTAGCACGCAAGCATTAGATTATGAGTGAAGAAGAATATTTCAATCAATACGAATCATATATCGCGGAGAAAATTTTTCTTACCGATGAAACCTCTCAAATTCAAAATGAAATTTATGAAAACATGTTATCATTTACAGTTTCTAAAGAACAACAAGCCAATCTAACCATTACCGATTTTATAAATTTCCTATCTCGAATAAAGAACAATACAAAGTCTCAGCTTAATGTTTCTAAAACCAACTCAGATTTAATATACTACATATGGTACGATGAATTGGCCGGACAACTTCGAATAAACTTTATTAATGCCAACCACTCTAAATTACCATTTGAGGCAAAGTTAGAATTCACTTCCAACCAAGTTGAAATAATTAATGAATTTCTACAATCCGAATATCTAGATAAAATAATTTGGGATCAATTGTCTAATGATACTGGAGATCTTCAAGACAAGGAAAACACTGAAATAAGTGATTTCAAATTAAAAGTTTATAAAGAAATAATTAGAAAAGATGCACGTCGTGCCAACATCGGTTCATCACAAATAACGGGTATTCAGCGAAATGCAGAATTTTAGGAACCAGGAAAATAATAGCTAATCCAACAAATCCGCGTATTAACTCCCTGAACTTTCGATAGCAGGAACCGGAGGCAAAAAGGGAAATAAGAACTTAAATTTTAAATAGTATGAAGTACTTTACAATTTTATATTTACTACTATTCCTTACGGAACCAATGCTAGCGCAGAATATTGATTTTAAAAAGCTGGAGGTCAATGGCCAAAGTATCTGTTCTTCGAAAAGTCTAATTCTGGAAAAATTTGGAGAACCTCTAGAAATAACCAATCCAGATTACGAATGTGGCTTTCTTTCATCAGCAGAACAAATGAAAGAATTTGAATCAATAGTTTATAAAGATTTCGTTTTTACCGGAAATAGAGAAGATGATTATATTTTAGATGAATTCAAATTCAATAGCCAAATATTTACTTTAAATTATGGAGGTATTGACTTGAATAAAGGAACAACAATAGATAAGCTGCAAGAAATATTTGGAAAATTTGATGATGAATATAGATCAGATCAATCAATTTATATATTTATTCCGAACCAGGATAAGATGCAAGACGACGGTTATTTGTTTCAGTTTAATAAGGGCAAACTAGTTTTAATTGAATATTGGAGTCGATGTTAATTTCCTGATGGGTAGAAATTTCTATAAATTCATTAAGTTCAATAACTAAACGCAGCAAATCAGGTGTTACAATTACTTTAGTAAATCCCGTTTCTACATTCAGAGCAATTCTTCCCAAAGTTAGGTCAACCAAAGGCTTGACACCTTCCAGCCACGGCAACATTCATAATAATTAGTTCGTAATCGATAAAAAAGACTATTCATTCCAGTTCATTTAGGATGTAAAATAATAAGATGGATTAAACTATCATTTTAATAATTCTATCTGTATTTATGCATTTCAGAATGAATTTTAATGAAAATTGAAAAGAATATTGGACATTTCTCAGATATCTCGTTTAGTATTTGAACAAATATCCTTTCACCTGTTATATGAAAAAAACCTTACTAAAAAGAATCTTTTGGATAGTGCTAATCGCAGTATTATTAGCCTCTCTACTGCCCCATATCATAACAAGCTACTGGCTAATAGATATTCTATCAAATTTTAAGACGCAACTTCTTATCATTTCGATCTTATTAGTGATTCCTACCTTAATACTTTCGAGAAAACAGGTACTGGCAGTTCTAATACTCAGCATCAATCTTCTATGGAATCTCTATTTTATTATCCCATATTACACCGAAACATCAATTCCTGCAGTTGACCATCATTTCAAGATCTCAAGTATCAACTTACTTTCCAGTAATACGAATAGAGAATCAACCATCAATTATATCCAGAATGAAGATCCGGATATACTTATTTTAATGGAACTAACTCCGGAATGGCTAAGCGCACTTGAGCCTGTAATCGCCAACTATCAACACACAGAGATTGTTCCCAGGGAGGATAATTTCGGGATCGCTCTATTGAGTAAGTACAAAATGAAAAGCTCCGTGGACTATCTCAATCTTAACGATAAACCTTCCATTATTGGAAATATGAGTAGTATGGAACAGGAATTTACGATCGTGGCGACTCATCCCGTTCCACCAATCGGCCAGCAGTCGTTTTTGAATCGGAATACTCAATTGTCTAATATAGCCAGAGATATTCCCAAATTTTCTAAAAATCTAATTATTGCCGGTGACTTCAATACTTCATCCTTTTCCCCTCATTTCAAAACTTTGCTGGGAGAAAATTTAAAGGATAGCAGGATTGGTTTTGGTCTTCTTCCAACCTGGCCAGCCGATTTTAAGATTTTTCAGACAACCCTGGATCATTTCGTAGTATCCAAACATTTGCAGGTCACTAAAAGAACCACAGGTCCCGATATAGGTTCAGACCACCTGCCAATCACCATGACGATTGGTTTTGAGCATTGAAAATATTAGTTTGCTTAAGTCTGGCCAACAATAACTTTATTATCTGAAATCAAAATAAATTCACTTTTTTATCAATGCATCAATCAGAAAAGAAAAACTACTTTAAAGGGAAAACAATATTTATTATTTCTATTCTTGTTATAACCACCACCTTTTTAAGTGTCTGGCTAAATGGTATGAGCTACAATAGAGGAATCACCATGAACCTCTACCTTTCTCTATCTATTATTGGAGTAATTCTATTTTTGTTCATGACTTACGGACTCTACACTGGCGCCGGACTCAAGGATAATTTTCCAAAATTCAGAAGTTATAAAAAGGGAGAATTATTTGGTGATGATACTCCGTGTAACTTCGACATGCCCACTTCGAGTGTGGGTGATGGGATAGCAGGCGTTCTTATTTCCATACTGCTCTGGATCCTTATGACCATTGCTATGATCTTATTATTAATAATACTGGAAGCATTATTCTGGTTCACCTTATTCATCCTTATTTTGATGCTCTACTGGTTATTTTCTAGAGCATTAAAACTGGTTTTTAGCAGATCAGGTAAAACTGTTGGAAATATTCTACTTTCCATGACTTACTCAATCACGTACACGATTTTATACTTAGGATGGATCTTTGTGATCGCTTTCCTGGTAGATACTTTTTAAGGTTTTGATTTCTATAATCTGAATTTTAAAATTCACTATTATTATCAAAATAAATCTCTTTTCCATAATTTGCATACGACGCCGTAAGGACGCTTGAAAATGTAGAAAGAATCTATTTATCTTCTGAAAATGTATATGTCAGAACAGATTTAGTAATTTGTTGATGCTAGTATTTTATGCTGTTGAAATAACTTCGGAAAGTTTTCTGACTATAACCAGATGTTCTTAGTCAGTTATGTATATTTAACTGTTCACTGAAGAATGATATGCTCCAATGAGTAAATCCTGTATTAGTTAAAAACACCAACCAATGAAATTCAAATTCGTCCTAATCATTGCACTACTTTTCAGTTTCACCGGCATAAATGCCCAGGAACAGAAACCAGATCCAAAGCAACCTTATTCGGTTACAGAACTAAAATTCGAAACTAAAAAATTAAGAGAATTAACTGATTTCGATTGGAATTCCCTGGATACTATTTTCTCAAATAACGCTCCTGAAACAGATATAGACCTGATTTTTGAAATCAACGGAAATGTTCGTATAAAAAACACAAAAGTAGATAACATCAAGTTTGTAGTTTCTGGCAAGACTTCAGAACTTGATTCTCTAAAGGTCAAGGCTCAGAAGCTTATCAGCAAACTTGAGTCAAATATGGACTAATAAGTCATTCAAATTGAACCCTAATGTTTTAAAGTGTTCCTGCTAACTTTTTCAATTTTTACGGTCAAATCTATATAAATAATCCAATGAAAAAATTACTTCTAAGCCTGGCATTACTTCCTTTGTTGATCCAGGCACAATCTGGTCAAATCGAAAATTCAGAAGTGATCAATAAGCAGATCCATGCTGAAACCGCTATGGTCGATATTTCGATTAATACTCGCACGGAAACTGAAGAAATGCAGTTATTATATGATTTTGAGAATATCAATAAATCTGAGTTCAGTTTTGATGGTGAATCCATTAAGGGTCGTTATTATGTGCTTAGAATGAAAGAATTTCTGGATGGTAAATTAATTGAAACCAGTAGTCTTTTCGATGAGCGTGGTAACAAGATGTTTCAAGTTGACTCCAGTCAGACTTCTTTTAAATTGCTGAGTAAGATCGATCAAGGTGATCTCAAGATCTGGCTAAGGGGTAAACAATTTGGCAGCAAACAATCTCATTTTGCACTTACCAATGACAATGGCAGGTATGTCGCCAAAGATTTCTTCGGAAGTAAAAAAATATTGCAGGAAGATATCAATAAACCATTTCATTTAATGGCAATTATAACACCTAATAGAAATCCTGATGGATCGGGATCCTATTGTCGCGTCGCACAATCTGAAATTGATCCTGAAAAATTGGGGACTGCTTTTGATATTCCGCATTATTACCTGATCGAAATTGAATTTATGGAATCTGAAGAATAAATATTCTTTTTCCGAAGAGAATGAGCGAATAACCAAAGGTGTATCCCTAAGCGTTAGAAGTTCAAATAATTAGCGTATAAAAATGGTGTATTGTTGCCTGTACACCACTAAAAGTGCTTAGGTGCGGTGCTGCATTTTATTTGGATATCCAAATGGAATTTCTAAATTTGACAAACATCAAAAATTACATCAATGCATCACAAATTTTACCTGTCTCTGCTATTGGCAGTTGCAGTTCTATTTTCATCCTGCACTTCAGACGATAGTGCTCCATCAATCGATTATTCCATCAAATCTGACGATCATCTAAAAATCCTGAGTCAGTATGACAACGGCTGGATCAAAGAAGCAAAACATATAGAATCAGAAGACCTGCCTATACATGAGGTTACGTATCATGAAAATGGATTCATCAAATCGGCTAAAGTATATAACTTCCTTGATGATCGGGAGCTATATATGGAGGTGAGAAGAGATGAACAAAACCGGCCATTATGGTCCAAGTACTATACTCCTGAAGGCGCTGTGTGGTTCGAAACAGCCTATGAGAATGGTTTAGTTTCAGAAAAAATCGTCTACAGCGAACTAGGAACTTCGATACACACTTACACCAATGGAGAAATCACTTCCATTGAATTTATAAGTACGAATGGCCTGGATAAAAGTATTACTTCCTATGATCTGGAAACAGGTACAAAAAACGTGAAAATCACCAAAAATTCTGAAGTGATTCTGGAACAGGAATTTCTTGATCAGGATGATTTTGGTTCAGGTATTCTAACCAGCAACCATGCTCCTAAGGCTAATCCTTTTAATGAACCTCAAAACGGCTACATAACAATAGGAACGTCTTTTACACATAGTCCTATCTGGCATTTCAATGCAAATCCTAAAGATGATGTGATTGGATACAGAAAGTATGCAGATTTACACCCACCAGCTTCAAAATTTGCAGTGCAGCACGCAGTTAATTTTGAGATGTATCAATCTATTATTGAACAATATCCTTATACTGAAGACCAGGTTTTAATCCTTGGTTATAAAGAAAATGAAGGAAATGCCGCAATAATTGACGTTAGCAGAGACGAAAGGTTAGCTATTGATGCAGAACGGCTTGAAGATCCCGACTTATTTGCTCTTAAATATGGAGATCAATACGTAAATAAAATTCATTACGGAAAAAATCTTATAGTCGTTGGGGCATTACGAAATATGCCAACGCATGTTACAGCGATTGAGCAAGTGAACAAGATCGCAGAAAAGCGGATGAACGATATTCTAAGCGGCTCTAACCTTGTGAGCGATCATGAGATGGAAATACTGGATAAAGTATGGTTCGAAGTCAAATTATTTTCCACCTTCAAGAACCAGAGAAATGGAATTGTGCTGGAATCTTTTAATGATTATGAAACTGCTGCCCAGGAATTCATTGATGCCGAACCCGAGATCATTCAGTATGAATATAAGAAATTCGAACTTCTGGTTCAATAAAACTCTAAACGGTTTACACAAAAGTCATCCATTTCCGGATGGCTTTTTCTTTTCTGAAATTTAAATATTTTATATTAGAGCGTTATTACGATTATATATGGTCAAATTTCCCTTTCGAAGTAGATTCTTAAATATTATTTGTGTTCTATTGCTTATGACTGCCGCAACGGTCAATTCCCAGAATAGGATCTCTGGAACCGTTCTTAGTGCAGAAGATTCAACCGCGATCATGGGTGCTTCCATATACTTTGATGGAACCAGTATTGGGGTTTCTTCAAACCAGGATGGAGATTTTGACATCTCCTTCATGGATAATAATTCCGCACTAATAATTACTTCTCTTGGTTACGAAGCGCTTGTATTAGATGCTTCAGAAATATTAAAAAATCCTGTAGATTCAAAATACTACTTACCTTTTAAACGTGAGGAACTGGAAACTGTTTACCTTGAAACAGACCCATGGAGCAGATCGCGAAAACTTCGGCACTTCAGAAAAGAATTTCTGGGAAGGAACTACGCGATGTACAACTGTAAGATCATCAATGAGGACGCAATTAAGCTTAGATATTCCCCTTCAGAAAAATCAATGAAAGCTACGGCAAATGAGCCTTTAATCATACATAACGAATATTTAGGTTATGCCATTAGTTACCGGCTTGCCGACTTTGAGCTGGGATTCCAGATGAATGGCGGTCTACTTCTACCCTATTCCACTTATTTTGCCGGTTCAGCCTACTTTCAGCCATTAAATAAGAAAACCGGCAGAAAGGTATTGAGAAACAGAGATCGTAGTTACTATGGTTCATCACTTCATTTTATGCGCTCACTTTACAAACAGAAACTGGAAGAAAACAACTTCGCGATCTATCATAAACGTTTCCAGGTGCCTACCTACAAATTTTTCAACATTAGTGAGGAAGGAAAAAATCGAAAAATAGAATTACTTACAGATGAATTGAGCATTCTCTACGATAAAACGGAGCAGTCTGCCATCGTTTCAAAAAATACGTTTACCATAGATCAATTTGGAAATCCGTCCCCACCAGAAGCCATACTTCTAAAAGGAATTATGGCTGAAAAACGAATTTCAGAACTTCTTCCTCTGGACTATAAGATCAACTAGAAAAGAGTGAATAAAAGTTTGGACTTTAATTCTACCATCAATTAGCATAGTATGTTATTTAATGATCTATCTTCACTCCCTAAATAACTAAACTACAAGATGCTTCTTTTCTGGATATCAACCATCATCGCATTTATAATTATCGCATATATTGTACATAAATTTTTCTTTAAAGATGTTCGAGGGAACCCAGCTGAGGATAAAAGGCTATGGAAATTCTGGGGTATAAGAACGTTTTACTGGCAGGGAGTTTTCCTTATTGCGCTGGGAATTCTCGCACTAATTCTGGCAATTATTAAATGGAGCGGCGTCTGGCCTTTACTTAATTAAACTTCGAATTTCTACGGAATAGTTTATTGCTATTGAAGAACTATTTAAAAAATGATACTTTAAAGGCATGATAATGTAGTTCTAACCGTTATGGTATTTTTATTTACAGAAGCCAATTCAAATTACTGCTTCTGTAAAATTTTCTTTTTAAAGAAAGACAACCACAGATATTTGATTACGAGTACTTTATCTGAAGAACTTAGATTGAAATTATTTTTTCGGAAAAAAGCTGTAACAAACTAACGTTTGATTCGTTGTAATAATACACCATCACAAAATATAATTCATGATCAAAATTATTGTAAGCATTGCTATGCTTTTAGCAAGTAGTATTGTCACATCACAAAATCAACCACAAAACATTCAGACTCAACTGGACTCGATCTGGAAGACCGATCAGGAAATTAGATTTAAACTTATTAAACTTCAGCAGGAAGGGAAAATGAATTCGGATGAAACAAAGGAACTGGCTCAGCAAATGAAAACCCAGGATTCTGTAAATCTGGAAAAGGTTGAAAGTATACTTCAGAACGGATGGCCAGATGATCTCAACATGCAAGGGAATCAAACCATTTTCCTTGTCATTCAGCATGCGGATCTACAAACTCAAAATAAATATCTTCCGGTAATTGAACAAGCTGTGCAGGACAACAAAACATTCCCCGCGAACCTGGCTCTCTTAAAAGATCGAATGGCTTTACGTGAAGGTAAAAAACAAATTTATGGTAGTCAGATTTTTATCGATTCCAATACCGGTAAAAAATATGTACAGCCTCTTCAAAATCCTGAAGGAGTAGACAAACTACGTGCTGAAGTTGGCCTACCTTCCATGGAAACTTATTTGCAACAATCATTTCAAATGGACTGGAACCTTAAAGAATATTATAAGAATTTGCCAGAGGTTGAGAAACTGCTGGAAGAAAGGAAGTCGGCGAAATAAAGTTTTAGATACATATCTTGACTATCATTTGAAAATTTGGAACATCATCGGAATTTTAAAAGTTCATTTTAAGTTATTTTTGGAACAAGATAAATAGATAACTACACACCTAATGCCTGCTACAAAAAGTAAAATTGTTATTCGAACCATACTTTTAGCTGGTACGGTGATATCGCTTTATTTTGTTCCATGGATACTCATCTGGGCGTGGATACTGCCATTACCGGACACCGTGCAGGAACAATTAAACGAAGGTATCCAGCATGGTTTTGATGGCACTATAGTGTATATTCAGCAGGGAGATCAACCAGCAGAATATTATGCAGCCGGATGGCATGACCGCGACCGCATGATAAGAGCTTATCCCGAAGCTTATTTCAAAATTGCGAGTATTGGCAAACTATATGATGCGGTCGCAATTACGAAACTGGTAGCCGAAGACCTTATATCTCTGGATAAAAGTATCCTCGAATACTTTCCTGAGTTTGCCGGCCGAATCGAGCATGCTGAAAATATCAGTATTCGAATGCTTGTCCAGCATCGTAGTGGTATCCCGAATTTTACTGATGTCCCGAACTTCTGGATGCATCCGCCCGACAATGAAGAACAAACCCTGGAACTATTCCTTGACAAACCAGCCAGTTTTGCACCGGGAACAGATTATGCCTATTCAAATTCGAATTATTTCCTATTAGGTTTACTCATGGAGAAGGTGACCAATAATTCCAAAGCACAGGTTATAGAGAAAAAAATCCTTGAACCCCTAAAGCTTAAAAATACTTATTTCAGCCTGAATGAGATTGATCAGGATAAACTAATGAGTGGGTATTATGTTGGAGTTGAAGAAGATATCAAGTCTACTAATTACCATTCGATGATCGCTACTGCGCAGGATGTGGGAATCTTTATAAAAGCGCTGAACACTGGTGAAATCCTTACCAAAGAGGAGAATGGTATCTATTCTTCCATCTATAAATACGATCATACCGGATTGATTCCTGGTTACCAGAGTATTGCAAAATATCATGAAAATATCGATACGGTAGTGATCCAGTTCGTTAATACCGCAAATTTTGATGGCTATACCTGGAGTATTTCTGAAATTGTTTATGCCCGAATTCTAAAAATATTAGAGAATCGCGACTAAGATTTATGAATTTGCCTGTAATAATTTTAATTGTAAATGCTGTAGTAGCATGATCGTTTTACCATCCTTAATTTCTCCCGCTTTAATCATTTTCAACGCATCACAAAACTTAAGTTCCAGGACTTCAATGTCCTCCTGTTCTTCAGCTACACCTCCACCCTCGCCTATTTTCATGTCTTCATGATATTCAGCTATAAAGAAATGTACGATCTCGGTCACCGAACCCGGAGACATATAAGCTTCAAAAACCTTTTCGACATTGGAAATCTCATACCCGGTTTCCTCCTGCGTTTCTCTTCGAATACAATCTTCAGCATTATCCATTTCCAATAATCCCGCACAGACTTCGATCATCATCCCTGAAGGGTTACCGTTCAAAAACGTAGGCATTCTAAACTGCCTGGTAAGAATTACAGTTTCATTTTCTAAATTGTATAAAAGAATCGCCGCGCCATTTCCGCGATCATAAGCTTCTCTACTTTGATTTTCCCAAATACCGTCATTTCTTCGGAAGTCAAAATTCACCTTTTTAAGCGTAAACCAGTTATCAGATAAAATTTCTACTTCTAAATTATCTACTCTTTTCTGTTCCATGTCTTCGGAAAATTTTAAACACGCAAGATACTGAGCAGTTTCCATTCGAAATCGTGAAAACCAGTAATTGTCCATAAAAATTTCAATTGGCTGAATTACAAATAATTTGCTAACTTGAACATCATTGAAAATGAATGTTTTACGAAAATCACAAGGCATGTCTGTAGAGCGAGGTCCTAAAAGTTTACACGAACACAATAGATCATTATTGTATTCCCAGAAACCTAAATTCAAGGAAGACCTTCGGGATCCGATCAATAGTGATCGTATACGTTCGGATGGTGTCAAATTCAGAAATTACTCTTCAGAAGAGCTAGAGCAGGTATTAGCTGAAATAAAACTTAATGCTGCCCGGGATCTCCAACATCAATATAAATTGATGGTTATATCTTCGATCATTTCCGTTTTGATCATGCTCTTTTTAAAGTATAAATTAGATCAAAGATTCAGCATCGTAGAATCTGCAGCTACCGATCTACTATAATCACTTAGATTTCCTGACTTCAGAAAACAGTAATTACAAATAGCCAGCTATCTGGACCATAAATCTTATATTTCAGCTATAAAAAATTTAGAGAAATACCAATGAAGAAAATCTTAGCAAGCCTATTATTACTACTTACACTTAGCTTAAATTCACAGGAAATTTCAGAAAAAGAAAACCAGGATGATTATCTACATGAACTAATCGCAGATCTGGTTCATAAAGAAGAAATTACCAGCGATCCGGTCATCATTTTAAATGAACAACTTCTAACAACCGAGGCTTTGGATACACTAAACATTTCAAAATTCGAAATAACCTCTTATGCCGTTATCAAGAAAAATCAGGAAGATGTAGAGGTCAAATTTGGTAAACAAGGACTGAATGGAGTGCTCATGATCAAAACCAAATCTTTTCAGCAGACCCTAAGCGATAAAAATTACCTGGCGAAAGACGATGTTCTGTATCTAATTGATGGAAAAGCCACACATAGCTCGATGCTTAAAAATATGGACCCGGAAACCATTGCTAAAATTGATGTTTTGAAAGATCAGGATTCTATCGCAAAATATACAGATGAGCAAGTCAATGGAATTATAAAGATTCAGCTAAAAAAAGGGAGTAAGTAATAGTGTACTGCAATGCGTATTACAAACTTTATAATTTTTACTAAATTGAAGGAAGTTTAATAAAAGCATTGAATCATGAGTAAACCAGACTTCAGTAATCTAAGCTGTCTCTATATTAATTGTACTCTGAAAAAATCACCAGAGGAGAGTCATACTTCTAAATTGATAGAACTTTCCGCAGAGATCATGCGGCGGGAAAATGTGAAAGTGGAAGAAATAAGGTTTATCGATCATGATATTGCTACTGGTGTTTATCCCGATATGAAAGAATACGGTTGGGATAAGGATGAATGGCCAGCTATTTATGATAAGATCATGGCGGCCGATATCTTAGTTCTTGGAACTCCTATCTGGCTTGGAGAAAAATCTTCCATGGCCCAGAAACTTATCGAAAGATTATATGCCATGAGTGGTGTTCAAAACGATAAAGGTCAGTATGTTTTTTACGGTAAAGTTGCAGGCACGCTTATCACCGGGAATGAAGATGGAATCAAACATTGTGCGATGGGGATTCTTTACTCTATGCAACATGTTGGTTTCAGCATTCCTCCTCAGGCCGATGCAGGCTGGATAGGTGAAGTTGGGCCCGGGCCAAGTTACGGTGATACCGAGTGGAAAGACGATAAACTTGATCCACCGGCTGGTTTTGGTAGTAATTTCACTAATAAGAATACTACTTTCATGACCTATAATTTAATGCATTTAGCGTCCAGTCTCAAAAAACAAGGCGGTTATCCTGCTTATGGAAATTCGGCGGAAGGCTGGGAAGATGGTAAGCGCTGGAATTTTGAAAATCCTGAGTACAGGTGAATGTAATTCCAGATAATCAATGAGAATCCTTTTAAACTTATTGCTTTTTCAGAGATATATTATTCTTACATCCCTGCCTATCTCTATGCTGATAGCCGCTCTAACTTCTGAATTTTCAAATTTTGGATTCTTTTACTTCCTTAGCAGTGTTTTGATTCACCTCAGTGTTTATAGCATCAAACCTCCTAAAGAACTATATTTTTATTTAAATAACGGAATCTCCAGAGTTCAGCTCTTTTTGAGTACAATTTTTATTTCGGTTTTAATGATCCTTATATCGCGGCTTTTTGAGTAGACTTGAACTGGATAGTGTACAAAAGACTTATGATGGTCAAAAGATCCTAAACGATGTTTACCTACACTGTTCAACTGGAGAAGTAGTTGGTTTGCTGGGAAGGAATGGTAGTGGAAAATCGACATTACTTAAGATCATTTTTGGGTCATTGACGGCTAACAGTCGGTTTCTAAGAATAGACGAAAAGGTTTATACAGGCTCAAAAACGATTCGTGATATTAAGTATTTACCGCAGGATAGTTTTTTAATTAAAAGTATCAGTGTAAAGAGTACTATCAAGCTATTTCTTAGCGGCGAGTATAGCCGAATAGTTCTGGAATTACCTATAGTGAAGCCGTTATTGCGAGAACGAGTAGGCCATTTAAGTTTTGGACAAAGAAGAACCCTGGAAGTTCTGCTTTTGCTCTTTTCTGAATCCAGGTTTCTATTGCTGGATGAACCTTTTAACGGACTCAGTCCTACCAGCAGAGAAATAATTTCGCAGCTTATCCAAGAGAGAAAAGAACATAAAGGCATCATCATTACAGATCATGATTACCGCAATGTAATTTCACTATCAGATCGAATCATGCTAATGGATAATGGTAATCTTCGGAAAATTGATGATCTGGATGGCTTAACTTCGTACGGTTATCTCACTTAGAACTTTTGTAAATTGAGCCTTGCTCGTACTGAAATTTCAGAAAAAGCATTAAATCGTAACTTTAGGAAAAAGAGGCTATGAAAAATCATTACAATTTGTTCCTGTTATTACTGCTTGCATTAACTATGGCCGCATGCGGACAGACAATAATAGATAACAACGACGAGGAAACCTATACTTTTAAAGACGGTGATCCAAACGGAATTGGAAAGTGGTATATGGGTAGAGAGATCGCGCATGTCATGGGTTACCAGGGAATAAACTGGCTGGAAAGATCTGATCGCGAAAAGGAGGAAAATACAAGTCAGTTGCTAAAGAACATGAACATCCAGCCTGATGATACGATCGCTGATGTAGGTGCCGGCAGTGGTTATCATGCTTTTAAAATGGCGAAATTGGCTACTGAAGGCTTTATTTATGCAGTGGATATACAACCGGAAATGCTTCAGGCGATTTCAGTAAAGCAGTCAGAACAACAGGTAAATAATATTCAAACCATTCAGGGTTCAGAAAAAAGTATTAATCTGGATGAGAATTCAGTTTCAAAAATATTGCTGGTGGATGTCTATCATAAATTTAATTTTCCGAAGGAAATGATAGAATCCATGCATAAATCTCTGACTTCTGATGGTAAGATCTATCTGATCGAGTATAAAGCTGAGGATGCGAACATTCCAATCAAGGAAATTCATAAAATGAGCGAAAAACAGACGGTAAAAGAATTTGAAGCTTCCGGTTTTAGACTAGAGCAGAATATTGAGAATTTACCCTGGCAACATTGCCTGATCTTTGTAAAAGAAAAATCGAATTAGCTTTGCAGTAAAAATCGAATAAATTCAGCAATTCTAAATCCAGATCAATTTTAGAAAGTTTTTTAACCTATGACGTAGAAATACCTGTTTCTAAGCATCTTTGTGAGTTTTATGTTCTATGCACCCAACTCATATGCGCAACTCCCGGATATCGAGATCATGCATGAGCACAGAGGGGATAAAAGTATCGAGTTCAGTTACCGGAAGAATAAACCGGGTACATACTATCTAAAGTTGGAGTTTCCAGATCTTAAAAACACCAACCACGGTGATCACAAACAGATCCTGGATCATGACTATGGCAATCTTACCGTATTGCGCCCAATTAATCGGGAAGAGGAAATAGGCTATTCCTATACCTTCTCCTATATACGGGGCATTCCAAATCCTGAAGTAGACTCAACATTCAAGTATTTGTTACCTTTGAAAACTTCGGGAACCGCCAGAATAGTAGAGACCACGCATCAAAATGCAGCCGAAAACCAGGAGGTGCTCTTAGGAAACTGGATATCCTATATAATAACAAAAGGTGAGAGTTTTCCCGTTCACGCAATGAGGGAAGGTGTAGTTGTAGAAGTACGAAATTCAAAATCTGATAGTATTTCCCAAGATGTTAGAAACAGCGTTATTATTGAGCATAAGGATGGAACCTATGCAAATTACCAGGGATTGGAAGATATAAAAGTTCTTCCAGGAGAAGAGGTAAATCCAAACCAATATCTTGGCGAAGCTCAGCAGTTCGAAGACCAGAAATACCGACTTGATTTTTCTGTGAACTATATTTACAGTGAGAAATTCGAAAAAAACCGCCAGAATGCATTGAAACAGGATGAGGCAAATTTTAAATTCCTGAAGCCGGTTTTCTATGCTAAAAATCATTCTGGAACTATCCATTCTGGCAAAGAATATACCATGGAAAAGACTCAGGAAATCTTTACACAGGATTTTTCTAAAAGAGATCTTAGAAAATTTAAAAAGGATCCGTCACAGTTTAACTGGTCAAATTGATCAGGCTTTATTAAATTGTAATGAGTAAATATCTTTAATCAAGAAAAACGAGATTTTATATGTGGAGTACTATCATCATCATTTTTATCATTCTAACCCTCGTTCTATGGATCTGGGCACTCGTGGATATTCTAAAAACCAGGTTCAGTTCTCCCATTTTGCAGGTCTTATTAATCCTTATGATCTTTTTATTTCCTGTAATTGGATCACTTGTATTCTTTCAATTCAAGCATAGGTTTATGGATTCAAAAAGAAGCTTTGAGCCTGTTTTCAAGTCAAGAAATTAGTATCTAAAGTTTACACTATTCTGAAGCTTAGCCGAATTAAAAATGCTGCTACAGTTATAAAATTTTCTTCGAAAGTAGTCAACAGTCTTCCTGGCTATCAAATTTGTTGTAGTATGATAGATTTCTGAAACATTTTCCTATTTTCGTCGGAAGGTGAAGCCCCTATGAATAAACAGAAATCTAGAATTAGACAAGCACGGATCTTAAGAATATTCAGAAAGATACATCGTACTATGGGTGCTTTTTTATTCTTTTTCTTTTTTATCGTATCCATCTCCGGAATCCTTCTGGGAGCCAAGAAAAATACTGCTGGCTATATTCTTCCAGAAACCCAAACCGGGCAAACTTCAAATTTTGAAGAATGGAAATCTATAGCTGTTCTGGAAAATATTGCACAACAAACATTGAAGGATTCAGTTTCCTCTTTATTATCCCGCGATATAGACAGGATGGATATACGAAAGGAAAAAGGTATTGTAAAGTTTCTTTTCAAAAACCACATTCACGAGATACAACTTGATGGTACTACAGGTGAAGTACTAAGTATTGGCCAGAGAAGATCTGATGTTATCGAAAATATCCATGATGGTTCTATTGTAGATGATTACCTGGGCACCGGTGGCTATTTTAAATTGGTCTATTCTGTTAGTATGGGAATTGCATTACTAGTATTTACCATTACCGGATTCTGGCTTTGGTATGGTCCTAAAAAATTGCGTAAGACCGGCAGATAATCTATTTTAAATGCTTCTCTCCTACTTCGTAATGTATATAGTTTCGCTTCATCCATAAATAGCCAAAGCAATCTATTAAAGGTTTGATCAACCTGTTTCGCAATCCAAACTTTGCAGTTCCTGCTATTCTTGGATAATGGCGAATTGGGATCTGAATCACTTTTCCTCCCTGTAACATGATCATTGCCGGTAGAAACCTGTGTAGTCCTTTAAAAAAGGGAATTCGCTTAGCGTAATCTGTATGCATGATCTTTAGTGGACAACCCGTATCATACATCCCGTCCTTTGTGAAAAAGTTTCTGACGTTATTGGCTACCGTGGAAGAAAGGTTCTTTTTAAAAGAATCCTTCCGCTGATTCCTGTAGCCATTTACTAATTGATAATTATTGATTTCCTTGAGCAGAACTTCAAAGTCTTCAGGATCTGTTTGGAGATCAGAATCTATATAACCAGTAAGACTTGTGGATACATGATCGATCCCAGCTTTGATCGCCGCACTCAAACCGGCGTTTTTCGTAAAGGATATGTAACTGAAATGTTCAGATCTTTCACAGATTTCCCTGACCATTTTTAAACTTTCATCTGTTGACCCATCATTTACCAGTAATATTTGAGTGGGAACACTGGATTTTTCTGCATACTCTCCAAGTTTCTGCTCAACGCGGAGCAAGTTCTCTTCTTCGTTATATAAGGGAACTATAACAGTTAATTGGTGCATTCAGAAATATTAGTCAATTAATGTATGAAAATCTTAAACTGCCGCAAATATATAAATATTGCTCAATAGTAGTTTCCATGTGATTCCGAAGCGTAAAAAAACCGACAACACAAATGTTGCCGGTTCCTTTTGTCGAGATGACAGGATTTGAACCTGCGACCCCACGCCCCCCAGGCGTATACGCTACCAGACTGCGCCACATCTCGATTGCTTAGCAAAAATAAGCTGGTTTTGTAGAAATTTCAAAATTATTTCGAGTAAACAATAGCCTTACGAAAGGTCCATTTCTTCCATAAAAGTATCTGGATGAGCTCCAGTACGCGTATTATCTTCCAGAGCATCAATTTCAGCTACCTCATCGTCTGTTAATTCAAAGTCGAAGACATCGGCATTTTCCTGAATTCGTTGTTTATGAACGCTCTTCGGAATAGTTGCAACTCCCTTTTGCAGATCCCAGCGAATTACTATTTGTGCTTCAGACTTTCCGTATTTTTCAGCAATAGTTCCAATAAGCTCATTCTCTAGTATTTCTCCTCTCATTAGTGGTGACCATGCCTGATACTGGATCTTATTGTTAATACAGTAGTCAAGTATATTCTGCTGAATAAGCTTAGGATGAAATTCGTTTTGCAAGACCATTGGCTGCACTCCTCCGAGTTCTTTGATACTCTCCAGGTGATGGATCATACAATTACAAACTCCAATAGCTCTAATTTTTCCTTCCTGGTACAGCTCCTGCAAAACTTTCCAGGATTCCAGATATTTACCAGGCTTTGGCCAGTGAATAAGGTAAAGATCAAGGTATTCCAGTTCCATTCTTTCCAGGGTCTCTTCAAAAGCTTTACGTGTGGTTTCAATTCCCTGGTCTTCTATCCAAAGTTTGGAAGTAATAAAAATCTCTTCTCTAGGAATACCGCTTTTCCTGATCGCTTCGCCTACTCCCTTTTCATTTCCATAAAAAGTTGCGGTATCTATCAATCTGTAACCAGTTTCAAGGGCCGCTTTAATTGCCTTATTTATCTCTTCTCCATTATCAGCTTTATAAACACCAAGACCTAAACCTGGCATTTTATAACCGTTATGCAATTCTATTTTACTACTAATGCTATCTATCATCATCTTTTTTTTTAAAGTTAAGAGTAAGCGAGGAACATCTGATTCTCTAACTAGACTTTAAAAATTCTTTAACCTCTTTAAGATAAATTTCAGGTTTTTCAAACCAACCATAATGACCGCAGTCATCCATTAAGATCAATCTTGATTCTGGAAGAACACTATCTGCATAGATCGCAATATCTTTATGAACGATCTCATCTACACCGTTCAGTATCAAAACAGGTTTATTAAACTTTTTCATTTCTTCGGAAACATCAAAATTAATGAGGTTCATATTCGCCCAAACCTGAGAATTGATTGCTCGATCTGTATTCATAAGCCTTTCTGCTACTTCTGAAGTTCTGGTTGAATCATTTAAATAAGCGATTGCCATTAGTTTCGCCCGTTGATAACGAGTCTCCCGCAAAGTATCACCAAAATTTATTTTCATAACCAATTGATTTAATTCATCGCGCTGAGATCTGCTCAATCTATCATGAAGATTTGGGTAATCTCTCAATCTTAAATCCATGCCACCTGAGTGCGACTGTATCATCGCGCGTACTCTTTCAGGATATTTTGCCGCATAGGCATAAGCGAGCATTCCTCCAAAAGAATGTCCCAACACGATCCAATTCTCATATCCCAGGTGTTTTCTTAAAACTTCAATATCTTCCACCATAAGGTCGATAGTATAGTCGGCATCGTTATTAGACAGAATTTTCGAATTTCCAGTACCTCTTTGATCGTAAGTGATAGTTCGATTATTTTCTGAAAGCAATTGTGCCAGTTCTCCAAAACCATCACTACCAATGCCAGGACCACCATTTATGATAAGAACAGGTTCTCCAGCCCCATAGGTACGGTAGTGCAGTTTACCATCTTTATATTCGATCGTTTCTTCAGACTGAGCCTGAGCATAGATCGTAATAAAAAATAGAAAAGTTAGATGGAAAAGCAGTTTCATAAGCCTGTTTTTGATTAAAAATACGTATTTATAGCGCTGGTCTAATTAAAACGTCACATTGACAATTTTAGTTCAGGTTTGTAGCAAATCCCCTAATATGCTTATCTTCACCCCGGTTTTGCCCAAATCAACCACTATGAATAGATCACTTTTACTTTGCCTGTTCTTCTTTGCGCTTTTGAAGATGAACGCACAGCAAATTACCGAAAAGAACACAGATAGTCTTTACTTTCAGGGATTAGAACTCTACCAGAATAAGCAATATCAACAGTCTTTACAATACACGAACCGGGGATTGCAGCTTGCTCCAGAATACCATGATATCAGAATTTTAAGGGTTCGGAATTTATGGGCGCTGGATAGTATTGACCAGGCTACTACAGATCTTGAATTTCTCATGCAGAATGCACAGGATTACCCGGGTGTTAGAGAACTCACCGTTCGCCATACCAAATTATTAAAGGATCCTGAAGAGGCTCTGGCTTACCTTGAACAACTGGAAAAAACACAGAGTTTAAGTGCGAATATGCTTATCCTCAAATCTGAACTTTTACTTCAGAATAAGGATAAAAAAGCGTCCAGAGAGATCGCTTTAGACCTTTTCAATAATCGTGAACTGGATCAAAACAAGCGATATGTCCTTCAGAATATATTAAAGAGAACCATTAGAGATGAGATTGGGGTAAATTATCAATATATCTATTTTAGCGACGAATATAATCGTGAGAACTGGCAAACCATTAGCCCGGAGTTTCAGCATTATTTCAATAGCAGTGCAGTGA
This sequence comes from Christiangramia marina, assembly GCF_048285865.1. Taxonomy (NCBI): domain Bacteria; kingdom Pseudomonadati; phylum Bacteroidota; class Flavobacteriia; order Flavobacteriales; family Flavobacteriaceae; genus Christiangramia; species Christiangramia marina. Next base: position 314,815 of record NZ_JBLVTK010000004.1, on the reverse strand, counting down.
TCGCCCGGGTAAATTATACAGATCGTGGTTATGACCAGAGTACTTTGTATGAATTGGAATCTTACCCTGTTTTCAGCAATAAGGTTTATGCATTTCTAAACCTGGGGATTTCAGACGGAACTTTGTATCCAGACCTTAGATCCAGTGCCTCTTTATTTGTCAATATCTTCTCGATATTTGAACTGGAAACCGGAGCGAGATTATTACATTTTTCAGATGAGGATTATTACTCCGGAATTCTGGGACTTACGATGTACAAAGGTAAATTCTATATTAACTCCAGAGTTTTCCTTGGACCAGAGATCAATGATCAGTTAACCCAGAACTACCAGTTAAACGTTCGTTACTATCTTAATAATGCAGATAATTTCTTCTTCTTAAGACTTGGAACGGGTATTTCGCCAGATGAGACCACAATTTTTACGCAAGTTCAGGAGAATCCGTCTCTTGAAGCATATTATTCAAATCTTGGATTGAATTTCACCATTGGACCGCATCATATTTTCCAGGTAGGTGGCGGTTATTTATTCGAGGATATTACTTCAAACAGGCAAGGTGATCAATTCATTGGTAACGTTGGGTATCGCTATAGATTCTAGGTGTCGGAAACTTTAAATCCTTTTCTTGTCATTGTCCCCCAACCAGATTTTATACGGAATATTTTCTTGTAATAACCTTTCATTTGTCCATATACCAGTATTGGATGATACAGAAAAGGTTCGAGATATGCAGCTAGAAGCAGTTCTATAACCTGCTTGGGCTTGGTATAATGATTAAAGTTCTTGACATACATGAAGATAGCAGCTGTGGAAAAGATACATCCTACAATGTAAGCGGCTGTAAATAATAGCACTGCCATCGTCCAGTTGATCATTCCGAAGAAAGCAAAAGCGATAATACAAATGATTCCCAGAAATTCAATAATAGGCGCTCCAAACTCGAAAAACAGCCAGTAAGGATAATAGAAAATTCCCATGTATCGATACTTAGGATTAAAAAACAATTTCCTGTGTATCTTTAGGGTTTCCCAAAGTCCCCTGGCCCAGCGATCCCGTTGCTTAATTAAAATATCATAATCTGGCGGCCCTTCTGTCCAGCATAAGGTTTCCGGTAAATAAACCACTTTATAGGGTAATTCCTTTTCTTCCATCAAACGTCTTAAGCGAATACATAACTCAAGATCTTCTCCAACTGTTTTTGCGTCAAATCCACTTACCTCGATCACTCTCTTCCTGGGATACATTCCAAAGGCTCCAGATACGAGCATGAGTCCGTTTATTTCACTCCAGGCCATTCTACCTAACAAAAAAGCCCTAATGTATTCCACAACCTGTACCATAGGCACCAAATTGTTGGGTAACCGAAGTTCTTTCATCACCCCGTTCTTTACGACCGAATCATTCGCAATTCCAATTCCTCCACCACAGGCAATTATTTCACTGTGATACTCTTCCAGGTAAGGTCTAACCATTTTAAGCAAGGCATCCTGCTCGATAATACAATCTGCATCTGTACAAACCACCAGTTCTGATGTTGCAAAATTGATCCCGGCATTCAGAGCATCTGCACGCCCACCATTGTTTTTATCGAGTACGGTTAGATGCGTGTACTTCGAAAGCGTACTCTTATAGACATATTTAACGGTCGCTGTAGGAATTGGCTGCGTAATAAAGGTCGCATCTCTTCTCTCCAGTTTAAATTCCTTGATGAGTTTTTCCAGTGAATCGTCTTTACTTCCATCATTTACCAGGATGAGCTCGTAGTATGGATATTGAATGGATAATAAGCTTTTCACGTTCTCAATTATGGTAAGACCTTCATTGTAAGCAGGCGCAATAAGTGATACCGAAGGAATATCTGTAGCACTTACAATATCATTCACCTGCAGGAATCGCGATTTCTTCTTATTACGGCGTATGGCACGACTAGCCAGGACCACTCCTGCGAAATACATCGTCATTAGCGCGATCCCGTAAGCAAAGAAAAAATAGTTTGCAGCAAGGAATACGTATTCCCCGCTAAAAAACCTTTCTATATCATTCAACATTTAAATTTGAATTTTCAGGGTATTGTTGGTAATAGAATTCCTGGACCTTCTCTTTATATCCATTATTCCAAAGAATTTCAGCAACATTTAGTTTAAGTTCTTCATTATTTCCGTTAAGCTGTCTCAGGTAGAAGTCCACGTCAATATCAGAATTATCATAGATATAATTCAAAAGTTGCGCCTGCTGCACAGGATCTGCCACTCTTTCGTAGACATCCTTGATATAATCCATTCTTTCCGTAGACAAAGCAAAGGTCTGTATACAGTAAATAGCAGTTTCACGTACCTCATAATCCGTATGCTCCAGATGTTCCATGATAAACGGGATTTCAGTATGCAATTCAAATTTTCTAATAATTCTCATGACCAGTTTCTTACCAAAAAGCTTGTCGGTCTTATAAGCTCTTTTTAACCATTTCATCTCTGGTTTGGGATATAGATCATAGAGTTTTTCGACGATCTTTATTTGTTGCCATAGAGTGATATTTCGTTTAAGGTAAGGAAGAAACCTGAGTGATTCCCATCCCATAAATACAACCATAGCGATCTGCGCTTCTCTTCGCACGAATACGTTCCTGTGATTCTGAAATTTAAAGATCTCATTCATGTGCTGAGACTGATTCATTTCATAGATCTCTCGAATTCCACGAGCTTTTGAATACCATCCCCACTTGGAAATTTTGGTGAATGAAGCATTATAAGGTGGGATTTGCGCATAAAGCTTCTTAAGTTTAAGGTAGTTCTCTCCAAGGATTGTTCGCTGGGTACGTATCATTAATCGAATAAGATACTGCACGTTATTTCTATTGCCTTTACGTATTCCAACAGCTTTTAAGCGATCATTGATCTCACTAATGTGCAAGGGGTCATCTACATTGTTATAAAGATAGCGGCTTACAATATCAGCAAAAGTATACTCAATGCGCTCCAGTGCTCGCATACGATTCTTTCTATAGATCATGGTGACCGCTATGGAAATCCAGTAAAAGACCAGGATCGCCAGCACGCACTTGATAAAAAGTAAAACTCCCGCTTCGGTCATGAATATGCCTGAATTGTTGATTCGATTTCGTCCAGATCTATAGGCACTGCGTAAAAGCCAGTGATATCCTTCAATGCGAAGATCTCCTTTTTGATCTTGTCCTGTCCCATGTTCGTAACCACTAATAAGTTCTTATGTGGAATAACTTCCTGCACCTGAGCTACAAATTCTAAAGGTGCAATTCCTTCAAAAAGAATGTCTGTGATAATGAATTCAAAATCACTTTCCTGATCCTCTATGGTAAGTGCATCCAGCGATCTTATGGCCTTGCAATCAAAATGGTTCACGGTTACAAGCCTTTCCAGAATCTTTAAAATAATAATATCTTCCTGGATGACCAGAACTTTTCGCATGCTCTCGATTTAAGTTGAAATATACGTAATAGGTCGTTCAACAGTAAAAAATAATACAATTAGGTAGATAAAAAGTACAAAATTAAAAAATGAGTAAGAAAAATCTTTCTATATTCAACATGTTTCACATAGTGAATCAAGAATTTTCAACCTTGGAAAAGCACTTTTCATAATGTATAAGTTGCTTGTTTTATAATGGTTGTAAAGAGTATTAGAAAGTGATTATAATAGTTAGCCTGACATGGTTTGTGACTAGGAGAATTTCGTGTAAACGCTATTAAACCTCCATTTTTCATACAAATTCTATTGGTCTACACTAAGGTGCAGCTCAACGAAGGTAAACTCTGCTTAATCGAATTAAGGCCTTAAAACTCGACTTTTATGGCATCTTTGATTGACTAAAATAATTCCCTATGAAACGTAAGTTAAATATCCTTTTTATCGAAGATGATGAAATTGAGGTAATGAAACTAAATCGCACTTTAAATTCGGTAGAATTAAAACATGTGGTTCATAATGCAAGAGATGGTGAAGAGGCGCTGGAATTTTTAAAACAAAAGGATAGGCTACCGGAAATAATATTACTGGATTTAAATATGCCTAAAATGAATGGCATCGAATTTCTAAGTATTTTGAAACAGGATGAAACACTTAAATATATTCCAACTATAATTCTTACCACTTCAAATAATCGCAAAGATTTATTAGATTGTTTTAATATTGGTATTGCAGGATATATCATAAAACCTCTCAAATATGATGATTATGTATATAAACTCAAAAGCTTACTGGATTACTGGAGCATTAACGAACTAATTAAAGTATAATATGAAAGGAATTGTTTTTACTGAATTTCTGGAAATGGTCGAAAAGGAGTTTGGTCTGGAAGTTCTGGATCAAATCATCAATGAATCTAACCTTGCTTCGGGAGGAATATATACTTCGGTTGGAACCTATGACTTCATTGAAATGCAGAGTCTTATCGTGAAACTTTCAGAAAAAACAGGTTTAAGCGTAAATGACCTTCTGTATGCCTATGGAAAAACATTTTTTGCAGTTCTGGAAAAGAACCATGCAAATATATTCAGCCTTTATAGTGGACCTTTGGAAATGCTTGCTTCCATAGAAAATCATATTCATGTTGAAGTTAGAAAACTATATCCCGGTGCAGAGCTTCCAACCTTTCGTATCATTCAGCAGGATAATCATTTTCTTGAAATGATGTATTATTCAGATAGGTCCATGTATATGTTTGCCAAGGCGCTTATGGAACAAACCTTTGCACATTATCATGAAAATTCCAGGATCGAACTGGAAATGGTTCAGGAGAATGGTACACAGGTGAGATTCAGAATTTACAAAGAGCCGCATGCCGTTAGCTAAAAACATTGAAATTCTGGAGCGCGCTCTTATGCGAGAGAAAGCTGCCCGAAAGGCGGCTGAAGCGATTCTGGAGCAAAAGTCTCTGGAGCTTTATAATGTCTCAGAAGAATTACGCCAGACTAATTCACGGCTTGAAGAAACACTCAATAGAAAAACTTCTGAACTGGAGGGTGTTTTTGAAACATTGATCGATGCTTTTGTGGTCATGGAACTATCTGGAGATGTAATTAGAATGAACCAGGCAGCGAAAGATCTACTAGGATACGATCCTGAGCTGGAACCAGTAAATTTAATTGGACTCGTAAAAGACCAATACAAAGAATATACTTTTGAAGCTTTTAAAGAGCTGACCATCCACGGGAAATTTAACAATTACCGTGCGGTGATCATTACCAAGAATGGTGCTGAAAAGATCGTTCAGATCAATGCCAGCATCATCTACAATACTAAAGGTGAACCGGTCGCTGCTCAGGGAATTGCTCGGGATATCACTCAGGAAACCGCGATGAAGCGGCAAATGCAGCACCAGAAGAGACAGCTTGATATTATCTTCGGAAATTCCCCTATTGGGGTGTCCCTCGCCAGATCAATGGACGGTGGCCTTCTTATGGTGAATAGTGCCATGAGCAAGATGTTTGGATACACGCCTGAAGAATTTGAGAAGGTGGATGTTAACCAGATCACCCATCCAGAACACCGCGAGGAAACATTGAAATTGAGGGAGAAGCTTTTTGCGGGAGAGATCCAGTCTTTCCAGATGGAAAAGCGCTATTTTAGAAAAGATGGCTCTCTACTCTGGGCTAATACAAGTGTTACTGCCGTTCCAGACGAAAATGGTGTTACTGAATATCTTGTGGCTACTGTTGAGGATATCACAGAACGTAAAGAAGCCAGTAATAAACTTAAACAGTCTGAAAATAGAATGTCCACTCTTATCATGAACATGCAGAGTGCGGTATTGCTGGAAGATGAAAATAGAATGATAAGTCTTACGAACCAGAGATTCTGTGATCTCTTCAAAATACCGGCTCCTCCTGCTGCTCTTACCGGTGCCGACTGCTCTAGTGCTGCTGAACAATCTAAAGGACTTTTTGCAGAACCAGAAGAGTTCGTTGAAAAGGTGGAAAATTTAATTAGAGATCGTCAAACGGTTATTGGAGAAGAGATTGAAATGGCAGATGGCAGATTTCTGGAGCGTAGTTATATTCCTATTTTTAGTGATGGTGTCTACAAGGGTCATCTCTGGAGTTATGATGATATCACCATTCGAAAACGCTATAAAGAATCATTACAAGCCCAGAAAGATAAATATAGTAGCATAATAGCCAATATGAACCTGGGACTACTGGAAGTAAATACTGACGCCACAATATTAATGGCGAATCAAAGCTTTGAAGATATTAGTGGATATTCGAGGGAAGAACTCATTGGGCAGAAGGCCGGAAAATTATTGTCGACCAAAAAATCCAGAGAGATATTCGAAAATGAAATTGGGATAGAAAACACAGACCAGATCAAGAATCATGAAGTAGATGTGATAGATAAAAATGGACAATTAAGAACCTGGTTAATAAGCGGAACTCCCAATTTCAATATGAAGGGCGAAATTACAGGTTCGATCTTCATCCATCTTGATATTACAGATCGTAAAGACCTCGAAAATAAACAGGTGGAACTTTTAAAGGATCTTGAGGCACAAAACCAGGAGTTGAACGATTATGCTCATATCGTATCCCACGATCTAAAATCACCTCTTCGGAATATTTCAGCCTTATTAAGCTGGACCAGGGAAGATTTTAAGAATGAGTTAGGTGAAGATAGCCTTGTTAATATTGATCTTATGCAGGATAAGGTGGAGAAAATGGACCACCTTATTGAGAATATTCTGAAGTATTCGAGTATAGATCGCAGCTCAGCAAGCGTTGAAAAAGTGGACGTTCAGGCCTTGGTGGAAGATATCATCGCCATGATCTATATACCGGATCATATACAAGTGACGATAAAAAATAAATTACCGGTCATCGATGCCGATACCACCAGAATTCAGCAGTTATTCCAGAATATCATATCCAATGCTGTGAATTATATCGACAAGGAAAAGGGAATCGTTGAAGTAGATGTGGAAGAGAATCCTACTGAATATATATTTTCTGTAAAAGATAATGGTATTGGAATTCCGGCAGACCAGCATGACCGTATATTTCAGATCTTCAACACCGCGTCAGACCATAAGAAATCTACCGGAATAGGTCTAAGTATCGTTAGAAAGATCATTGATCTCTATCATGGAAGAGTATGGCTGGAAAGCACACCTCAAGTTGGCACCACTTTCAATTTCAGCATTAAAAAGAACTTATGAAAATTGTACAGGCAAAGTTTGAAGTTGGAAACTGGATTTTCAAAACTGAAACTCTAGATCTTAAAAACCCGATCGTTTTAATATTTGGTGATCGCCATCTTTTGGAAAAGCAAGATTTTATCCAAAATTGTAAAGATCGGTTTCCATATAAGAACCTTGTTTTTGGAACTGCAGCAGGAGAGATCCTGGGCGACAGAATTAGTGAAAATGAGGCTGTAGCCACTCTTATAGATCTTGAAAGATCCCATTTCGAAATTAAAACCGCAAATATCCATCAGTATAATATGGATGGAATAACGCTGGGAAAAGAATTGATCGGCAAACTGGATCATGAAAATTTGAAACATGTATTTGTAATTTCAGAAGGAAGTTTCATTAATGGAAGTGATCTATTGCGCGGTCTTGAACACGAAGAGAATAAAGATTTTTGTGTAACTGGTGGCATGTGCGGTGATGGTCCAAGATTTGAAAAAACACTCGCTGGTTTAAATGCTGCGGAAGAAGGAGAAGTTGTGGTCATAGGATTCTATGGCGATGAACTTGAAATATCCTTCGCCAGTGTTGGTGGATGGATTCCTTTTGGTCCTGAAAGACTTATCACTAAATCTGAAAATAACGTGCTTTTTGAACTGGATGGACAACCAGCACTTGATCTGTACTCAAAGTATCTGGGAGAAAAATCTGCTGAGTTACCTCAGTCTTCTCTCTTCTACCCTCTTTACGTTAGAGAAAATGGAAAGAAGCATCCAGTTGTACGTACCATCTTAAATATAGACAGAGAGAACAATTCTATGATCCTCGCGGGAGATGTTCCTCAAGGTTCAAGAGTTCAACTGATGATGGCCTCTGCAGATGCATTGCTAAATGGTGCACAGGATGCCGCAAGTCTGGCCAACCAGAATCGTAAGAAGAAACCTGAACTGGCACTTCTAGTAAGTTGTATTGGCCGCCGACTCGTCCTTAGTCAACGAGCAGAAGAAGAGATCGAGGAAGTGATCAATGTGATAGGAAAAGATGTCGCTGTTGGCGGATTTTATTCCTATGGTGAAATAGCACCTTTTTATGGGGAAAGCAATGGAACCCTACACAATCAAACCATGACTTTAACCCTACTAAGCGAATGAATAGTTTGTTGCAACGCCAGGTAAGTAAGTACCTGAATGAAGAGGCTTTGGAAGACCCGAAAATGAAAGCTTTTCTCACCGCTATCGATGAATCCTATAACAATAGTGAAGAACAGTTCAGCATGCTGCAGCGCGCAATGCGTATTAGTTCTGATGAGCTTTTTGACGCCAACCAGCAACTTCGTACAGATGTAATGTATCAAAAGGATATTCTGGATAGCATCACTACTGCAATCAGGGCCTTAAATCTAAAAGAATTTGAAAAGGAGAACGGTGAGTTTGAGATTAAAGACCTTGCGGAACATATACGTGAGCAAAGTGAAGAACTACAAATTGCCGCCAGAAAGCAGGAGCAGCTTCTAAATAACCTTGAGAATAAAAACCAGGTGCTTACAGATTATGCTCATATGGTCTCTCATGATCTAAAGTCTCCATTAAGAAGCGTAAACACTTTAATTTCCTGGATCAAGACAGATAATTACGACAGTTTAACTACGGAAGGAAAAGAGCATTTTGACATGATCCTGAAGAATGTAGAGAAAATGGATGCCTTAATTGAAGGAATTCTTAATTACTCCACGATTGAAATGGCAGATCATGGGCACTACGAGGTAGATACTAAATACCTAGTTCAGGAAATCGTAGATCTGCTGGTTATTCCCGAGGGCATCAAGGTGGAAATTTCAGAAGAGCTTCCGGTAGTAAAGGCAGATAAATTTAGAATTCAACAACTCTTCGAAAATATCATTCACAATGCAGTGAAAAGCATTCAGCAGGATGGTAAGATCGAGATTAATGTTGTCGATGCCGGAAAATTCTGGAAATTCGAGATCAAGGATTCTGGCAAAGGGATCCCTGAGAGGCATCATCATAAGATCTTTAAGATCTTTGAAAAGATCGATACTAACCAGAACTCGACTGGAATAGGACTCTCTATCGCAAAAAAAGTAGTAGACTTCTATGGAGGGCAAATTAGCCTGGAGAGCAAGGAAAACGTAGGAACCAGTTTTTATTTTACTTTACCCAAATGAATGAACAACCAAATTTAAATTACCTGCATCAACTATCTGGTGGAGATAAAGAGTTCGAAAACAAACTATTAGCCGTTGTTAAAAGAGAATTTCCTGAGGAAGAAGATGTTTATCTCAAAAATATAGAACAAGGTAATTTTATTGAAGCTGCCTCAAATGTTCATAAACTTAAGCACAAAATTAGTATTTTAGGCCTTGAAGAAAGTTATCGCTTTGCGGAGATCTATGAAGAAGAACTCCGTGAGAATGATCCTAAAAAGCATAAAAGCTTTAATGAGATCCTTCAGAAGATGAGCGATTTCATTGCTAAGTCTTAAACTACCGGTTCATGAAATGTTTAGTTATTGATGATGAGGCTACGGCCAGAATGATCATAAGTCAGCTTATTGATACTCATAAGGAACTCAATCTTGTTGGTGATTTCTCCAATGCTCTGCAGGCGATCAAATATCTAAACCAGAATCAGGTAGATCTTATATTCCTGGATATTCATATGCCAGATTTTACTGGTTTCGACTTTATTCAAACACTTAAGAATCCTCCAAATGTAATTCTAACGACTTCAGACAGAAGCTTTGCAATAGAAGCTTTCGAATATGACTGTATCGTAGATTATATGGTAAAACCAATAACTCCGGAACGTTTTAAAAAGGCAGTTCAAAAAGCTGAAAATTCTAAACCTGCCAGGCAATCTATTCCAGAACCATCAGAAGCTAATTCAGACGTTAATAAAACTGAGAATGATCTTTATGTGAATATCGACCGAAGACTTATCAAGATCGATATTCCAAGTATATACCTGGTGGAAGCCAAAGGTGATTATATACAGATCAAGACATTCGAAAAAAACTACACTGTTCATTCTACCCTGAAAAAAATCGAAAATAAGTTGCCTGAAGATCTTTTCCTGAAAGTGCACAGGTCTTATGTGATCAATACGAAGCATATTATCGATATTGAGGATAATAGTGTACTAATTGAAAAAGATGTAGTTCCCGTTAGTCGAAGTAACCGCCCGGAACTCATGAAAAGACTAAACCTGCTTTAACAACTTAACTTTACATAATTTCCATTCGTCGCTCTTAGATTCTGCTTAGACGAATATTCCCAATTGCATCGCTTTGTGCCGGTATCTTTACATCAAATAAGTACCTAAACATCAAAATAGTAAAGCGATGAAAAATCATAACTACGCAGTAATCATGGCAGGTGGCGTTGGAAGCCGATTCTGGCCAGTATCCAAACAAAGCAATCCTAAACAATTTCAAGATATTCTGGGTAGTGGTAAAACGCTTATTCAAAACACTTTTAATCGTTTGAACCGCTTTATTCCGGCTGAAAATATTCTTGTACTTACCAATGCAATTTACAGGGATATCGTTATGGAACAGTTACCGGAAATTTCCAGTTCACAGATTGTACTCGAGCCAATTATGAGAAATACGGCTCCATGTATTCTACTTGCAGCTATGAAAATTCATAAAATGGATCCAGATGCCAGGATGCTGGTAGCACCAAGTGATCACTGGATCCAGGAAGAAGATCTGTTTGAGCAGGACATGTGTATGGCGTTTGAAGAAGCTGAAAAAGGAGAGCGACTCATCACGTTTGGGATAAAACCTCACTTTCCTAATACTGGTTATGGTTATATACAATACGATCACAAGAAAACCGCGCAGGTATATGATGTACAAAGATTTACAGAAAAACCAGATTTCCAGACTGCTCAAAGTTTTTTAAACCAGGGAAACTATTTATGGAATAGCGGAATCTTTGTGTGGAAAGCGCAAACGATCCTGAACAAATTTGAGAAACTACTGCCAGATATGTTCAGATTATTTATGATCGGTCAGGAGTTTTATAACAAACCGCACGAAACAAATTTCCTGAGAAGTCATTATCAATATGCTGAAAATATCAGTATTGACTATGCAATCATTGAAAATTCAGAAGAAGTGATGGTTATTCCCGCTTCATTCTCCTGGAACGATCTTGGAACCTGGTGTTCTCTAGAGGATGAACTTCCTGGTGATGCCGAATCCAATACAGTAGTAAATTCCAGATTCATCCCGGTTGAAGCTACAGGTAATATCATTAGAACTGAAAGCAATAAAGTGGTTTTAGTCGACGGACTGAAGGATTATATGATTCTGGAGAATGATGAGGTGCTACTTATTGTTCCGAAGGAAAAAGAACAACAGATCAAAAATATACGGAACGAGGTTATCGAACGCTACGGTGTTCAATTTGCCTGATACCATTTACCGACACTAAATACTTTCTCATCGTCTGCGCACCTACAGCAAACGAATAAGTATCGGCAGAGCCAAATCAAAAATTAATTTTACTTCCAGGTTATGAAAACACTATTACACTTTTTTTGTCTCATTTTACTACAACAGGTTACTGCACAGCAGTTTCAATATCTTGGTGAATATGATGGCCTGGGAGTACCTAAATATCTGGAGCCGGTAGACGATTATGTTTCTGCCGAAAGTATGGCAATGATCGATGCCGCCCTACCGGAAAGTTATCCGGTTCCAGATTACAATCCGCACTACATCTCTGCCGGCTATGATACCAATATCGAACTGGCAGAAGATGCGGCGGTTTGGGTTACTTTCGTGAAGGAAGGTGCTGGTTACAAGAATGTGCTGGGATTTTATACCTATGACGTTAATGATTCTGAACGCTCCAAACCCACAGATAACGATATCACTATCATCTTCCCAAATGCTTCAAAAGAGTGGTCTGGTGGTGGTTTAAGAGAAGGAAACAAAGTAAAACTTGGCGATTTTAAGGCTGGTACCGGGATTGGATGGGTTCTGCTTGCAAACGCCTGGAACGGTAATAATGTTGGCTGGGGATTGTGGCAGGTATTTTCAGATCCACAATTCAATCCTGAACAACAAAAAGAACTAAGACATCATACCGTTTTACTTGCAGATCCTGAAAATGAGAGAATCTATCTTGGCTTTGAAGATATAAGAAGAGATTATGCATCATGCGACCAGGATTTTAATGATGCTATATTTTATGTGACTGCCAATCCATATTCTGCTATCAAAGTGAATAATGTTGCTGATGTTAAAAGCGCTACAGATGTAAGCTCAGCAAACAAAGGAGGATTGGAAAGTAATGGAAAATTAGCGGGTTTAATTGCTGAGAGAAACTTTAAAAGACTAAAAACAAACTATAATAAATATCAAAAGACTAGTCAGCAGAAATTCCATCAGAAATATTCAGTTCAGAAAAACGCTGAAGGAATAGACCTTTCATCTCTAATTCCGGAAACTGGAATGTTTGGGACAGAGCAGGCAAGAATATCAAGCCCTGATGACCTAATGGGAATTACCAATGCAAGCGCAGTATTTTCCGCAGATTATTACCAGGGAGAGAAAAGAGTTGCGGCAGCCCTCATGACAAGTACTTCCATTGGGATCTATGACCATTCCAAGGTGATCTGTGACCGTTTAAACAGCTCTAGCCTGGAAGATATTAGAACAATAGAATTGAAGGGACATGAGCTTATTATGATCAAAATGTTGAGAGCTTCAGGTCAACTGGAATATGCTGTTAACTTTTCCATTCATTTAGACGGGAGTCCAAAACTACACTCCTACTGGAACATTGCAGATTACCCTGAAGGAAATTACCTAAACTTCCAGGTTTGGGGTGCAGATATGGGACAGGTGAGCAGTATTGCAGGTCATATAATAGATAAGATAAACGCATTCCAGACATTGGAAAGCGATAAGATAGTCGGCAGGTACCCTACTGTCTTTGTAAAACGTGGTTTTTATGAGGGCAGCCGGCTTCATCTTATCGTGAAGAATAAAGAAGGTGATTCTGGTTTCACGATCGATGGTAAGATAAGAGAAACTGAAACTTCTTCGGAAATAGATTATAACAGAACATTGAGTTTGGATAAAAGCTATGAAGAAGAGGTCACAGTAGAAACTGGCGGACTGTTTGACATTGGTATGCAGATACGTGGTCAAAATTCACCACAGGCAGATGCACTGTACCTTGCAGACGGCCCATGGGGTATAGATTACCTGGATACTGAAACTAATGTGGAACAATTTACGATACAACATTCAAATTATACAGCAGCAGCTGGAGAGCATCATATCGAGCGTAATGTGGTTGTAAATGGTAGCATCCTTGGTACTGCTAATATTTTCAGAAGTATCATGCCAGGAGATCAGGTATTTGATCCATCTCAATTCGAAGCTTTAAATTTTGAAATCCAAAATTCTCTTGAAATTGAAATGATATTAGTGACTAGTGATCTACAGGACTGGAATGAACGCTACAGGCTTAAGCTCGATCCTAAAGAGGAGATCACAGCTCAAAGTATAGCTCTAACCGATTTCTCAAACTCTACTGGAAACTATAAAGGCGAAGAGTTAAAAGCGATCGTCTTTTCTGTACAGGGAAATTATCGCAGTTTTCAGGAATTTAACCTGAATATCCAGAACCTTGTGTTCTCTGCAAGCGTAACCGTGAATGAGCCAGAACCACTACCAGAGCCTGTGACCGATATCGCGGAAGTGGACAGCCTGGTTCAGAAAAAAGCATATAATTATCCCAATCCATTCAAAACCGAAACAAGTATAGTTCTTCCCATGGAAGCTGCAACGGCTGAAGTTTATATCTATGATCTTACCGGGAAGATCATCTATTCCAAAATACACGATGATGTTCGAACAAATAATGAATTGCCTGTAAGATTAAGAGCTGTAAATCCCGGAATTTACAAAGGGGTGCTTATTTTGAACGGAAGGCATAAATTTACACTTAGTTTGTTGGTTACTCACTAAGTTTTTAGGTGGTTAGGTTGATAAGCCAGGGAGGGGTCCCTGGCTTATCGTTTTGGAATAACTAGTAATTTTTACTATTTATTGAAATTGATTCATAAAACAAATTTTTTTAACAAGTGTTTAATTAATTTAATTTTATATTTATCTTTAATACCGTAAATTTTTTAGATGTCTTGTCCCCGAAAATATTGAACTAAATCCAATACTGAACCAATTTTATTCGCTTTACCATAGTGATTAAAAGAATAATTAAATATTATTTACCACTCTTTACCGCAAGCGTTTTGTTTTCGGTTTGGATTTTTTATAACGAAAAATCAAACCTCGCCAATTTAGAACTCAAAGATCTTGCTGCTAAATCTAATCTAATAGTTGAAAGTATTACACCAGTTATTAGTAGTATTTTCTACTGGAGTCAATATGACTTTGTAGAAGCTGATTTTAAACCTGCTAGGAATAGTAAGTTCGAAGAGAAACTTGGAAACTTCATGGTAGGCACCAATCAGTTCAGTCAATTCAGACTGATTAATATAAATGGAGATGAAGTCTTTAGAATTGACAGAACAAATGATGGCATTCAAAGGCGAAAGAATCTTCAGAATAAAAGCAATAACGGATATTTTCAAAAAACCATAGCCTTGGATAGCGGTGTGCTTTATATATCTCCTCTTAACCTCAATAAAGAGTTTGGTAAAGTTGAAAAACCCTACAAACCGGTAGTAAGAGCAAGTGCACCATTGTTTTCCGGGAATGGTGATCGATTGGGGATTGTGGTGATCAATTACGATGCGAAAGCACTTCTAAAATCACTAAATCAAGAACTGACCTCGGACTTCTACGTTATTGATAGCGACGCAAATTATATATCCAATTCAAAAGATAGATCAAGAGAATTTGAAAAATTTAAGGTGC
>NZ_JBLVTK010000004.1:292528-299697 GCF_048285865.1 Christiangramia marina | reverse complement strand
TGGAATTTATTAAAAACGAACCAAAAATTTATAAAAGATGATGAAGGTTTCTGGGTGGTTGATAGACTTGATTTTAAAGATGCAACCTCACGATTGAATTTGGTGAAAGGTGGACATGCTCATATTGAAACTGGAAATACCTGGTTTCTTATTTCAAAAATTTCAAACGCTACTGTTTTTGCTGCGGCTAAGAACTTCTACATCTCCTTGCTGTTCATCAATCTTATCTTCCTACTTGTTGTTGTATATGTTTCAAAACAAGAAACAAAAAATGAACTTATTAAACTTCAGTATCTAAAAGAACTAAAAGAGAAAAAGAACAAGCTTGAAAATCAAAATATTCTACTCACTTCTATTCAGAATAAATTACAATTAAGAAACAGGCAGTTGAAGGAGTATAATAGCATTGTAGCTCATAATCTCAGAGCGCCTACCACGAGCATGTCTGCCTTGGTTTCCATGGTTAGCGGATCTGAAGATTACGACGAACTAAAAGCATACATTCCAAAATTAAACACCATTACTAGCAGTATCAATACTCTCGTAAAAGACTTACTTGTCTATGTGAGAGTTCTGAATGATGACCAGGTTAAAACTGAAAAGATCTACGTTGAGTCTCTCATTAGGGACTGCTTAGGTTTATATCTGGAAGTTCTTGATCAAACCGTGCAGGTAAAATTAGATTTTAGTGGTTGGAAAACTATCAAATTTTCAAAGACATACTTCCAAAGTATAACTCAAAATCTTATTTCTAACGCGATCAAATACCGGGATCCTGCTAAAAAAAGTGTAATAAATATTAGCACCCACATCGATGGGTCTGAAAGAGTTCTTATCATTGAAGATAATGGCCTGGGCATTGATCTGGATAAATACGATGGTGAAATATTCAAACTTTATAAGAGATTTCATCGAAATGTCTCTGGCAGGGGCATGGGTCTCTTCCTCGTAAAAACACAATTGGAATCATTGAACGCCAGTATACAGGTAAAGAGCAAACCTGGAGTTGGCACAAAATTTATACTAACCTTTAGTAAAAACAAAATTCATCATGACATTCTTCCTAATTGATGACGATCAGATCTTCCAGTTCGTAACCAGTAAGACCTTGAAAAAAATAAATCCTGATGTAAAAGTTGAAAAATTTACTGATGGAGAGCACGGTATAGATAGGATTAAAAATAGTCTCGATAACCAGGAGGGACTTCCAGATGTTGTGCTACTAGATATTAATATGCCATTTTTAAATGGCTGGCAATTTCTTAATGAATTTCGCTCTATCGAGCAAAAGATAAAAAAAGAGGTGCATATTTATATGGTAACTTCTTCAGACGATCCTGAAGATCTTGAAAAAGCAAAACAATTCAGCGAGCTATCTGGATACCTCATTAAACCGGTGACGGAAGATGAATTGGAAATTCTTATTAGGGATTTTCCTGTAAAAGGCTGGTATCAGCCCAATTTATAACTTAGCCTTAATACTTAAATATCGGTACTTTCTTAAAGTTCCATTTTAAGTTGATACCGAATTCAGTATAAGTAAAACCCGCAGCTGTGGCAGAGGCAATATTACTGTGATTTCCATAGATACCTGCGATAAATCGATCGCTGATGTTATATCCGATCTTTCCCTGTAGTCTATATGTCCCCTGTTTCTCATCATCCTCAATAAACTGAAACCCAGTGGCCGCCGTAAGATCATAAGAGATCCTGGAATCTGGATCATTGCTTAAAAAGTTCAGGAAGATCTCGGTAGCATGAAATTGCTCGGGACTAAAATAGATGGTGGGTACCTGGTTTTTGAACTGTATGAATTGATAATTGAGTCCGCCTTTTAGCACTGGCTTTTTCAGAAAACTGTAATAGAAAGAAGTAAAAAGGAGATCACGGGTATTATCATCACTTTGTTCGGTATGCAAATACTGTAGGTACCACCCAAGTCCATACCTGGTTGAGTAATTGTTATTCAGAAAGAAATGATTCCCGGCGATTTGCCTGTTCAATAATTCAGCATTAAAATCCTGGATATCCCGGCGATAACCGATCTCCAGATCATCTCTAACAAAAGGTTTTAGCCCTGCAGCGATCTCACCTACAGCATTGGTATATTCTGTCTGGGTAGAATTTGCTTTGACAAAACCAACATTGGCTCGTAACAATAATCCTGGACTCCATCGATACCTCGCGGCAAGATTAAACTGGTTGGAGGTTGCTTCAAGATCTGAATTTGAATTCATGGTCTCTCTAAAAGTATAAGCACCTGAAACTTCCAGTCTTGTACTTAAAGGTAGTACCAGCCTGGTTGTTGAAGCCACGGCTTCATTATCCCCATTGTCAAAAGAGTAACTTATGTTTTCTTCCAGCAATGGTCTGTAAGTATTATTCAGTTTAGCAAGAAACTGTTGAGCATCCTGCTGATTCTTATAATATGCCAGCGTTTTTTCAGCAGCGTTCTTAGCTTTAATAATTTCAGAATTTGCAAAATAGGCGTTCGCTATTCCCAGGTTCCCATCAAATGAAGCTGAATCCTGAGCAAGAATCGCTTTATAGTTTTCAATACTATTTCTGAACTCACCGGTATACATCCCCATACTTGCTTCCAACGCCAGAATACGGGATTCTTCAGGATATTTCTGCTTTAAATCATCGATGAGATCCTCAGCTTGAGAGAACTTCCTATTCCAGATCAAAGCCTGGACATACCGTTCTTCAGCCTCCATTAAACGTGCACCATCAGAAGAGGTCTTTGCTAGATCATAGGCCTTTTCAGCATATATTAAAGCTTCCTTCTCGTCGCCATCAATATGGTATGAAAGAGATATTCCGTTAAATGCCACAATACTATCGTTCTTCGTTAGTGCCAGTTTCTCATAAACCTCCCTTGCCCCTGCTCCATTCTTCTGAATTAAATAAACGTTTGCTTTATTCAGCAAGCTTTCCTGATCCTGTTCATTCTCACTCAGATTTTCATCGAGATAGCGAATCGCAGTCTCATAGTCGCGGTTAGTTAAAAACTGATTGGCGTATCCCAGTCTGATATATTTTCTGGACAACATCGCGTTAGGATTTTGAGGCGATACTTCCAGTGATTTATTGATAAGACTTAATGCCTGTTCATATTCCTTTAAATTACTAAGCGTATTGGCGTAACCCAACAAAGCTCCAAAATTTTCGGGATTTTCCTTGACCAGTTGCTTGTAGTAGACTTCTGCATCCTGATAATTCTTATTCCAGAGTAAAGATTCGGCATAATTAAGCTGAATCTCAAGGTCATCTGGGTATTCTTTCAATAGCTGGCTGAATAGATCGTTCGCTTTAGAGGGATCGTCATGCAATCCTACCGACCTGGCATAACAAAGCCTGGCAGTCTTATTTTCAGGATAAGTCTCAAGGATCTCTGAGAAGAAGTCTTTAGCCGCAGCGAATTCTCCATTTTCCAGGTAGCCAAAACCCTGCTCCATTTCCTGAGCGGTGGATTTTAATTGAAAAATAAGCAACACAATTACAACTAATAAATATCTAAAATTCATGATCTGGGTGGTTAGATTCCTTGAAAGCAAGTTACAAACACATCTTCGATAATTCATCTACAGCAACCTGCCATTCATCGAAGCTTGCCTTTATTTCCCTGATTTAGAAACGATCTTAGCAATAGTAAAGAACCGAAAAACTAAAATTATGTCGCTAAATATCTATGAGAACGAAGGAGTATTTGAGTTACACGGTAAGGTTTCATCCTACAATGCTGAACAAGTTAAGAAATACTTTGAAATTATGCTGAAGATGAAATCCAGAGTGATCATAAACCTGTCTCCTCTGAACAAAATTGATGTCGCCGGCGTTTATGCGTTCTACGAACTATTACTTCATGCTACCGCAGAAGGAAAATATTTAACTTTCAAAGGGGCGAATAATCCCAGTCTCCAGGTTGCCTTTCTAAATTCCGGATGTAATTTATTTGAATTCAATTATTTCCAGCTGAGTGCCTAGAACCCAATAAAACCACCACCATGATCACCTTGAAATTATACAAACTAAATATTGTACTGCAACCCACCCAGGTTTTTATGATCAGTGCATTGATCGTTAACGTAGGAAACTATCTCTATAACCTTATTCTAGGAAGACTTCTGGGTCCGGAAGCTTTTGCCGATGCAGCGATCCTTATCACCTTTCTACTTATTCTTTCCTTCGTAGCCATGACGTTACAACTAAGCGTGGCCAAATTCATTGGAACTTTTGATGGCAGTAAGAAGGAAGCTTTTCTTAAATACAGTAGAAAATGGAGCATCATTATAGGTGCTATTCTAGGTGCGGTGATTGTGATAGGAGCATCAGAACTACAGGAGTTTTTCAACACAGGTTCTGCAACGATGTTCAGAATATTTGGAATGGGAGTTCCGGTTTATTTTCTAATGAGCGTAAACCGGGGTTATTTCCAGGGAGAGCAGGATTTTATAAAACTATCTATCACTTACCAGGGAGAAATGTTGAGCAGGCTACTCTTGACTCTGGCCTTTATTCTGTTGTTACCCTTCCGTAGTTCAGAACTCGTAGCTCTTGGAATTCTGGTTAGTCTTATTCCGGGTCTGTTACCTTATAAAAGACTTTCTCAAAAAGTGCTGCCTGCAATTAGTACTGCGGAATTAAAACATTTAAGGAAGTTCGTGGTGGTCACTGCCTTTTATGAACTAACCCAGATCCTTATTAATAATGGCGATATTTTACTGGTAAAACACTTTTTCGATGCTCATGAGGCAGGTTTATACTCCTCACTGGCACTTATTGGCAGAGCGGTGTATTTTGTAGCCTGGATGTTCGTCATGCTATTGCTACCGGAAGTAGTGAAGCGGGAAAAAGAAGGTCTGGACACGACCAGGTTATTCTTCAAATACCTTGGAATGATCACTTTTCTTGCGATTGCCATCGTAGTGGTGAATGCCTTATTTCCAGCATTGATCATCAATATCCTCTTTGGTGAGGCTTATGTGGAAGTTGCATCCTTATTATGGAAATATGCACTGGCAAGTTCGCTTTTTGCCATAGCTAACGTTTTTGTCTATTATTTCCTTTCTTTAGATAAATACCTTCCTGTACTACTCTCCGGAATTTTTGGACTACTCCAGCTAACGGTGATCTACTTTCAACATGAGAGCCTGGAAATGGTTGTGGAAGCCCAGATCCTTGTAATGACACTTCTATTGATCGTACAGGGAATCTATTTTCTTTATCACATGAAACGATCTATTCGTCGAAACTAAACTTCAACCGAACGAAAATATCTTCAGTAAAGACATAAAGATGAGATCTTTACATAGAATCTAATTAAAACCACGATTATGAAACTTGCACTAATCACCGCTTACCCGCCCAGCAAAGTAACCTTAAACGAATACGGTTACCATCTTGCAAAACAATTCGCCCAGAAACCAGAAGTCGATGAACTTGTATTGATTACAGATCATACAAAGGAACCTAAGCAAATAGACTTCAATACAGATAATTGCAAAGTAAGTGTAAAGGAATCGTGGAACTTCAATAGTTATAAGAACGTATATAGTATCTATAAGAATGTGGTGAAACAAAAGCCTGATGCTATACTATTTAATCTTCAATTCATGAAATTCGGTGATAAAAAGATCCCGGCAGCTTTAGGACTTTTATTACCATTACTTTTCAGATTAAAAGGAATCCCAACGATCGTTTTGCTTCATAATATCCTGGAGCAGGTAGATCTCGGAAACGCTGGTTTCACGCAGAACAAACTCCTTCAGAAATTATATAATATGATGGGAACAGGGCTTACTAAAGTGTTGCTGCAGGCAGATACCGTAGCTCTTACCATAGGAAAATATGTAGATGTGATCAAGGACAAATATAAGGCAGATAATGTGATACAGGTGCCTCATGGATCTTTTGAAACTCCGCCAGAACCTAATTTTGATCTTCCTGAAGGACCTAAAAAGATCATGACCTTCGGGAAATTTGGAACGTATAAGAAAGTAGACATTCTTATTGAAGCTGTTGAAAAATTAAGAGAGAGAACAAACCAGGAACTGGAAATTGTGATCGCTGGAACTGATAGTCCGAATACTCCAGGATATCTTGCCGGAGTTATGAAAAAATATGATCATGTGAGAAATCTTACGTTCACAGGCTATGTTGAAGAAGAAGATGTTCCCGTGATCTTTGGAGAAAGCACACTAGTAGCTTTTCCTTATACTTCTACTACAGGTAGTTCTGGAGTACTGCACCAGGCAGGTTCTTACGGGAAAGCCGTAGTCATGCCTAATCTGGGTGATCTTGCATTGCTGGTAGAGGAAGAAGGATATGTTGGAGAGTTTTTTGAACCTGGAAATGTGGATTCGCTGGCAGATTCTATGGAGAAGATCATAGAAAACGATCTGCACAGAAGAACTATCGGCGAAGTGAATTATGATGCTGCTTGCAGTTTACCAATGGAGAAAATCGCTCAGCTTTATCTTGATGAATTTCAGAAGCTTTTGCGTGCTAAAATAAATTTAAATTTTGTTTGAATAGGTTGATTATTGGTTATTGGTTAGATGAAAAGGATAGAAAGAAATTTCTATCCTTTTTTGTTTTATATCTTATTGAACTTAGATGATCCATCAATGCTCTGCTTATCTCTTCTGAAATCAAATTATCTACAATTACCTTATTACGATAACTATTCAAAGTATTAAGTTTGAAACAGTATCCTTTGAAGAATCTATTCGATAAATTCGAAAGCTGGTTTCTCGTTCCCCTCAAAATCAATAAAACCAAAGGCCGTCTGTTTTTTCTTTCTCCAAGGCAGCGATCCGGCAACCTCACTGGGAATTTCAGGGAAGTCATATAAAGTCCAGGAAACAAAATTAATATTTGATTTGGAGAATTGTTGCTGCATATACTTATGATATTTAGCCTGCTCGGTTACATCTGCACCAAAAGGATTCCAAAGACCATTATAGGATGACAGCCCAAACTCCTGAACTACAATAGGTTTTGAGACTTTTTCTGTTAGTTTTTGATGGGAATTCTTGAAATTCTCCATAGGCTCATAGAAATGATAACTCACCAGGTCTACCGTTTCTTTAAGATTCTCAGCAGCCTTCGCTTTGGACCAACCTATTGTAATTGGATGTTTATGATCGATCTTCTTTACCTGG
>NZ_JBLVTK010000004.1:267126-292431 GCF_048285865.1 Christiangramia marina | reverse complement strand
GATGATCTTTGAACTCATCTACTATTTGTCGCGCATGCTCATGAGTTAGCGTCCAGTCCATAACCGAATAATCTCCGTAGAAATCGAACAGCGTGAGGATCACCTTTAGATCGTTGGAATTTGCAGCATCCATCACCTTACGCAATTTTTCAATTTTTGCGGGAATAATGCCTGCTTTACCAAAATCTTCGTAAGGCACAAACAGTCTTAAAGTATTCAAGCCTTCGTTTTTAAGTAACTGGAAATCATTATCTATCACCTCAACTTCGAAATTCTCGCCATACATATCCCACGGACTATCCTGCGGATAGTAATTCATGCCCTTGATCTGGAACTTCCTATTTTTAAAATAAAGTTGATCACCTTTAATATGCCAGTCAGCATTTACTTCTACCTCCACATTTTCAAAATCTGAGCTTACCTGCTGTATATGCCGAACTCTCCAGAATCCATCTTCCAGAAGCATCATCACTTTATAGCTACTGGTATCGATCTCCTCATCGATCAGTTTTTCTTCGGAATAAGTTTGACGAAACTGCCTCACCCTGCGATCTTCAAAAACCGCGAGTTGCCCGTCTGCGCTATAAAAAAGCAGTTTTGGATGGTGGTTCGTAGTGGTTGTGGTAAATGAAAGATCATGAGCTTCATTGAAGTCAATGATTTTATAAATATTTACCCTTGCAGAATCTGTATAATAATCTTCAACTCCAAATGTCTTATTGGATTGCAAGGCTAGATTCTTCACATACCAGCCATTTAAATAATCGCGTTCGATCTCCTGCAGACTTTGATTTTCCATAGTTCTACCTTTGTAGGCACTGGTATCCCAGACGACTTCCGGCAAATACATACGCCTGCTTTTGATCTCTGTATGCAACATGGTCGATCTACTTGCACCAGTATTCAGAAATCCCCAGACACTGCTAAGACCAAAAATGATCATTGAATTAACCGCCAGAAAAGTTAATATCAGGATGGCGCGATATAGATTTTTATTGAGCTTTTTGCGCATTTACAGATCGATTTTTTTAAGAACTCCCATTGTTTCCACCGTGATCTCTCTGATATCTTCCAATTCTATGGTCTTAGGAATCGCAAAGTTCGCTAAACCGTCCTGGGTTGGTGTTTTCTCCTTGTAAATATGATCATTTTTAAGCCTTAGTTTTAAATGAACATCAGCGCCATCTGGCAGTAACTGGTTCATATAGCTCTTCAATGGTCCTACTTCGATATTTCGATCGCTTATTGCGTATGGAATTTCGGTTAGAACTGGTTCAAATACGATACTTACCGAATTAGAAATGGCCATTCCGGTGACGTTTGCCTGTATACTCCAGCTATCAGCCTTTTCTGGATGAAGTAATTGCGCCGTAGCTACTCCATTTATGGTATTAGCGCTGGTTTTCAATTTCATTCCCTTCTCTGTTTCCACTACAAATTCTACGGAAGTTCCATCACTAACAATATTGTCAAAATCATCGGTAATTGTAGATGTAATTAGCTGCGTAACCTGGTTTCCGTCAGCGTACAAGTGTTCTGAATTTGTAGTAATGCTGAAATCTGAAGCCAGTGAAGGATATACATTACTAATCATTTCTTTACCTGCTACGCCTTCTGCGGAAGTGGCTACAGTGATCTTACCAGCTTTTTCCCGGGTATAAATATTCTTCCAGGCAAACATATGTTCCATTTCAAAATCCTGCTCCGCTAAATTTCCCTGGAAAAATTCTGAAATATTAACTGAAGTTCCATCTGCCAGTGGATTATCCAATGAGTCTGTTGGGATACTAACCAACATGGAAAAATCGTCATTGCCAGCCTGAATACTACGCGGCCCGAAATAAGTTTCGATCAGCTTCGGAGTCCTTCGAGGTATTATATTGATCTTACCAGACCTGGGACTTTTCTTACTAAAGTACTGCCATTTCAGGATGCCGCTTTTATCAGACATGAACTTTGGCACTTTAAATACTGAATTGCTCGATTCTTCAGCATTGATCGCTGTACTTCCGTAGGCATTTTTCAGTATAAGCAAGGCTTCAGCTGAAGTATCATTGAATGCGAGCAGTAATTCTTCCCCAGCCTTACTCACTTCAGGAATAGATTCCGAAGAAACCACCGGAGTATCTTTAGAAATAATTCCGAGGAAAAAGATCAATATGAAGAATTGTTTCAGGTTCATTATTTTGGGTTTCCTACGTAATTATTCATTTCCAGTTTAATTGAACTAAACCCGGATCCTTCTATCTCTAAATTTATAAGTTCTTGCTGTGATCGTACTCTTTCTGGCACTACTTTTCGTGCAATATCATGGTTTGGCAATCCATTCACGAATATATTATTCATCGAGTCATCTATAAGCTTTAAGCCAGATAAATTCTTAAGCTTATAATCGAAATCCTGCTTTCGCTGCACCCTGATCCCGTTTTCAAGATATTCATGTTCTACCCAAATCAAATTCCCGTGATCATAATAAGAAACCAGCAATTGAGGAATCGTCACTTCCTGTACTCCATAATTAAAAATCGTCCCATCCAGCACATTATTTTCAAGCTGCAGATCATTGATACTTGTACTTTTGTAGAGGTCGGTTATAGCTACGTTACCCGCACATTGCAGATTGAAGGTGACCGGGATATCATCCAGTTCAAGTGGTGTAAACTGGTCTGGGTCGAAAGTTTCAGGAATTTTAGAATCCTCTGCCAGCCAGGCAACACCTTCAAAATCTACACGAAAACTGCTAATTTCCTTCGGCATCAACTTATGCTTTAAAACCTGCCGGGCGTTATAACTGGCCAGTTCACGATTATTTTTGTCGTATAAAGTCCCCTTGATCACCACATCTGCAGGAACATGATCAACATTCTGTATCTCACCCACAATAGCATACCTGTCTTCAAACTGCACCAGTTTTGCGGAAAGCACCTCCAGCACCGGTTGTTTCAAAACATCTTCGTGATAGGTTTGCTGGGTACTTATCTTTCGCCTTCCGTGGTTATAAAACTTCGTTTGATTTTCAGAAAATAGCTGGTCTGGTGGCAGATCTGTATCCTGTTCCTTAGGTGCTATAAACCAGCGATCATCAATCTTCCTTAGCTGATGGATCTCGGTTTGTTCTATGATATCTATAGGGGTCACCCAGCTGGTGTAGGCATTTGCGACGGCTGTAGAATCGTTAATGTTGGTCACCTCAACCCGAATGCTATCAAGTTTTGCATAGCTACTCAGAATCCCGTCACTTACCGCTACCTCCAGCATGAACTGGGCGATCGTCTTATTCCCGGCGGGATCGAAATAAGAATGAGCTCGTTCAAATTCTTTAAAATCGATGGCGTCGTAGTAAGCTTCTACCACATTCTTTTCTGAAAGTTGATCCTGGTTGTCCCGGTAGATATAGTAAAGTGAAATCAGAATGACCACGCTCAGTACAAGTGCATATACCTGGTTGACATGTAAAAGTCCGGTTCGAAAACGCTTATATTCTATCTTGTAGTTCAAGAAATCAGGTTTATCGGGATTGCCGGTTTTAATCGCATGATACCAGATCAATTGAAGGTTTATAAAAACGGCAATAAGTACGGTCAGCAATGGGATAATTCCCCACATTAGCTTTAAAAACATGGGTACATCTTCGTAACCAATGATCTTGGAAAGTGGCGGAATATTCAGTTTTTCCCATACCATAATTCCATTTTCCAGTTGCTGCAAACGCTGCCAGCCACTAAAGTATAGTAGCGGATCATAGAATTTATCATTGGAGAAAATATACTTTAGATTGTACTTTTCCGGAACAGCCAGGAACTGCTGTAAAGATCCTATCCCTTCCACCCCCCGGAATTTAGAGTTTTCAAGGCGTTCTACGGCCCGAGTGGTAAGTTCAGGTAATCTGCGGGCAGAATGATAATTACCGTCCACAGTAAGTGCTCTGGTTTGGGCAGAGAGCCATGCCATTTGATCTCCGAAGCCCAGGGTAAGAAATCTCCAGTGGTCATGTTGATCCTGATTTAGAAAGTTTACTATGGGAAGCATTTTGATACTCTGTGGCTGCATGGGCCTGAAATACCCGAGACTTAGCGTAAAAACAGAAATGAACAGGAATAACCCGACTAGAAAAGCTCCGATAACCCGGTGATAAACTGCTCCAAATTTTCGCTGGATGAGTTGCTTTAGATCTCCTTCAGAAAACCTGTAAGCAAATTCCCCGAATATTGGCAACGCCATAATAGACCCCCACAGCGTAAATCTATCCAGCGTAAGAATATTGAACGCGGTATCACCTAAAACCATTCTCGGGATAGGCGTTGTTCCACCGGTTCCAAGTATAAACAAAATGGAGAAAGATAATCCGAAGAAAAGATAGCGCTTAGAGTAGTAACGGTAAAGAATATAGGGAAATAGAAAAAAGATAATCCCCCATGGAATTACGAAAAATACAAGTCCGCTGGAAGTTACCTCAATAAAACTGTCCCTGCTCCCATGCGGAATAGGCACCTGGGTGATCGGGTTCTTTTTAGTGTTTATCCAGTAAGGCAGAATGCAAATGATAATTGCCGCTAGCGAGGACATTCCAAATGTCACGATCCTCCAGAAGAGTTTCAGAAATGTATCTAAGAAAACTTTGAAAGTGATTTCACTAAATGCCCCCACTCTTTCTTTGGAAACATCCATAATGACCATTCCTATTAATGGAAATATAAAAAATACCATCCCGAAGATAGGAGTTACATGATGTGATGTTACGGTAACCGCCAGCAAGGATAATGCTCTTAGAAAATATTTACGTTTCCCGGTTTTGATATAGAGATAGATCTCTGGCAATGAATGCATTAATATAGAAACACCTACGATGCTTGGAAGCTGACCAAAAATATGCAATGTTTCCACAAATGAAGAAGAGAATACTGCCAGTAGCGCGGCGTAACCGGCTACTTTCCGATTACCGGTCATTAACAAAGCAAATCGGTAGATCCCGGTAATAAATAAGATTACCCCAATGATGGCAACCAGAAACATTCCGAATTTTAATCCGCCAACATAGGAAAACAACCCAATAGCCTGGTGTACCAGTGGTGGATACCCCATCACGGTAAAGCCTGTATACCATTTATAGTTCCAGGGTTCGAACCAGTTGTTTGAATAATGCTCTGCGAAAAACAAATGAATAAGCGCATCGTATGTGTTCTCCAAAGTGAAAAAGATGGTGGAAGAATGAAATACGACTCCTATAATAAGAGCTGCGATCAGGTATTTGTTCGTAGTTTCTTTCATGCGAATAGTATGGTAATTTATTCAAAATAAAATTACTGCGGCTTTAAAGAGTGTCAAACACATTCATCGATAGATTTTTACCGTTCGTCTACGCCAATAAACCGATTTATCTAAATTGCTGAAAATGATAGTATTCAACCTGTAAATTTGGACCATAATCTAAAACCACCCACCATGAAAATTTTAGCCGTAGACGATCAGCAGTTAGTTCTAATGCCGCTTGAGAAAAGATTGAAAGATGAAGGATATGAGGTAAGAACAACGACTAAGGCTCAAAGAGCTATAGCGATCTTTAAAACATTTCAACCGGATCTATTGATCATCGATATTAACATGCCGCTTTCAAACGGACTTGAGATCATTCGAATAATTAGAAACGAAATGAAGGATAATACCCCAGTAATGGTATTATCAGGAAATACAGATGAGAATCTCATTGTTGAAGGTTTTGATCTTGGGATTCAGGATTATATGAAAAAACCATTAAGTCTTGATGAAGTTTGTGCCAGGGTTAAAAGGTTGATTGGTCATCCAGAATTGAATACTTCTAGACCTGTAGCAAATAGTATCATTCAGAATAGATGCGTTGGGGTGGTGATTCCATGTTATAATGAAGAAAACAGGCTAAAATCTGCGGAATTTATTGCATTTCTGGAAAAAACTTCTGGTTATCATTTGTGTTTTGTGAACGATGGTAGTACAGATAAAACCATGCAGGTGCTTCAGGAATTACAAAAAGGCAGAGATGATTATATTAGTATTTATAATTGCCCGAAGAATGGAGGAAAAGCTGAAGCAGTTAGAGCTGGTTTACTTCATCTTTCTAAATTTGAAGATCTTGATTATGTAGGTTTTCTTGATGCCGATCTATCTACAGATTTTCAGGATTTCGATGATCTGGTTAAGACCATTGAAACTACAGATTTTCAGATCGTAAACGGTTCTAGGATTAGTAGAATGGGTGCTAATATTGCTAAAGAAAGCGCCAGACAGATCATTAGTATGACCATTAATTTCATTATTGTTTCTATCCTGGGAATGCCTTTTAAGGATACACAGTGTGGAGCTAAGATCATGAGGAAGGAATTGATCCCAATCGCCTTCGAAAAGCCTTTTCTTACCAAATGGTTATTTGATGTAGAGATCTTTATGAGAATGAAGAAACACTTCGGAAAAAATAAAGCCGAGGAAATCATATGCGAGCAACCCTTGAAAAGATGGGTACATGAAGATGGATCCAAATTATCTATGAAAGACTCCTTAAAAATAGGGTTTCAGTTAATGAGTATTTACTGGAGCTATAACTTTGGAAGTAGCCACAAAGCGAGTAAAAAGAATGATGTAAATCACCAGGTCGCTTAGATCACTTTTTTAAAAAAAAAATAAATAGCCGCCCAGATGTGTAGCATTTTGGACGGCTATTTCCCTACTGTAGACTTTAATATTAATAGGAGTTCAATGCCCGGCTGGATTGATAACCAGATTTGTTGAACTTAAATTTTAATACGATTTCATGTGAACCGTTGTGATATTCTCCAAAATCGTTGGTTGCATAATCATAAGAATACCCGGCAAAAAGGTTATCAAATATTTGAAAACCCAGCATCCCGGTCATTGCTTCATCATACCTATATCCAAGACCAATACTTAATCGGTCATAAACCAGAACGTTCGCATTTGCCGTTAACGTAACCGGATTTCCTTCCACGATATTAGCAAGTACAGATGGTCTCAAGGTCACCGTCCTGTTTAGATCATAATTATAGCCGGCAAAAAGATTATACTGAATTTTATCTGCAACGACATTTCGAACGTCATCATCATAGAAGTCCTCTCCAAAAAAGTTTGGCACAGAAAAACCAAGAAACCAGTCTTCCGCAGAAATAATCCCTCCTGCACCTACACGAGCAAAAAATTCATTGCTAAAGTTGTTCTGCGAGACTTCACCTGGATTTTCAAAATTCCCCTTAGTAAAGTCTATGTCTAGAAGAGATCCTCCGGCATTCACTCCAAGCGACAGAGAAATCCTTTCATTCAACATAATTTTATATGCATAAATAAAAGAAAAAGACTTGTAGGAGGCTGGACCAATCTTGTCGTTAACTAGGTTAAGACCTAAACCCATTTTTTCATTGGCAAGTGGTAATCCGAAAGATAACCATTGAGATTCCGGTGCTCCTTCGAGGCCTGTCCACTGACTCCGGAAAAAACCAGTAATTTCTGCCTGTTCCAATTCACTGGCTATTGCCGGATTAAATTGTTGCACGTTATACATGTAATTACTGAATTGGGGTTCAGTTTGAGCCTGATGATGGTTGAAAACCATCAGGCAGAATATTACTAATATTGATTTTATATATAAAGCTTTCATATCTGTATTGTTTATCTGATTATTTGTATCCATCCTTTAAGCATTGGCGTATCATCTCCCAGTTCCAGGACATAGAAGTAGGTACCGTTAGGCACGCTATTATCACTTCCAACACTAAAACCGGTGTTACTTGTAGCGTCCCAGCTATTGCGATAACCTCGCTTCTCGTAAACCTTGTTGCCATGCCTGTTGAAAATCTTCAACACATTATTAGGATAATTCTCAATACAGTTAATTTTAAAAGTATCATTCATTCCATCACCGTTTGGTGAGAATTGATTAAAGATCTCCACGCACATTGGATCGATCTCTACCATGGACATATTATCATCTGACTTTTCATCCATCTGCTGCAAACTTTTCAACCGAGCCACATTCATAAAGCTTCCATCATTTCTAACTCTAACTTTGATAGTTAGCTCCGCAGTTTCATTCACTTCCAATTGATCCAAATTCCATTCCCCTAGAAGTCTATTATAACTACCATGAGTGGCGATAGCTTCAAGAAATTCAAAACCGCTTTGAATTTGTTCATCGATAACTATATCAGAAGCTATAACAGCACCATTGTTCGTGATTCGTATTGTAAAAATGATTTCTTGCGTCATAGCAGGGAATTGATCATCTACAAATTTCAATACGCTTATATTGGTCATTTGCATACAACCTTCACCGTCTGCATCTGGATCACATGGATCTAACGGATCGCTTCCGCCATCTACTTCATCTCCATCATTGATTCCATCATCATCTGTGTCAGGATCGTTTGGATCTGTTCCCAAATTATCTTCTTCAGAATCGGTTAAACCATCTTCATCAGAATCTTCATCTGGTTCTTCCTGATCACAGTTTTCGTTATCCGGATTTGGATCACATGAATCTAATGGATCACTACCACCATCTACTTCATCACCATCGTTGATTCCGTCATCATCTGTGTCAGGATCATTCGGATCTGTTCCCAAATTATCTTCTTCGGAATCGGTTAAACCATCATCATCAGAATCTTCATCTGGTTCTTCCTGATCACAGTTTTCGTTATCTGAATTGGGATCACATGGATCCAACGGATCGCTTCCGCCATCTACTTCATCACCATCATTGATGCCATCATCATCTGTGTCCGGATCGTTTGGATCTGTTCCCAAATTATCTTCTTCAGCATTTGTCAGTCCGTCATTATCCTGATCACACGGTCCTGCGTTTGGATTCGGATCACATGGATCTAATGGATCGCTACCATTACTAACTTCATCACCATCATTAATTCCATCATCATCGGTATCTGGATCGTTAGGGTCTGTTCCTCCATCTACCTCATCGCCGTCATTGATGCCGTCGCCATCAGTATCTGGATTGGTAGGGTCTGTTCCTAAATTGTCCTCTTCAGTATTGGTAAGTCCATCATTATCCTGATCACATGGTCCAGCAGTTAGATCTGGATCGCATGGGTCTAATGGATCACTTCCGCCATCTACCTCATCTCCATCATTAATTCCATCATCATCGGTATCTGGATCGTTAGGGTCTGTTCCTTCTGTAGCTTCATCCTCATCATTTATTCCATCCCCATCAGAATCATCCGGAGTGATTTTACAATTCTCATTATCTGGATCTGGATCACAGGGATCGAGGGGATCGCTTCCGCCATCTACTTCATCTCCATCGTTGATGCCGTCATCATCGGTATCTGGATTGGTAGGATCGGTTCCTATATTATCCTCTTCAGCATTTGATAGTCCGTCGTTATCCTGATCACAAGGTCCTGCCGTTGGATCTGGATCACAGGGATCGAGCGGATCACTTCCGCCATCAACCTCATCTCCATCGTTAATACCATCATCATCAATATCTGGATTAGTAGGGTCTGTTCCTAAATTATCTTCTTCAGTATTAGTTAGTCCATCATCATCCTGGTCACATGGTCCGGCAGTTGGATCTGGATCGCATGGGTCTAATGGATCGCTTCCGCCATCTACTTCATCTCCATCGTTGATGCCGTCATCATCGCTATCTGGATTGGTAGGATCGGTGCCTAAATTATCCTCTTCAGCATTTGATAGTCCGTCATCATCCTGGTCGCAGGGTCCTGCCGTTGGATCTGGATCACATGGATCGAGCGGATCACTTCCGCCATCAACTTCATCTCCATCGTTAATTCCATCGCCATCAGTATCTGGGTTTGTAGGGTCTGTCCCTAAGTTATTTTCTTCAGAATTAGTCAGTCCATCATCATCCTGATCACATGGTTCTGCAGTTGGATCTGGATCACATGGATCTAATGGATCACTTCCGCCATCGACTTCATCACCATCGGTGAATCCGTCATCGTCGGTATCGGGATCATTTGGATCTGTGCCAATCACAGCTTCATCCTCATCATTTAATCCATCCCCATCAGAATCTTCTGGAGTAATATTGCAATTCTCATTATCTGAATTTGGATCACATGGGTCTAGCGGATCGCTTCCACCGTCGACTTCATCACCATCATTGATTCCATCATCATCAGTATCCGGAATTATCGGATCAGTGCCAATGTTATCTTCTTCAGCATTTGATAGTCCGTCATCATCCTGGTCGCAGGGTCCTGCCGTTGGATCTGGATCACATGGATCTAATGGATCGCTTCCGCCATCAACTTCATCTCCATCATTGATTCCGTCATCATCGGTATCTGGATTGGTAGGGTCGGTTCCTAAATTATCTTCTTCAGTATTAGTCAGTCCATCATCATCCTGGTCGCAAGGTCCTGCCGTTGGATCTGGATCGCATGGGTCTAATGGATCACTTCCGCCATCGACTTCATCACCATCATTAATTCCATCATCATCGGTATCTGGATCGTTAGGGTCTGTTCCTTCTGTAGCTTCATCCTCGTCATTTAATCCATCCCCATCAGAATCTTCTGGAGTAATATTGCAATTCTCATTATCTGAATTTGGATCACATGGGTCTAGCGGATCGCTTCCACCGTCGACTTCATCACCATCATTGATTCCATCATCATCAGTATCCGGAATTATCGGATCAGTGCCAATGTTATCTTCTTCAGCATTTGATAGTCCGTCATCATCCTGGTCGCAGGGTCCTGCCGTTGGATCTGGATCACATGGATCTAATGGATCGCTTCCGCCATCAACTTCATCTCCATCATTGATTCCGTCATCATCGGTATCTGGATTGGTAGGGTCGGTTCCTAAATTATCTTCTTCAGTATTAGTCAGTCCATCATCATCCTGGTCGCAAGGTCCTGCCGTTGGATCTGGATCGCATGGGTCTAATGGATCACTTCCGCCATCGACTTCATCACCATCATTAATTCCATCATCATCGGTATCTGGATCGTTAGGGTCTGTTCCTTCTGTAGCTTCATCCTCGTCATTTAATCCATCCCCATCAGAATCTTCTGGAGTAATATTGCAATTCTCATTATCTGAATTTGGATCGCATGGGTCTAGCGGATCGCTTCCGCCATCTACTTCATCTCCATCGTTGATGCCGTCATCATCGGTATCTGGATTGGTAGGATCAGTGCCTAAATTATCTTCTTCAGAATTGGTCAGTCCGTCGTCATCCTGGTCGCAGGGTCCGGCAGTTGGATCTGGATCACATGGGTCTAATGGATCACTTTCGCCATCAACCTCATCTCCATCGTTAATACCATCATCATCGGTATCGGGATTGGTAGGGTCTGTTCCTAAGTTATCTTCCTCAGAATTGGTCAGTCCATCATCATCCTGGTCACATGGTCCGGCAGTTGGATCTGGATCACATGGATCGAGCGGATCGCTTCCGCCATCTACCTCATCGCCATCGTTAATGCCGTCGCCATCAGTATCTGGATTGGTAGGGTCTGTTCCTAAATTATCTTCTTCGGTATTAGTGAGTCCGTCACCATCCTGATCACATGGTCCAGCAGTTGGATCTGGATCACATGGATCTAACGGATCGCTTCCGCCATCTACTTCACCTCCATCGTTAATGCCGTCGTCATCTGTGTCTGGATTCGTAGGGTCTGTTCCTAAATTATCTTCTTCGGTATTAGTGAGTCCGTCATCATCCTGATCACAAGGGCCAGCAGTTGCATCTGGATCACAGGGATCTAATGGATCGCTTCCGCCATCAACCTCATCACCATCATTGATTCCATCGTCATCAGTATCTGGATCGGTAGGATCGGTACCCAAATTATCTTCTTCAATATTAGTGAGTCCATCATCATCCTGATCACAAGGGCCAGCAGTTGGATCTGGATCACATGGATCTAGCGGATCGCTGCCTCCATCTACTTCATCACCATCGTTGATTCCGTCGCCATCAGTATCTGGATTAGTAGGATCGGTACCAATTTCGTTTTCTTCTCCATCGGTTAGACCATCATCGTCCTGATCCTGATTATTTAAACATACTTGATTACTAACAGTTACATCATGAATGTCTAAGGACTGTTCTACAGATACACTTACAAGAGCGCTCAACCTAACTTCAATTTTGTCAAAGCTCACTCCAGGTTTAACTGTAAGTTCAATAACTTCTTCATTACCAAAACTTGTTAGTAAATCTACATCCAGTAATGTAGAAGCATCTGTACTATAAACCTCTGTATTATTATTGTAAGCGATGATTTCGATATTACTAGCAATATCTGCTGATACTAATGCACCATCTGTTTTCAGACTAATAGTGAATTGATCTGTAGCCTGAGTTGAATTAGGTAAATAGAAAAGTTGAGAACCGCTCGAAATTACTCCTGCGGTACCAAGACTAAGTTGCGAAAAGGAAGAAGCGTTATTATCAATTGCTCTTTCAGGATTCGTGATACCTTCATTCCCTAAATTTAAAGCGTCAAGATTTAATCCTCCTGCATCACCAGATGTAAATTGTGGTTGATAACAATCTGTTTCTTCTGAAAGCTCTGATAATGAATAGAAAACCTCTGTGCTATTTTCGAATCCAAGTCCCAGAAGCGCATTTGTATGATCTTCGATTCTAATTCTATTGAATGGTTCTGGAGGCGTAATGGCTGCAAAGAAATCTCCATTGCGATCTACAACAATTCTGAAGTCATCGGCTATAGGGAAAGAATCTGTTCGATATGTACGTACCGAGGAGCTATTATTTTTAAATTCGATGACCAGATAGTGATTCCCGAAGACAACGGTTTCGACAATATCACCTACAAGTTCCCCCAAGCTACCCTGCAAGAGAGCGTCGAGAATAGTTTGATCGAATTCTATTCTGGTATAAGTGGTTTTGAAAGGATTCAGTGTACCTGGATACTGTAGTTCCAGTATAGCAACATCAGCGCCGGCGTTCAAGATAAAACCTGAATCCGAACTCAGCGTGGCTGATGAATTATTTAATTGAATAGCATTTGAAGAATTATCTACATTTTCTTCGTAGACAACACTATTCGCAATTTCCTGAGAATACAAATTTTGAGTAATTCCTACAGTAAATAGCAATAATACCCACAATCTGAATTGTGTAAAAATTTTCATAGGCAGAGATTAAATTAGTGATTACTCTCAATCCAGTAGGGTAACTGAGACCTATTAAAAATAAACAACACCTTATCGCTACACCGATAAAATGCTAATCAGAAGTGTTTTATAATTCTTGGCTAGACCTAATATATAAACTTTACAAATGTTAACGAGTTAAATTTATCTTAATGATTTAAGACTTTACTTAAGAATGCCGTATTTACTAACCCTCGGCAATATGTTAAATTTGACTGACGAAGGACATCTATCTATTTTAAATCTTTGTAGGAAACTTTTAATAGAATTTGCTCTTGAAACAATACAATTTGGATTTATCAAGGATTTGAAAGATTACACTAGGTATATTAATTAATGTTCAAGCACCTTGTTTCACTAAATACTTATTCAATGAAGACGCAAATCAAAAACCTAGATTCACCTTCACTAAATAAACCTGACATTTACATTTATTTTATCTAATCAGTCTTCACTAAATTGCAAGAGATTAACTAATACCCTGTAATAAAAAAACAATGATCAATTTCTGGAATACGTATCGAGAATCTATTATTTACGGACTTATAGTTGTGGGATCGGTTTTACTATTGCTCGTTGCCACCAAATATCTTATTCGTTGGTTAATTGGAAAAGCGAAAAAGAAATATCCAAATGACGAGCACCACAGGATAAGCCTTGTAGGTCGTATTTTAAAGATCCTATGGGTTGTATTGGGATTGATCGCTTTGAGTTTTGTCTTTATTTCCGAAGATAAATATGACATTGCTACCAAAAATTTTGAAATCATTCTCTACGTAGGTTTCGTACTTATTTTTACGATCATTGGAGCCAGCATCGTTGAAGCTTTGTTTGCAAGAACGATCAAGAAAACAACTGCTTCCGGGGGTGACCCCACCAGCTATAAATTTTTGAGGTACCTGAGTGTATTCGGTGTTTATTTTATTGGTGCTATCCTGGCAACCCTGGCTTTTCCTGCCCTGAGAGGGATTGCTCAAACTGCCCTTGGTGGCGCGGGAATACTGGCTCTGGTGATAGGTGTGGCCTCTCAGGAAGCACTTGCAAACCTGATTGGCGGGGTATTTATAATTGCCTTTAAACCCTTTAGAGTTGGTGATGTTATTAAAATTACAGATGATCTCGTGGGTACCGTAACAGACATTACCCTTCGGCATACGATCATAAGAAATTATCAGAATAAGATGATCGTGATTCCTAATGCTATTATTAATAAAGAAAAAGTGACCAACTACGATCTAGATGAAAAGAAGATCTGCCAGTGGATTGAAATTGGAATTTCTTACGACAGTGATATCGATCTCGCAAAAAAGATCATGAAAGAAGAGTGCGAGGCTCATCCCAATCTATTTGATAACAGATCCAATCAGGATCTTAGAAACGGAGTTCCTCTAGTTATAGTAAGAGTCACCAACCTGGGGGACTCATCCATAACTATCAGAGCCTGGGCGTGGGCATGGGATTACGCTTCAGCTTTTGTAATGAAATGTGAGCTTTACGAGAGTATCAAAAAAAGGTTTGATGCTGAAGGTGTGGAAATACCTTTCCCTCATAGAACATTAGTATTTAAAAAGGATAAGAATGAATTAAAGGTTGATTAGATTTGCTACGACAATGTAGGAAATATCACTTCACCTCAATCTGCGATTCGAGCATTAAAGTGTCTACATCTGTATGCTTTAAAGAGATTATTACCTTGTGAAATTCTGCCATGGCTCGCTTAATGACAGATTCCATTTTATCAGGATTTGTATTTTTATCTTCAAAACATATCTGGCAGTGTCTTAGTAATTCTACCAGTTTATCAGACTGAATATAGTATACAGACATGGTACTTTTATGAATAAGCTCGGAGATTCGATTAGCATCCCGTAGATCTACAGCTTTCTGGAAATCTTCCAAATAGTCTTGAAAAGCTGTTAACGTGTTGATGATAAACTTCTGTAGAAATTCCGGTTTATTATTAGCCATTTTTACAAATCGGCTTAAGTCTATAGATTTCTTAGAGGCTTCTTTATTTTCTTCCGAAGAGATAATACCCATCTCATCCTGTACGGGATCGCTGATTTTTTCCATTTCTGAAGAGGTAACTATATAATTTGCGATAAGCTTATGCAGATCCTCCGGACCAAATGGTTTGGAAATAAAATCATCTATTCCTGCACGATCGAGCTCAGATTCTATTGCCTCCCTGCTCGTAGCCGATAATGCCAGGATTACAGGTTGTTTTTCAAGATTAAGGTTTCTAATGGTAGAGGATGCTTCAAAACCGTTAATGACAGGCATATGAAGGTCCATAAGAATAACATCGTAATGCTTTTTCTTCGCGGCTTCGATGGCTTTTTTACCATTTTTGGCGGTATCAAAATTGATCTTCCATTCTTTTAGATACTCAGAAATAACAAAAATATTGACAGGATTATCTTCAACGATCAGTAATTTAGCTAAATCCAATTTTTTTCTTTGCATGCTGTTATCGGTATCCAATTCATTTAATGAATGGCTGTACTTTTCATAAGTGATATCAAAGCTAAATTCAGATCCTTCTCCTAATACGCTTTCTACCTTAATCTGGCTGCCATGAAGCTTTAAAAGTTGCTGCGAAATGCTGAGACCAAGACCTGTACC
Organism: Christiangramia marina; assembly: GCF_048285865.1. NCBI lineage: Bacteria > Pseudomonadati > Bacteroidota > Flavobacteriia > Flavobacteriales > Flavobacteriaceae > Christiangramia > Christiangramia marina. The sequence continues at coordinate 276,642 of NZ_JBLVTK010000004.1, read as the reverse complement.
ACCATATTCTAGATTTACTTCATAACTTGCCTGTGAGAATTCTTCAAAAATGCTTTGCAGCTTGTCCTCTGGAATCCCAGTACCCGTATCAACTACTTTAAAGTTAAGAGCTGATTTTTCTGAAGATGATGGGTTCAGTTTCACCATTAACTTCACATAACCTTCACAGGTAAATTTGATCGCATTACCTAAAAGATTTGTAAGTATCTGGCTAAGCTTAATTGGATCACCAATGATATAATTTGGGATCTTATCATCTATTTCAGAAATTAGTTCGACACCTTTCTCATCGCATTTCAGCTTAAAGGTATGGATCAAACTATTAATGAGAGTGCGAACGGCAAATGGCTTCTTTTCTAATCGTACTGCCTTGGATTCCAGTTTACTCAGGTCCAGAATATTGTTTACTAAACCCAGGAGATTCCCAGAAGATAACCTGAGTATATCAGCGTACTCTTTCTGTTTAGGGTCTAAAGATGTTTTAGATAGAAGGTCACCTATTCCAACAATGGCGTTCAAAGGTGTTCTTATCTCATGACTAATGGTAGCAAGAAACTCTGCTTTTACCTGGGCCAGTTTTTCAGCCTTCAGCTTAGCATTCATTAGTTCCTGTTCGTACTTTTTTCTATCAGAAATATCAAAAACTGAAGCTCTGTAGCGATTCTCACGAACTGTAGGACCTTTTAACTCCTTGACATTGATCAATGCTGGAAAGGTAGATCCGTCATTATTTCGAATTTCGAAATTGATCTCATTGGCAAAACCCTGAATCCTTATTAAGGGGAAAAAATGAGTTTCGAAATACATTCTTCCACCCATTTTAAAAAGCTCATAGATCTTCTTCTTTCCCAGAATTTCATTTCTGCCGAATCCAAGCCATCCCAGTAGCGTCTTATTTATATTGTATATCGTACCATCATTTCTGAAAGAAACATAGCCGCAAGGTGCATCATGGTACAAATCTTCAGCAGATTCAAATATTTCAGTTTTACTTTCACTGCCCTCTTCCATCTCTAGTCCTTTTTTCCAGGTAATTCTTTATAGCACTTATCGTTTCTTCCGGGGCACTTAAGTTTGGACAGTGCCCGGTTGCATCGATCAATTCTAAGGTACTACTCGTAATGTTGTGGTTTACATATTCAGCAACCGTGAGCGGCGCAATAGCATCCTCTGCACACTGAATTATTAAAGTCGGAATTTTAAGTTCATTAAGATCCTGGCGATTGTCTGAAAGAAAAGTGACCTTCGCAAAATGTTTTGCTATTTCCGGGTTTGTTCTACAGAAACTATTGGTTAATTCTTCCCCTAACTCAGGTTTCTCTGGATTCCCCATAATAACCGGCGCCATTGTAGATGCCCAGCCCAGATAATTGCTTTCCAATGTTTCTAATAATTCATCGATATCCTGCTGACTAAATCCTCCCTTATATTCATCTTTATTGATATAGCAAGGAGATGGGCCAATCATAACGAGACGCGAAAACAAAGAAGGTTTCTTATTAGCTGCCAGCAGAGCGATCATGGAACTTACTGAGTGCCCAACCAGGATAACGTTTTCCAGTTCCAATGCATGGCAAATTTCCAGAATATCGTCTGCATAACCTTGCAGGCTATTATATTTCTGTATATCATAATAGGATTCATCAGAATTTCCGGAACCTACATGATCAAATAGAATGACTTTATATTCATCAAGAAATGCAGGATAAACGAATCTCCACATGAATTGATCACAACCATATCCATGTGCAAAGACAATCGGCTGACTACCATTTCCTTTTACAGTAACATTATTACGTTTTAATACGTCACTTTGATCGATCATAGCCATAGAAATTAGCCTGCTAAATTATGATATAATTTTAAGAATTGTGGAATTAGATCTGACTTTCGAAACTTAAAATTATAAGATTATTTTAAGTTCATAAATCGTGATCAATAGCTGAAACCTACCCTAATTTTAAGTGCTGCCCTATAGCAGTAATAGATTAACTTTCTTTGAACAACAGAAAGGTAATCCAGTAGGAAGATCAAATGCAAACATATTGGAAATAATAAAAAGGTAATTACATGATCTTCATGAAATTACCTTTTTAATCTTCTTTAGTAAGTCGGGGTGGCAGAACGCACACCTATTTTTATATCCCTTGCTAATAGTGATGTTTCAAAATTCATGCTTCAAAAGGTCACCGAATCGGCTTACAATTAATCAATAATAGATTTCGCTAAATTTAAAAGCACGCAATTCTAAACTACGAGTTTATTCTCAATCTGTAAAAGGTTATCATCAAAATCTTCTAATAGATAAAAGAAAAAGTTATATAAAGATTTTAACCATACTATTTGTAAGGTTCTATTTTAAGCAATCAATCATAATTTCTGTTTCTTCGCGATAATATCAATTTATTTTCAAACAGTTTTTTATATTATATCTGAAATTTATGAAAAAATCCTACTTTTTATTATTTTTATCCATTACTATATTTATAACTAGTTGCCAAAAAGAGGAACAAGTAGATGACTCCAACTGGAAGGAAGAAAAGTTAGAACAACATATTCCTGTCTTGAAAAAATTAAATGTTTCTGATTTATATAAGAATGATAAAATCTCAAATTTTCTAAATAAGTTAAATTCAAAATCTTCAATAAATTATAACGGAATTGAAATCATTGGAGAAGATGTGAGCTATATTAAAAATGGGGCCAATGAATTTTACACTTTCCAAATAAAAAGAGATCAAAATACAAATCTTATCGAAAACTTGATAATAAAAGTGAACGAGGAGAAAGGCTACAAGTCATATATTGCTGAATATAATCTCTCTCTTACAGATAAGATAGCAATGGAGAAAAAAGAATTTGTTTCTCTTTCCGATAAAGCAAATATCTATCCGGTAGACATCAATAGTCTTGGAGCTTTAGTAAACCTACAAACTAAAAGTGAGAGATGTTATGAATATATAGAAGTGCCAGAAATAAGCAGAGCTACAGGTTGGGAAATTACCGCCTATAAATTAGTAGAAGTTCCTTGTAATTCTGGAGGAAGTGATGGGACTGGCGATGGAACTGGCGATGGGACTGGCGATGGGACTGGCGATGGGAATGGCGATGGAACTGGCGGCTTTGGAGATGGACCTGGCGGCTTTGGAGATGGACCTGGTGACCTAGGCGGCGGTGGCGGTTCTGGTGGGCCAAACCCTAATGACCCGCCTGAAACAAATAATGAATTTGTAGATGGAGAAATTTATACAGCTCCAATTGTCAGGCTCAATGTTATTGGTGAGCTTCAAGATTTACTTAGTTTGGGTGACCATACAACACCTGAGATGCAATATTTATTAAATGATTCGACCGTGGAACAGGTGGTGGATCTGTTTAATTTCGTTGAAGAGGAACAGAGATCTTACGAGGCTAAAGTTTTAGGTAAAAATGTTATCCAAACTTGGATGGACGATAACGAACTTAGTTTTAGCGAATTTATTTCAAAAAATAGAACATATCTGAGTGCTAATAATTTTAGTGATTTTGATAACAATTCAGTCGGTGGATACGATTTAACTAACTACATAAGTTTTAATCCAGCACAAGATAACTGGCCAGAAATACCTAGTATAATTGATTCTCAAAATTTTATAGGTTGGGGAGCTTCTGGGATCTCAAAAAATTGCCTAGATTATGCAAAAGCTCAGATTTCTTTAAAAGGATATGAGATATCTAACTATTTTAACAATGCAAATCAGACAATTCAATTATATACGAGTCAAGATGGAGTTGACAAATCTAAGGTTTCAGAAGCACTGAGTTATCTAAAGTATGGTTTAGAAAATGGAATACCAGTAATAGTCGGTTTAGATATGGAAAGTGGAAGTCCGAATCCTGCAACAGATAACACTACAGATCATTTTGTAGTAATTGTTGGTATGGGTACTGATAATAATGGGAAATATTTCCTATTTTTTGATAATGCTTCTGGACTACAACCATATGAAAACTATGGAGCAAGTCCTGAAAATAAATTATATTATGATAATGTAACTGGAGAGATACACGGAAGATCAAATACTTCTTATAGCAGAAATCATCGCGAATATATTGTTACTATGATTAGAAAAAGTAAAGCTAAATAATATGAAATTTATTCCTTTAATATTTATAATGGGATTTACTATGTCCACTTTTGGACAGAAGGAGCAATTGTTAATAAGTAATAGCAAAAATTTTGAATTTTCACCATTCACTGATGTTGAAATTAAGGGTGATACTGTTCATTATTCTTTTACTATGTATATTAAAGAAATAGCACTTGCTAAATACTCGAGTACTGTGAATGAAAAGTTAAAGTTTGATTCCTTGACTACAGCTATCGAATTTGTTTCACTTGATAATGGATATCAATATTATTACCCTATTAATAAGTTGACATTTAATCAACATGATTTACAAGAAAGAACTCAAAATTATCATTCAAAAAATTGTAAAATTCGACTTGATGGGATCTTATATCGATCTAATCCAAATCCTATAGTAGTTATTCAAAGTCTGGAAATTATAAAATAAATTCAACAGAATAAATACATTTTTAAACTAAGTACTTTTATATAGTAAAGAGTTATCAATAGGAGATTGGGGATAGCAAGAGGGTAACGGGCAGAGCCCCGTTACAATCCATTCCCCCTTAGTTTTAAGTCTATTTGAGATTTATTGCCTACAAATTGAATTAATTAGAAAATCTACTCTAAAATTTTTCACGGAAAAACCTTCTAAGGCCTTATAAACGGGTGAGTTTTTCACGGAAAAACAAATCTAGAGTATCCCATTCACCCCATTTCCTTCCTCTTCGCAAATGCTACTTTTCAGAAAAAGAGGTTCATTCATAACGTCTTGGACCCAAGTCAAAAAAGTATGATGGATTTCTATAGTACTCAATAGAAGAACTTTTTTGACTTAAGTCCGCTTGTTCGAAATCCATTACTAACTGTCCACTGTAAATTTGCGAGTATGCAGTCAATTATATTCAAACCTTCTAAGTCTTACATTTTGATACTTAAGAAACAGGATTTGGATTTAGCAGCCTGCATAAAACCGCTTTGCTTTTTATAAGGCTTATCTAATTCCAAACCCTGAAAGAAAGATTGTATCAAAAAGTAATGCGTACAGCTCTAAAAGAAGTAAATAAAATCCAGACCGGTTTTGGAATCATTTTACTCCCTATTGATTTTGTAAAATCAAAAAGTAAAATGCCCCAGATAAAAAAAGTAAATAGAATTAGAATAGGTAGCAGGATCGAAATAGAACTCCTAAACTCCGGGTTATGAATCCGACGATAGTTGTTTTCAAATCCTTTTAGGCGAGTTTTTTCCAGACGGATATCGCATATTTCGGAGTAAATTTATAAACGTACTGGATTCAAAATTCAGTACTTCTCTTACTCCTTTATTTTTTTAATATCTGATATTAAAATTAATACCTCATCAACAAATTTCATTTCTGAGATAGGCAAAAGTTTAATAACTATACCTATCACATCAGCAATATTATATTCCACTTCTGCATCAAAATCATCACTAGCCACCTGAAGACCATCCAGGGCTTTTTTAGAGGTTTTTAATAAATCTGCTATGCGATTTCATCAATTCAAAATAATTTGATGCCAGACCGCAGGTGCGATTGATATTATTATCGGAATCAAATACTTCGATATGATCATCTCTGAGTTCTAGAATTCTCTTTATCAATTTTTTATTTTTCATAGTGAATCCTGTTTACCATGTTTTTGTTTCAGTTCTAGTAATTGCTGCTCAGCTAATGCTTCGGCTTCTTGAAGAAATTGAGACACTGCCTTTTCGATATAGTTAGTCTGCTCATCTGCTTGGTAGGAAGAAGTAGGGTAATCCATTAAATAGCGTGCGTGACAAAGTTTGTGATAGGCATCTTTAGAGCGGAAAGTTTCCTTTGGATAGATGTTATACGGAAGATCACAAAACTGGCCGCAAAGATTCAGAAGAAACGGGATGGAATAAAAAGTAGGTTTTAGCTCCCATAACAGGTATAATAATCCCAGGCAGGTTTGCTTAACCACCTCCTGGAATAGTAAATACCTGGAAGATTCATCTGTTATATTTTCGCAAATGCAGGTTTTATCATAAAAATATTTGGCACGCTGATGTCGTAATTCCCATGCTGTTTTAATTCCATCATATATAGTAGGGTGATAAAGGATTTGATGCGGAAGATTATATAAATCAGCATTTTGCTGGTAAGCCATAACCCCCTTGCTCAATAACAGAATTAAAAAATTGCTACCTTCATTAAGTCTATAAGAGGTTTCTTTATAGGTATAGTGAATGGAATAGATTCTGGAAATCTTTTGTGTTTTATTGTAGACCTCATTCATAAATTTCTGTGGATCCTCAACCAAGTCATAAGAAATCACTAGCAGCGTATAGATATGAGTTGTTTGATGAACCTTCTCCATTGGATAAAGAGTACAACTAGCAGAAGTATTGCTTGCCTGGTGACCTATTACATAAACAGAATGGACCTTTGCTAGTTTTCGAATCGCTTGAATAACCGCGGAAAGACTATTGGAATTATTTACTAACATACCCTAATATTTTAGTTATAACAATTAGCTATTAACAACGGGTTGAAGAGTTTTCCTTTTTAAAAGATTTTTCATTTAGAGAAAATAGTATCTTTGAGAAAAGCTCATTAATTTGTTGTTTTATTTTCATTAGAAAGTTAGAAAGCAAAGGAGCCGTAAAGAACCAAACCTGTTGGTAATTTACCCGTAACGGTTTGTTTATTACCTGTAAGGGTGAACCTTACTTCAGGTTAGGGAAAACCGTAAATTTTTAGATAAAAACTACTTATATTTGAGATTATGACAACTACAACCAAAACCAATCATATAGGCCGTAAGATTGCCCGTATTCGCGATTTCGTGGCATGAAGCAGGAAACCCTTGCCGAAGAACTAGGTATTAGCCAGCAAAGTGTATCGCACATCGAAAAGAGCGAATCTTTAGATGACTTAAAGCTAGAGGAAGTTGCTAAAGTACTTGGAGTTACTAAAGAGGCCATTGAAAATTTTTCTGAAGAGGCTGTATTTAATATCATTGGGAATACCTATCACGACCAATCGGCTTCATTAAATTATAATTGCACATTTAATCCACTTGATAAGCTGGTAGAAGCTTATGAAGAAAATAAAAAGCTTTATGAGCGTCTTGTTCAGGCGGAGAAGGATAAGGTTTCTTATCTAGAAAAGGTTTTAAATCGATAAACGTATTCGTAATTATGACTTTAATATTCATCTTTCAATTCGAGTAATCAAATGCAATCAAACTTTAAATTTTATAATTATTATGGAGAGATATAGAAATTCTGGAGGAGATTCAGGGGTTAATGCGTACGAAATTGGAGGGGATTACATAGAAGTTAAATTTTCTAATACGTCAAGAACTTATACTTATAGTTATAGCAAAGCAGGGAGAAATCATGTTGAAGAAATGAAAAATCTTGCTAAAAGCGGGTCTGGATTAAACGGTTATATTAATCGATATGTAAAGTATTTATACGATTAAGAATGTTCTTAGAAGAAATAATAATTCATAATTATAGAAGTTGTAAGTCAATAGTATTAAATCTTTCCGAAAACAATCCTAATATCTTTATCGGATTAAATGATAGCGGTAAATCTACCCTTTTGCAATCCCTAGATTTACTCTTAGGGGATAAAACTAAATTTTCTACTTTGTGTGAAGGTAATTATAAAAGCGATATATCAAATACCCCCGAGCAAGTTGAAGTCCTCAATAAAATTTTATCCGAAAAAAAATTACCAGATTTTGATGATAACGATAATGGTACTTACGTGATTGGCAAATTAAGGTATAAGGAAGGTGAGGCAGAAGAGTATACAAACCTCAATCTTTCAACACCATTAACATGGTCATTAGAATGTAATGAAAATGGAATTATTTGGTTAGCTAAAAAGTTTTCAAAAGTTGGTGGTAGAACTTTTTTATTGATGAAAGATTCAGATAAAAAATTGGAATTATGGAATCTGAATCAGGCTAATATTAATAAAAAGATTAAGGAATTTGGTGTAACAGGTGAGGATATTGATAATGATAATAATAAAGGTAGATTTTCCAATTTAGAAAAGATAAGAGCGATATATTCAAAAACTGGTGGAAACTTGAAATGGACAGAATATAGATATGCTAAAAATGATCGGGATATTTTTCCTTCTTTTAGCTTATTTGACTGGAATACCAGTTTAGATGAAGTTATTTCTACTGCCAATGTTATCATGAAAGAGGAGATCGATGTTCATTTAACTCCTATCAAAGATCAAGCTGCTGAGTCGGCGAAAAAAGCTGAAAAAGCAATAAATAAAAAGTTTGGAGAGATAAGTAAAGTAATTAAAGAAGTAGCTAAAGATGTTGAAAGTATAAATTCTAAGGTTTATTTTGATGTTAAGGAGAAAATCTCAGATATAATGGTTACTAAAGCATTTAGCGATGGACCAATTCATTTAGAAAATCAAGGAGAAGGTTTAAAACGACAAATTTGGTTTTCTTTAATTAAAGCAAAAGCAGATAGTTCCTCAGATAGTTTAAATAAATTTATTTGGGCTTTTGATGAACCGGAAACACATCTTTATCCAAGAGCGCAAAGAGAGTTTTTTGATACATTGAACAAAGTTTCAAAAGGAAATGTACAGACGCTTATTAGTACCCATTCAACCATTTTTATCGACAAATCTAATTTTGATAAAATTAATAGCGTTATACAGGAAAGTGATGGATATTCTACAATCAATAATTGTCGAGACGTAGAAGCAATATATTCTTCATTAAATGTAAAAAATAGCGACTTTTTATTTTTTGATAAATTCCTGATAGTAGAAGGTGACACAGAACAACATCTTATTCCCCGGCTTTATGAAATTTATACTGGAAAAACTCTTATTAAAGATAATATCCAGTTAATAAATATACAGGGAAAGGATAAATATGAAATAAATAAGAAGATTTTAGACAAGATCATGTCTGGATTTAAAAAGTCAGAAGACCAAATCGTCTATTTGTTCGATAATGATATGAGCTTTGTTATGGGACAAGCAGCGATAAAAGAGAATATGTTTTTTGTTGGCTATCAGGATATCGAAGATTCAATAGACAATGAAATTTGGTTAAACATTTTAAACGATTTTTATAATGAAGAATTAGAGTTCTCACTAGAAGAGATTGAAAAATGGAAAGCAAATGTTGTAAAGAAAACCAAATGTGCTGCACGCGAAAAATTTTATCCTTTGATGAAAAATGGAATTAAAATGAAATGTGGTAACGATGTTGATTATGATTCTTTGGAAAAACTCCCCTCAAAAGGGAATGATTCAGCTGATTTACTTCTAAAATATATTGATCATCGAGATAAAATTCCAAATAAAATAAAGGAAGCCTTTGATAAATTAATTGATTAATGTCAGCAATTAGATTAAACCAAC
>NZ_JBLVTK010000004.1:253894-267086 GCF_048285865.1 Christiangramia marina | reverse complement strand
CGATATTGTATTTAATTATTTTGATAACCTCCCAGCAAATGATAGAGAGGGTAAATTTATACGTGCCATCTATATTGGAGTGTTAGCATTAATGGAAGATCGTATTTCGGCTTTTCTTTCTAAAACCAGTAATGAACTAGGAACTGAATTAGAGAGTTTGAAAATGATCTTTGAAATGAAAAAGGAGCTGTTTTATAAATCAGCTATAAAAGGAAATCTAGCCGAGGAGGAAGTAGCAGATTTTTTAAATAAGTATTTTAAAGAAAAAAGGTTAAAAGACCAGGCATTTTTAACAGGTAATTCTACTGGTTCTATACCTAAAAATAAGACCGGAGATATAGTTTGCGAAGTGGAGGGAAATTCAAAGCTGAAAATCGTAATTGAGTGTAAATTCGATAAAAGTGTGAAAATTGGAGATATAGAATCCAAGAATATCTTCACTAGGAAATCTGATACAGCCTGGAGTCAGTTGATAGAATCCCAAGCCAATCGAGAAGCCAAAGTTAGTCTCATAGTTTTTGATATTTCATTGATAGATAATTCAGTATTAAAAAAATTTGAAAATGTCGGATATATACCTGGAATTGGTTTTATAGCAGTAATAGATTCCCAGAAAGGTGATTACTCCAACTTAGCCATTGCCTATATGTTAGCAAGAGATATTGCCTTAAATGCCAGGGAATTTGAATTAGATAAAGATCTATTAGCAATTTTGGTGAATCGTATTATTAAAGATCTCAATGAAATAACTAGTATTAGAAATCTTGTTCAAAATAATATTGAAAATAATAAGGCTATTCTTAAGCAATTAGAAAAGTCTATTCTTCTCATGGAATTTAACCAAGAATATATGAGAAAATTTCTTTCAGATGGTACCCTCACAAAACAGGATTTATTATCCTTCTACTCTGGAGAAGAGGTGAAAGATAAATTCAAATTAGTGGAGAAGGAAATCGAAGATGAATTTTCTACAACAGAAAAAATTTAAATATTATCAAGAGAAAAGATAAAATCGGTTATTGTCGACTTTGTGGTAAAAAGGAGAAATTAACTTTTGAGCATATTCCTCCTAAAGGTGCCTTTAATTCAACCCCGGTTTATTTTCAAGACTACGAAAATCTTTTTAACAAAAACAGTTATTTCTACCAAAAACGAAAAAGAAGTCATCAAGGGGCTGGTGGTTTTTATTTCTGTAAGCAGTGTAATAATGATACTGGTGCATGGTATGCTAAAGATTATATTGAATTTGCAAAGTTAGGTGCTAAGGTATTGACAAGTCGTGTATACGCAAATCATTTTATCACAGCTGAATACACCTTTCGGCCTCTTAATATCATTAAACAAATCTTGACTATGTTTGTAGGTCTTGATAGTAGCGGGTATGTTTCAAAACAACTAGGAGTTAAAAGTTTTTTGTTAAACAAATACAGCCAAAATTTTCCTGAAAATATAAAGGTCTTTATGTATTTCACTAGCTCTATAAAATTAAGAAATGCTTTATCTTTTACAAATATGGATGGTTACTTTAGAACTCATGGAGAAATTAGTTTTCAACCTTTCGGATTTCACATATCAATACAAAGTCCTCCAATTAATCGTCCTTATTTAGGAATAACCAATTTCAGAAACTATCGTTACGATGAACTTGCGGAAATTAAACTTCCATTGAGATTTCTAGTCCCAGAAGGTAATTTTGCAGGTATCTATAAATAAAAACTACATTAACTTTTGTAAATCTGAACTCAATTTAGTTTCCAATACCCTCGCATAAATCTGTGTTGTAGAAAGTTTAGAATGCCCCAATAATTTTGAGACTGTTTCCATAGGTATTCCTTTAGACAACGTAACCGTTGTAGCAAAGGTATGCCTGGCCACATGAAAAGTTAGTTTTTTCTTTATTCCAAGCATCGTGGCTATTTCCTTTAGATATTGATTTGTTTTCTGGTTAGAATATACCGGGAGCATATAACCAGAGCATTCGCATTGATCTTTATATTTTTCAAGGATCTCCATTGCCTTTGGCAGAATTGGAATTTTTACCGGTTGCTCTGTTTTTTCCCTTGCGGTAAATATCCATTTCCGGCCATCGATTCCAATAACAATATTTTCTGGCCTTAGGTTTTTTACATCAATCCAGGACAAACCGGTATAACAGGAGAATACAAATACATCTCGTGTTTGCTGGTGCGTGATCCTGTCAAACTGGTAATCTTCCAGCTTATTCAATTCTTCTTCGCTTAAAAACGCTCTTTCGGCTTTCTTGAACTTTAATTGGAATTTAGAAAAGGGATCTTTATCTACCCATTCGAGTTTCTGAGCCAGGTTGAGTAATTTCTTTAATCGTTCCAGATGTTTCATGACTCCATTGTTGGTTGGAGCTTTTCTATCTCTTACTGGCTTATAGTTTCTAAGGAAGTGTTCAAAGTCTGTTATAAACTGGTAATTGATCTGTTTCAGGAAGATATCTTCCGCATTAAACTGCTTTATGAGAAATTTATAAAGATACCGCTCTGTAGTATAATAGTTCTTCATAGTCCCATACTTCAGCACGTCTTTCATATGCGCTGTATGGTAATTCAGAAGTTCCGATAGCTTTTTAAACGAATCGTCTGCTCCCAAATAGCGGGATTTGATCATTCCCACATTTAAAAGCTTATTCTCATGTTGAAGCTGTCGGAAGGATTCATAAATTTTGTTGTAGACTCGATCCAGGGAATTATTCACCTGGATGCTTTCCGCGCTAGAACCTCTAAGACGACTTTTGCGTTCATCCCAGAGATTTAAGGTAATTCTACGTTGTAAACTTAATTCTACTCGCTCACCATTGAGGGTAATTCTTGCATAAAGGGGAGCCTGGCCATTTCTAGCTTTACTGGATTTTGGGATAAAGACGATCCCAAAGGTCACCGAATTTCTCATAATACTCGTTTTCAAGGTTAAACAGAATGCGTGAAAACGAAAGTCAAATCAATAGTTCGGATAATCAGTCCGAAATTTAAGAGGTCACCGAATCGGACTCATTTTATATGATTTAATATCAAATTCTATGAGTGCCCAAAAACAACAAAACCTTGATAATCATAAGATTAACAAGGTTTTAATACCATTTGGTAATGGTCTTGGTCGGGGTGGCAGGATTCGAACCTGCGGCCTCCTGCTCCCAAAGCAGGCGCGATAACCGGGCTACGCTACACCCCGAAAAATGCTTAGTTTAGCATTAATTGGGCGGCAAATATAAGAATAAATCATATCCTACCATGGAAAGTTTCATTTTTTTATATCTTAGTTCAAACATTGCTTTAAAAAAGAGAAGAAATATGAAAAAGTATATTGCATCCATTGGTATTTTACTTTCAGTTTATGCTTGTGGTGATTCAAATTCTGGAAACGATCTTTCAGAAAATACTAAAGATCCTGTTGCGGTTCCTGAAGCTACTTCCGAAGAAGATCTACAAGTTCCAGAACCTATGGAAGCTGGAGTTTCAAATGCGTATGGTTTTGAGATGGTAGTTGAAGGGCTGGATATTCCATGGGGCTTTACATTTATGCCAGATAAAAGCATGCTGATCACCGAAAAAAACGGTGATATCATACATTTTAAAAATGGTGAAAAGATCCAGATTACTGGTGGTCCTGAAGTTTATGATCGCGGTCAGGGAGGTTTGCTTGATGTGGTGCTTCACCCAGAATATGAATCTAATGGCTGGATCTATTTCTCCTATGCTTCCCCGGAAGGAAGTGCAGATGGTGGGAACACCGCCATTATGCGGGCAAAACTTGAAGGCAGTAAATTAACTTCTCAAGAGGTCCTGTATAAAGCTTCTCCAAATACAACCAAAGGTCAGCATTTTGGCTCCAGGATAGCTTTTGATAAAGATGGTTACCTGTTCTTTAGTGCTGGTGAAAGAGGTGAGCGCGATGTAAATCCACAGGATATCTCTCGTGATAACGGGAAAGTTTACAGATTGAATGACGATGGTTCTATTCCTTCAAACAATCCTTTCGTAGGGGAAGAAAATGCCGTTGAAGCGATCTATTCTTACGGCCATAGAAATCCGCAGGGAATGATTCTCAATCCTGAAACCGGAGAGATCTGGGTACATGAGCATGGACCAAAAGGTGGAGACGAGATCAATGTAGTAGAGAAAGGCGCTAATTATGGATGGCCTGTAGTGACCTATGGTGAAAATTATAGCGGGACACCAATTACCGACCAGCGTAGCAAGCCGGGAATGAAGGATCCTATTTTCTACTGGTTACCTTCGATTGCTCCTAGCGGATTCGCTTATGTAACTTCAGAAAAATTTCCAGAATTGAAAGGGAACCTTTTAGTGGGATCTCTAAAATTTCAATATCTTGAACTCCTTGAACTGGATGGTAAAAATATCACTAAAAGAACCAAACTTATTGATGGTGCAGGACGAATGCGTGATGTAAGACAGGGACCAGACGGAGATATTTATGTAGCCATTGAAGGTAAAGGAATTGCAAAATTAACCAACAAATAATCACATGAAAAAACTACTTTTCGTATTTGGATTGGCCGCGATGGTGGCTTGTAAATCTGATAAAAAAGAAAATGAAACCGAAGATGAATCTTATGTAATTCCTTCTTCGGAAAAGTCCAGCGAACAAACTCCGCTAACTGCAAGTATCAAGAGAGGAAAAGAAATTTATTCAGATCTTTGTGTGACCTGTCACTTACCAAACGGAAAAGGAATTGCCGGCACCTATCCTCCACTCGATGGCTCAAACTGGCTTACAGAAAAGCGTGAAGAAAGCATTCGCGGTGTTAAATATGGAATGAAAGGTCCTATTGAAGTGAACGGTGAGAAATATGATAACGTGATGACTCCAATGGGCTTAAGCGACCAGGAAGTTGCAGATGCAATGAACTACGTCATGAACTCCTGGAGCAATAATATTAACGAGATGGTGACAGTTGAAGAAGTTGCTGCTGTCAAGGAAAGCGCTGAATAAGAAACCCTCAACAATTTCAAAACCGACTTTTTTTCAAGTCGGTTTTTTTTATTTCGAAAGCCAGGCTGCACTTTCCGAAGATTTTTAAAAAGTAATATTACCTTTGCAAAAATTCTAGAAACATGCTAATTATTGGGATCGCCGGTGGTACCGGGAGTGGTAAGACTACGGTTGTAAATCAAATCATCGATGAATTAAAACATGAAGAGGTAGATGTGATCTCCCAGGACTCTTACTACCAGGATACGACTCATCTAACTTTTGAAGAGCGTAAAAAGATAAATTTTGATCATCCCAAATCTATTGATTTCGATCTTCTGGCAGAGCATTTAAGACAGTTACGCGCCGGTCATAACATTCAGCAACCAGTCTATTCTTTTAAAGAACATAACAGAACCGGAGAGTTTGTAGAGATACACCCTCGAAAAGTAGTGATCGTTGAAGGAATCCTTATCCTCACCCATCCTGAAATTCGTGACCTTTTTGACATTAAGATCTATGTTCATGCAGATAGTGATGAGCGATTAATTCGTCGTTTAAAACGTGACATTGCAGATCGCGGCCGTGATCTGGAAGAAGTGCTCTGGAGATACCAAACGACTTTAAAACCAATGCATCAGCAGTTTATAGAACCTACCAAAGAATTTGCCGATATCATCATTCCTACCAATCGCTACAATACGGTGGCTGTTGACATCGTTCAGACTATTATCAAAGATCGCTTAAGCTAATTTTGTATCTTTAAAACCTATGAAATTAAAAGACCTGCGTAAAAAACGATGGTTCCAGTTTATCAGTAACAAATATGTACTGATAAGCATTATTTTCATAGGCTGGATGTTCTTTCTGGATACCAATTCCTGGTTCATACATCACGAACTGGATGTGGAAATAGAAGAACTGCAGAGTAATAAGAGCTATTATCAGGAAGAGATCGCGAAAGACAAGGCTATCATTGAAGATCTTCAGGATTCGGTACAACTCGAACGTTTTGCCCGCCAGAAGTACTATATGAAAAGACCCAATGAAGATATTTATATTATCGAGTACGATACTATAGATTGATCTCGCCCGCCAAAAATTTAAAATCATGAAGCAATTGTTATTTCAGGAATTCGAAAATGTTTCTGCGAAGCAATGGAAACAAAAGATCCAGGCAGATCTTAAAGGTGCCGATTATAATGAGAAACTGGTTACCAAAACTCTCCACGGCATTGATATAAAACCCTTCTATTCTTCGGAAGATATTTCAGAAAGTCTTTCGATCCCTAATCCGGCTCACTGGAATATCTGTGAAAAGATCTATATCACTTCTGAAGCTTCCGCAGTAAATAAAGCCCAGGACAAACTACAGAAGGGAACTGAATCCTTATGGTTCATTTTAGCTTCTGAAGAAATCGATTTCGTAGAAATTCTGAAGTCCTTACCTGAGGAAGTTTCGGTTTACCTGCAATGCGAGTTCCTGAATTCAGATTTTATACTGAAGCTGGATAAGGAAATTAGCAAGTCTAACAGAAATGTTTACCTGCGTAATGATATTATAGGCAACCTTGCCCGATCTGGAAACTGGTTTGAAAACCTGAAATCTGATCATTCAGAATTAGAAAAAATTATTCAGAAAAGTTCCGGATTTGGTTCAGTTTTGAGCATAGACCTGGGATTATATCAAAATGCCGGGGCAAATATTCCGCAGCAACTGGCATATTCACTTGCTCAAGTTTCAGAATATCTACATCATTTCGAAAACCTTTATTTAGAAAAGAAAGCGAGTCTTAAAATTCAATTTTACGTTTCGGTAGGATCAGATTATTTCTTTGAAATTTCGAAAATAAGAGCATTACGCTGGCTATTTGCCACTATCGCACCAGAATTTGGATTTCATAAAGACTGTCATATCGTTGCCGAACCAACTAAACGCACTAAAACCTTATACGACTTCAATGTCAACCTGCTTCGAACCACCACTGAAAGTATGAGTGCGATCCTTGGAGGTGCAGACAGCATTTGCAATATGCCCTACGATGCCATCTACCATAAGAATAACGAGTTTGGTGACCGCATTGCTCGCAATCAATTGCTGGTGATGAGACACGAAAGCTATTTTGGAAAAGTAGGAAATGTTGCTGAAGGCACTTATTATATAGAAACCATCACCCGCCAGATCGCTGAAAAAGCTTTACAGATATTTAAGGATATTGAAAAAGGCGGTGGTTTGCTAAAGGAACTTAGAGAAGGAATTATTCAGAAAAAGATCAAGGAAAGCGCAAAAGAAGAACAGCATAGATTTGATTCGGGAGAAATGATCCTTATTGGAACCAACAAATATGAAAATCCTGAAGACAGAATGAAAGATGATCTTGAGTTGTTTCCTTTCCTAAAACAGAATCCAAGAAAAACCCTTTTGCAGCCAATCCTGGAAAGAAGATTAAGTGAAGCGATGGAGCAAAAACGACTGAAAAAGGAAACTTCTGCAGAAACCATTCAAAACTAGTAACGATGTCGCGTAAAGACCTTCAAAATATAAGCTTGAACGATAAAGATCTATCTTCAGCAAAGAAAATAAGTGCAGAGACCTTTGAGACGCCCGAAGAGATCGAGATCAAAGCATCTTACTCAATAGAAGACCTTTCAGAAGCAGAACATCTTGAATTTGCCGCGGGAATCCCTCCATATTTACGCGGTCCCTACAGTACAATGTACGTGAGCAGACCATGGACGATAAGACAATATGCAGGCTTTTCCACCGCCGAAGAAAGTAACGCTTTTTATAGAAGAAATCTTGCTGCAGGACAAAAAGGACTATCAGTAGCATTCGACTTGCCAACACATCGAGGTTATGACAGTGATCACGAGCGTGTAGTTGGAGATGTAGGTAAAGCCGGGGTTGCGATAGATTCGGTCGAGGACATGAAGATCCTTTTCGACCAGATTCCGCTGGATAAAATGTCGGTTTCCATGACCATGAATGGAGCAGTCCTTCCTATTATGGCATTTTATATAGTTGCTGCGGAAGAACAGGGCGTAAAACCAGAATTATTATCAGGTACGATCCAGAATGATATACTTAAGGAGTTTATGGTAAGAAATACCTATATCTATCCTCCTACTCCTTCCATGAAGATCATTTCAGACATTTTTGAGTATTCATCTCAAAATATGCCAAAATTCAATAGCATTAGTATTTCCGGTTATCATATGCAGGAAGCCGGTGCTACCTGCGATATCGAGCTTGCCTATACGCTGGCTGATGGACTGGAATATATTCGTAAAGGTCTTGACGCAGGAATGAAAATTGACAGTTTTGCGCCAAGACTTTCATTTTTCTGGGCCATTGGGATGAACCATTTTATGGAGATTGCCAAAATGCGCGCAGGAAGAATGTTATGGGCAAAGATTGTAAAACAATTTAATCCTACGAATCCCAAATCCCTAAGCCTAAGAACGCATTCACAAACAAGTGGATGGAGTTTGACCGAGCAGGATCCATTTAACAACGTTGCGAGAACCTGTATCGAAGCAGCGGCAGCAGCCTTTGGTGGAACCCAGAGTTTACATACCAATGCTCTCGATGAAGCGATTGCACTCCCAACCGACTTTTCCGCCAGAATAGCACGAAATACACAACTTTATCTTCAGCAGGAAACCAATATCACGAAAACTGTAGACCCGTGGGCCGGAAGTTATTATGTTGAAAAGCTTACCGAAGAGATCGCTGCCAAGGCCTGGAAGCTCATTGAAGAAGTTGAAGAACTTGGAGGCATGACCAAAGCTATAGAAGCCGGGATTCCAAAAATGAGGATCGAAGAGGCTGCAGCAAGAAAACAGGCCCGTATAGACAGTGAAACAGATGTGATCATAGGTGTAAACAAATATCGTCTTGATAAGGAAGAGGATATGGTTACCCTGGAAGTAGACAATCAAACCGTACGAAAACAACAGGTCGCCAGGTTAGAAAAAATAAGATCGGAGAGAGATTCAGATAAAGTAAAAAACAGCCTTGAAAAGTTGACCAGGGCTGCTAAAGAAGAAAATGCTAACTTACTGGAACTTGCCGTTGAAGCAGCGCGTGATCGTGCTACATTGGGTGAAATTAGTGATGCTCTCGAAAGCGTTTACGGTAGATATAAAGCTAAGATTCAGTCATTCAGCGGAGTTTATTCAAAAGAAATGAAAGACAACAGCTCATTTAAAAAGGCTCGCGAAATGGCCAATAAGTTCGCTGAATTGGACGGTCGCCGACCAAGGATCATGGTTGCTAAAATGGGACAGGATGGTCACGATCGTGGAGCGAAGGTTGTTGCTACCGGATATGCCGATCTTGGTTTTGATGTGGATATTGGACCTTTGTTCCAGACTCCTGCCGAAGCAGCACAACAGGCCGTGGAAAATGACGTTCACATTCTTGGGGTATCTTCATTAGCTGCCGGACATAAAACCCTGGTTCCGCAGGTAATTGAAGAACTTCAGAAGTTAGGACGTGATGATATCATGGTGATTGTTGGAGGCGTGATTCCTTCTCAGGATTACCAGTTCCTTTTCGATTCTGGTGCGGTGGCTGTATTTGGCCCAGGAACCAAGATCAGTGATGCTGCGATACAATTACTAGAAATATTAATCGACGAATAATCATATAACCAACCAAAATATGGATTTAAAGAAAAAAATGCTCCGTGATGATGCTTTAGCCGGAAAAACTATTGTTGTGACCGGTGGTGGTAGTGGTCTTGGAAAATCGATGACTACTTATTTTCTTGAACTGGGAGCAAACGTTGCGATCACTTCCAGAAATATGGAAAAGCTGGAAAAAGTAGCTAAAGAACTGGAAGAACAAACCGGTGGAAGATGTCTTCCCTTGCAGTGTGATGTAAGACATTATGATCAGGTGGAAGCTATGCGCGATAAAGCGGTAGCCGAATTTGGATCTGTAGATATTCTACTAAACAACGCAGCTGGAAACTTTATATCTCCAACAGAACGCCTGAGCGCGAATGCCTTTGATACCATTATTGATATTGTATTAAAAGGTAGCAAGAACTGTACACTTGCTTTTGGAAAACATTGGATCGACGAAAAGCAGGAAAATAAGAATATTCTTAATATCGTTACTACCTATGCCTGGACGGGATCTGCTTACGTAGTTCCAAGTGCAACTGCAAAAGCCGGAGTACTTGCCATGACCAGGTCTCTGGCAGTAGAATGGGCGAAATACGGGATTAGATCTAATGCCATCGCCCCTGGACCATTTCCTACTAAAGGCGCGTGGGACAGATTGCTGCCAGGAGATTTAAAAGAAAAGTTCGATCTGGCTAAAAAGGTACCTCTTAAAAGAGTTGGAGATCACCAGGAACTGGCAAATCTCGCCGCATACCTTGTTTCAGATTTCTCTGCATATGTAAATGGTGAAGTGATCACCATAGATGGTGGAGAATGGTTAAAAGGTGCCGGACAGTTTAATTTACTGGAAGATGTTCCTGAAGAAATGTGGGACATGCTGGAACAAATGATCAAATCTAAAAAAGGAAAGTAGTTGTACACACCTTAATTTAAACCGGGCCTTGAAAGCCCGGTTTTTTTATGGAGCTCAATGTTATTTTTAGACATTACCGTATCATTAATATGTATTAATTGATTTGAAATATTATCTTGTGCGCAATTAATTAACACCTATTTCAATTAATTATGAAAAAAAACCTAACAGGCAACCTTTGGATGCTGTTCCTGGTATTTACTGGTATTGGTTTCGCTCAAACCAGCGATACCGATGAGATCCCAATGGATCCAAACGTGAAGATCGGGAAGCTTGACAATGGTCTAACCTATTACATTCGCAACAATGGGAAGCCGGAAGACAAATTAGAATTACGCCTGGCGATAAAAGCAGGTTCTATTCTGGAAAACGATGATCAACAAGGTCTTGCTCATTTTATCGAACACATGAACTTTAACGGTACCAAGAATTTTGAAAAAAATGAACTGGTAGATTACCTGCAAAGTATTGGAGTAAAATTTGGAGCAGATCTTAATGCCTACACCAGCTTTGATGAGACCGTGTATATTCTGCCAATTCCCAGTGATGATGCTGAAAAACTTGAAAAAGGATTCACAATTCTTGAAGACTGGGCGCATAATGCACTTCTTACTGAAGAAGCTATCGACGGCGAACGTGGAGTTGTACTTGAAGAATACAGACTTGGACTTGGGCCAGATAAGAGAATGATGCAGGAATACCTTCCGAAGGTTATGTACAATTCGAGATATGCTGAAAGACTTCCAATAGGAAAGAAAGATGTGATCGAGAATGCAGATTACGAAACTATTCGTAACTACTATAATGACTGGTACCGTCCAGGACTTATGGCGGTTATTGCCGTTGGTGATCTTGATGTGGAAACTATAGAACAAAAGATCAAATCTCATTTCTCAAATCTTGAAGCCAGGGAAAATCCGGTAGAACGTAAAGAATATGGTGTACCTAACCATGATTCAACTTTTGTAGCTATCGCATCAGACCCTGAAGCTAACTTTAGCCAGGTTAGTATCTATTATAAGGATATGGATGAAGCCCAAGATGTAGTGACTATTGCAGATTACAAGAAACAACTGGAGAAAAACATGTTTTCTTCGATGATCAATAACAGGCTGCAGGAACTTGCCAACTCCTCTACTCCTCCATTTACTTATGGTTTCTCTTATTACGGCGGAACTTATTCTCCAAAGAAAAACGCATATCAATCTTTTGCAATGGCTGGGGAAAATTCACAAATGGAAGCTCTAAAAGCATTGGTGACAGAAAATGAGCGAGTAAAAAGATATGGTTTTAGCGAAGCTGAATTTGAAAGAGCTAAGAAAGAATACCTTGCCAGACTCGAAAAAGCTTATAAGGACCGTGACAAGCAGGAAAGCAATAGAATTATTGGACAGTATGTAAGTCATTTCCTGGAAGATTCACCAATACCTGGAACAGAATGGACCTACGAATTTGCTAAGAACAACCTTGATGCTGTTAAACTGGAGAATATCAATGGATTGATCAACAACTTCCTGCATGATGAAAATAGAGTCATCGTTTTCACCGGACCTGAAAAAGAATCGGTTAAAAAGATTTCTGAAGAACAGGTACTTGCCGTTCTTGATGACGTTAAAAACTCAGAGATCGAGAAGTATGCAGATGAAGAAGTTCGTGAAAATCTAATTACTGAAATGCCTGAAAAAGGTTCTGTAAAAGAATCAACTACGAATGAAGAATTAGGGATTACAACCATGATCCTTAGCAACGGTGCTAAAGTTCTGCTGAAGAAAACTGATTTCAAAAATGATGAGATCCTGTTTTCAGCATATAGTGAAGGAGGAAACTCTTTATACTCAGACGATGAATATATGTCTACAGTTTATGCCAATGCTGGTCTTAACGAAGCTGGCGTAGGAGGTTTAGATAAGAATGACATGAATAAAATGATGAGCGGTAAGCTCGTGAATGTTAATCCGCAGATATCTACTTACTCTGAAGGATTGAATGGTTCTTCCACTCCAAAAGATTTTGAGACCCTGATGCAGATGATCCATTTGTATTTTACAGATCTTAATAAAGATGAAGAGGCGTACCAGTCCTTTGTAACCAAGCAGAAAAATTTTCTTGGCAACCTGATGTCTAATCCAAACTTCTATTTTCAAAATGAGTTGAGTAAATTCAGAAATGAAGGTAATACGAGATATGTAGGTTTCCCTACTCCAGAAAAGTATGACGAAATGGATTACGATCTTGCTTACCAGAAATACCAGGAACGTTTTGCGGATGCTTCAGACTTTACATTTTTCTTTGTTGGAAATGTAGATGAAGCTAAATTAAAGGAATACGCCAGCACTTACATTGCAAGTCTTCCTGCTTCCAATTCCGATGAAGAATACAAAGCGCCGGTATTTAGAGAAAAAACCGATGAGCAGCGTACTAAAACTGTCTATAAAGGATCAGACCCTAAAAGCCAGGTAAGCATCATCTGGAATGGTGAAACTGAATATGACAAAGAAGATGATCTTGCATTTTCTGCACTTGGAGAAGTTCTTACCATTAAACTGGTAGAACAACTGCGTGAGGAAGAAGGTGGTGTTTACGGAGTTGGAGCTCGTGGAAACATGTCTCAAATTCCTTATGACAGCTACAACTTTTCGATCTCCTTCCCATGTGGACCTGAGAATGTAGACAAGCTTACGAAGG
>NZ_JBLVTK010000004.1:231054-253822 GCF_048285865.1 Christiangramia marina | reverse complement strand
CTTTTAAGATACAGCGCAAGGAACAATTGCAGGAAAACCAATTCTGGATGCAACAGCTTAGAAAAGCTGAAGAAGAAGGTTTCAAATTGAGCGAGATCAACAAATTCAATGAAATGGTTGATGATCTTGAAGCCGAAGAGCTTCAGGACCTAGCGGAAGAATTCTTAGGTTCAAATTATCTAATGGGAGTTCTAATGCCAGAAACTGAAGAAGCTTCAGCAGAATAAATAGAGAAAAATTTTGTTTAATTAACCGTCGCCAGAATTATCCTGACGGCGGTTTTTTATTTTAAGCATTCTTCAGAAGCTGTTAACAAATACATTTTCTAAACCTATAATAAATTGTATTTTTACCTTTCAAAAATCAGACTGAATTAATGGGTAAAATCATTGCTATTGCCAACCAAAAGGGAGGAGTGGGTAAAACCACAACATCTGTAAACCTTGCAGCTTCACTTGGGGTTTTAGAGAAAAAGATCTTATTGATTGATGCCGATCCACAGGCCAATGCCACATCGGGATTGGGGATAGATGTTGAGGAAGTGGAAAATGGAACTTATCAACTATTGGAGCACTCGGTAAAAGTAGAAGATGCCATTCAAAAAACCAATTCCCCTAATCTAGATATTATCCCGGCACATATAGACCTTGTTGCTATAGAAATTGAACTGGTGGATCAGGAGAACAGGGAAAGCATGTTGAAACGGGCTATTACTCCTTTGAAGGAACTGTATGACTATATCCTGATAGATTGTGCTCCATCTCTTGGACTACTCACGCTAAATGCGCTTACTGCTTCAGATTCTGTGATTATACCAATCCAATGTGAATATTTTGCACTCGAAGGTCTGGGTAAATTACTGAACACTATCAAAAGTGTTCAGAAACTTCATAATAACAAGCTCGATATTGAAGGTTTGCTATTAACTATGTATGATTCAAGGTTACGTTTGTCTAATCAGGTGGTAGATGAGGTTAAAAAACATTTTGATGAGATGGTTTTCGAAACAATCATACAGCGAAATGTTCGTTTAAGTGAAGCACCAAGTTATGGTGAAAGTATCATTAACTATGATGCTTCCAGTAAAGGAGCCAGCAATTACCTAAGCCTGGCACATGAAATTATTAAGAAAAACGAATAGAAATGGCTAAGGCTACCAGAAAACAGGCATTGGGAAGAGGACTTTCAGCCTTACTCAAAGATCCTGATAACGATATAAAATCTGCAGAAGATAAAAATGCCGATAAACTCGTAGGACATATTGTTGAACTGGAACTATCTTCTATTGAAGTAAACCCATTTCAGCCAAGAACCAGCTTTAACGAAGATTCGCTTAAGGAACTTGCTACTTCCATTCGGGAACTTGGAGTGATCCAGCCAATTACGGTAAGAAAACTTGATTTTGACAAATACCAGCTGGTATCTGGAGAAAGAAGATTTAGAGCGTCAAAACTGGTAGGTCTTAAAACCATCCCTTCTTATATTCGAATAGCGAATGACCAGGAATCTCTGGAAATGGCGCTTGTAGAGAATATTCAGAGACAGGATCTTGATCCTATTGAAATTGCTATTTCTTACCAGAGATTGATCGATGAGATCCAGTTAACCCAGGAACAATTAAGTGACCGGATTGGGAAAAACCGGTCTACAGTTGCCAATTACCTCAGGCTTTTAAAATTGGATCCTATCATCCAGACCGGGATGAGAGATGGATTCCTTAGTATGGGACATGGCCGTGCACTTATCAATATTGATGACACACAGCAACAGCTTGATATTTACGAGAAGATCCTACAAAAATCATTGTCAGTTCGAGAAACCGAGCAATTAGTTCGTGAGCTCAACGGCAAGGGCAAGACTTCAGCCAATGCCACTGCTAAGACCAGTGTTCCAAAAACCTATAAAAGAGGAATCAAGGAATTTTCGGAATACCTGGGAACCAAGGTAGATGTGAAGGTAACCAAAAAAGGAAGTGGAAAACTAACTATTCCATTTTCTTCTGAAGAAGATTTTGAGCGCATAAAAAACCTGATCAAAAGTGAAGAATAGATCACTACTTTGTATATTATTAGTGTTGTTCTCCTTTTCAAGAATCCAGGCGCAAACCGACTCTTTAAGCATTCAGGCAAAGAAAGGTGTAGAAACTGAAGTTGTTGAGAAGGATTACGAACCTTATAACGCGCTTGCCCCGGCAAAGGCTGCTTTCTACTCGGCAATACTTCCCGGTTTAGGACAGGCGTATAATGGCAGCTATTGGAAAATTCCCATCGCCTATGGCGGGCTGGCTACTGGAATTTATTACTACCTCGATAATGATAAGCAATACTCGAAGTACAGGGATGCCTATAAGAACAGGATCGCGGGTAGAGAAGATCAATTTAACGGTAAAGACGAACGGGTTTTTGTTAGTACAGATGGTCTTATAAGAGCTCAGGAAGTATATCAAAAAAATAAAGAGATCTCATTACTGGTAACGGTTGGCGTTTATATTCTGAATATCATTGATGCCAATGTAGAGGCTCATTTACGACAGTTTAATGTGGATGAGGACCTAACGCTCCAACCTAATTTCGATTTCAATTCACTTACCGGAAAAACTAATTACGGACTTACTTTAAACTTTAATTTTTAAATGAAAATCGCTCTTTTAGGCTACGGAAGAATGGGTAAAACCATTGAAGAAATCGCGGAAAACAGAGGTCACGAGATCGTACTGAAAGTAAGCGATGGCATCGAGAATTATGATCTCACGAAGGCAGATGTTGCCATAGATTTCAGTGTACCCGATGCTGCCTTTAAAAATATTACAATCTGTTTTAAAGCTGGAGTACCCGTTGTAAGTGGAACTACCGGTTGGCTGGATGACTATGAAAAGGCAACAAAGATCTGTTCCGAAGAAAATTCCGCATTTATATATGCTTCAAATTTCAGTCTCGGGGTCAACGTTTTTTTCGAATTGAACCGGAAATTAGCCGGAATGATGCAAGGTCTGGAAGACTATTCCATAGAGATCGAGGAAATTCACCATACCAAGAAACTGGATGCCCCTAGTGGTACCGCAATTAGCCTTGCTGAACAGATCATCCATGAAAACAAGCAATTAAAGGGCTGGCAATTAGACTCGGCAGATGAAAATAAAATTCCGATACATGCCAAGCGAATTAAAGATGTTCCAGGTACACACGTGGTAAGCTACGATTCTAACATCGATACCATCGAGATCAAACATACCGCCAAGAGCAGGCAGGGATTTGCCCTTGGAGCTGTGGTCGCTGCAGAATATCTTCAAGACAAAACAGGTATCTATAGCATGAAAGATGTACTTGCCGATCTTTTTAAGAACTAATTTGTAACAAATGCAGGCGTTTTCAGCCTAACTAGTAAAAGAAATCAATATGACATTTACCGAATGGTTCATTTTTTTCCTGATCATACAGATGGTTCATTTTTTAGGGACCTGGAAACTTTATCAGCGAGCAGGTAGAAAAGCATGGGAAGCTGCAATTCCGGTTTACAATGCAGTAGTTCTAATGCAGATCATCAACCGACCGAAATGGTGGGTCATACTTTTCTTTATTCCCATCGTAAACCTTATCATCATACCAGTTACCTGGGTGGAAACCATTCGAAGCTTCGGTAGAAATTCTACTGCCGAAACCTTTGCGGTAATTCTAACCTTAGGGTTTTATATTTACTATGTCAATTATGCTACCAACGATCCATATATCGTTGATAGAGATCTTAAGCCGCGATCTGAAGTTGGTGAATGGGTAAGTTCCATCCTATTTGCGGTAATTGCCGCGACTATCGTGCATACTTACTTTATGCAGCCTTTTACTATTCCAACCTCCTCTCTCGAAAAAACATTGCTAGTAGGTGACTTTCTGTTGGTAAGCAAATTCCATTACGGTGCGAGAATACCGAAGACTGCAGTGGCTTTTCCAATGGTACACGACACCATTCCGGTAGTCAATACAAAGTCATATCTTAACGATCCACAGATCCCCTACCTTAGATTTCCCGGTTTTGAAAATATTGAACGTAACGATATTGTCGTATTTAACTGGCCTGTAGATACCGTAAATGCTTTTCAGCAATACGGAGATGGGAAGTATTACGAAAAACCGATCGATAAAAAATCCAATTACGTGAAGCGTGCGGTAGGAGTTCCCGGAGATTCGCTGTCTGTAAAGAATGGATTCGTATTTATTAACGGTGAACAATTGAAATTGCCAGAAAGAGCAAAACCTCAGTTTACTTATACTGGTGTCACTAAAGGGCAGCCATTCAATCCTCAAACGCTATACAAAGTTTATGATATTACAGATGGTTTCGGGTATAATCCTACCACCAATGAATTTACTTTCGTGGCTATTACTGAAGAAACTTTTGAAAGACTGAAGAATCATCCAAATGTGGCCAGTATTCAGAGATCTGCTGATACCGTTTCTAAGAGTAGCAGGTTATTTCCGAATGACAGAGCACGATGGAATAATGACAATTTTGGACCTATTTATATTCCGAAGAAAGGTGTTACGGTAAAGATCACTCCTGAAAGCATGCCTTTCTACAAGGAGATCATCGAAACTTACGAAGGTTCTGAATATGGTTTGAATAATAAACTAAGCCTGAATGGTACTCAGGTATTGTTGAATGGAAATCCGATCTCTGAATATACTTTTCACCAGAATTACTACTGGATGATGGGAGATAATAGAAATAATTCTGAAGATAGTAGAACATGGGGTTATGTTCCTGAAAATCATGTAGTAGGTAAACCTGTTTTCATATGGTTAAGCTGGGATTCCAATGCCAGCGGATTTGATAAAATTCGTTGGGATCGTGTTTTTACAACAGTGAAAGGTGACGGAGATCCAACCTCATTTTTACCATATTTCCTGATAGCATTGGTAGTGTTCTTTGGGTGGCGATTTTTTAAACAACGTAGAGAAGCTTAAAGATGGATCCGGTTTTACTACATCCCTCCTATTTTGGACCTGTAAGCCAGTGGGTTGCTTTTACTAAAGCCGAAGCAGTCGTATTTGAATCTGAAGATAATTACCAGAAACAAACCTATCGCAATCGCATGTATATCTATGACGCGAATGGAAAACTTACGCTGAATATTCCAATTAAGCACAGTGCTGCTTTGGGGCTTCCTAAAAAAGCGAGGCAAAAATACCGGGACATACAGATCGAAAATGCGTTTCCTTGGCAGTTACAGCATTGGCGTGCGTTTAAAGCTTCTTACCAGACCTCTCCATTCTTTGAGTTCTACGAGGATGAATTAAGACCACTCTATGAGAATAACTTCAAATACTTACTGGATTTCAATTATCGTTGTATGGAGTTTGTTGCAGATTCATTACAGGCAGACTGGACATTTGATCAAACATTAGAGTATGAACTGAAGCCGGAGGGAATGCTTGATCTTAGAAATCTTGTAAATGCAAAATCAGATTCTGGATTTGAAAACGAGAGGTATCACCAGGTTTTTGAAGAGAAACAAGGTTTTCTAAAAAACCTGTGTATTCTTGACCTGATCTTTAATGAAGGGCCAGCATCACTGGCTTACTTGCAGGAACAAACTTTATAATTTAATTGAAGTAGATACCGGGAAATGATCTGAGAAATCAACGTCGTATTTTTCAAACTCGAGAATTTCCATCTGCTTTTCAATCAATAAGAAATCTATACGAAGTGGAAAATAATTCAGCTTAAAGCTTTTGCCGAAGCCTGTACCAGCATTTAAAAATGCATCGTTAAAACGACCATCCTGACGCACCAGGTCATAGATATACGAGAAGCTGGTATTATTGAAATCACCCATAATAATGGTTTTATAAGGGGATCTGTCCACTTCCCTCATCATCATTTCTGCCTGTTCCTGTTGCAGAGAGAAACCATGACCAATTCTGCCGAGTAATTTTTTGGAATCTTCATTCTTAAGGTCGGATATGCCTGGTTTAATATTCAATGACTGGAAGTGCACATTAAATATCCTAAGTGTATCATGATTAATTACAACATCAGCATAAATAGCATTGTTGTTTCCATCATGGGGGAAGTCTACGGAATGCTCCTTTAAAATTGGATATTTAGAAAAGATTGCCGATCCAAATTCTGAATTCTTACCCTTTAGCTTAACATACTTATATGGATAGATTTTCGATAATTCGGCGGCACCTACATAATGTTCCTGCACACTAAGTACATCCGGATCCTTTTCTTTTACAAAAGCAGTGATCTTTTCTGGAATATCGGTTCTTTCAGTCCAGTTGTAGGCGTTGAACATTCGAACGTTATAACTCATTAACGTAAGATCTGCTTCCAGTTCTTCATCGATATCATTTCCGAAGTTTACAAATACAGAAATATAATTATAGCCTAGTAAAAGCACGATCAGGGAAAGCAATAACTGTTTTTTGAGCCGAATCAACCAGTACACCAGGAACAGTGAATTTAAAATAATAAGTACAGGAACTCCCAGACTTAGAACCGATAGTAGCGGAAAGGTTTTAGGAGGAACATGAGGTAATAAATAGGAAAATAGTAAGGCCGTAGCGGCAAGCGAATTAAGTACAAAGACAAGCTTGTCAAAAAGATTTAGATTCTTCATCTAGTCTTCTTTACCGGCCTGGAATAAATAGTCCTTTTCAGCTTTAGACAAACTTTCATATCCGCTTTTGCTGATCTTATCAAGAATGTTATCTACTTTTTGCTGTTTCTCATTTTTACTTGAGGAGGTATTTTTCGTTGTTGTCTTGCGGGTCTTTGCAGCCTGCGTCTTGTTACGATGAACAGTTTTCATTTCTGGCTTGCGTTCTCCTGGCTTGAATAAGGCCGCAACACTATCCATAATATTCTCGAACCATTTTCCAATATCATTTCCTTTCTGAAGCTGTTTAGTATAAATATACCCTAACGCTGCACCTCCAAGATGAGCAAAATGCCCACCCGCGTTACCCATCGGGATTTGTATGACATCCAGTGCTACCAGAAATGCTGCGATATACCAGAATTTCACACTGCCTATCAACATTAATCTTACTCTCATGTTCGGGACGTGTGTGGCAATCCCAATAAGTACAGCCATCACTCCTGCGGAAGCTCCTATCAAATAGGATTTGCCGGTACCCTGAAATGCTGGAAAAAGGTTATAGCTAAGCATATAGACCAGCGCTCCAATGATGATCCCCAGGAAATAGTAATTCAGCAGTCTTTTAGGTGAAAAATAATTCAGAAAATAGATTCCTGAAAAATATAGAATAAGCATGTTAGATGCAATATGCCAGATCCCGCTATGCAAAAATGCATAGGTAATGATCGACCATGGCTTCATAATATATTCCAGTGGCTCCTTCGGAAAAACTAACCATTCCAGCAAAAAATCTGAAGGGAAGTTAAATAAATAAGCAATGGTTCTGAATAGGTAGAATACAAGGAACGCCAGTACGTTCACCGCAATAAGCTTCTCCACTACCGTAGCAGTCTGTAACTTAAATCTTATTTTATCTGCTGCGCTCATTAATACCAGCGATTGTCGTTAAACTGATTCTTTTTCCAGTAATACATCATCAGGAATCCGAACAGCGCCCCTCCAACGTGAGCAAAATGCGCTATAGATCCTCCAAATAAAGAATAACCAGTAACCCCTGAGAACAGGTCTAATAGAATGATCGCAGGTATAAAATATTTAGCTTTAATTGGTACTGGAACGAATAACAGGAATAATTCTACATTAGGAAACATCATACCAAACGCTACGAGAATCCCATATATTGCTCCGGAAGCTCCAACAGCAGGTGTAGTGAAAGCTTCGTAGGCGCTTTGCAAAGTATCTATAGGAACAGTGTCCAGAATAGCTTTTGGATACTCCCCGGTTAGGAAGAAATTATCTACCTGGGTCATGTTCATCCCGGCATCCAGTAAATCCTGAACTCCCGACTGGTAGCCATAAAAATTCACTAACGTATGTAGCAAAGCGGCTCCAATCCCGGCTGTAAAGTAAAAAAATAAAAATCTTTTCTGTCCCAGCATTTGCTCGATAGGTCCACCAAAGGCCCATAAGGCGTACATATTAAAAAGAATATGTGTAAAGCCACCATGCATGAACAAATGGGTAATGACCTGCCAAACTTGAAAGTTCGGATTCTTGACGAACCAGAGTGCGAAATACTCGTAGGCTACATCACCTAATAGCTGACTCCCAATGAAAAATATCACATTGATAATCAATAACGTCTTTACCGTATCCGTAATTCTTCCCATCAGGCAAATTTTTTATCCAGTTCCTCTATAGATAACGTAGTGAAAATGGTTCTATTCGAAGGACTTAGAGCCGGTTCCTTACAGGCAAAAAGTCGGTTAACAATATGTTGTTGCTCAGCTGAATTCAACATGGTTCCAGAACGTACTGCCATGGAATTCGCCAAGGATTTTGATAATAGATCGGTTTGGGAAAATCCATTATCAGGTACGTCTTTCTCAAAGTCGGCAATGAGCTGTTCCAGTAAAATCTCTACTTCACTTTCAGAGATCAGGGTTGGAATTCCGGAGATCTCCACTTCATCCTTATCGAATGATGAAAAGATAAAGCCGGTTTGTTCCAGCGATTCTTTGATTTCCTGCAGCATCTCCATTTCCTGATGATTAAACTGAAGTTTCAAAGGAAATAATAATTGCTGACTAACTGCTGCCGAAACAGTAATATTCTTTAATAATTCCTCGTATAAGATGCGTGTATGAGCACGGTGTTGATCAATAACGAGAATGCCGCTCTTAAGCGTGGAAATAATATATTTTTTATGAAGCTGAAAGGTAGATTTTTCGATCTCATCCTCTTTTCCGGCAAAGAGATTACCGGTAACCTCTTCGCTTTCAAATTCTATTTGCCGAACATCTACGTCTGCCGTTGACTGAGATTCCAATCCAGAGTACAGACTCTCCCATTCGGCAGGCTTTTCTCTCCTATATCCAGAATTTGAAGGATTATAAGACCGTGCAGAGTTTTCAGATTGAAAAGGATTAAAATTTCTATCTACTTCGATCTGCGGCGCACTCGCCTGTTTTGACTGGTAATTATACGGTGTATCCAATTCAGAATCCCTATCGAAATCCAGAATAGGCGCTACATTGAATTGACCAAGCGCGTGTTTGATCGCACTTTTCAATATAGCATACAAGGCATGCTCATCATCAAACTTGATTTCAGTTTTAGTTGGATGAATGTTGATATCGATCGTTTTTGGATCTACATCCAAATAAAGAAAATAGCTTGGATAGCTTTTATCTTTCAGCAGCCCTTCAAAAGATGCTACAACCGCATGATTTAAATACGGACTTTTAATAAAACGATTATTCACGAAGAAGAACTGTTCTCCCCTGCTCTTTTTTGCGAATTCAGGTTTGCCCACGAATCCGGAGATCTTTACGATACCAGTATCCTCTTCAACCGGAACAAGTTTTTCGTTGGTTTTTCCACCAAGAATATTGGTGATTCGCTGGCGATGATTGGCTGCAGGTAATTGAAATAACTCGTTCCCGTTATGAGTAAGTGAAAAACTAATATCGGGATGTGCCAGCGCCACACGTTGAAATTCATCAATGATATGCCGTGTTTCGACATTATCAGACTTTAGAAAATTTCTCCGGGCTGGTATATTGTAAAAAAGATTCTTAACGCTAATGCAAGTTCCCTTTGGAGTTACACAGGCATCCTGGGCAGAAATCTTGCTTCCTTCGATCTTGATACAGGTACCAACCTCTTCATTGTCGGTCTTGGTCTTTAACTCCACGTGCGCGATCGCAGCAATAGAGGCCAGAGCTTCACCTCGAAAACCTTTGGTTCTCAAAGCAAAAAGATCATCGGCAATTTTTATCTTAGAAGTTGCATGTCTTTCAAAGCTCATGCGTGCATCTGTGATACTCATTCCCGCACCATCATCGATGACCTGTATCAAAGTCTTACCAGCGTCTTTAATGACCACCTGTATACGACCTGAATGAGCGTCTATACTATTTTCGAGAAGTTCTTTGATTACTGAAGCCGGTCGTTGAACCACCTCACCCGCAGCGATCTGGTT
Organism: Christiangramia marina; assembly: GCF_048285865.1. Classification (NCBI taxonomy): domain Bacteria; kingdom Pseudomonadati; phylum Bacteroidota; class Flavobacteriia; order Flavobacteriales; family Flavobacteriaceae; genus Christiangramia; species Christiangramia marina. The sequence continues at coordinate 243,737 of NZ_JBLVTK010000004.1, read as the reverse complement.
TGCAACATGATCGGGCAACAGTTGAATAATGTTATTCATCTAACGGGGATTCGAGAAAATGGACAAATCAAAATCTAATATCCACAGGCAAATAAAGACCAGTACTAATATGATGTATACCACACGACGGTTGATACTTCTATTACCTCGCGTGCGACTTGATTCACGAGCCTCAGCCCAGTGAGAACCAAAATCGATGGCATTAGTAGCTTCTCTATATTTGTTGAATTTTGAATCAAAATCATAGATGTTCCCGGTATCCTTTCCCTTATAATAACGAGGAGTGTAATTATACCTGGTATTTTTCCTGATCTTGCCTAAATTGATTTTCAAAACTGTAGATTGTTTGCTGTTCCAAATTTACTCAAAATGCTTCAGAATTCCGAAGGCTTATTCGATTAATAAGAACACAAAGACAATGCCGTTTTGAAAATTCTATTTATCCCTTGTAGAATTTAGCGTCCTTTCTTAACTGAGCCATCTTGATTGCGGCAATAGCAGCTTCTGTTCCTTTGTTTCCATGTTCACCACCACTTCTGGCGCGGGACTGCTCGATATTATTGTCTGTAAGCACACAAAATATGACCGGGATATCTGTCTGTACATTTAGATCTTTGATGCCCTGGGTTACACCATCACATACAAAATCGAAGTGCTTGGTCTCGCCCCGTATCACATTTCCAACGGCAACGATGGCATCGAGCATTTCGAAACTTTCCTGCATTTTCTTGCAGCCGTAAATAAGTTCAAAGCTACCTGGAACGTTCCAGCGAACAATATTCTCCTTTTGCACACCGTTTTCGATCCACGCATCAAATGCCCCTTGAAATAAGCCCTGTGTTATTTCCTCATTCCATTCAGAAACAACAATCCCAAACCGAAAGTCCTTCGCGTTTGGGATTGTATCTTTATCGTACTCTGAAAGGTTATTACCTTTTGTAGCCATATATTATTTTTTCATAGCGCGAGCCTGTCCAAGATAGACAGCCACTTTATCTGCTTCCGGAGAATCTGCATACTCCTCTTCGATCTTTATTAAATATTCTTCCGCAGCTTCAGCATCACCAGTATTGATTGCAGTGATCGCAGCTTTTAAAAGAAATCTAGGGGTTGTAAATGAGTTTGTACGCATATCTGCTGCTTTCTCATAATAACCTAAAGCTTCTTCCGGCTGGTCCAACTGAAGAAAAGCATCACCAATCCCACCAGTGGCAAGTGCAGAGAAAATCTCATCATCACTACTAAAACCTTCCAATTGCTCAATAGCTTCCTGATACTTTCCAGTTCTTAGATAAGCGAAACCAGCATTATACTGAGCAAGATTTGCAGCATCTGTACCACCATAATTCTCTATAATATCAAGGAATCCGTATTTACCTTCTCCACCATTAAGTGCAAGATTGTAAAGTGAATCGCTCTGTGCTCCATTCGCTCTAAGCGCTGAAGCCATGTAGTTCTGCGCCATTGCCATCTCGTTGGCAGCTTCGTTCTGTTTTGGTTCATGGATAAAACGATTATATCCAAGGTATCCAAGTACAGCAACGATAGCAACTCCCACAATAATGTAGATATACTTTTGATTATCGGCGACCCAGGTTTCGGTTCTACTTGCCCCTTCATCTAAACTGTTAAAAACTTCAGCAGTTGTTGATTCCTGTTCTTCGATTTGTTCCTTCTCAGATTTACCGGAAGGCTTGTATCCTCTTTTCTTATAAGATGCCATAAAAAATTTTTAATGCGTGGCAAAAATATAATATTTTGTGAAAATTAAAAGAGAAAATATTTGTATTTTTTGAATAATTTGAAGTCCTTTTGCAGCTTTCAAAATACTTCTTCATTTTTCATATTTCTAGCTGAAAAACAGCCATTTATGCACCTAAAAAATCTTAGCCTTCTCAATTACAAGAATCTAAAGACGGCTGAATTTACTTTTGACAATAAGATCAATTGCCTGGTTGGTAATAACGGCGTTGGAAAAACTAACGTTCTGGATAGTATTTACCATCTCTCCTTCGGAAAAAGCTATTTCAATCCGATCACTTCCCAGAATATCAATCATGAAGCTGAATTTTTCGTCGTGGATGGAGAATTCGAAAAGAATGGAAAAGCTGAAAAGATCCTGGTTAGCGCCAAGAAAGGTCAGAAAAAGGTGATTAAACGGAATAATAAAACCTACGATAAAGTGAGTGATCATATAGGATTTATTCCTACCGTGATCATTTCCCCGGCAGATCGTGATCTTATTATTGAAGGTTCAGAAACAAGGAGAAAGTTTATGGACGGTGTTATTTCTCAAAGTGATCAATCCTATCTCCAATCTTTACTGAATTACACGAAACAGATCTCACAGCGAAATTCTCTATTAAAGTATTTTGCTGCCAATTCTACTTTCGACCGTGATACCCTGGAAGTATACAACCATCAAATTAGTAACCTTGGACAGAATCTATTCGAAAAACGAAAAAGCTTTCTTAAAGACTTCATTCCGATCTTCAATAAACGTTATGCTGATATTACTAATAATAAAGAGATCGTAGATATTAATTATAAGAGCCAGTTATCTGAAAGGTCATTATCATTACTGCTAGAAGAAAATCTTCAGAAGGATATGGCTTTACAATATACCTCGGTGGGAACTCATAAGGATGACCTTAGCTTTGAAATTGAGGGTCACCCTATCAAAAAATTCGGTTCACAGGGACAGCAAAAGAGTTTTTTGATCGCTTTAAAACTGGCACAGTTTGATTTTATAAAAAAAATTAGCCAGGTGAACCCTATTCTCCTGCTGGATGATATCTTTGACAAACTTGATGAAAACAGGGTTGCTCATATCGTAGCATTAGTAGCTACCAATGAACTTGGACAGATCTTTCTTAGTGATACTCACGCAGATAGAACCGAGAAGGTTGTGAAAGGCAGTAATCAATCATATAAAATTTTCAAACTTTGAAAAAAGCTTTATACTTATTAGTAGTTATCGTTCTTAGCTCCTGTACGAACACAGACCCCAATGAACAATTGCAGAATCTCACTGGATACTGGACGATCGAGAAAGTGGAAGTTGAAAATGATTCTGTGGTAGAATATAGTTTAAGTCAGTACATTGATTATATAGAGATCAAGGATAGTGTTGGTTTTCGCAAGAAACTCCAGCCAAAGATCGATGGTGGTTATATAGAAGCTTCAAATGATTCAGAAAAAATTACCGCGAAGATAGAAGATGATGTTTTGAACCTTTATTATAGTACAGCTTTCGATGAATGGCAGGAAACGGTTCTCGTAGCTACGGAAGAGGAACTGGTGATCAAAAATCGTGATGATAAAAAATATTATTATAAAAAATACGAACCTTTAATTAGCACAGATGAAGAAGAGACGACAGAATGAGGAAATGGTCCTCGGTGATCTGCTTAAAAGTTTTGTAGGCAAAAACAAGCTTGACACCAAGGGATTAAACCAGGTACAGATAAGGGAAGTATGGAATAACCAAATGGGTCCTGCAATTGCAAAATACACTACCGGAATTAAACTGAAGCATGACACACTATTCGTGCAATTGAGTTCTTCTGTACTTAGAGAGGAATTAAGTTACGGGAAGGAAAAGATCATTAGAAACCTTAACGAGGAAATGAACCAGGAATTGGTGAAAAAATTAGTTTTACGTTAATTTACAATTATGAATAAGAGACTGAAATATTTTCTAGCCTTTTTACTGGTTTTCACCGGACTTATGATGGCAATCAATGAAATTCTAAGATATTTCTTCGAGCTGGATGGTATAGCGAATACATTAATTACAGCTCTTATCACGGTTAGCATTTCTCCACGGCTACACCCTGCAAAAGAAGGAAATAACTATATTTTCAAATGGTCCTGGTTTACGAAACCAATTGAAATTTAGGAATTTGAGAAAATAAAAAAACCCGGACTTTTCAATCCGGGTTTTTTTATTTGATAAGCTCTAACTAGAACATCTCTCTACCTGCAAAATGGAAAGCACCTTCGATTTGTGCATTCTCATCGCTATCACTTCCGTGAACAGCGTTCTCACCAATACTGGTAGCATATTTTTTTCTGATAGTTCCTTCAGCAGCATCTTCTGGATTTGTAGCACCAATCAATGTTCTGAAATCTTCAACAGCATTGTCTTTCTCAAGGATCGCAGCAACAATAGGTCCGCGAGTCATGAATTCAACCAATTCTCCGAAAAATGGACGCTCATTATGCACAGCATAAAAAGTTTCAGCATCTCTCTTAGTCATGTGAGTAAGTTTCATCGCTACGATTCTAAATCCTGAAGCGGTGATTTGATCTAATATTCCACCAATATGCCCGTTTTCAACTGCATCTGGCTTAATCATGGTGAATGTTCTATTATCTGCCATTATCTGGTTTTTAAATTTGGTGCAAAAATAAATTATTTATGGGCATAAACAAGTCCTTTCTTGCAATATGTTGACTTACTGAAATTCAACGATATAATCCTGCTGTTTACGATTATTTAGTCCGCGCATTTCCATGCTGACTTTCGAATTCTCAAAGTCAAATTTCAATAAGCCAAAACTCTTTTCGCTCACTACCTCTCCTACTCTATGCTCATTTGGCTCACCGTCAAAAGCTTCATAGGTATGGGTGAGTCCGCTACTGGTGAAGTCTACCAGAGGATAGCTAAGCCCGTTGATTCTTTCTTCGGAAAATTCAGAAATATGACGATCCCCACTCAACAGGATGACATTTTTTGCTTCCGAAGTAACAATAAGATCTTTTAGTTTTTGTGCTTCCGAAGGGAAATTACCCCAGGTTTCAAATCCGTGTTCATCTGAAAGTATCTGGATACTGGAAAGAATAATATTGAACTGAGCATTCGAAGTTTCAAGTTCATTTTGTAACCAGCTCCACTGCTGTTCGCCAAGCATGGTACCGCTCGAAGGTTCATAGCGCCTGTTCGCATCATTGTTCCTAAGCAAATTATCTCGAAAATAACGCGTATCCAGCATGATCACCTTTATGGAACCTTTGGAAGTCTCCAGCATCTCTGAATTATAGATACCTTCCCGGTGTCTTCTTGGATCATTCTTCGCAACACCCATGAAATCCAGGAAATATTGCTGACTTTCATCTTTAATTTTATAATCCTTGCCTCCATCGTTCTGGCCGTAATCGTGATCATCCCAAACCCCATAAACTGGCACGCTGTTAAGTAACTTTTGATATCCTTCGTGTCTTTTCTGAACAGCATAAGCCTCTCCTAAAACTTCAGCAACATCTGTATCTGCATACACATTATCGCCTCCCCACAAGAAAACATCGGGTTCATTTTTAAGAATTTCATTCCATAACGGCTGGGGTGCATCTTCCCGGTTACAGCTTCCAAAAGCAATGATATAATCTGGTTCTTTCTCCAGCTTAATGTCTTCGGTAGACCCACAGGAAACAAGGCTGAATACAAATAGAAATATTAGAAATCTTTGTATCATAGTCGTAATTTGCAAGCTCAAATTTAAGGCTTCCACTGTTTCTATAGTGTTATTATATTGTATATTTAACCTCGATTATGATAGACACAAGAATACTCGAGATCACGGCAGAACTGGCAAAGGCAGATAATATCGTGATCGTTCCGCACAAAGGACCCGATGGTGATGCGATAGGCTCTACGCTAGGATTAATGCATTTTTTAAGAGATAAAGGTCATAAAGCGAATGTTATTGCTCCGAACGATTATCCACATTTTTTAAAGTGGCTTCCAGGTAGTGAGGAAGTTTATATCTATGAGCAGCAAAAAGAAATTTCAGATCAATTGATCGCTGAGGCTCAGATTGTTTTTACGCTTGATTTTAATGATCTATCCCGATGCGGCGGAATGGTGGAATCCCTTAAAGCTTCCGATGCTGTTTTCGTGATGATAGATCACCACCAGGAACCTTCAGATTACGCTCATTATACTTATAGTGATTCCACCATGAGTTCGACCTGCGAGATGGTACACAAATTCATAGAAAAGTTACGCGCTGGCAAACAGATCACTCCTGAAATTGCCACCTGTTTATACACCGGAATCATGACAGATACCGGAAGTTTCAGATTTAGCTCTACTTCCAGTGATACGCATCGTGTGATCGCCGACCTGATGGACAAGGGAGCGAAAAATTCTGAGATTCATAATAATATCTACGACACCAATTCTGGTAATAAACTGCAGTTGCTTGGAACCGCACTTCAGAATTTAAAAGTGATTTCAGAATTTAATACCGCTTATATAAGCCTTACTCAGGAAGAGTTAGATCGACATAATTTTAAGAAAGGTGATACTGAAGGTTTTGTAAATTATGGTTTAAGCCTGGATGGAATTAAATTTGCAGTCATTTTTATCGAAAATGAGAGTGAGAAGATCATAAAAATTAGTTTCAGGTCTAAAGGAACTTTCGATGTGAACAAGTTTGCGCGGGCACATTTTGAAGGTGGCGGACATATAAATGCGGCCGGAGGAAAAAGTGATCTTTCCATGAATGATACGATTGTAAAATTTAATAAGATCCTACCCGAATACGAGCAAGAATTAACCCAATGAAAAAGTTTCTATTTCTAATAGTAATGGCAATTGCCGTAGTTTCCTGTAAACCCCCGGAAGCACGTTATCCGGTTTCCCAAAGCAGTGGCTCATATATCGATCAATCTGTAGAAAAGAACAGGGAAATGATCGCGCAGGAAGAAGATTATATCAAACAGGTAATGGGAGAAAATACCAGTACGGAATATATAACCTCAGCAGATGGATTCTGGTATTACTACAACAACAAGTCACTGGACAGTCTTAATACTGAAACTCCCGAATTTGGCGATATAGTAAGCTTTGATTATAGTATCTCGACCATTGAAGGAGAAGCTATCTATGCTGAAGGTGATAAGCCTACCCGCGAATATGCTATTGATCGTGAAAAATTATTTACCGGACTTCGCCAGGGTCTTAAATTGATGAAAGAAGGCGAAACGGTAACATTCCTATTCCCCTCTCACAAAGCATTTGGTTATTACGGAGATCAGGAACGTATTGGAAGCAATAAACCTATTAGCGCTAAAGTGACCTTACACTCTATAAAGGAAGAAGAACAATCAAACACAGAAACCAAAGAACAATAATGAGGACAAAAAGTTTATTTGTGCTTTTCGCTGTTGCGATTAGCTTATTTTCATGTAAAGAAGAATACCCGGAACTTGAAGACGGGATGTATGTTGAATTTAACACCTCTATGGGGCCTATAATCGCTGAGCTTTACCACGAGGAAACACCAATGACCGTTGCTAATTTCGTATCGCTTTCTGAAGGAAGCAGCACCATGGTAGACAGTACTTTCAAAGGTAAAAAATATTATGACGGTATCGTATTTCACCGTGTGATCGATGGATTCATGATACAGGGTGGTGATCCTATGGGAACCGGAAGCGGTGGCCCGGGCTATAAATTCCCTGATGAATTCAAGGACTCTTTGAGTCATGATGAAAAAGGTATTTTATCTATGGCCAATGCAGGTCCTGGAACCAATGGGAGTCAGTTCTTTATCACTCTGGAACCGGTAATGCAGCTTGATGGTAAGCATACGGTCTTCGGAAAAGTGGTAAAAGGAATGGATGTCGTTGAAGCGATTGGAAAGACCGAAACTGGTCCTAGAGACCGTCCTGTGAAAGATATAACCATGAATGAGGTGAACATCATTAGAAAGGGAAAAGCTGCTAAGAATTTTGAGGCGCCTAAAGTTTTTGAACAGGAACTTGCAGATCTTGAAGCTGAAAATGAAGCTAAAGAAAAAGAGCTACAGGAAGTAAGATCTAAAAGAGTGAAAGAGTTTGCTGCCCTGGAAGCAAAAGCAGATTCTCTGGAAAGCGGATTAAAATTACATTTTATTACTGAAGGTGATGGAACTCAGCCTAAACAAGGACAAACTGTAAAGGTGAATTATGAAGGTTACTTCGCAGACGGGAAGATCTTTGACACTAACAAAAAAGAACTTGCCGAGGAATTTGGTATATATGACCATAGAAGAGACCAGGCTATGGGTTACCAGCCAATGGATGTAGTTTATGGACCAGATGCACCAATGATCCCAGGATTTAAAGAAGCTATCCAGCAGATGCAGGTTGGTGACGAAGTTGTTGCTTTTATCCCAAGCCATTTAGGTTATGGTGAAAGAGGCTATGGAAGAGCGATCCCACCAAACTCAGACCTTGTATTTAAGATCTCTGTAGTTGGAATTGCAGGAGAAGATCAGGAATAGTTAATGATCAGTCATAAAAAAAATCCCCCGTGCAGATGCACGGGGGATTTTTAGTTTAAAGAAAACATACCTAGTTCTCCGGAATATTTTTTAACACCTCTAATAAAAATTTCCAGTATTTCTGAGCAGAGCTAATACTTGCGCGTTCATCTGGTGAGTGAGCTCCGCGAATCGTTGGTCCAAAGGAGATCATATCCATCTCAGGATAATGGCTTCCGATGATCCCACATTCCAGACCTGCATGACATGCTGCGATATTTGCTTTTTCACCATTCATTCTTTCGTAGATCTCATCCAGAGTTTTTAGAATATCTGAATCACTATTTGGAGCCCATCCAGGGTATTCTCCAGACAGTTTTACATCAAAACCTGCCAGTTCAAAGACAGATTTTAGAGAATCAGCCAGATCATCACGACTGGATTCAACAGAGCTTCTAGTTAAGCACTTGATCTCGATCTTCCCATTTTCAACACTAACTTTCGCGACGTTATTGGATGCTTCCACAAGATCTTCGATCTCAGGACTCATTCTGTAAACTCCATTATGCGCCGCGGCAAGAGCCAGCAAAAGCTGTTTCTGGGATTCCAGGTCCATCACTTCCACTTCAGAAGGAACTTTTTGAATTTCGATCTTCATATTAGGTTCCAGAGAAGAAAATTCAGCTTTAATTAGAGCTATCCTTTTATCCAGTTCTTTCTTAAAGCTTTCTTCTTCAGTTTCAGGCAAAGCAATAATCGCTTCACTTTCTCTCGGAATTGCATTTCTTAATCCTCCACCATTGATCGATGAGAGTCTAAGCTTATGTTCTTCCGTAGTATTAAGAAGCAGGCGATTCATTAATTTATTAGCATTGGCCAGTCCTTTAATGATATCCATGCCTGAATGTCCACCCATAAGTCCTTTTACCTTGATTGCAAAGGCACGGTAGGAATCTGGAGTACTTTCTACTTTATAAGTTCTGCTTGCTGTGATATCCACACCACCGGCACAACCTATACCAATTTCGTCATCCTCTTCTGTATCAAGATTCAGTAAAATATCACCTTCCAGGAGATCAGGACTTAAACCTTTCGCACCGGTCATTCCCGTTTCTTCATCTATCGTAAACAAAGCTTCGATTGCAGGGTGCTCTATAGAATTGCTTTCCAGTATCGCCATCATAGTAGCCACGCCCAGACCATTATCGGCTCCTAACGTAGTTCCTTTTGCTCGAACCCAGTCTCCATCTACATACATCTCGATTCCCTGTGTATCAAAATCGAAGTCTGTATCATTATTTTTCTGGTGCACCATATCCAGGTGAGCCTGTAGCACAATTTTTTTTCTATTTTCCAAACCTGTAGTAGCTGGTTTGTAGATCACTACGTTACCTACAGAATCAACTTCGGTCTTTAAGTCAAGATCGTTACCAAATTTTTTAATGAATTCAATAACCCTTTCTTCTTTTTTAGAAGGCCGTGGCACCGCATTTAGATCGGCGAATTTATTCCATAATATTTTTGGTTCTAATGCTCTTATTTCTTCGTTCATATCTATAATTCTACATTTGTTTTCAAAGATACCTTTTAAGCTGCTGAAACAAAAATTCATTGACATTCTGTATAATTTAACCGCTTTCATCTCTACTGAAGTTAGGCCAGATATGAATTATTTGTACTTTTAAAATGTGAATAAGAAAACGACCCTCATTCTTGCGATCCTATTACCTGTTCAGGTCATATTATTGAGCCTGCTTCACAGAGGATCTCTGTTTATAGAAAGCTTTTATTCCAACGGAATCTACCCGGTTATCTCCAGTATTTTGAGATATAGCATTGGGATTCTACCGTTTTCCCTAGGTGATCTTCTGTACGCATTGCTGGTAATCTTACTACTGAAATGGATCTGGAGAAGGTTTAGTCAGAAATTCAAGAATCCAAAACAATGGATCCCCGATTCTCTTGCTGCCCTATCGATCATTTATTTTTGCTTTCATCTATTCTGGGGTTTTAATTATTACCGCCAGCCATTGCATAAGACTCTTGAAATTGATAACGAATATACTACTGAAGAACTAGTAACCCTTTCAGAAATACTCATCAGCAGATCCAATGAACTGCATGATGATTTAGCTGAAAATGATTCGGCTTCCGTAAAGTTTGAAATTTCAAAAAATGAGCTTTTCCGAAGAACTATTGAAGGTTATAATCATATTGCGCTGAATTATCCTGAATTAAAATATAAAGGCAATTCACTGAAAAGATCGATATACAGCATTCCTCTAAGCTATATGGGTTTTAACGGATATCTAAATCCTTTGACCAATGAAGCACAGGTGAACAGCATTATTGTTCCTTATAAAATACCCACAACAGCCAGCCACGAAATAGGACACCAATTGGGTTTCGCCAAAGAAAATGAAGCAAATTTCATCGCCTGTCTGGTCACCATGAACCATACAGATCCTCATTTTAGATATTCGGGCTATACTTTTGCTTTGAGTTATTGTTTAAGTGAAATCTTCAGAAGAGATAAAGAGGAAGGAGACCGGTTACTGGAGAGCATGAACCCTGGAATCGTTGAGAATTACCGGGAAGTACAGGAATTCTGGCTTGAGCATGAAAATCCATTAGAACCAATTTTTGCTGCGACCTATAATCGCTATTTAATCGCCAATAATCAGGCTGGGGGTATGAAAAGTTACAGTTATGTGGTGGCACTGCTCGTTAATTACTATAAAGATTCAAGAAACGACCTGTAGGAAGATTAACAGTTCTGCTATTTTTAGTAATTTAAGGCTTTTAAAATTTTAATCAATCTATATTTCCAAAAACTACCCACTTTTATGAAATTAAAATTTCTGCTTTTGGGAATAGTTCTGAGTGTTAGCTCTGCTTATGCACAGGATTATTTCCCAAAGAACGATGGTGTTAAAACAGAAAACACCAATTACACCGTCTTTAAAAATGCCAGGATTCATGTGGATCCAAAGACGACCATCGAAAATGGAATGTTTGCCATTCAGAATGGAAAAATAACAGCTGTTGGTAAGAATATTTCTATTCCAAAAAACAGTATCGTTGTTGACCTTACAGGAAAAGAAGTATACCCCTCATTTATCGACCTTTATTCCAGTTTTGGAATAGGAAAACCAAAACGCGTGGAAGGTGGAAATGGTCCGCAATACGACGCTAATCGCGAAGGTTTCTACTGGAACGACCATATTCGCCCTGAGACTAATGCGGTGGCTCATTTCAAATATGATGCTAATGAAGCCAAAAAATTGCTGGAAGCTGGATTTGGTGCTGTAAATACTCATGTTCCAGATGGAATTGTGCGTGGCTCTGGAATGCTGGTTGCTTTGACTCCTGAAGTTAGCGAAGGGGACCGAATTCTTGATGACAGATCTGCACAATATCTTTCTTTTGACAAAAGCGTCTTATCACGACAGTCCTACCCTACTTCTCTAATGGGGGCCACTGCACTTATTAGACAAACTTATATCGATGCCGACTGGTATGCAAAAGGAAATGCCAAGAATAAAGACCTTGCACTGGAAGCTTTAAATAATAATAAGAATCTGGCTCAGATCTTTGCTTCAGATAATCTGCTGAATGAATTTAGAGCAGATAAAGTAGGTGACGAATTTGGTATTCAATACGTACTCCTGGGAAGTGGGAAAGAATACCAGCGATTGGATAAAGTAAAAAGCTCCAATGCTACGTATATCGTTCCGCTAAAATTCCCTGCAGCTTTCGATGTGGAAGATCCATATCTTACCAAGCATCTTGGCCTGGAAGAAATGAGAGAATGGAATCAGGCACCTGCAAATTTAGCCATGATGGAAAAGCAGAAAATTCCATTTACGATCACTACGCATGATATCGATCCAGCGAAAGACTTCAAATCCAATTTAATGAAAGCGATGGAATTTGGATTGAGCAAAGAAGCAGCTTTAGCCGCTCTTACCACTGTTCCTGCCAGAACACTGGGACAGGATGGAAAGATTGGTACGATTAAAGAAGGTGCCTGGGCAAATTTCCTGATTACTTCCGGAGACTTTTTCGATAAGGAAACGACCTTATTTGAGAACTGGATCCAGGGTGAAAAGAAGGTGCTTAATAGTATGGAGGTTACCGATATCACTGGAAAGTACGATCTTAAACTGGACGGAAAAACTTATACGCTGGCGATCACGGGAGAACCAGCTAAACCAAATGCTGAAGTAACTTTAGAAGAGACCAAAATTGGATCAAAATTGAGCATTTCAGAAAACTGGATGAATCTATTGATCTCTTCTCCCGATACTACTAAGACTGAATTCATTAGATTGGTAGCCAACGTTCCAACAAATTCTAAAAATATTTCAGGGAAGGCAATTCTACCTAATGGCAAGGAAACCCGTTTTCAGGCTACTATGAGAGACGCCA
>NZ_JBLVTK010000004.1:207978-231011 GCF_048285865.1 Christiangramia marina | reverse complement strand
TAATATCCGTGAGTTGATCACGGTAACCTATCCAAATGTTGCTTATGGTTTCAAAGAAAGACCAACGCAGGAAGATGTGCTTTTCAAGAATGCAACCGTGTGGACCAGCGAAGATGAAGGTGTTCTTGAAAATACCGATGTACTTGTAAAGGACGGAAAGATCGTTAAGGTTGGAACAGACCTTAATGCCGGCAGAGCAAAAATTATCGATGCAACCGGCAAACATCTTACTGCCGGGATCATTGATGAGCATTCACATATCGCAGCATCAGACATCAATGAAGCAGGCCATAATTCTTCTGCTGAAGTGACTATGGAAGATGTAGTTGATCCTACAGATATTAATATCTACCGCAACCTGGCTGGTGGCGTTACCACCATTCAGTTATTACATGGTTCTGCAAATCCCATTGGAGGTAGATCTGCGATCCTGAAATTAAAATGGGGAGCTCCTGCAGATGAATTGATCTTCGAACAGGCACCACCGTTCATCAAATTTGCACTTGGTGAAAACGTAAAACAATCGAACTGGAGTGGAAATCGCTTTCCGCAGACAAGAATGGGCGTGGAACAGGTATTTATAGACTACTTCAGTCGAGCTAAAGCTTATGAAAAAGAGAAGCAGGCTGCAGGAGACAATTTCAGAAAAGATCTTGAAATGGAAACTCTTGTGGAGATCCTTAATGGCGAACGTTTTATCACTTCCCATTCTTATATCCAGAGTGAGATCAATATGTTGATGAATGTTGCTGAAATGTTCGATTTTAATATCAACACGTTCACTCATATCCTTGAAGGTTACAAGGTGGCAGATAAAATGAAAGAACACGGTGTTGGAGCTTCAACATTCTCAGACTGGTGGGCCTACAAATACGAAGTGAACGATGCTATTCCTTATAATGCAGCGATCATGAACGATGTTGGCATCACCGTAGCTATTAATAGTGATGATGCTGAAATGAGTCGCAGACTTAACCAGGAAGCTGCTAAAAGTGTGAAGTATGGTGGAATGAGCGAAGAAGACGCCTGGAAAATGGTTACGATCAATCCTGCCAAATTACTACATGTAGATGATTTAGTTGGTAGTATCAAAACCGGAAAACAGGCAGATCTTGTCCTTTGGAATGATCATCCACTTTCTATTTATGCGGTTCCGGAGAAAACAATGGTAGAAGGAGTTGTTTATTTTGACAAGGATAGAGACCTGGAACTTCGTAAGGAGATTCAGAAAGAAAGAAGCAATCTTGTAAGCCAGATGCTGAAGGAAAAGAACAGTGGAGTTAAAACACAACCAGTGAAAAAGAAAGAAAAGCAGCATGTACACTGTGATCTTTTAGAAGCTGTAAAATAATATACTGAAGATGAAAAAATTAAATTTATATATAGGATTGCTGAGCTTACTTTGCTGCGGAAATAGTTTTGCACAGCAAACCCCGGCACCAGAACAGGCTGAAGCGATCAGCATTGTTGGTGCTACCGCTCATATTGGAAATGGTGAAGTAATCGAGAATAGCCTGATTATTCTTGAGGACGGCAAAATTACTGAGATCATAGCCGCAAATCTTACCAAAAGACAATATCCAGGCAAACAGATCGATGCTACAGGAAAACATGTATATCCAGGAATTATCGCTCCTAATACCACGCTTGGACTAGTAGAGATCGCTTCTGTAAAAGCTACGGAAGATCAGGATGAAATGGGTGACATGCTTCCAAATGTAAGAAGCCTGATCGCCTATAATACAGAGAGTAAGATCGTAGAATCCATGAGACCCAACGGTGTACTTCTAGGACAGGTGGTTCCAAGAGGCGGATTAATCTCAGGAACTTCCTCCATTGTTCAATTTGATGCATGGAACTGGGAAGATGCAGCTGTAAAAGCTGATGATGGCCTTCATATCAACTGGCCAGATTCTTTTAGACGTGGTCGTTGGTGGAGAGGTGAAGACCCGGGACTTAAACCTAATAAGGAGTATACCGAAGAAATTCAGAAGTTATCAGATTTCTTCGCTTCCTCGAAAGCTTACTTAAATGGTGATAGAACTGATCAAAACCTGCCATTTTTAGCCATGGAAAAAGTTTTTAGCGGAGATAAAAAGGTATTTATTCATGCTGATGGTGAAAAAGAGATCCTGGATATTATTCAGTTCAAAAAGGAAAATGAGCTTGCCTCTGTGGTGATTGTTGGAGGTTACGACGCGCTTGCGATCGCTTCGGATTTAAAAAATGCAGAGATCCCGGTTTTGGTAAACAGACCACACAGCACCCCAGACAATGCTTACGAAGATTACGACCAGCCATATAAACTGGCAAAATTACTGTATGATGCAGGAGTCGTGGTTGGATTGGAAAGCAGCGGACAAATGGAACGTATGAATACCAGAAATCTACCTTTTTATGCTGGAACGGTAGCTGCATTTGGTATGGACAAAGAAGATGCTCTAAGTCTTATTACTGCCAACAATGCAAAGATCCTTGGAATTGACAGCGATTACGGAACTCTTGAAAAAGGGAAATCTGCAACCCTGTTCATTTCTGAGGGTGATGCACTGGATATGCGTACCAATATTCTATCTCATGCATTTATAGACGGAAGGGAACTAAGCCTGGAGACACATCAAACTGAACTTTGGAAACGCTATTCCAAAAAATACAGCGAGCAGGAATCCAAGTAATTAAAAGAATTTCAAAGTTGCCCGAAGGACTGGAATGGAAATGCTTCAAAGCTTCCACTCTGCTCTTCGGGCAACTTTTTTTATGCCTAATATCTACTTACTTTTGTAAATATGTTGAAAAAAATCACCAGTCTGCAGAACAAGGAAGTGAAGTGGCTGCTTCAATTGCAGGAGAAATCAAGAATTAGAAGAAAGGAAAATGCATTTCTTGTTGAGGGCTTGAAGGAAACAAGTCTTGCCGTAGCGCATCACTATGAACTGCTTCACATTTATTATGTTCCTGAAAAGATAGAATTTCAGGAGGTGCTTGATCTTGTAAAGAAAGGCAATCAACATACAGAACAGATCACTGAACTTTCCCAGGAAGTATACGAGAAAATCGCTTATAGAGGTAGTACCGAAGGAGTTATCGCCGTTTTTCGTACCCTTGAAAATAAACTGGAAGATTTAGACTTCAGCTCAACCTCTCCTTTGATATTGGTCGCTGAAGCACCGGAAAAACCAGGAAATATTGGCGCTATCCTAAGGACTGCCGATGCTGCTGCGGTAGACGCGGTCATTATTGCAAACCCTAGAACAGATCTCTATAATCCAAATATCATCAGGAGTAGCGTAGGTTGTGTTTTCACCAATAAGATAGCCACCGGGGAAACTTCAGAAATCATAGAATTTCTTCGGAATAAGAATATTCATATTTATGCAGCCATTTTACAGGCCGCCAAACCTTACCACGAAGTTGATTTAAAAGGACCAACCGCCATCGTCGTGGGAACCGAAGCCACAGGGCTTAGCGAAGAATGGCGCGAACATTCTCTTCAGAATATTATCATTCCCATGCAGGGTGCTATCGATAGTATGAACGTATCGGTCGCAGCTGGTATTCTCATTTTTGAAGCACGAAGACAACGGGGCTTTAATCTTTAAACTTTATAATTTGCAAGCTGAAACTCTTTATTATATCCTCCTTGGAGTCGTGATCGCTGATTTTCTTTTCGACACCCTTCTTGATACGTTGAATGCCAAACATTACGATGATCCTATACCCACGGAACTGGCAGATGTGTACGATGATGAGAAGTACGAAAAGTCTCAGCAATACAAAAAAGAGCGTTTTAAGTTTGGCCTGCTCTCCTCTGGTTTTTCAGTAATTCTTACGATACTCTTTCTGGTTTTCGAAGGCTTTGCCGCGGTAGATGGGATTGCACGTGAGTTTTCAAGCAATCCTATTGTGATAGCTCTTATATTCTTCGGGATCATCATCATTGGCAGTGACCTACTTACAATCCCTTTTTCCTGGTATAGCACCTTTGTAATTGAAGAAAAATATGGATTTAATAAGACCAGTGTTAAAACTTTTGTAATAGATAAATTAAAAGGTCTTTTAATGACCATGATCGTGGGTGGTGGAATCTTAGCATTGATCATTTGGTTCTATCAAATAGCAGGTGAAGATTTCTGGTGGTATGCATGGATAGTCGTATCTGTCTTCGCTGTTTTCATGAATATGTTCTATGCAAAATTGATCGTTCCGCTTTTTAATAAGCAAACCGCTCTGGAATCAGGTAGTTTGAGAACTAAAATCGAAGCTTATGCGCAAAAAGTAGGATTCCAGCTGGATAATATCTTTGTGATCGATGGCTCCAAACGTTCCACTAAAGCCAATGCTTATTTTTCCGGTTTTGGTTCAGAAAAAAGAATTACTTTATATGACACTTTGATCAATGATCTGGATGAAGAAGAGATTGTTGCCGTTCTGGCACATGAGGTTGGTCACTATAAAAAGAAACATATTGTTTTCAATTTAATTGCTTCCATAGCTACTACAGGATTCACTTTATGGCTGCTATCCTTGTTTGTAGGTAGTCCCGTACTATCTTCAGCCTTGAGCGTAAGCGAGCCAAGTTTTTATATTGGCCTGATTGCCTTCGGAATATTATATAGTCCGATTTCAGAAGTAACCGGTCTTGTTATGAATTACATCTCCAGAAAGTTTGAGTACCAGGCCGATGATTACGCCAGCGCCACCTACGATGCCAGATACCTCATTAGTAGTTTAAAAAAATTATCAGGAAATACATTGAGCAACCTAACTCCGCACAAAACCTATATTTTCGTACATTACTCACATCCAAGTTTACTGCAAAGATTTCAGAATTTGAAGGCAGGTATTTAGTTGTTTACTTTTTATCTTAATTGTACTTTTAACTTATGACCGAGGCTGCGATAGAAAAAGAGAACAAGCAAATTGCAAGGCAATATAAGGAATTGCTACGCATAAGCTACCAAACCCTTTCCGAAGATGACAAGAAACTCATTCGAAAGGCGTTTGATACTGCGGTAGATGCACATAAGGATCAGCGCAGAAAATCTGGTGAAGCATATATTTTCCATCCAATAGCGGTCGCGAAAATAGTAGCTTCGGAAATTGGACTGGATGCAACTTCGATCGCTGCTGCACTTTTGCATGATGTGGTTGAAGACACAGAATACACCCTTTTAAACATAGAAAAAATGTTTGGTGAAACCGTGGCCAAGATCGTTGATGGCCTAACCAAGATTTCCAGCCTTAAAAAAGATAAGGATGTTTCGCTACAGGCTGAAAACTTCCGTAAAATGCTGCTTACGCTCAACGATGATGTTCGCGTAATCATCATCAAGATCGCAGACCGCTTACATAATATGCAAACAATGGATGCCATGCGTCCTGATAAGCAGATTAAAATTGCTTCGGAAACCTTATATATTTATGCTCCTCTGGCACACAGGATCGGGCTTTACAACATAAAAACCGAATTGGAGGATCTTGGTTTAAAGTATACAGATCCTGAAGTATACCACGATATCTTAAAGAAGATCAAGGAAAGTAAGGAAGATCAGGATATTTATATCAAGGCATTTAGCCGCGTGATTGAGGATTCTCTGGACAAGGAATCCCTGGACTATAGTATTAAAGGGAGACCAAAATCCATTTATTCCATCAACCGTAAGATCCAGACTCAGAATATTAGTTTTGACGAGATCTATGACAAGTTCGCGATCAGGATCATTTATAAAAGTGAACCATCACAGGAGAAATTCCTGGCCTGGAAGATCTATTCCATAGTGACCGATCACTTCCGTCCCAACCCTACCAGATTAAGAGACTGGATCTCATCTCCAAAATCTACAGGATACGAAGCTCTGCATATTACTGTAATGGGACCAAAAGGCAGATGGGTGGAAGTACAGATTCGAAGTGAACGAATGAATGAGATCGCAGAGAAAGGATATGCGGCTCACTATAAATACAAACAGGGAGATGACAATAAAGAGGAACGAGGTTTTGAAGAATGGGTAACCAGACTTCAGGAAGCACTCGAGAATCCAGATGTAAATGCTGTTGATTTTGTTGAACAGTTTAAACTGAATCTCTATTCAAAGGAAATTTTTGTCTTTACACCTCAGGGAGATCTTAAATCACTTCCGAAGGGATCCACACCTTTGGACTTTGCTTTCAGCATTCATACAGAAATTGGATTACGCACTCGAGGTGCTCGTGTAAATAGCAAACTGGTTCCTTTAAGTCACGAATTAAAAAGCGGCGACCAGGTGGAGATCATAACTTCAGATAATGCTCAGCCTAATGTGAACTGGCTGGATTATGCAACTACGGCAAGAGCTCGTGCAAAGATCAAATCTTCCTTGAAAGATGAGAAGAAAGAGATCGCAGAGGAAGGAAAGGCTGTGCTGGCAAGGAAACTAAAAGCTCAGAAAATTCAGTTTAATGAGAAGTCCATCAACGAACTTGTTGTATTCTTTAATCTGAAAACGAGTCTTGATCTTTTCTATCGCGTAGGTATTGGGAAGATCGACAATCAGTTGCTTAAGGATTTCGCAAATTCCCGAAGCAATTCCCTGGTAAGCTATTTCAAAAATAAAATTAAAAAGCCACAGGTAGCAGCTGATATTAATAAGGATGAGATCACTGCTAAGTATGACCAGCTGGTATTTGGCAAAGAAGAAGAGAAACTGGATTATAAATTAGCGAATTGCTGTAACCCTATTCCGGGAGATACTGTCTTTGGATTCATTTCTGTAAACGACGGCATTAAGGTTCATAAGAAAGATTGTCCAAATGCATTGCAACTACAATCCAATTACGCCTACAGGATTATCCAGGCAAAATGGATTGACAGTTCTCAACAGGACTTCCAGTCGGTCATTAAATTACAGGGAATTGATAATCTTGGATTGGTAAGTGAGATCACGAAAGAAATCTCAAGTAACCTGGGTGTGAATACGAAAAACCTGAATTTTGACAGTTCAGATGGTATTTTCAATGGAAGAATTACGCTGGTGGTGAAGAACAATAATAACCTGAATACGATCATCCAGCGACTGAAAAAAATTAACGGCATAGACAAGGTAAGCCGTGAATAAACTTTTACCTTTGCAAGGCAATTATGAGCAAAAAAGTCGTAAATAAAAACGATCAGGCGGTCGTAAAAAACGTTTTCACGAAGTATCTTGAAGACAAGGGACATCGGAAAACACCCGAACGTTTCGCTATTCTTCAGGAGATCTATAACTCTGAAGATCATTTCGATATTGAATCTTTATATATAATGATGAAGAACAAGAAATATCGGGTGAGCCGGGCAACACTATACAACACGATCGAACTCCTACTGGAGTGCGGACTGGTTAGAAAACATCAGTTTGGGCAGAATCAGTCACAATATGAGAAATCCTATTTTGACCGGCAGCACGATCATATCATACTTACAGATACAGGAGAAGTTATTGAATTCTGCGATCCAAGGATACAAAGTATTAAGCAAACGATCGAGGAAGTTTTTGATATTGAAATCAATAAACACTCCCTGTATTTCTACGGAAACAAAAAATCAACCAACTAAGTTTAAGAATTCATGGCTGTAGATTTACTACTAGGTCTTCAATGGGGTGACGAAGGAAAAGGCAAAATTGTCGATGTACTCACCTCCAAATACGATATTATTGCCAGATTCCAGGGCGGTCCTAACGCAGGACATACTTTGGAGTTTGATGGGCAAAAACACGTTTTACACACGATACCATCAGGTATTTTTCATGATGATAGCATCAATCTTGTGGGAAACGGTGTAGTGATAGACCCGGTAATATTTAAAAAAGAACTGGACAATCTTGCCAAACATGGAATAGATTATAAGTCTAAATTATTAATCTCCAGAAAGGCACATCTTATTCTTCCAACCCATAGATTGCTTGACGCTGCTTCTGAAGCTTCAAAAGGCAAAGCTAAGATTGGATCTACACTAAAAGGAATTGGTCCAACTTATATGGATAAGACCGGTAGAAATGGTTTACGTGTAGGAGATCTCGAAATGGCAGACTGGCAGGATCGCTATCGCGCACTTGCAGACAAGCATGAGAAGATGATCGCATTCTATGATGTGGATGTACAGTACGATCTTAAGGAACTTGAAAAAGAATTCCGTACTGCGATCGAAACTCTGAAAGAACTTACTTTTATTGACAGTGAAGATTACCTTCACAAGTCTATGAAAAATGGAAAATCCATCCTTGCTGAAGGCGCCCAGGGCTCTTTACTGGATATTGATTTTGGAACATACCCATTTGTTACCTCATCCAACACTACTGCCGCCGGTGCATGTACCGGGCTTGGAGTAGCACCACGCGAGATTGGGGAAGCATTTGGGATATTCAAAGCCTATACCACAAGAGTTGGTAGTGGCCCATTCCCTACCGAACTTTTCGATGAGACAGGAGAAAAGATGGGACGAATAGGTAATGAATTTGGAGCTACTACAGGACGAAAGAGAAGATGTGGATGGCTGGATCTGGTAGCATTGAAATATGCGGTCCAGGTGAATGGGATCACCCAGTTGATCATGATGAAAGGTGACGTACTTAGTGGTTTTGATACTTTAAAGGTATGTACCGCTTATAAGTATAAAGGTGAAACTATTGATCATCTACCTTTTAATATAGATCCTGAAAATCTTGAACCGGTCTATACCGAGATGAAAGGCTGGAAAGAAGATCTTACAGAAATGACTGATGCCGGCACACTTCCAAAAGAATTCAACAACTACGTTGAATACCTTGAGCGAGAACTGGAAACCCCGATTACCATTGTTTCGGTTGGACCAGACAGAAGTCAGACGATCCAAAGAAGCTAAGACCAAGTTATTTTATATAAGACAAAGCCCCGTTACGGGGCTTTTTTTCATTGGGTGATTTTTAATGAATATTGCGATGAAATGGTTCCGTTTGACCATAGTATATTTTCGTAGTCTTGCTCATCAAACGCCCGTCCTAATTTTTCGATTTCAGGTAGCTTAAAACAAAGCATAACTTCAAATCTGATAATTAAAATTTTATTGATTCGATCTTAGCAAGAAAACTACTGAAATTGCGCTAATGTGCTTCTGAATCGATATACTAATCTGGAATATTTAACCTTAAAAATGGTATAAAAAAAAGCCCCAAATTGGGACTTTTTCTATTCGGTAGTATTGAGTTAGTTAGCTATCTGAATCATCTCCCCCGTCACCTTCCGGTACGATAAAAATTCCTCCAATTGCAAGTACTTCATCCATAGTTAATGGCTCATCAAATGCTTCCTGAACTGCTTGTGACCCACCAAAGTCGTCGAAAAGACCAGATAAATCCACACCTGCTTGAGTCGTGTTAGACTCAGGAGTTTCTCCTCCATAAATAGCATCAAAAGCACCAGGTAATCCATTACTAGCTGCATCACCTCCGGTAACCCATCCTTTTTCTCCTCTCAGCCTTCTTACCATAGAAGCATGTCTTGCTTCAATAGAATGAATTTGCAGAGCGTACTCAAGTAGTGTTTTGTCTACCGAAATTGCACCAGCCTGTCCTTTGTAAGCACGAACACCTGTATCTTCAAAACCTTGAGACAAGGCTAGGAAAGTTTGATAATTAGTAAAAGGATCTAGCGCAAGTCCTCCTGGTCCACCTGTAAAGTCAAATGTTGGCTTAGCTATAGCGTCATCACCAAGGGCTGCCAGTAAAAATTCAACATGCGAATCCTCGTGTGCAGAAATTTGTGCAAAGATATCTTTTGTTTCATCTGGTATTAAACCGTCTGTATCGATTGCAATGTTGTAATATTCTTTCTCTAAATATTCCAATGTCAGCGCGAAGTTTAAAACGTCTGTTGGAGAGGCCTGAAACATAGCTGAGGCCATCGCAGAAGTAGCTGCCTTGGTTTTAGAGCTAGTAGCTGCCAAGCCAAATGGTATAGAAGCCACTGCGGCATTCTTACCAAAATTTTTGAACTGTTTGAAAGCATCTCTTCTAGAACCTTTAGTTTCTATGGAACTTTTATCAGAGAGACCATCTAATAATTTTATAAAACTCATTTTGTTATTTTTTAAATTAATTAATTATCCCGTAGGTAGGTTATCTGCTGTAAATTCGGTTTGCACGAATCCAGTACCTACTACAGCGGCAAGAACATCACCTGGAGGTGTTGCTTTATCGTAAGCCACTCCAGAACCACCAAGATCTACTAATACACCATCTCTAGCGAAAGCAGTCGTATTTGGTTCTAATAAATCAGCGATTGCTGAAGCATGTCTTGCTTCTACGGAAACAATCTTACCAGCAAGCAATAAATAAAGCCCACCATTTTCCGCATCTACATCAATTAATCTTCCTGCACCATTATAAGCAGAAACTCCAGTATCTTCCAGTAGTCTCGCTGTTTCAAGTACACTAGTTCTGTCATCAAAGTCTACAGCGCTAAAGTCAAATTCCAATTCTGGCAAAACTAAAGATGCATCTGATACAGCACCATTGATCGCGGTATTGAAAAAATCTCTATGAATAACTTCATGATACCAGATATCATCCATTATTTCTTTCTCATTATCTGGAGCACCGGAATAGTAAGCACCATTCTGAACTTCTCCATAAAACGCCGCTTCAAGTTGCTCTAAAGCATACGCATAGTTTAATATACCAAGGTTTCCACTTCCTAGATCAAATACTGCGTCTACAGGTGGTTCTGGTTCTGGCTCAGGGTCTGGACCTCCTACATCTCCACCTGGGTTAAATAAATCATCATCGCTACATCCGTACAGTAAAAAACTGGAACCGGCTATACCGAGACCACCTAATTTAATGAACTTCCTACGCGAATTCTTGTTCGAATTTTTCGGTGATGCATCAACTACATCTACCTTCACTAAGGGTTTTTTCATGATTAAAATTTTAGTTTCTATGGAAACTTACGAAGGGAAAGGCAATTCAGTTTTAATTGAATCGTTAAGGTTGTCTTAAAAGCTCTAAAATTTTGAAAGCTTTAAGGAAATTAAGAATAACCGGATTTTATTTTAAGAAAAATTAGCATACCTGATCTTACCACATCACGTTTATGAATAAAATTAAGGGCATATAAATTTTGAGTACTTTTGAAAAAAATATTGAATTGCGACACATCTTTAGCGTACTTCTTTGTGTGATCTTCTTTCAGGTAGGCATGGCACAAAATAGTCAGGAAATCAACTACGAATCTGATAGAACTTTAAAAAATGAAGCCAGGTATCCGGGCGCTTTAATTCTAAGTAAAATAGATAACCAGGTGTATTTTGATCACGATGGGATCGAAGTCTGGTGCGATAACGCTGTTTTTTATAAAGAAGCCAATTTCTTCAAGGCTTATGGTAATATTAGGATGCAGCAGGGTGATAGTGTAAGTATGACCAGCAACTATGCCGAATATAATGGTGAT
This sequence comes from Christiangramia marina, assembly GCF_048285865.1. Classification (NCBI taxonomy): domain Bacteria; kingdom Pseudomonadati; phylum Bacteroidota; class Flavobacteriia; order Flavobacteriales; family Flavobacteriaceae; genus Christiangramia; species Christiangramia marina. The sequence continues at coordinate 219,566 of NZ_JBLVTK010000004.1, read as the reverse complement.
ACTGAATTTGCCTTTGCCAGCGGGAGAGTATTAATGAAAAGACCTCAAACCACTCTTGAAACCGACAGTTTGTTCTTCGACAGGTTAAAACAGGAAGCGTACTATAGAAGTGGCGGAAAGGTTCGGGATACTACCAGTGTCCTTACCAGCAGGATTGGTCGCTATTATATGGAACAAAACAAATACAGCTTTATTGATGAAGTGGTAGTAACTAACCCGGAATATACTATAAACTCTGAACAACTTGATTTTTATTCTGAAAGTGGTTACGCTTACTTATATGGACCTTCAACGATTAAAAGTGAAACCAGCACAGTTTACTGCGAACGTGGGTTTTATGACACAAGAGCAGATAATGGTTATTTTGTAAAAAACTCCAGGATAGATTATGAAAACCGAGTCCTAAAGGGTGACAGTTTGTATTTTGATCGTGAGACCAGTTTCGCTTCTGCCACAAATAATATACAGGTCATCGACACTATAAACCAAAGCAAAGTAACCGGTCATTATGCTGAAGTTTATAGAGATAAAGACTCAGTTTTTATAACCAAAAGAGCACTTGCCGCAAGCTTGCAGGAAAGAGACACCTTGTTTATTCATAGTGATACCATTATGATTACTGGGAAACCTGAACATAGAATTATTCGTGGTTTTTATGACGTTCGAATTCTAAAAGAAGATCAAACCGGTGAAAACCCAATGAGCGGGCGTAGTGATTCAATATACTCAGATCAAAAAAGCGGACTTTCAAAATTGATCAATCTTGGTCGTTTTGGTGATAAAAAACCTGTTTTATGGTCGGGGCTCAATCAAATGAGTGGTGATAGCATTCACCTTCAATCCAATCCTGAAACTGAACAACTGGATAGTCTGCTGGTATTTGACAATGCTTTTTTAATTCAGAAGGATACCATTGAAGGATACAACCAGTTGAAAGGAAAGATTCTCACAGGATATTTTGAAGATAATCAACTACGGGAAGTTATTATTGATAAGAACACTGAAACTCTCAATTATTTGAGAAACGATGAGGGCGCCCTTATTTCAATTAATAAAACTCTTGCCAGTTATATACGTATCCTGTTTCAGGATCAGCAGATCGAATTCATAGATTATATAAATGCTGTTCAGGGAAAAATGCCTCCGGAAGATGAAGTTCCTCAAAACCAAAGAACCTTAGCTGGTTTTAACTGGCGCGGTGATGAAAGAATCACTTCGAAAGATGGATTATTTGAAGGTAAACCAGTACCAGAACTTACCAGGATCAGAGGTATCGAAATGCCTGAAGCTCCTGAGGAGTTTTTTGAAGAACGCGAGGAAGATGACCTCCTACTGGATCAAAACTCCAGACTTAAACCAGAAATTCTAAAGAATAGAGCTAAAGATTCTTTAAAGTATAAGAACGAAAAGGTTCAGGATTCACTTAAAGATACTATCGAACCAGTAGTAAAAACTGTAAAGGACTCTCTAACTGGCAATCAGGAATGAAAGAAGATTTTTTAAAGTTTCAGGCCCAAACCACTCCTCACCCACTAGCATTGGAGGTAGAAAGTGCCACCGGTAGTTATATAAAAACAAGTGACAGCAAAAATTACCTTGATTTTGTTGCTGGCGTATCTGCCTGTACTCTTGGTCACTCGCATCCTGCAGTTGTAAATGCTATCAAGGAGCAGGCTGAGAAATATTTGCATGTAATGGTTTATGGCGAATATGCACAGGCTCCTGCTGTAGAGCTCAGTAAATTGCTCGCTGAAAATTTACCTGGTTCGCTATCTAAAACCTATCTCGTAAATAGTGGAACTGAGGCGATCGAAGGTGCACTAAAACTGGCCAGAAGGGCTACTGGAAGAACGGGGATCATTGCTGCAAGGCACGCCTATCATGGTAATACGATGGGCTCCTTAAGTCTGATGGATTTTAAAGAACGGGTAGAACCTTTCAAACCTTTGATAGGAGATGTTTCATTTATAGAATTCAACTCTACGGAAGATCTTTTAAATATCAACGAACATACAGCATGCGTTATTCTGGAAACAATACAAGGTGGTGCCGGATTTATTCAGCCTGTTGATGATTATCTCATCACAGTGAAAAAGCGTTGCGAAGAAGTGGGAGCTCTACTTATTCTGGATGAAATACAACCTGGTTTTGGAAGAACCGGTAAATTATTTGGATTCGAAAATTTCGGACTTGTTCCTGATATCTTGGTAATGGGAAAAGGAATGGGCGGAGGATTGCCCATTGGAGCCTTCACAGCTTCAGAAGAGGTGATGGATTTGCTTATGGACAACCCCAAACTTGGACATATCACAACATTTGGCGGCAATCCCTTGATTGCTTCAGCAGCACTTGCTACATTGAAAGAGCTTCTTAGCACGAACCTTATTTCGGAAACACTGCAAAAAGAAAAGCTCTTCAGAAAACATTTACAACATCCTCTCATTGAAGAAGTTAGAGGCAAAGGCTTAATGCTGGCAATCATAGTAAAGTCTGCCGAAATTGCAGACCAGCTGGTGCTTAGAGCTAAAGATGAACAATTGATCTTATTCTGGTTGTTGTTCGAAAAGCGAGCCGTAAGGATCACTCCGCCCTTGACAATATCTTCTGAAGAAATTTTGAAAGGATGTGGCATTATTGTTGACATACTGGAAGAGTTAAATAGTAATATTGTAGCTGTTAATTAATTTGTTAACAACAATGCAAGCGGGCGTAGCTATTGCTCTTATTACTTTTTAACTTTAATAACAGTAGAAATCCCATAATCACTCTTTTATGCAATTGAGCCATAACGAAGAAGATAATTTCTCTCTTGATCGCTTCGAATCCATGCTAAAGACCAATGACGTTCTTTTTTTCGATTCAAACGAATTTGAGAATATCATCAACCATTACATGGAGAATGGCAAGATAGCTCTTGCTAAAAAAGCGGTGAAATTGGGTCTTGCCCAGCATCCTACTTCAGTAAATCTAAGATTATACAAAGTTGAGATTCTGGTTTTTGAGGATAAACTGGATCTTGCAGACAGCATACTTAATGAGCTGAAGAATCTGGAATCTTCCAACGAGGAGATCTACATTCAAAAGGCTCAGATCTATTCCAAGCGAGATATGCATGCTGAAGCAATTACCATGCTCGAAGCAGCTTTGGAGATCACGCTTGAAGATGCAGAAATATTTTCGCTCATTGGGATGGAATATCTGTTTCTTGAAGATTTCGAGAATGCGAAATATAGCTTTATGAAATGCCTTGAAGCAGATGATGAAGATTATTCTGCACTTTACAATATCATGTATTGCTTCGATTTTCTTGAACAGAAAGAAGAGGCTATTGATTACCTAAATCTATATCTGGACAAACACCCATATTGCGAAGTAGCCTGGCACCAGGTTGGAAAGCAGTATTTTGACCTGAAGAACTACACTAAAGCACTGGCAGCTTTTGATTTTGCCATTATTAGTGATGACAGGTTCGTGGGAGCCTACCTGGAAAAAGGAAAGGTTCTTGAGAAATTAAAGCGTTATAATGAAGCCATCGAAAACTATAATATAACTTTAGAACTCGATGATCCCACTTCCTTCGCATATTTGAGAATTGGTAAGTGCTTCGAAAAACTTGGTTGTGATGATTTCGCGATCAAGAATTACGAGCAAACCGTGCATGAAGATCCTTTACTCGATAAAGGCTGGATCGCGATTACCGATTTCTATATCAAAAAACTAAACTTCCCAAAGGCTTTATATTATATCAATAAAGCGATTAATATTGACGAAGAAAATGTTCTTTACTGGAAACGTTACGCAAAGATCAACAGTAGGCTGAATTTCCCGGAAGAAGCTGAGCAAGGCTATAAAAAAAGTCTTGAGTTGGGAAATTACGAATTAGAGACCTGGATTAGAAGATGTGATATCCTGATTGGACTGGGAGAATATGAAACTGCAATTTCCAGCATGATGCAGGCTCTGGAATTCTACCCTGGTACTGCGGAAGTCGAATATCGTCTTGCCGGTTTATATTTTAATACTAACAATGGTGACAAAGGCTATTTTCATTTGAATAATGCCTTGAAAACCGACTCAGAATATTACATCATTATAGAAGAACTTTTTCCGAATATTTTTGAGCGAAAAAGCATCAAACAAATTATAAATTCCTTCGTAAAGCTCTCTTAGTAATTTTGCTACCTTTGAGCAAAATCATAAAATTCTAAGATGCAACGTAGTTTAGTGGACTATCTAAAGATAAGCCTTAAGGGAATGGCTATGGGAGCCGCAGATGTCGTTCCCGGAGTCTCCGGCGGTACTATCGCATTTATTTCAGGTATATATGAAGAGTTGATCACCACAATTAGTGGAGTAAATCTTGGGTTGCTTTCCACCTGGAAGGCAAACGGATTTAAGGCCATGTGGGAACAGCTGAATGGTAATTTTATCGTAGCTCTTTTTGCAGGTATTCTCGTTAGCATATTTAGTGTGATGCGTGTAGCAAATTATCTGCTGGAAAATCATCCGGTCCTGATTTGGTCTTTTTTCTTCGGACTTGTGGTTGCCAGTATTTGGTTTGTAGGTAAGCAAATCCCAAAATGGACCTGGAAGATCGTTTTAGCACTGGTAATTGGTGCTGCCGTTGCGTTCTATATCGTTAGCCTGCCGCCACTTTCCGCCAGTAATTCCTATTTGTTTTTATTTTTTGCCGGAGCACTTGCCGTTTGCGCAATGATCCTTCCCGGAATTTCAGGCGCTTTTATTCTGGTATTGCTAGGTGCTTATAAATCTATCACAGAAGCAGCTCATGATTTTGATCTAAAGACAATAGGTATTGTAGGTGTTGGAGCAGTTTTCGGGTTGCTTACTTTTTCAAAGATCCTGAAATGGCTATTCGTTCACTATAGTAGTATTACCCTTGCGGTTCTTACCGGCTTTATTGCTGGTTCACTGAACAAGATCTGGCCGTGGAAAGAAACTCTGGAAACCGCGATGTATGGTGAAAAAGAGGTTGTTCTCAAGGAAGCTTCAGTATTACCATGGAACTTCGACGGAGATCCACAAACATTTTGGTCTGTCGCACTTATGCTGGCCGGGTTCTTCCTCATTTTAGGTCTGGAAATGCTTGCCGGTAATAAACCTGAAAATGCCAATGCAGCAGACTAGGACCTTCACAGATAAGTTCCTGCTGATTCTAAAAGGTCTGGCTATGGGCGCTGCGAACAAAGTTCCTGGCGTGTCTGGTGGCGTTGTTGCCTTTGTTGCCGGATTCTATGAAGAGTTCATCTATTCATTGCAAAAAGTAAACCTCAAAGCCTTTAAGCTTTTGATCTCTGGTAGATTCAAAAGCCTTTATCATTATATCAACGGGAAATTTTTATTCCTATTAATTCTTGGGATGCTCATTAGCTATTTTAGTGTTTCCAAGATCCTGGATTATCTCATTATACACTACGAACTATACGTGTGGTCGGCTTTCTTCGGAATGATCATTGGCTCTATTTATTACATTAGTAAGGACTTTGAAGACTGGGATCGTAACTCCATTGTCTTTGCAGTACTCGGGATCATTGCCGGAATAGCCATTAGTTTCCTGGAACCTGCTAGAGAAAACGACAATCTCTGGTTTGTATTTATCTGCGGAATGATAAGTGTGTCGGGCATGACCCTCCCGGGCCTTTCAGGAAGTTTTATTTTGATTCTGGTGGGGAATTATGTCCTGTTGTTGGTAGACTCTGTTAATGCGCTCTATGATTCGATGGCGGACATCCTGATGATGGACTTCTCCTGGACTGGAAATGCAGAAAGAATTCAAATGCTCAAAGTGCTGGCCGTCTTCGCCATCGGGTCTCTGGCCGGACTGGTTTCATTATCTCATTTGCTGGGATATGTACTCAAGACCAGAAAAAGAGAAACTTTTGCAGTCATCATTGGTTTCATCACGGGCTCCCTTGGGGTTGTATGGCCATGGAAGGAGAAAGTATACAAAATTGGGGAGCAGGGCAAAGTTTTAATTGACAGGAATGGAAATAAGGTAATCGACAATTACGATCGTTACTGGCCACAATTCGATCAGGCAGAAACTTTCGCGGCAATCTTCTGTATAGGAATAGGAATTAGCATTGTACTTGGACTCGCCTGGTACGAAAAAATTACTTCGGAAAAATGAGAACTTTTGGACTCGTTGGAAAAGATATAGATTATTCCTTTTCCAGAAACTACTTCAGCAAGAAATTCAGCATTAAAAATATCGATGCCAGGTATATTAATTTCGACCTTGAAAGCATTGATCAGTTTCCCGAAATTTTCAAAACTACTGAAGTTTCCGGATTGAACGTCACCATCCCTTACAAGGAAAAAGTAATTCCATTTCTAGATCATCTTGACTCTGAAGCGCAAAAAATTGGCGCTGTGAATACCATCAAAATTTCTGAAAATGGTGAGCTCACCGGCTATAATACAGATCATTTTGGCTTCAAAAAAGCACTAGAGAATCACTTGGAAAGTTTCCATAGCTCTGCTCTTATCCTGGGAACCGGAGGAGCTTCAAAAGCCGTCGCTTATGCTCTTGACAAACTGTCAGTTCCCTACCAGTTTATCTCAAGAAATTCTTCGGAAAACACGCTGTCATATAGTGAACTAAGCATCGAAGTAATAAGTAGCAACAAACTGGTAATCAACACAACACCTTTGGGAACTTCCCCAGAAACCGAACGTTATCCTGATATTCCTCTTGAGGGTATTTCAGGCCAGCATATCATCTTTGATCTTATTTATAATCCGGAAGAAACCAAGCTCATGAAACTAGCTTCCGAACTTGGTGCAAAAACCCTAAACGGTTATAGAATGTTAGAACTCCAGGCTGAAAAAAGCTGGTCTATCTGGAATTCTTAATCCGACTCTCAAAGCTTTATTCAATTTATAAATAGAATCATTCCCTTGTCCAATTTTAGTGGAGTTGTTATCTTTCAGAATAATTCGATTTTGAAGAACCCTAACATTGAAAGATATGTCCACTACAGAAAATGAGAACAAGAAAAATGAAATGTCTGAGAACCATGAAAAGGACTCCAAGAAGACCTCCGGTTCCACAGATCATTCTTTGAATGACCCGAACGAAAACTCTGAAAAACTTCAGCAGGAAACTGAACGAAAAGGTGATGACGGGACCGATCATGAAGATGCAATCGTTCATGAATCTGCTTCAGGAAAGGCGACTTCAGATCAAAAGAAAATAGAAAAAACAGATCCTGATAAAGATCCATATACGGCCATGGAAGGAGACGGAGATACTTATCCTGTGAAAAAGAACAAGGAATCTGTAGAACCTGAAAACAAATCTGTTCGAAAAGTTTCGGAATCTACAGATCATGAAGATGCGATCGTTTCAGAATCTGAGAGCAGGAAAATGGCGGCAAATACGGAAGAACAGGATGAAGATCTTGATAGTGATATTGGTGAAGCAGTTGTTGAGGAGAATCAGAAAGGCAGCGGGAGTCATGAGGAAGACATGGAGAATTCTGTGGCTGAAGAAAGCGAGGATGAAAGCGCTGGTGAACGGCATGCTATAGAGAAGAAGGATTACCATTCCATGAGCAAGGAAGCTCTTGTAGAGGAACTGGAAAGATTGCTTAAAACCGAGAAGGTTCAGGCGATCAAAGAACACGTGCAGGAGATCAGAACAGAATTTAATGCTAAGTTCGACGAGGAAATGGAAGAGAAAAAGGAAGAATTTCTTGCTGAAGGCGGAAATATAATTGACTTCCACTACTCTACTCCACTAAACAAACAATTTAGTTCGACATATTTTGATTATCGCGAGAAGCGAAATGAATATTATAGACGCCTGAAAAAAGACCTTAACCAAAACCTGAATATACGCTTAGAGCTTATTGAAGAATTGAAGGGACTTTTGGGTGTTGAAGAAAATATCAATACGACTTACAATCATTTTAAGGAAATTCAGGATAAATGGCGTACCGCCGGGCCTATTCCAAGAGATCGTTATAATAATGTCTGGAATACGTATCATCATCATGTGGAGAATTTCTATGATTTTCTTCACTTAAACCGGGAATTCAGAGACCTGGACTTCAAGCATAATCTTGAGCAAAAGCTTAAGGTAATAGACCGTGCTGAAGAATTAGCACAGGAAAAGGATACGAATCGTTCTTTCCGGGAGTTGCAGATGCTGCACAAAATGTGGAAGGAAGAACTTGGACCCGTGGCTAAGGAGTATCGGGAAGACATCTGGAAGCGATTTAGCGCTGCCACAAAACAAATTCACGACAAGCGCCAGGCATATTTCTCTCAGCTGGATGAACAGTACGAGAAGAACTGGGAGAACAAAAGAGATATCATTATCAAAATCAAGGAAATTGCAGAGCAGGATTTTGATAGCCACAACAAATGGCAGCAAAGCATAAAACAAATTGAAGCTCTACGAGAAGAATTCTTTAAGGCCGGGAAAGTTCCAAGAAATAAGAACCAGGAAACCTGGAATGAATTCAAGGAGCATGTTCGTAAATTCAATCGTAAGAAAAATGCGTACTATAAGAATTTAAAGAAGGAGCAATACGATAATCTTGAGCAGAAGAAAGAACTTATTAAGATTGCAGAAGACAATATGGATAGTGATGACTTTAAAACGGTTACACCGCTCATGAAGAAAATCCAGAACGATTGGAAGAAGGTTGGACATGTACCCCGAAAGGATAGTGATAAGGTCTGGAAACAGTTTAAAAAAGCCTGTAATCATTATTTCGATCGTATGCACGCTCAGAAGAATGAAGAAAACAAGGATGAAGTTGAAGCTTTTGAGAAGAAAAAAGCCTTGCTGGATGAAGTAAAATCTTTGGAGCTAGATGGCACTAAGAAGGAAAACCTTGCCACTATTAAAGATAAAATCAACTCCTGGAAGGAAGTGGGTCGGGTACCCCATAACAAAAGATTTATAGAAGGAAAGTTTAATAAAGCGCTGGATCAACTTTTCAAGAAGCTTGATGTTGACAACACCAAGGCAGAGATGATGAAGTACGAGAATAAGATCCAGGCCCTTGATGACGCTGATGATGACAAGAAGATCAGGAACGAACACTATTTTCTTACCAAGAAGATCGAAGAGACCAAGGCAGAGATCAGGCAACTAGAGAACAATTTACAGTTCTTCAGCAATGTAGATGATGATAATCCACTAGTTCAGGATGTACATAAGAATATCGCTCAGCACAAAGCCGACCTGGAAGTATGGCAGGAAAAACTTGCCAAAATTAAAACCTTGTATTAGGAAGAGTTCAATACTATAGCCTGTATTATTCTTTATGATCGGTAAAGCTTAAGAACTTATCGTGATAAAAGTTTACAGGCTGTAGTTTTTTAAAGAATCAGGAAACTAGCTATCCCGTTCGAGTCTCATACCCTATATAGTAACTAGTAATTATAAAAGATGGCAGTAGTAACAGCAGAAAAGAATGAGCAAATTGCGAAAATGAATTTCGGCGCTGTATATCCACATTACCTGAATAGAATAAAGAAGCACGGTAGAACTAAGGATGAACTTGACAGCGTTATTTCGTGGTTAACGGGCTATAATCAGGAGACATTAGAATCCTTTATTGGCGGCACTGGTACTTTTGGTGATTTTTTTGAAGGAGCCAGGATCCACAAAAATGCACACATGATCAATGGAGTCGTATGCGGTTATCGTATTGAAGATATTCCTGAAGAATTTGCTTTGTATCGCGATTGCAGAAAAATGGAAAAGTTGATCGATGAATTAGCCAAAGGCAAAAAGATAGAAAAGATCTTGAGGCGCTAATAAGAATCGGAGTTACGCTGATGTTACAATGATTAAAAGTAAATGCTAGTCTTCTCTCAATTAGGTAATCTCTTCGGAAATTTCAATGGGGTCGGTCCTTATACATTTAAGTGTTTATCGAAGTCAAAAAACCACAGACGAGCCTTTAATTACTTTGCTCTAAAAGAAGTAGAAGATTGTGCAAACATTACTTCAACAATCAAAACGAATGGCTATCTAAATATTTACGATTTCTTCGGAAGTAGTTATTCTTGCGGCTAGAGTTGCAGATCCTGTACTCAAAGTCATATGTATCCAGGCATATATCCAAAACTTAAAGGGATTTTGAGATGATCTGAAAAGGTCGTGAAAAATTGAAAGTTTGATAATAACCAACTCTAATAAACTTTGCTTTTCATTTTTGAAACCTCCTTTTGTTAGATAAGATGGCCAGGAAATTATCTAGACCATTTACACTTTTTTAGCTTCGTTCCAGTATACATCCATTTCCGCAAGGCTCATATCTTTTAGCGCTTTACCCTGCTCTGCCGCTTTGCCTTCCAGATACTGAAATCTTTTGATAAATTTTTTATTGGTACGCTCTAAAGCATTTTCAGGATTCACTTTCAGAAAACGTGCATAGTTGATCATAGAAAACAGTACATCACCAAATTCTGCTTCGATTAGATCACTGTTATTCTCAGTTACTTCATCTTCCAACTCCTTAAGTTCTTCCTGAAGTTTTTCGAATACCTGTTTGGGTTCTTCCCAATCAAATCCTACTCCCGCAACTTTATCCTGTATCCTGTTGGCTTTGACCATTGCCGGCAAAGACCTGGGCACTCCTTCGAGAACACTTTTCTTGCCTTCTTTTAACTTCAGGTTTTCCCAGTTACGTTTAACCTCCTCTTCATCTGCAACGATCACATCCCCGTAAATATGAGGGTGCCGGTCTCTAAGTTTATCGCAGATTCCATTCGCAACATCTGCAATGTCAAAATCATTAGTCTCACTTCCAATCTTTGAATAAAACACAAGATGTAATAAGACGTCTCCTAACTCTTTACGTATCTCCTCCATGTCTTTATCCAGAATAGCATCGCCAAGCTCGTAGGTTTCTTCAATGGTAAGATGACGCAATGATTCCATGGTTTGTTTACGATCCCAGGGACATTTCTCCCGGAGCTCGTCCATAATGGTTAATAATCTGTCAAAAGCCTTTAGTTGATCTTGCCTGGAATTCATATTGAAATACGATTTTTTCAAAAGTAATATATCAAAACCGTATGATGAACATGAACTGAATTTTATTGCTTACGATATCTGTAAATACAAGCTTCTGTACAACCTATGTAACTTATTTCCATTTCGGTTTCGGTAATGCTTACTACATTGAAGGAGCGCATACTTTCTGTGTTATCTGAACAAGTGAATGAAAGCAAGCTTTCATTAAGATCGAGGTTATAAGTTCCGGTAGGACATTCATCCTGCGAAGCACTAAAACTACCATTTGGAGAAAATGTATATTCTGTACCATTTTCAACGCTTTGCCAGGTTGTTTCACCGCCTGGACTTACATATGCATGTGTCATTTTCCAGGTTCCTGAAAGACTATCTACGGAAAGATCTACGATTAACAGGTTGTCATCACTACTGCTACAGCTGCTTAGAAAAATGGCTGCGACGAAAAGAAGTATTAATTTTCTCATTTTTAATTGAATTGATTCAATAGGTAGATGCAAATAAATGAGAAAGGTTGCGTAAACAAAAAAAGCTTCTCATTTCTGAGAAGCTTTGTGAGGGTGGAAGA
>NZ_JBLVTK010000004.1:179591-207920 GCF_048285865.1 Christiangramia marina | reverse complement strand
CAACCACCATTTGATTAGCGGTTGCAAATGTAAGTTATTTGTACATTTCAGCAAAGAAAAATTTTCAATTAAATAAGGTCAAATACGGAATCTACTGCTACATAACGATCTACATTATAACCTTCAGCATGTTCAGTATTAATAAGCCTTCCCATATCCTGTGCCCGGTAAGTAATGCTATCCAGGAAGTTACTGCTTGAAATTGGTGTTTCAGGCTCTTTACTATCTTCACTGTAAAACTGAGACCTGTAAGCTTTAACCGAATCAATTTTTTTATCCAGAAAGCCTGTGACGTCTACTACAAAATCCGGTTTTAGATTCTTCCATTGTATATAATGAAAAACATGCTTTGGTCGCCATGCGTTCTGGTTCTCACCATTCATAATGGTCTCGATCTTACGCAAACCACTTAAGAAACAGGCATCACTTATTAATTTTGCAGCCTTCCCATGATCAATATGCCTGTCATCCAACGCATTACATAGCACAATTTCTGGTTGGTACTTTCTTATCTTTTTAATGATCTCCATTTGGTGAGAAGCATTGTTTGTGAAAAAAGCATCACTAAATTCGAGATTCTCACGAACCTCAACTCCTAAAACCTGGGCTGCAGCGGTTGCTTCCTGATCACGAATCTCTGCAGATCCCCTTGTACCAAGTTCTCCCCTGGTAAGATCAAGAATCCCAACCTTTTTTCCTCTGCTAATCTCTTTTGCAATGGTACCGGCACAACTCAATTCCACATCGTCTGGGTGTGCCCCAATCGCAAGTATATCTAATTTCATAAAGTATTATTTGGTATTTGCTATAGCCTGCTCGAGGTCGTTCTTGATATCCTCGAACTCTTCTATTCCCACAGAGAATCTTAGTAGATTATCCTTGATGCCCTGCTGAGCTCTTTCTTCCTCGGTTAACAAACCGTGACTTGTTTTGGAAGGTAAGAGAATGGTACTTTCCACACCGGCAAGGCTCATGGAGGGTTTTATTAGTTTCAGGGATTTCATAAAATGCTGCACATCGATCTCAGCATTCAATTCGAATGACATCATTCCGCCGAAACCAGACATTTGCTTTGCTGCAAGTTCGTGATCTGGATGATCTTTTAGACCAGGATAATAAACATTCGCAACACTGGAATGAGCTGTTAAAAATTCAGCCAGTTGCAGAGCATTCGAATTCTGGGCTTTCACACGTAAGCCCATGGTTTTGATACTTCTTTCCAGTAACCAAACCGTATAATCACTTAAGTTTCCGCCAAAATTCTTCGCCATTTGAAAGATCCTGTCGATATGATCTTCAGAGCTTATTGCAGTTCCTGCCAGGATATCACTATGACCTCCCATATATTTCGTTGCAGAGTGTAAGACGATATCTATTCCCATATCCAGAGGATTCTGGTTCACCGGTGAGGCAAATGTATTATCGATCATACTCACAAGTCCGTGCTTTTTGGCTAGACCTGCAACCCCCTGGATATCTGTGATCTTCAGCAGAGGATTCGATGGCGTCTCAATATAAATTACCTTCGTGTTTTCCTTGATTTCAGATTCTAGTGATGGTATTGAAGAGTCTTTAGCGAACGTATACTCTATTCCAAATTTGGCGAACTCCTCTACTGCAAGGTTACTGGTTCCCCCATAAAGTGCATCTGGAAATACAACGTGATCACCAGACCTCAAAAATGCCATTAATGAAGTGCTTACTGCAGCCATCCCACTACCAAAAATCAAGGCAGCTTCTCCGTGTTCAAGTGCAGCCATCTTTTTAGCAAGAGCTACTTGGTTTGGCGTATTAAAATATCTGGGGTAACGTTTGGTCTCCACATCTTCAAATGCATAGGAAGTTGCCATATAAAGAGGAGAAACCGCTCCCTTAAACTGAGTATCCTCCAGTTCTCCAGCATGTGTACATATCGTATTGATTCCTTTAGAATCGCTCATAATTTAAATTTCAAAATTGAGCTCCTAAGGTACTAAGAATTCTTTGAAAGCAATGGACTACAGGAAACTTGACCTACATCAATTCAGCACGTTAAGAATAGTTAAACCTGTTTAACACATCATCTGCAGCAGTTATAAATTGAGTAACTTTCAGCAAAAGAAAAAAAATGAAAAATATAAAAGCTTACGGCGCAAAGTCGAATGATGCAGATCTTAATATGATGGAGATTGAACGCAGGGACATTCTTGCAAATGACGTGAAGATCGAAATCGATTATTGTGGAGTTTGTCATAGCGATATACACCAGGTTAGAAATGATTGGGGCAATAGTAAATATCCAGTGGTACCAGGCCATGAGATTATTGGTCGCGTAGTAGAAGTTGGCGCAGACGTAAAAAACTTTAAACAAGGTGATCTTGTTGGAGTTGGCTGTATGGTGGATTCCTGCCAGGAATGTAAATCTTGTGAAGATGGTCTTGAGCAATATTGTGAAAATGGAATGACCGCTACTTATAATGGGAAAGATGAACATTTAGGTGGTCATACCTTTGGAGGTTATTCAGAGATGGTGGTGGTTCGAGAAAAGTTCGTGCTCAAAGTGCCAGAAAATCTGGATACAAAAGCGGTTGCACCTCTATTGTGCGCAGGAATTACAACATGGTCTCCACTTAGACAATGGAATGTGAAAAAAGGTGATAAAGTTGGTGTTGTAGGACTGGGAGGTCTGGGACATATGGGTGTTAAATTTGCTCACGCATTGGGAGCTCACGTTGTGATGATCACTACCTCTCCTGCAAAAGCCGAAGATGCTAAATCTCTAGGTGCAGATGAAGTTCTGATCTCGAAGGATGAAGCAGAAATGAAAAAACATGCGAATTCATTCGATTTTATTCTGAATACAGTTCCTGTAGGACATGATACGAATCCTTATGTTGCCTTGCTGAAAAGAGATGCGACAATGACCTTAGTTGGAGCGATCGATGAAGTGGATATTCATGGTGGCGGACTTATCATGGGTCGAAAAAGACTTGCAGGTTCATTAATTGGCGGAATTAAAGAAACTCAGGAAATGCTTGATTTCTGCGGAGAGCACAATATTGTTTCAGATATTGAAATGATAGATATAGACTCTATTAATACTGCTTTCGACAGAGTTGTAAAATCTGATGTTAAGTATAGATTTGTAATCGATATGAAATCACTAAAGAATTAATTATGGGTCTACTATCCTCATTGCTTGGTAATGCCGGTGCTATAGAAAATTCAGTTATTCAGGAGAAATTTGGCAAATTGCTTATTGATTCTGAAGAAGTTATTGCTGGATTTAAGATCATAAGAGATACCTTTATTTTCACCAATAAACGATTGATCATTATAGATGTTCAGGGATTGACTGGTAGCAAAATTGAATATTTCTCAGTGCTATACAAAAGTATTACACGTTTTAGCGTGGAAACTGCAGGAAGTTTCGATCTGGATGCAGAACTTAAGATCTGGATATCCGGGGAACAATCACCCAGTATTTCCAAGAAATTTAATAAGAAAGTTGATATCTATGAAGTTCAGAAATTACTTGCTGAATATACTTTATAGAGTAGGATAGTCAGAAATTTTAAAAAAGCCACTGAAATTCAGTGGCTTTTCTATGTTCAGGTTTAAGCTTCCTGATTCAGCCTGTTCTCTTTTACCTTCCTTTGCCATGGAAACCTGCCTTCAATCTCCAGTTCAATGGAAAGACTTAAAAATGTTCTTATCAGGACGATGATTCCCAAGGAGATAACCTCATCCAGCGTTGGTTTTGTTACTACGGTTGCGATAATATCTGCAGCGACCAGAATCTCAAGTCCAAGGAGAATAGCTTTCCCCAATTCCTGTCTTAATAATTTGTAAGATCTGACTCCTTTATTTTGCTTGGCTAGTAAATATTTGAATAATGCTATGATCGTTCCCAGAAGTATCACTACCACTCCGGTTACTTCTATGAACTTTGCCGCATACTCGATATACAAACTTATATGTTCCATAAACTATTCTTCTGAAGATAATTTTTTATATACTCCGTTGGTCCAGCCAAACCCATCCTGGGTAGGATACTCCCCACCTCCACTTTCTTTGGAAAGATCCATTACATTGTACTTCTCGGTCATCTTATAGGTTCTATCGTAAACTGCGCTGTTTACATCAAGCCACCTCCTTTTAATTTCTTCGGAAAGTTCCATATGCTTATAATTCCTTAAACCCTGAATGGTGATCCACTGCAATGGAGCCCAGCCATTGGGTGCATCCCACTGCTGTCCGGTATTATAAGGTGTGGTTACAACACCTCCCGGTTTCAGGAAGTCTTCTTTGATCTTTGTAGCCACCTTGCCAGCTTGCTGTTCATCTGCGATCTGGAAGAATAATGGATACATTGCTGCAAGAGAAAAGTTTCCCGTGAATTCCTGCTTTTCAAAATTATAATCCTGGAAGAACTCCATTTTAGAATCCCAGAAATAGTCTGCGATCGCCTGTTGTCGTTTTTCTGCCAGCTTCGCATAAGTAGCCGAAATTTCTTCTTTGTCTGAAATTTTAGCTGCCTTGGAAATGGTCTTTTCCAGTTTGTAAAGCAACGAATTCAAGTCAACTGGAAGAATGGAAGTAGTTTGAATACTTGAAAGTTCAAACTCATTTTGCTTATTTTTTACCAGCCATCTGCTTGAATAATCCCATCCAGACTCAGCACCAGCTCTAAGATTACGATAAACACCTTCTTTCCTGAGCATTGGATTAGCTTTCATTGCAACTTCCGCAGTTTCTACATCTTCACGGTAGCTTTCTGGTCTTGGAGTATCGAATTCATCATAATAGCGGTTCAGGACAGTTCCATCCTTCAGCTTAACGACTCTATTAATAGCGTTCCCTGGTTTGAGTTCATTATTTCCCTTCATCCAGAACTGATGTTCTTTCACCAATGCATTTAAAAATTCGGCATAAACCTCCTCGCCTTCAATATCGGCCAGAATATCGACCATGAGAGAAAAGAACGGTGGTTGGGATCTTCCGAGGTAATAAGTACGATTCCCATTCGGAATAAAGCCGAGTTCATCAATAAGGAATGCGAAATTTTCCACCATGTTCCTAATGACTTCATTTTCATTATCTACCTGTAATCCTAACATTGTAAAATAGCTATCCCAGTAATAGACTTCGCGAAATCTGCCACCCGGCACTATATAATCATTTGGTAGCGGAATAAGAGTTCCCGAAATGCTATCATTTGCCGGCCTCTTAAGCACTTCCCATAAACTCTTAATATGCATACCTATTTGTAGACTATCGCTCCTGAAATCCACATCGGCTTCAGGAATATTAAAATGTTGATCCAAAAAGGTTTTCATTCCCGTGAACGTAGTATCTTCCAGCATATCATATCGTTGCCTTATCAGGCTTACACTATATTTAGGAGTCGCATCAACAAAAGTCTTACTGTCCTCAAAAATAGCCCGGGTTTGTACATCATAGAATAAATTTCCATAGAGTTCGGCTGGTGGGAGTATATCAACTTCATTGTCATCACTGGCAACAACTGTATCCTGACTGGACTTACAACTGTTGAACATCATCACTAAGCATAGCAGGAATAACTCTAAATATCTTCGGAAGTTCATAAAGATGTGTTTAAGATCTATAAATATAAATAAATTGATAACTGAATAGTATGGCTACTCAAAGGTTCTTTATATTTTTGACCTATAACTAATGATCATGGAGATTCTCAACTGGGATAAAAAGTACGCGGAGGAATTTGAAAAAATGAACCTTCACTGGCTGAATGAATTATTTTACGTGGAGCCACATGATGAGGAAGTTCTAGGAAAACAAGAAAAATATATCATTGAGCCAGGTGGAAAGATCTTCTTTGTGAGAAAAGACAAAACTATCGTAGCCTGTGTAGCATTGATGAAGATGGAGGATGATGTTTTCGAGCTTACGAAAATGGCGGTCAAACCTGCATTTCGAGGTCAGAAGATCGGACACTTTCTGATTGACCATACCATACAATTTGCTAAAAGTAGTGGATGGAAAAAATTGATCATTTACTCAAATCGAAAACTTGAAAACGCCATCCATTTGTATCGTAAATATGGATTCGAGGAAATTCCAATCGAAGAAAATAATCCCTATGCTCGTGGTGATATTAAAATGTCATTAATCCTTTCATAATTCTTTATTAAACCAAATAGCTAAAGTCATGACCAGCCTTATCTTAGGCTAAAAATTGACTATGAAAAATGTAGCTACTCTAATTGCCGCAGGCTTATTGCTTGTTGGTTGTAAGGATCAGGGAAATGAAAAGAGTAAGATGAAAGATTCTCTTGCAGAGAACAATGCAGAGATGAGTAAGATGCCTCCTCAGGAGACTATGGATCTCGAGATTGAACCAATTTCCCATGCCACTGCTGTCTTTAAATGGGGAGATAAAACCTTTTACACAGATCCAGTAGGTGGAGCTGAAGCTTTTGAAGGCAAAGACAGACCAGATTTTATTCTGATCACAGACATACATGGAGATCATATGAATGCGGAAACACTAAAGGCGATTGGTCTGGATAATGTGACTGTAATTGTACCACAGGCCGTAAAAGACAAATTACCAGAAGATCTGAAAGCTGAATATGTAGTAATGAATAATGGAGACTCGAAAGAACTTATGGGTTTTAATATTCAGGCAATTCCAATGTACAATTTACCTCAGTCTAAAGATGCTATGCATGTGAAAGGTCGTGGAAATGGATATATTATTGAGATTAATGGGCAGAGACTATATATTTCCGGCGATACTGAAGATATCCCTGAAATGAGAAATCTCAAGAATATCGATGTTGCTTTAGTATCCATGAATCTACCTTATACAATGCCAGTAGATCGCGCTGCAAAAGGTGTCCTGGCCTTCCAACCTAAAAAAGTAATTCCATACCATTACCGTGGTAAAAATGGATTTTCTGATGTTGAAGAATTCAAGAAATTAGTAGAAGAAGAAAATTCTGATATTGAAGTGGAGCTAATGAACTGGTACCCGCAAAGATCGAAATAGCAAGTCATACTTAACGAGAAGTCGCTCTTCAGATTAATACGCTCGAATTTTTGTAAAATTTTTAGTTGGCTAAAACAAATTCAACAATAATTTATCAAGCTAAAACATTAATCTGGGAAGCGACTTTTAAGTTATTGATTCTCATATTATTAAATATAAGGTTTCTCTCTATTTAGAACGAATCTTTTATAACTCAATTGTCTACAACTAGCAATTTTTAGAAAACTTTATGATTTACCGGTTTAAAATCTGAGCTTTTATTGCAAGCAAATTGATGTTCTAACCCTATAATACTCAATTTTTAACCTATGCTACAGAGAATAAATTTTAGTTTACATGAGGAATTAGAGCTAGTATTCCGGAAATGGAATTAGTACTCTATAGTATAACTTGAGGTGAAATAACTAATAGCGCAGATTTTATAGAAACAAAAAACCCGGCCAATGGCCGGGTTTTTTAATAATATGAATTAGTCCTTAGGAAAGTACTTCCTGAACTTTGTCTGCAGCTTCCTGGAATTGTACCGCACTGTAAACTTTAAGTCCACTATTATCGATAAGTTCCTTAGCGATATCTGCGTTTGTTCCTTGCAATCTAACAATGATTGGCACATTCATGGCGTCTCCCATATTCTTGGAAGCGTCTACGATACCCTGAGCAACACGGTCACATCTTACGATTCCTCCAAAGATATTCACCAGGATTGCTTCTACTTTATCATCTTTCAAGATCAGTCTGAAAGCTTCTTCTACTCTCTTAGCATCAGCTGTTCCACCAACATCAAGGAAGTTAGCCGGCTCTCCACCTGCTTGTTTAATAAGGTCCATAGTTGCCATTGCAAGTCCTGCACCGTTTACCATACATCCAACGTTACCGTCAAGATCTACGTAGTTAAGTCCAACTTCTCTTGCTTCAACTTCAGTAGCATTCTCTTCACGAACATCACGCATTTCAGCATAATCCTTGTGACGGAAAAGTGCATTATCATCTAATGTCACCTTAGCATCTACGGCCATAATCTTATCATCACTCGTTTTCAACACAGGATTGATCTCAAATAGTGAAGAATCAGATTTTTCAAAAGCTTCATATAAAGACATTACGAATTTGGTCATTTCTTTAAATGCCTTTCCGCTTAGTCCAAGATTGAAAGCGATTCTACGTGCCTGGAATCCAAGCAAACCTGTAGAAGGATCAATCTCTTCAGTAAATATAAGGTCTGGAGTTTCTTCAGCAACAGTTTCGATATCCATTCCACCTTCAGTAGAATACATGATCATGTTACGTCCGGTAGCTCTGTTTAAAAGAACAGACATATAATATTCTTCCGGTTCACTGTCTCCAGGATAGTAAACATCTTCAGCAACTAAAACCTGGTGTACCTTTTTCCCTTCCGCAGAAGTTTGAGGAGTTACAAGATTCATCCCGATGATCTCTCCGGCGATTTCTTCAACTTCCTTCAGGTTTTTGGCAAGTTTTACACCACCACCTTTACCACGTCCACCAGCATGAACCTGTGCTTTGATCACATGCCATCCAGTACCGGTTTGCTCGGTAAGTGCTTTCGCAGCATCTACTGCTTCTTTAGCGTTTGTTGCTACGGTTCCACGTTGAATGCGGACTCCAAAGCTGCTCAAAATTTCTTTTCCTTGATATTCGTGTATATTCATAATCAGCTATTTCTTCTGTATTTATTATGGAAAGCAAAAGTAACAAATACATACTATTGTACCAATCTTTTTTGAGCTTCTTAACGATAGGCTAATAGTCGGAAATTCTTATGCTGCAGGGCTTTCAGAATATCTGCGGAAAAACGAAAAGGTTATCGCAGAAAACTGAAGTAAATCTGGTGAGACTTTCGATTCTCAACTAAATTTGATCTTTTAATTATTTCTCATGAAGAAGGCATTACTGGCGCTGGCAATTGGAGGTTTTGGAATAGGAATGACAGAATTTGTGATCATGGGTATTCTGCCTGAGATCGCTAATGCCCTGGATGTTTCCATCCCGGTCGCAGGACATTTTATCTCGGCATATGCTCTTGGAGTAGTCGTTGGCGCTCCCCTGCTTACCATCTTCGGAAATAAATGGCCGCCTCAAAAGACGCTTTTAGGTTTGATGGTATGGTTCACTATATTCAATACCCTTTCAGCTTTTGCAGATTCCTACGAGCTTCTAATGTTTGCCAGGTTTCTATCCGGTCTTCCTCATGGTGCATTCTTCGGAATTGGTGCCGTGGTAGCTGGAAAACTCGCCCGTCCCGGGAAAGAAGCTCAGGCGATCGCGATGATGTTCACCGGGCTTACGGTGGCCAATGTGATTGGGGTTCCACTAGGGACCTGGCTAGGACAGAACTTCAGCTGGGGAATTGCATTTCTCGCGGTTGGTGTGGTTGGGATTTGTGCAATTCTAAGTATTAAATTCTGGATGCCGGAAGTAAAAATTGCCAATGCCGGCGGAATGAAAGAAGAATTAAGATTACTTCGGAAACCGGAACTCTGGATGGTTATTCTTTTAACAACTATTGGAACTGGCGGATTTTTCGCCTGGTACAGCTATATAGCCCCACTTATTACAGATGTTGCCGGTCATTCTGAAGGTGTGGTTAGTTATGCGATGATCCTTGCCGGACTAGGAATGGTCGCCGGAAACTTTCTGGGTGCGAAACTGGCTGAGATGTTCAGTCCGATCAAAGCGGTTATTATAGCCCTGATCCTGATGGTTACCGCGCTTTTAGTGAATACTTTCATTGCTTACGATCAAATTGGCGTGCTCATTACTACATTTATTATTCCTGTGATCGCATTTTGTATCGCCACACCCATCCAAATGGCCGTTATCAATACTGCTAAAGGTTCTGAGATGTTGGGTTCTTCGCTTAATCAAAGTGCATTTAATATGGGAAATGCCAGTGGAGCCTATCTTGCCGGTCTACCTATCGCTTACGGGTACGGCATCGTATCTGCTCAATACGTGGGAGCTGCCATGGCTGGAATTGGAATTATTATTGGTATTGGCGTCATCTATATGCGCAAAAAACAGGCATCACTTCAAAGTGCTGTATAGGAATACGCATATTTAACAAAAGGTATAAATTGGTTATATTTAAATTTGATCTAGGGTAACTTTTACAAAACACTGTAGTTTTACGCCAAATTAGGATTAGAAATGACACATAAGGATCTACTTTCTGTAGCAAATGATTTTGGCAGCCCGGTTTACGTCTATGATGCTGAAAAAATTACTTCTCAATATCAAAGATTAACCAATGCATTTAGGGTTGATAAACTAAGAATTCACTACGCTGTAAAAGCACTTTCTAATATTTCTATCCTGAAATTACTCAATTCTTTAGGCTGTGGCTTGGATACCGTATCAATTCAGGAAGTAAAACTGGGAATACAGGCAGGTGTTTCTCCTGAAAAGATCATTTACACGCCTAATGGTGTTTCCCTGGAAGAGATTGAGGAAGTCGTAACACTAGGAGTCCAGATCAACATAGATAATCTTTCCATTTTGGAACAGTTTGGGAGCAGGCATCCAGAAATTCCTGTTTGCATTCGCATTAATCCTCATGTGATGGCAGGTGGAAATTCAAAAATTTCTGTTGGACATATTGATTCGAAATTCGGGATCAGTATTCACCAAATGCCCCATTTGTTGAGGATCGTAGAAAATACAGGAATGCATATTAACGGTATTCATATGCATACTGGAAGTGATATTCTTGATATTGGAGTTTTCCTTCATGCTTCAGAAATTCTTTTTGAAGCAGCACGAAACTTTAAAGAACTTGAATTCATAGATTTTGGAAGTGGTTTCAAAGTTCCTTACCGTCCTGGCGATATAGAAACCGATATCGAAGATCTGGGCGAACAACTCACCCAGAAGTTTAAGGCTTTTTGCAAGGAATACGGTCGTGATCTTGCACTCGCTTTTGAACCTGGTAAATACCTTGTAAGTGACGCAGGGAAATTCCTGGCGAAAGTGAATGTGATCAAACAAACCACCTCAACTGTTTTTGCAGGAATCGATTCAGGATTTAATCATCTTATCAGACCAATGTTCTATGGTTCACATCACGAAATCACCAATATTAGTAATCCGGATGCCAAAAACAGGTTCTACAGTGTCGTAGGCTATATTTGTGAAACCGATACTTTCGGAAATAACAGGCGTATTTCTGAAATCAGAGAAGGTGACATTTTAAGTTTTAGCAATGCCGGAGCATATTGCTTTAGTATGGCCAGTAATTTCAATTCCAGATTGAGGCCTGCGGAAGTATTATGGTATAACAACCAGGCTCACCTAATTAGAGAACGTGAAGTTTTTGAAGATCTTACCAGGCACCAGATCGAACTTGAATTTGAAACTAAAGAAACTGAAGTTTCAGAAGTTCAGGATTAAACAACGTATAGGTAAATTGATATAAAATGGGAGAAAGTTCCCATGAGCACGAAAACGTGGAAGATAGCGTGATTAAAAGGTATTTTCTTCAGCATAAATAGGATAGCCCCTATAGTATAGGAAACCCCTCCTGCTCCCAGCCACCATAAACCTTCAGTGCTTACATTTTCTACCATGGAATTTCCGGCGAAAACAATAATCCAGCCCATCGCCACATACATGATGGTAGAGAGCAACTGGTATTTGCCCGTGAAGAAAAATTTCAGAATTATTCCCGCCAGTGCGATCAGCCAGACGGTCCAAAGTATGATATCCCCAACCAGGCCGGGTAAACTAATGACTGCAAAAGGTGTATAGGTCCCAGCGATCAAAACATAAATTGATGCGTGATCCAGAATATTCAATCTGGCTCTCTTTTGATGGTCTTTAGCGCTATGATACAAAGTACTCGCCGCATACAACAGGATCATACTGGCACCAAATACTGAAAAACTTATAAGATAAGCGGAAGAATCAAATTCTAATGCGCGCTCGACAAGCAGGTAAAGTGCAACAATACTCAGCAAAAAGCCTATGCCGTGGGAAATTATATTCAGGCGTTCCTCTTCTGGTGGATAGTATTTAGGTTCCATGCTTTTTTCCATGGAGCAAAATTAATCTTTTTAAGAAATTCTTTCTAAACTTCTAATAGAAACCAGTTATGCCGGGATTTTTACTAAGGTTTCCACTCCATTCCCATCTGCCCTGTTCCTGATTTCGAAGATGTACTTGTCCTTGTACAAATTTCTCAATCGATCATCAATATTTCTTAATCCAACGCCTTTTTCAAGCAGTTCTTTGTGAGTAAGTTTTAAAGGTTCTCCATCGTTCTCAACTCTAATGATCAGGTAACCTTTTTCTTCACGTATTTTAATAAGGATATGAAGATTTGTATGATCATAAGAATATCCATGCTTGATAGAGTTTTCTATCATTGGCTGTAGTAACATCGCCGGAATCTTCTTCAGCAGTAATGAGTCGTCAATATCCCTTTCAATACTAAGATGATCTGAAAACCGGACATTCAGAATATTAAGATAATATTCCAGGATCCTTAGTTCCTCATCAAGGCTAATGCGGTTTCTATCACTATGGTAAAGAATCTCTCGTAGAAAATCGCTGAGATCTGCAATAGTATCCTTCGCTTTGTTACTATCCAGATCTGTTAACACAGCAATACTATTAAGCGTGTTGAACAGAAAATGCGGTTGCAATTGCGAGGAAAGCATACGCATCCTGGTGTTCATTAACTGACTTTCCAATTTCGAATGTCGTTTTTCTGCTTCTTTTACCTGGCGGAGATAATAGTAGGTATAGATGATAAAAATCATCGCAAAATAGATCAGAAAATTCAGGTCAAGCACATAGACAAATGCGTTTACACTTTTCCGAAGATCAAATTCTGCGAGGCTTATTCTTCCTGCAAGTATGGAATAGAAATCAAAAACAAGCCTTATAATAAG
The DNA here is from genome assembly GCF_048285865.1 of Christiangramia marina. Lineage (NCBI taxonomy): Bacteria > Pseudomonadati > Bacteroidota > Flavobacteriia > Flavobacteriales > Flavobacteriaceae > Christiangramia > Christiangramia marina. The sequence goes on along the minus strand of NZ_JBLVTK010000004.1, from coordinate 194,996 downwards.
ACCTATCAATATTGAGAAAAGAGTGTGTATGAAAATGATCTTTACCCAGGAAAAGTTCTTATTTAGAAACCTCTTTGTACTAATCGCAATGAGCGTCATGTAGCTTACTACAATGATATAATCAAAGAGCATATTGTAGACAAGGAAGTCTGGCCAGCTTAAGTGTTCCATTTCCTTAGGCATGAACTCTTGCATATACGCTGTTTTTGCTATATGTATGAGGTCAAACATCAGGTAGAATCCTGCGAGTAAAAGTACCAGCTTGAAATCTATATACTTTTGTTTTAATTCATGAAGACTCATTAGATTCCAATTTTTTCAAGAAACTCCTTCTTATGGGATTTGCTTACATGCAACAATTCACCACAAGTCATTTTTGCATCGATCTCAGAGTAATCTGAATGGATAATCTCATGTACAAAATTGAGATTTACGATGGTAGACCTGTGAATCCTGATAAAATTATGGTCCAGGATTTCTTCAAGGTTGTTCAACGATTCTCTTAGAACATGCTTCTTGCCTTCCACATAAATTTCAGCATAATAACCAGATGCCTGTATATAATGTATTTCCCGGGGATCTACCAGTGAGGTTTTATTGCCTTGTTTAACAGGGATTTTTGCAACAGAATTTAAATGAAGATTACTTTTAGAATATTCATGAAATAGTTCTACGAGTCGTTTTTCAAAATTCTCCTGAGCTTCAGAAGTTGTAGTGTTCAAAACCTTTGTAATTGTTTTAAAAAATCTTTCGTCCTTAAAAGGCTTCAGAAGAAAGTCAAACGCTTCCGCATCAAAAGCTTTAAGGGCGTAAGTGTCATAGGCAGTTACAAAGATCACGATTGGTTTGGGATGAATTTCGATCTTCTTGAGCACATCAAAACCATTCATATCTTTCATGTTAATGTCGAGAAAAATAAGATCAGGTTTGTCACGATTAATTTTTTCAATAGCCGTTTTGCCATTGGAACATTCACCAAGAATGTCTATTTGCGATACATCTTCCAGTAGATTAAGAACACGTTTTCGGGCTAGTTCTTCATCATCGATGATTAAAGCTTTCATATAAAATGTTATTTGGCTACTACAAGTTATGATTATTTCCAATAAGTCAAATTGCCTGAGCCTGTGGTAATTATTGATCTATAAGCTAACGAATCTGTGATTGCTGAATAAAGGGCTATCGAACTTTATCCGACAGCCCTCTGACTAACTAACTACTAACCTGTTTTTAATTACTTGCGACCGACACTCTTGAAATTGTACTCAGATCCAATTTAACCGTTCGTTTTTGATTTGCATTTTCCAACCTGATCTTATAAATTTCCCTGTCCAGAAACTCTCCTTTTCCAGAAGCCACGTATTTATTCGAAATCATGGTCCAGCCTTTATTGGAACTATAAAGTTCTGATCGTAATGCTGATGGTAAAGCGATATTTTTGAATTTCTGACTGGTTCTTTGCAACGCACCTTCTTTGTCGAATTCGGCTGCCAGGTAACCCTTGCTGTTTCTAAAAGTTACCTGATAGGAAACAAAGTTCTCTTCTGCCAGTTCTTCCAGCATCGCCTTGATATCGAGATTGGACCTCATAAAGGCGATTGGATCTTTTTCAAATTCTCCGGATTGTTTTTCGGTTACGGAGTAAGTAAAACCATCGCCAGATTTCACAAATTTCGATTTGTTGGTTTCCAGACGAACCTCAGCTTCGTCTAATTTAATTTCCTGTGCGCTTCCAAATGCAGTTACTGCGATTAGCAATAATGAAATAAATAAAGTCTTCATAATGTACGTTTTTTGAATGATGAATAATGATTTATTGATATCACTAAACTACATTCAAACAACAGATGCAACAGACTTAATGATCTGAATTGTGGTTTTTTGAGAATGAAGAATGAAAAAAAAGATGTTAGCTGAAAATAGGGCTTAAAGAAAGCGTTGATGAAGAATTTTCGGTATTCACCGCTTTAAAACGATGTTTCGCACAGTAATCCAAGCTAACGACAGCTTTCTACATAAGAAGAGGAAATTGTCGCCATTAATCAAGATCCATCATTGGAGATGATCTGAATACAGTTGCTGAAGTCATTCGCTTTCGAACTTTACGGAGTGAACTCAATTCGCGTTTGTAAGATTTAATCAGCTTTCTCTGCCTGGAATTGTCTTTTCTCAACTGGTAATAAATAGCCCCAATTATGATAATAGCTGCACCCAATACTGAACAAAATAATGTAGTATCCATTTTGTTTGTTTTTGAAGTTAAAATCTTCTGGGGGGATCTATAAAGATAGATTCCAAAGGCACTCAACTTCTTAAAATTAAGTTAATTAACGTCGATAAAAAACAAAAAAAAGAGATCAATTAAATTATGATCTCTTCTATAAACTTCAGATAAAATATCCTTTAATATAGCACACGGAATCTAATTGTCCCCTGTATACCTTTCAATTCCTTGATCACTACCTCATCGTAAGCCTTGTCAATATCTGTAATCACATAACCTATGGTTTCATTGGTTTTTAGATACTGTCCAACAATGTTGATATCGTTGGCCGCCAGTATCCTGTTTATATGAGCTATGATCCCAGGTTTGTTGTGGTGAATATGGATAAGCCTGTGGGCATTTTCAAGAATTGGAAGTTGTAAATTCGGGAAATTCACCGAGTTTGTAGTACTTCCCGTGTTAATGTAATTAATGATCTTTCCTGGTACAAAATTTCCGATATTTTCCTGAGCTTCTTCCGTAGAACCTCCTATATGCGGAGTAAGAATAAGATTTGGTAAACCTCTTAAGGGTGATTCAAATTCTTCCTGGTTCGTCTTAGGCTCTTTTGGAAAAACGTCTACGCCTGCTCCAATGATCCTTTTGCTTTCCATATGCTTTCGCAGCGCATCTACATCAACTACCTGTCCCCTGGCGAGATTCAGGAATACACTTCCTTCCTTCATCCATCCAAACTGTTTGTCGCCGATCATATTGGTATTTTCCTTGCGACCGTCAACATGCAGGGTCACAATATCAACTTTTTCGAATAGCTCTTTCAAACTATTGCATTTAGTGGCATTTCCCAAAGCAAGTCTCTCCACCAGATCATAATAATAAACATCGAAACCTATCGCTTCTGCTACTACAGATAATTGCGATCCAATGTTCCCGTAACCAACGATTCCCAGTTTCTTTCCACGGGTTTCATAGCTACCTTTGGCAGATTTGTTCCATTCCCCTCGGTGCATTTCTGCAATTCTATCGGGCAGATTTCTCATTAAAAGAATGATCTCTCCTATCGCCAGTTCCACTACAGACCTGGTATTACTATACGGCGCATTAAAAACTGCAACTCCTTTTTTAAGGCAGGCTTCCAGATCGATCTGGTTCGTACCAATACAAAAAGCGCCAACAGCGATGAGTCGGTTTGCATTTTCAAGCACTTTTTCAGTAAGATTGGTCTTAGACCTGATCCCAAGAATGGAGACATCTTTGATCTTTTCTGCAAGTTCCTGCTCATCCAGAGCACCAGAAACTGTCTCTACATTGTAACCTTCTTCCTTCATAATGGCAACGGCATCTGCATGCACATTTTCAAGAAGTAGTACTTTAATTCTGTTCTTAGGGTATGATATTGCTTTGTTCATTTTGTGTAAGTATAGAAATTCGTCCAGGCTGGGAGTTACATGATCAGCTTTTTCAAGCACCTCTCCTCGTTGAACATTTTCAGTAAAAGCGTAAAATTTATTGGCCAGTCCTGCCGCCTTGATCTCGTAATCGTTGTAACCATCGCCAATTACATAAACGTCACCCTGAAGATCCATTTGCTTCAGCAGTGCAACCTTACCGTTGCTTGAAGATAATACATTATCCTTGTCAAAGCCAGTGATATGTCCATTTTCAGAAGTAAAAGTATTAGCGTATACATTCTCTTCCCTAACTCCAAGTTCCTTTACTATTGGAACAATGATCTCCTTGAAACCATTGGAAATTATATAGATATGGTCTTTGTTCTCCTGGAAGAAGGCTTCATTTCTCACAAAAGAAACAGATACCTTGCTTTTTAGATCTTCGATCACCTGAGGGATCATATTCATATCTGCTTCCAGGATCTCGAGTCTTTTTTCCAGAGATTCTCTAAAACCTATCTTGCCTGCCATTGCCAGATCTGTAAGTTCGGTTAATCGGTGCAGTTTCTGATCCTTTTCTGGATGAGATTTTAGACTGATCTCGCCCAGAACATCCAATGCTTCCACTTGCGTAAAAGTGCTGTCAAAATCAATTACATAATGTCGGTTCTCCTTCATAGCAGGATTCAATTCGGTTGAAATTATTTATAAAACTAGTTGTTTTCTGAAGATTTAAAAATGACTAATTCCTTCTAATTTTACTGAATTAGCATATTCTCAATTTCAGTTTAAAATTTTGATTTAATCTGAAAAACATAAGCGGAATTAAGGTTTTGCCTGATTTTAATTCAATCATTCAGAAAAGAATTCGATATCAGGTTTTTATCCTTCCAGTACTTCGATCACGCCTAAAGCTGCGCGCTCACCACTAAGCATGGCTGCATTCTGGGAGCCATTAAGTAATTGATCACCGGCAAGAAAAACCTGTGTACTCAAACGGGCTTCCGTAGATTGCAGTTCATACTGAATATCTTGAAGGTCTGGAAGCGCCTTTGGAATATAGAACTGTTTTAAAAATTTGATCGTTTTAATGCCAAATTCAAACTTTAGTTCTTCTGAAACTTTCTCCACCAATTCTTCTTCGCAGTATTCTACATCACGTACAATTGTTGCCGATAACAGCTTTCCTTCTGTAGCATTATTGTTTAAAATTGAAGAATGGTAAAAAATATTATTGACCAGTTTCTCTTTATCAGATTGCAAACCTATGATCGCATCCCCGATCACATCCTCTTCCACGGTAAAATATAGACATCGGCATGATTTCCACTGCTGTTTTTGACCCCGAAGATTGGCTACCATCGAACTTGCTTCCGTAGCGATAATGGTAAAATGAGATTTCACTTGCTCGCCGTTTTCCAGAGTCAGCAAATCATCAGTTACCTGTTTAATCCTGGAATTAAAATTCACCTTGGTAGTCTTCAGCCTTTTATAAAGTTGCATTGGGATCGCATTAATTCCACCCTTAGGAATCACCGCGTCTCCTTCCCCGAACATTTTATAAACAAACTCAAACATCCTGCTGGAAGTTTTCAAATCTGGCTCGAGAAAGATTCCGGAGAAAAAAGGTCTGAAAAAATTACTGATCATCTTTTCTGAAAATCCTTTATTCTGAAGGTATTGCAGCGTCGTGTTTTCCTCTTTGTTGAAGATCTCCTGAATGCTTAGTTTCTTAAGCTCAAGGTTAAGTTTAAGCACTTTGAATTTATCTGAAATCGACCCAATACTTGAAAAGATTGTTGGAAGTAACGCCGAAATATCTCTGGTAGGATCTCCAATTCTGGTACTTTCACGCTTATTATAGATCACTGCGCCGGGCTTCAGTTTTTGAAGCTTTAAAGCTTCCAGATCAAGATATTGCTGAACTTTTGGATACTGACTCAACATTACCTGGAAACCTCTGTCTAGCTGGTACCCATCCACTTCAAATGTTCGCAACCTTCCTCCTACGTGACTTTCAGCTTCATAGATTGTAGGTTGATACCCATAATCTTCAAGCACCCTGGCTGCAACGAGTCCGCTTAAACCAGCTCCAATAATATTGATACTGTAATCTTCTTTTTCCATAACAACTCAAATGTAAAACTAAAAAGCAGCAGAAGGTTCTATAGAATTGTTAACATTCTCAAGATTACTGCTTTAATATCCCTGGTCGCCAGCAGATCATTATTAAAGTAATTGTTGGTAAAAGGCTGCTATTTTAAATGCTTTCAGTTTTCCTGAAACTCAAATTTCACTATCTTGATTTCGCGAATTTCTTACCTGAAATTCAATGACTCCACACTTGCGGCGACAAGATCTGTCACAGGTGCAGCTTACTTTAGCATTATAAAATTTTTGCATGAAAATAGTTCATACTGCCGACTGGCATATTGGAAAGAAACTACATAAACATGATCTCAGTGAAGACTTCGATCTATTTATCAACTGGCTCACAAAGTTTATAGAAGATGAAAAGGTAGATCTGCTCTTGATCTCCGGGGATATTTTTGACCTGGCGAACCCGTCTTCTGAAGCTCGCAGGCAATATTATCGCGCACTCATTCGCTTACAAAAACTGGATTGTAAAATTGTTGCAACCGGTGGGAATCATGACTCTCCTGCAATGCTGGATGCTCCACAGGAAATTATGCGGGCCCTGGATCTTAGTGTTATTGGCGGCCTGCCGCAAGATCTGGATGAAGTGATCATTCCGGTAAAAAATAAAAGCGGTGAAACAGAACTAGTGGTTGCAGCGATTCCATACTTACGCGATGCCGATCTTAGAAGTGGTGAACAGGCTTCAAATCATGAAGATAGGATTGAAGCTATTAGATTGGGAATTGAAAGAGTCTTTAATGAAGCTGCAGCTATTTGCAAACACAAATACCCGGGAATTCCTGCAATCGCCATGGGACATTTATTTACGGCGGGAATTGAATCTTCAGAAAGTGAACGAGACATACAAATTGGTAATCTTGCTGCTTTCCGGGCTTCACAATTCGGAAATTATTACGAGTATCTCGCATTGGGACATATTCACAAACCTCAAAGAGTTTCCGCAGAAAAACCTGTTTTCTACAGTGGATCTCCATTCCCGCTTAGTTTTAGTGAAAGAGCCGATGAAAAAAGAATTCTTTTACTGGATACCAATACCGGCTATGAACCAGATAGCATTGCGATTCCGAATTTTAGGAAGCTTATAAAGTTGAGTGGAAATCTAAGCGAACTGGAATTAAAACTTAATTCACTCGAGCATAACTCCAGTTTAAAATCTTTGATAGAGGTAGATCTTATAGAAGAACAGTATGACGCACAGAAAGTCTATGCGCTGGACCAGTTAGTAGATCAATTTCAAACCGATGGTTTCGAGATTGTAAAACAGCGTGTTCAGTTTGAAAACCAGATAGAAGGTAGTTCCCAGTTATATAACAAGGATCAGCAATTGGAAGACCTGAAGCCAAAGGATGTTTTTACTGAATTAATAGCTACTCACCAATACTCTAAAGATGATCAAAATGAGATCATGGCTGCTTTTGATGAAATACTGGAAGATGTTCAATCTGGAAATACCGGCAATTAAATGAAGATCTTAAAAATAGAATTCGAGAATATCAATTCCCTCAAGGGATCTCATAGTATCGATTTTACCAAAGAACCTTTTACCACGAATTCGCTTTTTGCAATCACTGGTCCAACAGGTAGCGGGAAAAGCAGTATTCTCGATGTGATCTCGCTGGCATTGTTTAATCATGTGCCTAGATTGGGAAAGATTACCAAAAATGAAATTACCACTAAAGGAGCGATTCTTACCCGTAACCAGAAAAACGCGATGGCCCGCATTACCTATAGCTGTAATTCCGGGATATACAGTTCCCAATGGACCATTGAAATTAACCGAAACAACAATTTGAATGATTATGAAATGGAACTTCATGATCATCAATCTGGCAAATTGATTGACTTGAAAAAGTCATTGATCCCAGGTAAGAATGAAGAATTGATCGGCCTCAATTACGACCAGTTCATAAAAGCCGTTTTGCTGGCGCAGGGTGAATTTGCCCAATTTCTAAGGGCTAAGAAGGATGAACGAGGTGAATTACTGGAGAAGATCACTGGAACCGGCATCTATCGACAGCTTGGAATTCGAGCTTTTGAAAAGAATAAGGAAGCTAGCCAGGAGATCATCCAGCAGCAGAACGAGATCAGGATCATAGATCAAAATTTGCTTAGTAATGAAGATTTTGCTGAGAAACAGCTAGATCTAAAGGAAAAATCACAGACCTGTGAAAACTGGAGATCTGAGATAGATAGTATAAAAAAAGCTATTGAGCTGAAAAAATCTGTCTCAGAACTGGAATCGCAACTTTCAATTTTAAAGTCTTCGGAAGCAAAAGCTAAATCACAACTAGAAGATTTCGAAAAGGAACAGGGAAAACGTTTACAAATGCATGAGAAGATCGAACCCAAAGCTGAAGGATTTCGGGAATGGTCTCAAAACGCCTCAAGAATAAAAGAACTGGAAGCTGAAAAGTCCAGGCTATTCAATAAGCTCATTTCTACAAAAAAGAATATTGAAGAGCTCTTGGAAAATGCCTCAGTACTTACAGGATCAAAACTTTCAGAAGAAAATCTGGAAAAAGGCATATTCGATTTTAGACAACAAGTGCTGGATCTACAACAAAAAAGAGCAGATAAACTTTCACTTTATACCACTAGAAAAGAACAGTTGAAGACAGAATTAAGAGATACAGAAATTCTAGTGAGTGATGATCTTGCTGAGTTAAAATCGAATCTCAATACTGCTTTTAGCACTATTTCATCAGATTTAAACCAGCTACTTCAGAAACATCAAATTGCGGCAATCGAGGATATTCCGGAAGAATTGGAAAAGCTACGAGTATTTCAGAAAAGATCGCGGGATGCCTATCGTTATTTCATGGAGCTTCAGGATAGCAGAAAGGAGTCTGGCGCGGTACTGGAGCAGCTGAAACTTCTGGAACCTGAACTAAAATCTGCACCTGAAAAGATCAACAAACTATCCAAAGACACTGCCTTATTGAAGTCGGATCTGGCAAACAAGCAGCTTAGTCTTGAAAATTTGAAGTTACGTGCGAGCCTGGAGGAACACAGAAAAAATCTGGTAGAAGGAAAGCCCTGTCCTCTCTGTGGAGCGACAGATCATCCTCTTGCTGAAGAGAATGAGGGAAGTGCTTCAGTTCTGGAAACTGAAATTGCCAGCCTGACGAAGAGCTACGAGAATTCCCGGGAGCTACTTACTAGGGAAGAATCTAAACTGGAGAATATCAGGAAAAACTTCAGTGAATATTCTGAAAAGTTGAAAGCACTTCAACTATTGGAAAAAGAGCAAATTCAGCGTTTAAGTACTAATTTTGAGGAATTCAGCAATTTAAAGTCTAAGGAAGAATTTCAGAAATATGAGAACAGTCTGGAAGAGAAATCCCGGGATCTGGCGAACATTGAAAGGTCTTCACGTCTCAGCAATTCTTACAAGAATGCGCTGCCTATCGTAGATGAAATTCAGGAAATCATTGATGCTGGTAAAAATCTGAAATTACAGATTGATAGTCTTTACCCAGGAACGAATATTCAAAATGATATCCAGCAGCTGCATACAAACTGGATCAGACTTCTGCAGGAAAGAGATAGCCTCACAGAGCAACTGAAAACAATTTCATCACAATACACTAAAATCATTGAAAAGCAGCAGAAAATAGAAGGCGAACTCAAAGCCTTCTGCTTAGTGCATGATTTTGAAAGTATTGAAACTGCGAGGAATTTTTTATTGAGCGAATCTGAAGCCAGAAACTTTAGAAGAGAAAAACAGCAAATTGCCGATCAATTAACCAGTGCTCATGCTTCGGGCAAAACACTTTTGGAACAGCTATCAAAACTGAAAAAAATCGAACCTGAACAAGAGCGTCCGATACTCGAAGAACAGTTGAAAGAGAAGACAACTGAACTAGCTAACATGGACACTGCTTGTAAGGAAATCGATAGGATTCTTAAAAATTACGAGGATAATATCAATCGTAAAACCAAACTCCAAGAGGAAATTTCAGAAAAGGAAAAGCAGAGTAAAAGATGGCGTATTCTCAATGAGCTTATTGGAGATTCCAAAGGAAAAAAATTCAACGATTTCGCCCAGGATCTTACGTTATCCAGATTACTCAGCCTTGCAAACGTTCGTTTAAAAGATCTAAATGATCGCTATCTTATCGATAAACCTAAAGTACAGGAAGACGACGGACTCGTAGCAATAGATCAGCATATGGGTGGTCAGCGAAGATCTGTCAAAACGCTGTCTGGCGGAGAAACTTTTATACTCAGCCTGAGCATGGCGCTGGCATTGTCTGACCTTGCTTCTAAAAATGTAGAAATTAACAGTCTGTTTATCGATGAAGGTTTTGGAACGCTGGATCCTGAAACACTGGATCAAACCCTGGATACGCTGGAAAGGTTGCAGGCCGAAAGTTCCAAGACCATTGGAATTATAAGTCACGTTGATTCATTAAAAGAGAGAATTTCCACGCAAATAAAATTAACAAGAAATGGACAGGGATATAGTAGCCTGGAAATAACTTAAAAGAGAAAAGCCGGACTCTCCGGCTTTGTCTTAGGCTAATCCAATGATTAAAAATTAAAAATTGAACCATAGTTTTAAATTTTATTTCTCCATATAAACCTCCTTCTTTTAAGTCTCAATATATTTACGACAATTTGTAAGCCAGGGTTTTACGGGAATCGACACTATTAGTTAAATGATTAACACAAAAGCAACTATTAAGATTATTTTCCCTGTTTTCAGCAGGTTTTATCACAAAGTGACTGCAAAGCTGAATTTCATACCGCTGAGTTTAATTATATTTACTCAAACTGTCTACTACACACATTATTTATGGAAAAGAAGATCCTAGTCCCTACCAATTTCACCAAACATTCATGGAGCGCATTGATTTTTGCCATGAAGCTTTTCAAGAAATTTCCATGCACTTTCTATCTAATTAACGTTTATAGCTCTCGCGGTTCATTAAGTGAAGCGATGTCCATCCACAAGGAGGATGATGAAGAAACCAATGCCTCTGTTTCTGAAAAAGGACTCGCCAGGATCATGCAGGGCTTAAGTTTTAGAAAAGAGAATCAAAAACATCGATTTGAGCAGATAAGTTTTGATGGCAGTCTGGTTGAAGGAATTCAGGAGCAGGTGAATAAACTTGGGATCGATATGATCATCGTAGGTTCGCCTGGCGATACAGCGGGAATCAATACTGCGGAGAATAACAAGATCTCCAAGATCACTGAAAAGGTCAAAGAATGCCCGGTACTAGTCATCCCGGAGAAGTATGAAACTGCGATCGACCCTAATCTGGAGATCGTGTTTCCCACCAATTTGCGCAAGCCGTTTAAGCCTAGCGAACTGGAACATCTCATAGAACTTGCTCAAAATACAGAATGTTCTATTAGAGTACTCTACATCAATACGGAAGGGAAAGCGCTCTCAACCGATCAGGAGAAGAATAAAGAAGACCTGTTGAAGCAACTGGCTAAGGTAAACACCAGTTATCATATGCTTACTAAAACCAGTCCTACAACCGGAGTGCATTTATTTATTGAAAGCCGGGAAAGTGATTTTCTCGCCTTGTATCAAAGAAAACAAGGATTCTTCGGAAAGATTTTTAATAAAGCAGCTATTGAAGATATAGATTTCGATCCAAAATTACCAGTCCTTATTCTGAAGGAAATACGCTAAGAATTTTATTTATTGTATCCTGATATTGGTTTCATATGAAAATGTGGAACCAATTCATTTTTAATGTATTTTGGATCACTAAGATTTCACCTGATTAACCTGGAAAGAGCTTAACCAAATCTGTGGATAATACCAGCAAGAAAAAAAAGAAAAAAAAGCCTAATTGGATCAAACGCATTCTTATTGCATTGGGTCTGCTATTTCTTGCGCCCCTGTTTCTTTTTACACTGGGATGGTTTAGTCGGGACCTTTTGATTGATGAGCTTCAAATATGGTATGAAGCGAATAGTAATGGAACTCTGGAAATTGGAGAAGTAAACGCAAATTTTATTACCGGTTTTCCAAACGTTGGTTTTAGCATAGAGGATGTCAAACAAAGCAGTTTTGATACCATTCTGGATAAGAGAACCATCATTAAGCTAGCACGAGCAAATGTGAATATCGCTGCAAAAGACCTGATGCGGGGAAATATTCAGTTTCGTAAAATCAAGATTAGAGATGCCAGTGTTCATACGCAAGTTATTACGGAAAAGAATCTGCAGCAGTATATAGAACTGAAGCTCAAAAAGCAACTCGAACAGAACAGCGGATTTGACCTTCCCTCGTGGGTTCACCCTGATAAAACAAATTTTCAGCTGCAGAACGTTCACTTTATTGCAGAAAATAAAATCCTTCATAAGTATTTCGATCTTGTTGCAGAAAATGTTTCTGGACAAATTAGATCAAATGACGAAGTCATCAGTGGAAATATAACCTACGAAGTTTTTATCAACAATCTTGGCTTCAATACCCGAAAAGGTAATTTTATCAATGGAGCCCTGGCCACGGGAAGTCCAGAATTTGAACTAAAAAAATCCAATAATACGCTGAATTTGCCAGCCTTTAAACTTCGGCTGGATGATCAAAATTTTGAAGCTGAAGCTCAATTCGTGTTTGATAAACTTACAGCATACGAATTCAGTCTAAAAAATGAGCTAACAGATTTCAGGAAAATACAGCAGTTTTTGGCAGATTCCCTTGCCGCTAAGGTTAAACCATACCAGCTTCAGGATCCCATCGCTACCAATTTGAAACTAAATGGAAAATTTGCATACGGAGACGTTCCTTTTATCCATGTCGACTTCAGTACGAATAATAATAAGCTTCAACTATTCGAGGAACTTGAACTGGAAAACGTACAATCGCAAGGAATTCTCACGAACAACCTAAATTCGACAGACTCTCTGGCAGAACAACCCGGCAAGCGAGATATCAAGCTTTATTTTAAAGAATTTTCAGCGAATCTGGAAGATATTCAGGTAAATGCTCAGGAGAGTTATTACCAGTCTACGGCCAAGTTAAGAAATCAAGTCAAGGCAAATGTACAGGTCAAAGGTTCTAATGAAACCATGGCCAGGACTCTTGATCACGAGAACTTCAGCTTCAAGGGCGGGCAGTTTTCTCTGGATGCAACCATAGATGGCAATATCGATGATCCATATATGATCCTTAATGCTGCGAAAGGGACATTTACTATGGGAAATACCCAGGTAGCTCTTAAGGAAAACAATGTACAGTTACCAATGCGGCGTCTTGATCTAAAATTGGATAACAACAATTCCATTCTCAGGCAATTGCAAATCGACCTGCCCAATGGGGAAAGTTTATATTTTCGAGGTAATGTAAAGAATGTTTCAGCATTAATGGTTTCAAACCCTTCAACGCCTGCAGAGGCCAGTCTTATTTTAAACTCCGATGCGCTTAATCTTGATGACCTCATCAACACGGCCACTAAATTCACTTCAGAAAATAATGGTGATCAGGATAATTTAAAGACATTGCATCAAACACTGGCGACGATCTATAAAAAGTTTCAACCTGGCTTTCAGCTGAATATAAATTCTGTGATCTTTCAGGATAACTTATTTCAAAATTTAAAAGCTCGGGTACATCTAAGCAATTCTGAAGTTATTCAGTTCGATCAGCTTCAGTTCGATTACCAGGATGCAGAAACTTTGCTTTCCGGAAGTGTTCGGGTTCCAGAAGTCAAAGAGAATAATCGCGAGCCTATTTTCATAAATGTAACCGCAGATTCGAAAGGCTCTATCAGAGTTTTTCAGGATCTATTCAATATTAAACTGGTTTCTTTGCGAAAGGGTGATTTTGCCTTTCAAGGTAAATTTACGGGTAATGTTCAGTATTTCGATCAGTTGCTGAAAAATGCTGAAGGTGATCTACAATTATCTGGCACAGAATTTTACTATCCCGAGGCTGAATTGAAATTCGCCATGGATACTTTACATGTAGAAATTGAGAAGAGCGATATCCAGATCGATAGATTTGCATTGGAAACTATAGGTCATCACCCAATTTATCTACAGAGTAAGATCACAGATTTCGCTTCTTTCCTACTGGAGAAAGATACCGATACTGGAAGTATTGCTGTAAAACTGGATGCAGATTATATCGATATGGACCAGTGGCTGGAATCCATTGCTGAAATGGAGCGAGACAGTTTGAAGGATATCAACAAGAATACACATGTTTCAAATATATTCAAGGATATTTATAAGTTTCATCCAGAGTTCCAGGTTGAGCTAGACTCCGTAAAGTTCAATGATCTTATTTCTGAAAATCTTCAGGCTTTTGTGAATCTCGAAAATGACTCGATTCTTAAACTGGACGATCTCAATCTTCAATTTAAAGACACCCGCGCCAGTATTCAGGGCTCTATCACTGCAAAGCAGCCTGTGATTAATACTGAATCTGAAAATCCTTTTGACTTCCAGTTTTCCCTCGCCATGAATGGAAAATCCAAAGATCTTAATGAGCTTTTAAATACCGTTAACTTTGAACTAAGTTCTGGCGATTTTGAGTTTACCGGAAGTTACCAGGGACAGGCACAGGATCTTAGTATTCTTAATTCTAATGCTGCAGGCGACCTAAAACTTGGTGCGACCCTTGTTAGGATCAATGAAACAGAGCTTCAAATCCCCGTGGACAGCCTGCATTTGATGATTAAAAATGATCTTGCAACTCTTGATCGACTCGATGTGGATCTACCTGGTAAAAGTTCGATCGATATCACAGGTACTATTGATCATTTTTCGAATTTTATTAATAATGAACAGTTGGAACTTGCCCATACTTCTAATTTCATGATTAGATCGCCCTACCTGGATAGTAAGGATATTGCTGAATTTATTGGTTCCGATTCCTCACAGAGAAAGAAGAAGACTAAATCTGAATTTAAGGTCACTAATCTCAAGGATATTCTCAGGAATATTAATGATTCTTATTTTCCAACGGCCAGTGTCGCCCTGGACAGCGTTATCATTGAAGGGCTGGGAGTTTCAGATTTTAATGCCAAGTTGAGTTTTGACCCTGAAGGCAATTTTAAACTGAACAATACGAACTTTAGTTACCATCAGGGATTAATTGATGTTGAAATTCTCGCTAGCGTTGATTCATCGGAAGTGCTTCCTGTACATTTGATGACAGAGATCGAAGCTATAGATATTCAAAAGCTTATAGCAGACCTTGACTATCTGAATATGGAAGAATTACGTTCTGCTGAAAAAATTGCAGGCATACTTAATCTGAAAATTGATGCCAGAACCAGATTATTATCTAATGGAAACATAGATATCAACTCACTGAACGGCAACATAGTATTTGACCTGCAAGATCTGGAACTATACGATTTTAAGCCAGTTCTGGAGTCGGTCGTTCTAATGAAAGAAGAGCGTTTTGAAAACCTGCGGTTCAGACCAATAACTCAAACTTTCAGGATTGAAAACGGCGTAGTAAAGGTTCCGAGAACACAGATACAATCTTCAGCTTTACAGTTGTATGCTGAAGGAGAATTTAAGCTGGATGAATATTTTGATATCTGGCTTAGCCTACCCTGGAAAAACCTGAAGTCTAATGACGGACTTCAATTACCTGAAAAAGAAACCTATACAGAGGCAGGAGCGAAGTTTTACCTGCAGCTTATTCAG
>NZ_JBLVTK010000004.1:158182-179558 GCF_048285865.1 Christiangramia marina | reverse complement strand
CTGAGAAAACGCTTTCGATTATGGAATCGTGAGTTGAAAAATAAAACCTCCGCGGAAAATTAATATTCCCGCCAATTAGCGGGAATATTGAACTACTGGTCTATTCCTGAATAAAGATGAGTGCGGAATATCCTGGAATTTCAAAAGTTCCCGTGTTCGTTTCTTCTAAATTCTCCACTTGTATTTCCGGATCATGAACTTCCATTTCTGAAAAATCATCATCATACTCTTTAGCTACCGTGTTTAAACGCAGCTTCCAGTTGGACTGTTCAGCAAGATCCAGATTGTATTCGGTATAATCTGTATTACTAAAGTTTATAACTATGAGAACTTTGGAGTTCTCTTCGCCTCGAAGATATGCCAGAACTTTAGAATCGTTATTTAAGTGTATGATTTCAATAGCTTGTTGTCTTAGACCTTCATAGCCCGCGATTTCACCTGTTCTTATTTTAATAAGATCACTTACCAATCTGGAAATTCCCTGATGCTTTTCAAATTTCTCCCAGTTGAGTTCTACAGTATCCTGGAAATAAGAATCTTCCATAAATTCCTGACCCTGAAATACCATAGGAATTCCGGGAGCAGTAAGTGTGAGTACTATCCCAAGCAGAGATCGCTTTTTAGCGAAAGCACTTTCGGCATCACCAGGCTGAACTTCTTCGGGCACCCTTGCTTTTCCATTGGCGACTTCATCATGAGATTCAGTATAAATAATCCTTTTAAAAGCATCTTTGCTTTGCACGAACTGCAATGCACCAGCGATCTTTTCCAGATCCCTGCTATCATCATGTGTATCTGTAAGTACTTCACGTACGGGATGTACGAAATTCATATCCCATTGGGAACCATAACCAATTCCGCCATCTTCGATAGTATCGGTTACCATATCATGACCTTTAAGATCTTCAGCAATAGTAATAATATGAGGATATTTTTCCTGAATTTCAGCATTGATCTCACGCATCATTTGATTTCCTTCTTCAATAGCAGTGTCTTCTCCAAGACCTCCACCTTCAAAACGAATATAGGAGGTCGCATCCATGCGCAATCCATCACAACGATATTTCTCTATCCACATGAGGGCGTTGTCTCTTAAATACTGTCTTACCTCTTCCCTACCATAGTCTGGACGGGTGTCACCCCAGGGAGTCTCGCTTCTATGGTCATTATAGAAATAAATACCACCCTTATCATTTTGCGACCAGCCATCAAACTGCCAGAGATCCATATCTGAAGGGCCAAAATGGTTATAGACAACATCCATGATCACTCCAATTCCATGCTGGTGAGCAGCTTTAACCAGATTTGCCAGTCCGTTTGGTCCACCATAATCCTGTTCTATGGCGAAAGGATGCGCCGGGTTATAACCCCAGGATTCTCCACCCGGGAACTCAGCTACCGGAAGCAGTTCTATACAATTGATTCCCAGGTTTTTTAAATAATCCAGTTTCTCGATAACATCTTCAAAAGTTCCAACAGTATCTGCCGATTTCCTGTTAAAAGTTCCTACGTGTAGTTCGTAAATTACTAATTGATTGAAAGATGGTAACTGGTATTGATCATCGCCAAAATCAAAGTTAAGATCACGAATTACAGAATTACCATCGCTATTGGTGAGCTCAAACGCGTATGGGTCGTTGCGGTAGAAAGTTTCACCATTATTGTGGATGATGTATTTGTATTCATCGCCTTGCTTTGCCTTATCGGTCGTACCAGCCCAGTAACCATTTTCTTCATGTTCAAGTTCCAGGTTTTCGGCGTTCCATTCATTGAAGGTTCCCGTGACGAATATTTTCTCGGCATTTGGAGCCCATACGCGAAAGGTGGTAAGCCCTTCATCTATGATGCATCCCATTCCCGGTGAGCGTTTTATGATAGTTTCCATATTAATTATTGATAATTAGATCGTTAATTCAAGTCTTCAAAACAAGAAGTAAAAGTAGCTGCAGATCTTATTACAAAACGTTAATTATCATTACATTAACTTGCACTTCAGCTGATACCGTTCTCTTTACCTTTTCTACTCCGGAAGAAGTAAGCTTCAGAAATAATACTGGACATGGGAACATCCATTAATTCTGAATATTGCATATATTAAAAGCTGAAACGTTTAAAATTCAGTAGTGATTCAACAGAAAGAGCAGTATTATATCTTATCCAAAAAATGGAGCCTGGACCCAAATCAATGGTCTATGCTTATGGATGGCACAGCAGTTTTATTGACCCTATTCGGCTTTATAATCGCATTCTGGCTCTACAAGGTGCAGCGAGACGATAAAGCCACAGATGCACATCGATTCTTCAAATCTTCCCTACCCGGATTAAAATCTTCCATACATCACGCGATTGCAGATCTACGGGAGTTTAGAGAATCACTGGATCTGGACAAAGTGGTTGATCCTGTGCTTTCAGTTTCTCTAAATGACAAATTCCTGGAGAAAGTAAATCTGGTTGCTTTAAACCGCTATTATGCAAAAAATGAATCGGCAAATCTCGAAAACTTCAATCAATTGCTGGTTGATTCAAATTTCTTTGGAGATTATGGTGACTATATCACTAACCAGATCAAATATTTTAGAACTGTATACCTGGAAAGAGCTGATGATAATTCCGGAAATATCCTGAGGATGAAAGAAAAGATAAGGACGGTGCTGGATAAGGATATTCTCAGATTCGAAGACATACTTGAGAACATTGATCCTCTCCTTCCGGATAGTTCAAAATAGATACTTACTGCCAAATGGAAGCATCGGAGCTAAATTACATTTCTCTGGCACTTAAAAAATATCTATTGTTTAGCTCATTCAAAATTTAGGATTCTGAAAATTTATAAATGATTTATGATACGGAAAACTTCAATTTAGCGGGCTTTTGGTAATTTCAATTAAATCAAAAATCTAGTTATGAAGAAGATATTAATGGTGGTGACATCTCACAAGGCGCTGGAAAACACAGACAGTACCACTGGTTTATGGATTGGAGAATTTACAGATCCATATTATGTTTTTAAAAATGAAGGTTACTCGATAGAGATCGCCAGTCCTATGGGTGGCAAGCCGCCTATTGACCCAATGAGCCAACTAACCGAGCATATCACTAGTTCCAATCGAAGATTTCAAGACGATGAAGTTGCTCAAAATGCATTAAATACTACCAAAATTCTCTCAGAGGTTTCCGCAAAAAATTATGATGCCTTATTCTTTCCTGGCGGGCATGGCCCCATGTTCGATCTTGCCTCAAATCATGATAGCGGAAAATTGATCCTGGAGTTTATTGAAAGTAACAAACCGGTAGCTTCAGTTTGTCATGGACCTGCAGCACTCATCAAGGCTGCTGAAATTGAACCGAGCTTATTGAAGGGTAAGAGAGTGACCGGCTATTCAAACCTTGAAGAAAAAATGTCGCTTAAAATGGACAATATTCCTTATACACTTGAGAACCGACTGAAAGAACTGGGAGGTGAATATCATAATGCAAGCGCTCCCTTCCTTTCACATGTAGAAGTTGATGGTTTATTAATAACCGGACAAAATCCATTGTCTGCAGAACCAACTGCAAAGGCCTTAGTAAATTTCTGGAAGTAAATGATCTGGAATTATCTATACTGATTAATATAAAGAGCAGAAACCCTGATTACAGATCAGGGTTTTTGGTTTTGAACTGCGTCTAGTAGACAATTCACAATTACTGGATGTTATTTCAGAACACAACCCTTGCATTTGTTAATTTCATTATAAGTTGTATTATTTCAGAAGAACAATTGAGTATTTTTCGGGTAAAAACTTTCAGTGAATATTGATTCTATCGCAAAGATTGTTGCTGGGCTAAAAACTTATGGTAACCAAACGCCCTCGCTATCATCCCGCATCGAGTTAAGTGTTTGTATTCCTGCCAGGAACGAGGAGCAAACGATCTGGAAAACCTTGACGGCATTGGCAAATCAGCTGTCAGGAGATAAAGCCGTTCCTACTCATTTATATGAAGTTCTGGTTTTATGCAATAACTGTAATGATCATACTGTAGAGCTATGTAAACTATTTCAGGAACTCCATCCCGGGTTTCCATTCTATATTTATGTAACAAACAATCCAGCGATCAATAATGTTGGTGCTGCGAGGAGAGTTTTAATGGATCTTACCAGCCAAAGACTTACTGATAACGGTTTTATTATCATGACCGATGCTGATACCATAGCAGATAAGAACTGGCTCGATTCATTTTTAAAATTTCAAACTGAACCGGTAGATCTTATATGCGGACAGATAATTCCAGACATAAAAGGTTTAAATGCTGAAGCAAAGAAAAATCTTTTTGAAAACAGGCATTATCTTGACCTGGTAAGCAGACTGGAAAGTGAAATATACCCACAGCAATCTGATCCCTGGCCGAGGCACTCTCATAATTCAGGACCTAACATGGCGGTTCGAAATTCCGTTTATAAAAAAATTGGAGGCATACCTCCTATCCCCTGCCTGGAAGATATCGCATTATATCAGAAAGTGATAAGCTATGGTTATCATATTAAACATGCGATGGAGCCCATAGTTACTACTTCCTGCCGTAGCTCATCCAGGGTTCAGGGTGGTTTTGGTTCCCAGATCCAGAACTGGTCGGCTTCTAAAACTGAAAATGTCGAAGGCTTTGCTAAACTAAGAAAACGCTTCACGGCTTTTGCTGAAATAAAACAATACTATTCCCAGCCTTCTGAAGAACTTCTGAATTCTATCGGTCACCGGTTGAAAATTCAGAAACAGGCGCTGCTATCTTTAATTGAAATCCACCATAATAGTAATTCACTGGTCATTTACCTCGAAAATTTTTTGAAAGATCATTCTCCATGGAATGCCGACCATCCTAATATCAGGATAGCTGAAGCTATTAACGAACTAGAGGGTTATTTTTCAGTTTTTTCCCAGACTTCCAAAATATACATTTCAGCTCGCTCCGAATTAAGCAGTTTAAAACGATTAGAGTAATTTTTTCTGAAGTGATCATGTACCTGCTGTCCTGTAAGTGGATATGATCTAACGTATGCCGTCCAGTGCACCATGACTAAAATTCCACCTGGCTGCAAAGAGTTCGTAATATCCTTAAGTATCATACCTAATGTGTTCAGATCGAAATAATAACCTACTTCAGATAAAAAGATGGCGTCATAATTACTTCCTGGAAGACCATTGCTAATATCCCATTGAATGAACTTGCATTGCGATAACCCGGCACACCTTTTTCTAGCTGATTTTAAGGCTTCCTGACTAAGATCAATAGCAAGTAGATTTTTGCACTTTGGAGCTAATAATCTGGTGAAAACTCCGTTGGAACATCCAATCTCCAGGGCGTTCTCGAATGACTTACCTGAGACCGAAGCAATTGTTTTACGATATTTTTCCTGCTCGTAACTGCTAGTTTCAAAATCCCATGGATCATCATTATCTGCATATAAGTTCTCGAAATAGATTTCACTAACTGCAGGTTTAGATTTGGCCGGAAAAAAGAAATATTCATAATTCCCTATAAAAGGCTGCATTAGATCTTCAGTAAGAATAAAACCTTCAGGATCATCATCGATCAAATTTGTAGTCTGACTTATATGAGCCTGGATCGCTGCTTTCTTAATTTCTTTTACAGAATCTATCTTTAATCTGAAAACCAGAACCTCATCTTTGGCGGGCCAGTCGGCAGGTTCTCCTTTTTTCCAGAGCCAGATTGGATATTCAACAATAGTGCTTTCCAGGCTCTCCGCTGCTTTATTGATCAGGTTGTAGGCAGCAACATGATCAATATGGTGGTCTCTACGCCAGGGTGAAAAAATAGTGTCCGGTTCCTTTTGCTGAAAGAATTGTTTTAAATCATTAATGACCGAATTGTCATTTTTAAACTTTTCAGCTAATTTCCCATCACCAGCATTTAGAAATATGAGATTTTCTTCCTTTACCCCTAAAATCTTACAGGCATTAATCGCTTCAGACTTTCGCAATTTCCCCAATTCATCTGGTGGAAATTTACTGGAATTCGGATGCGAAGCATCACCATTGGTAAGAAATAGTACGTATACTTCTGCATTCTGAGCAGCTAAATGAGCAATTAATCCTCCGCAGCCAAGGCTTTCATCATCGGGATGTGGGGCTACAATGATCACTTTTCCCAAATCCCTGTGGAGTCCTTCGATATTTAGAAATGGGGCTTTCTCTATGTGATCCCGGGTATTTTTCATTTCTTATAATGATCAAAAGTATAAGCTCCTACATTTTTGAGCGCAAGATCCGGTCCAGGTTGTTTGAGATATACCTTAAGATCCCTGTAAACCTGCTCCATTGGATGATTTTCCATAAAACCCTGGACGCCAATAGAACGTTCGGTTAGCTGTAAGATTTCTTCGGAAATATTTAAAATTGCGCTGCGCATCATATCGGCAAAATTCACAATTTCAGCTGAAGAATAATCTTGCTGATGATCATCTATTTCCTGGGCTTTTTGTAACCAGAACTTCCCAGATTCGACCAGTATCGCCATCGTGCCCATACGCTGTTGTTGATAAGGGTCACTGGATTTGTTTTGTGCATTCAGGTGATCGATCGTAGAGTGCATCAATGCCTCTGCCCCGCCGAGTTGAACCGCAGCAAAACGCATGGCGCCACCCGAAAACCACGGCTGTTGCTGGTAAGCATTTAATTCACCTAACTTCAAATCGCTTGAAATCTCTATCCCCGAAAAATCGATTCGGCAACTTACCGAGTTTTTCATTCCCATGGGATTCCACAGGGACCAGTCCTCGATTAGTTTCGGATATTCCTTGAGTGGAAAGATCAACATCTGTTTATCCTCATCAACTTCAGCAGTTATGATCGCATAATCAATTTGTAATCCTCCTGAACAAAAAGTTTTTGCTCCATTCAGTTGAAGCTTGCTATGACTTAGTTGTGCTGTTAGGGCTTCAGAACTCATTTCTGTATTCCAAACGCTAAATAATTTTCCAATTCTGGCCTCCTGGAAAAAATACTCCTGTTGTGACTCAGATCCATGATCCTTAATTAGCTTGATCGCGTTTAAATGACCTTCATAAATACGCCCTACAGATAGATTGCATTGACCAATCTTACATAGTGTTTCATAAACAGGTATGCATTCATCTATTACTCGAAATCTCTTCGGAAGATTAATTTGCAGCAATGATTGTTCATGAAGCAATTGCATTGCAGCCGCTGGAAAATGCCTTGAATCTTCTGGCATCTTTAAACAACATGAATTAATATCTTCAAAATGGGGCATGCTTGTTTTTTAAAATAAAAATAGAATGTACCCTGCACTCCCTTGTTAATATCATACTAAATTATTTTAAGCGCTTGAAAATATATTAATGGATGTATTCAAAGGGATCAGGACTAATCGAAAAATTTTTATGATCAAATCATATTAGAAAACTAATATTCACTTAATTAAAAATGCTTTTCTGAATAATCAAATGTAAATGAATCTCTCCATCACCCAATGGTGCTACGAAAAGTGCAGGAAGAGGTCCGCATCCCGGAAAAATCTTCTATTTTCGCACATTAACCTAAAAATCTCAAAAATGAAAGAACTAGTTGAAAACATTCAGTCAACATTTGAATCATTCCAGACAGAGGCCAATACTCAATTAGAGAGTGGTAATAAAAGTGCTGGAACCAGAGCAAGAAAAGCATCTTTGGAATTAGAAAAACTTCTAAAAGAATTTCGTAAAGTCTCTGTTGCAGAATCAAAAAAGTAAACTAAAAACCTCCTGAAAAGGAGGTTTTTTTTATTAAATAGAAATTTCGATTCACCTCTAAGTCTTGAAATTACTGTTCTGCATAAATTGAATTCGATTAATTCTAGTGAAAAATTTTTAGTCCCAGTGACCTCATTCACTTGATCCCTAATTTGTGGCTATCTAAACATCTGATTCATATTCTAGTTTCTCCTGGGAATTATCATCCTATTAAAGTCTTACTACTATAAATTCCGGAACCTTCAACGAATTGATTTGGCAATCTAAGCAGTTGTAGAATTATCTATTAAAAGAGTGGATGTTATTATGAAATTACCAAGTTTGAGGTTGTAGTTAATAGCAGTAAAACTACTTTAGCGTTTATTTTCGCAGAATAGTATACTCTAGCTAATAATAAAATGATTTCCAAAGTTCAGAAATGGAAATTTATGGGTCTACCGTTATAAGACAAAATATTTATTCTTCATTTATAAATTTCTCAAGGGTTGACTTTCTCTTCAATAACTTCTCACGTTAAAATCCAAAGATCATAAAAAAGCAAAACCCCATCATCAAAAAGATAATGGGGTTAATGTTGCGGAGAAAGAGGAACTATTTATAATTACAAACAGCCATTAATTAAAGGCTATCCAAGTAAAGTTGGTAAAATCAAGCACCTAATTCAGCTCCTACTAATCTAAGTCTATATTGTTATAATTAAAAATATATTATTCAGTAGACTTTATTTTTTTATCTAATACCCCTGGGTATATACCTCCATCAAAAATGATTTCACCTTTCCTACTATTAGCTACAGTGTCAATTAAATAGTTAATTTTCCTCTTGTTATTAATACTGTCCCTTAGCTTTGCACGTTGAATTTTCAGAGCAAATTTTTCATCCTTTGTTCCTTTTGGATTTAATCCCACAAAAACATCCGGTATCTTTGATATATACATGCTATATCTTTTCCCAAAGGTCAAATCTTTTTTCTTCTCTTTCCTTTCTTTTTTCTCCTTTAACCCTACTCCTACATGAACTAAGTTTTCATTTTCTTTATAACTTTTTAATTTATCGGACTGTAGCTTTTGCTTATCGTTTTTTTGAGAGTATAAGGCATGAGAGCTATATAAAAGGAAGAATGCTATTAACAAAAATCTTGAATTAATCATTTGTAATTCTATTATTTAATTTCTGAATTTCTATTTGTAAATTCTTAATTTCTTTATTCTGTTCAATTAAATAAAGAAAAATTTCTTCCACTTTTTCAATAGTAATTCTATTGATTTCTCCGAGATTCATTCCATCCTTTGCAATCTGCACAGCACTTGGCACCTTAGGTAACCTTTTATGAGCTTTTGTAAATCTTTCAACTTCATCAAGAGATTTTAAACCATAGTCATCAGAAAAAACATAATCAGGCCAGTTCGCTTTAAGTTTCACCGTCATTGATTCGGCAATAGCGTTTCCATTAATTGCCAATTTATATCCTTCTGTATTTGTGGTTCCTACTCCAATATCTCCATAGAAGTAAGATGTTTTATCTGAATTCAAAGTTAAAACAGGATAGGTTTCAGTACCGTCACTATATTCAAAATGGAAAGGTTTGTAGGCCCCTCCATTCCTTTTTTGCATCCTTATACCATAAGAATGATTACTAGGATAGCTCATATTATACAAATCCAAAAATTCTTGTGACTGATCACCGTTTACTAGTGCTAAAGTTGATTCATATGCATTGTCAGCCTCTCGAGGACTCCATATTTTCAATATGGTGTGATCATTTCCTATTCTTCTCATGTAAGGAATACCAGAATTAGGATACACCCACATTAGAGATGACGGGGCATTGTCCAATGCGTCCATTGGAATATCGAAACGCATTGCCGCTTGATCCATCACCATTCCTAAGTAATCAAGATTTCTCTTAACTAGCAAAGGCGTTCTATATCCCATTGATAAACCATCTATTACAAATCTTTGGTTAGCCACGGCTCCACCATTGTATAAACCTACACCAATATTAGTGGTAGCTCCGTTTTCAGTAATACTCTGTAAAGTTTCCTGAGCTGTTCCTCCATAGCAAAGAAATAAAAAGAATGTTATAAGAATGCTAGATTTGACTGATTGCATGTTTAAAGTTTAAATGTAGTTAATGTAGAATTTAATAATAATTAGAAAATAAAAGTAACGATACTCTTATCGCACTGAAATGTTATTACCATACATTTATTACGGTATTTTTTAAATTCTATTTATTTATCTCTTGACTTAATTTAATATTCTGAATGTCAATCGCGTTAACTTCTTTTTTCAACTGAAGCAGGTGTAAGGTAAGTTCTTCTACTTTTTCCAAGAGGACTCTGTTAGTCTCTGCTATATTTAATCCTCTACCTGTTACCTCTTTAGAGGTTGGCAGCCCAGGAAGATGATGGTGTTTCTTTATGAAAGATTTAATCGACGCTAACGAGGACAATTTATAATCTTGCTGAAATACATAATCTGGCCAGTTGGATTCTATTTTCATCACCATCGATTCTGAAATCATTGCTCCTTCCACTACTAGGTCATACCCTGACTCTATCGAGGATCCTAACTGTAATTGCCCACTAAATACCGTGGTGGTATCCGATTGAAAAGAGATCGGATTCATCCCTTTATTCTCAAAAATTAAATCTAAATTGCCTGGTAAACTATCTAATTCCTGACGAATACTATAATGTCCTTGAACTTTTCGAGAATTAACTGATATCGCTTTTTCATCTAATTCAAGAGTTAATAATTGGTTCCTACCGCTACTATCGGATAATAAGCTTAACTCTGAATTTACAGTATTAGTGGAAAGATGAAGTTCTCCCTTTCCTTTATAATTATAGCTATCCTCTAGAGTATTTTCAGTGTTACTATGAACAATTACCCCATCGAATACCTTTATTGAACTTAAATCATTGTTTGATGCTATCGATAAAGGAAAAGATGTACTCATAGTATTTCCCTCCAGTAAAAGCTGGTCATTACTCATCGTAACTCCACCCTGAAAATTTATTCGATTATTGGTATTACTTCCAACTTCTGTTACTTCCTGAAGAGTAGAATTAGACACCTCTATTGCTAGATTTTGCTCTATTTCAGTATTAGAAGTGAGGGTTAAATCAGGCTCAGATTGAGGATCTGAATATAATTTATTCACATAATAGAAACGATCCTCTCCAGCAACATTGATTTTATATACAGAATTAATTTCTAATTGACTGGCAGTCCATATATTTACCAATAAGCCTTCCTCATTTTGAATTTCATTGTTATTTAAGTAATTCTGTGCTTCAATCTGGTTTCCTCCTAAATAAACTAATCGATGACCAGAATTTGGCTGAGCATTGATCGTAATATAAACGAACGTATCATCATCAGGGCATTCCGAAGTACTGGTAACAGTATGTCTAAACTGCTTTTCTCCTGTCCAGTTCCCATCCAAAGATGGAGTGAAAACCGTACCTCCACCACTGGTCCCAGGAGTCATAAAACCGTCGCCATCTACAGGCCAATCAGGCTCGGTTTGTTTAATCAGATCGCGAAGATCCACCGTTTGATCATTTGAATCAAAGGCTAAGTAGGTAGTTTTTCCTGAATTTGGCGTATCGATAAAATCTACCGTTACTGCTATCCTTTCGTTCACGCAATTAGCCCCATCGGAAGACCCCGCATAATAAATACCCCCATCTTCTATATTAGTATCAAAACTCAAAGCTGTCGTAGAGGAATTATCACTATACCAGGCAACTCCTCCTCCATTATCCGTGGCGACCAAATCAGATATCTTATTGCCCGGAAAACTTGATCGGCAAAAAGATTGGGTAGTCTTCAGTACCGTAGGACAACCAGGTGGTATTACTGATACACTAACAGTCGCCGAATCTGTACTGCCGCAGCCCCCAGTCATATATATAAATTCCCCTTCTTCGTCTGAAGCTGGATCAAATATGCCATTTCCAAATCTATTCCAAATTCCGTCTCTAGTAATATTTTCGTCTAAATAATCTATTAAATTAACCGGGGATTGATTCTTTAAAAGTGTAATTACTACTTTCTCACCAGACGGATTTTCTTGCTGGACTCTAAGTGTCAGATCCACAGAATCTTCGCAATTTCCGTTAGAAACTGTATACGTCATTTTAAAATCGCCATAGCTATTGCTATTATATTGCTCAGCAATAGCTCGGCGCCCCGGATAAAAATCACCATTTCTGGGTACACCTGGTGACAACATATCAAGGTAGAAATTTTGAATATCTCCCAAGTCCTTAATTAAATAATCAATCTCCTTTTTGGAATAACATCGCAAAGCATCTTCTCCAGCATAGGCCTGCTCCACTAGGGTTACTATAACTTGAGGACGAGTGATACAGGTTCCTTCTTGGTCTCCTGCATAATACACCATAGAATCTATAAGTGGAGTAGCTTCTGCAAGTGGTATTGCACCGGAATCGGTACTACTAAACCACAGCACATTAGTAGGCCTTAGGTCCGCTACCGTTGGACCATTATTAATACAGAAAGATTGACTTGGCGAAGATACTTCTGGACATGCATATTCTGAAGCATTAACAGAAAAAAATAAAGTAGATAAAATTAATATTGAAATGAATCTCATTTAAAAAGTTTGCTAATGATTAAAATTTATAATATCCTCAGGTACTTTACACTATAGATCCGTTTCTAAAATTAAATGACCTCGAAAATGAATTAGATAAAATTATTAAAATCATAAATTGAGAAGAATAACATTACCGTAATTTTATTACGTTATAATTTGATTTTCATTTATAACTCGTGAAAATTTGAGTCTAAAGTGAATCTCATACAAATTTTACTTATAAACAATAGCAGTAATTTAATTCCTTTGTTCCAAGTCTAACATGGAGCTTTAACGTTACAATCAACCTGCTTTTCAAATTAAGCAACTGTATAGAAAAGTTAGATCTCCAAAATCTAATGATGTATTTAGGTTTAAAGCAATTAGATAAAATTCTTTTTTAGTCAACTACCTATAAAGGTAACCCAGATAGGTAATTACAATGTTTTATATAAAATTTTATAACGACTTTAATAATTCTTATTATTATCAAAAATCATTTTATAGTACTTAAACTTACTATCACCCGATCATACGTTATTCTTAATAAGGTTGCTACTTGAAAATCTCTATTTACATTAAGATTGGAAAAGAATATTGGAATCAGAGAGCTTGAGCTAAGAAATAACTTAAGGTATTTTTATTGTTAATAATATTAAAATATCACAGTAGAATTGATCGTAACAAGTAACTAATCACCATGAAATATTTTAAAATTTAGCTTTCAGGAAATGTTATTAGGATTTTCTTTCACTGATAACTAAGCCCTACCTATTTTACGGTTAGTTATTAATAATTTTTTACTATAAAACCTAATTTACATAAATGTAACGGACGAATTGAATCGTCAAAGTCAAAGCAAAATCCGGTGATTTTTCTCAAGTAGATTGACAAAAGGTAGAGTTACCTGATTCCCTTATTAATTATATTAGTACTGTAGAATCAATAATATTTAAATTACAAAGCTGGTAAGTTAAAAGTAATTCATTAAAATTTCAAGAATAACTCTATAGGAAGGCTATTTATTCGAAAAGGTTTAAGGATTAACCAAAAGAAATGAGTTGCAAAAATAATTTGTGTCACAATTACATAGATATGTCAAACCGTATACTATTTCAAAATACTTATTGTTATGAAGAAAACATTTGTAATATTTAGTTTAGCGATATTCGCAGCGATACTATCCTTTAAAACTGGATGGTTCAATTATGTATTAATAATCATGACTGTTCTTTCAATCGCAACTTTACTATTGGTTGGTCTATTATCGATATTTAAAAATCTAAATAATAGAGCTCATAAGGTGCCAATATATATCATCTTAATATGTGTAATTGGTATAATTACTTCCCTATTTAGACCATATAACAAAGCAATAATCAAATCTGAAAATATTGAGGCAAATTTAAAATATGCTTATGAAACTGATCAAAGCGATAGAAAAGAATTGAGATCTTACGTAAAATTTATAAGTAAACTGGATGAAAGGGATAGTTTACGATTGTCACAAGTGAAAGATATCTATTCCGAAAACAAAATTACGGATCCCCTAAATCAATTTCATGCAGCATTTATATTTCATCATAGCAACAATAGTGCAGACTATAAAATTGCTTCAGGATTAGCGTCTCAAGCTGCTAGGAGTAAAGTTTTGGAGTCTAACTTAACGGCGCAGTGGTTAAAAAAAGCTGCATATGACAGATTTATGCTGTCTATTGGAAAACAGGAAAAATATAAGACACAAAATAAATTTAGCTTTGAAATTAAATAGTAGAGAAATCCTAATCAGAAAAAATTTATTAAAGTTTATTTTATCAATCTAAAATCCAGAAATTGAATTTTTGCCGAAATGATTCTTATTTATATAAATTTTGAAATTAAGTTATTGAAAGCCGTCTAGCCAATGTATCAAAATAAAATATCAACCAAGTGACTGCTTTAAATCTCATTAATAAATAAATTTACATAAGTGTTATACTAGGAGTTGATGTGAGATTTTCATAAATTCTTTGGTTAAGTTTCTTTATATAGCTTTAAAGTACCTCTCTATAATATCTAATTCTCTTTCATTGAAAGTAACCAAATTTTTTTTTGAAGTAATAAACTTCTGATAATATATCCACTCCTTAGACTGTTAAAATAGAATATTAGTAACACCTGAAACTAAATATCTAATAAAGAGTATTCTTCGAAATGCTGAATTTAGATTAACCTCTATTAAAAATACTTTTAAATTGCTTAAAAACTCTTTCAATTAATCTCTCATCAGCAGTTATAATTTCTGCATGACCAGACAATTCATATTGAAACGGTATTTCTAAATCATATGAAGTAATTAATGGTTTTCTAAGGCTAATATCTATAAAATAAAATCCCGATTCATCAGGCAATTGCGAAACTGATTGTACACTTCCTTTTAACACTCCATAGTCGTCCTCTGGATATCCTAATAAACGAATATTTACATCCTGACCATGCTCAATTTTACCGGAATTTTTTGCCGGCGCCTTCATCCGTGCTAAATAACTGGAATTCTGAAGTGGCACTATTGTAAAAACATTTTGACCTTGTTGTACATTTTGATTATTGTTCCAAACATCTAGAAAAGCTACAGTTCCATCAGAATTTGTTTGTATGGTATAGAGTATTTCCCACTCTCTTATACTTTTGAGTAATTGATTGCTTGCAATTACCAAATCCTTCTTTAATTGAGATTCCATAATTTCTGAATCGATTTCAGTTTTAGAAGAATTGTTCATTGCGTCTGACAAATTCTGTTTCAACTGAGAAATAGTTATATTAAATCGCTTAAGTTCTTGTTCTTTATTTAAAAGTGCCATCTGGTCGGACTCAAATTCCTGCTTAGAAATTACACCTTTATCAAATAATTTTCTCTTCCGCTCAAGATTATTTTTAGAAAGCTCGTAGGACTTTTGGTTAATCCTTTTCTGATCGATCGTATTTTCTATTCTCAGTGTTAGTTCTTGTATTGAATTTTTATTCGCATAGAATTGTTTAGTAAATGGATCTAGCTTTTCGTTCATCCTAAACTGTAATAAAGCTTTTTCAAAATTAGCATAGTCAGTTGCGATCTCCCCAAGGGAGCCCATTGAAACCGTCTTGAAACTCATTGTACTATTATAGCTGGATTCCTTAAATCTCTGTAATAATACTTTCAACTTGAGTACAGAGCGATATTCAGCCGCATTATCCAAAACTGCTAGTAATTCTCCACTTTCTACAATTTCTCCATCTTCTACAAACAATTTACTAATAGTACCGGAAATTTTGGCAACTTTTTTTTCAGGTGGGATTTGCGAAGTTAAAACCACTTGGCCAGAAATCGCGTCAGGGTATTTTACAATGTATGTCAATGCCAGGACAGCAATTAAAATTAGAAAAATAGCTGTACTACCCCATCTAATCATCCACGATGGAGTCTTGGATAGGATATCCCTAACTTCCTCTGTACGGTTTTGATCTAAACTTTCTATTTCCGGCATTATACACCTAGTTCTAATTGGTTCCTAACCAAATTATAATACCTACCTTGGTTAGCAACCAATGTTTCATGATTTCCTATTTCGATAATTTCCCCATCTTCTAGAACTAAAATTTGATCAGCGGATTTCACGGTACTAAGTCTGTGAGCAATTATGATTGCTGTACGATCTTGAAAAAATTTATTTAGATTTTCTATTATATTTTTTTCATTGTTTGCGTCCAAAGCACTAGTTGCTTCGTCAAAAAATATAAAATCAGGATCTTTGTATACAGCACGAGCAATTAAGATTCGTTGCTTCTGTCCAGTACTCAAATTCATGCCTTCGTTTCCTATAACAGTATTATATTGTAAGGGTAATTCGTTAATAAACGAATCTATGCAAGCAATTTTAGTCGAATATCTTAGTTTTTCATAGCTAACTAATTCAGATCCCATGATGATATTTTCTTCTATAGTATCATTGAATATGTGACCCTCCTGCATTACTACCCCGCAATGCTCTCTCCACCTTTTTACAGATAGATTTCTAAGTTTATTTTCACCAATCAAGATTTCACCCTCATTAGACTCATAAAATTTAAGCAACATTTTCATTAAGGTTGTTTTTCCACTTCCACTACTCCCAACTATGGCAGTAGTCTTATTCGCTGGAATTACAAGATTGATCCCATTCAAAACATAAGCTGCCGATCCTGGATACTTAAATTTTAAGTTCTGAATAATTAAACAAGTATTTTTGTCAATCCAGAAACCTCCTATAGCATTATCATCTTCCTCTTCCTTACTATGAATTTCTGCAAGTCTTGAAATAGAGATTTTTGCATCCTGAAATTGCTTCACAAAACCTATAAATTCTTGAACTGGTGAATTAAGTTGGCCAACGATATAGGAAATTGCCAACATCATACCTAAGGTTATTTCTCCGGTAATAACGAGCTTGGCTGCATAGATGGTAATAATTATATTTTTTAATTCATTGATTAATGAGGATCCTACTGATTGATATTGCTCTAAGGATAGGCTATTCACGGATACTCGAAATATATTAGCTTGAAGATGTTCCCAATGCCACCTTTTTTGTTTCTCGGCATTGTGAAGTTTAATTTCCTGCATTCCATTTATAAGTTCTATAACTGTACTTTGTTCCTCGCTATTAATGGAAAAACGCTTATGATCTAATTCTTTTCTCTTTTTAAGGAAGAGAAAAATCCATCCAAAATATAAAATACTCCCGATTAGAAAGATTCCGAATATGGCTGCACTATAATAAGCTAAAACTAAGGTAAATACTAGAAAGGTGACACTGGAGAACAAAACGTTCAAGGTTGAATTGGTCAACAATTGCTCAATCCGCTTATGATCATTAATCCTTTGAAGGATATCTCCAGTCATTTTTGAGTCAAAAAATGATATCGGAAGATTCATCAACTTAATGAAAAAATCAGAAATAAAAGAAATATTTATTCTGGTACTCAAATGTAAGAGTATCCAACTCCTGATAATTTCTATTAGACTTTTTCCTATAAAAAGTACGATTTGTGCTATAAGTATAAGATAAATAAAATCAATGTCCTGATTTTTAATTCCTACATCTACTACGCTCTGAGTTAAAAATGGTACAAATACCTGTAAAATACTTGCAACTACTAATCCAACTCCTAATTGAACTAAGAATGCCTTATAACGATACAAGTAATGAGCAAAATATCTTAATCCAAATTTGTTTTCTTCTTTGGCAAAAGAATTATTAAAAAATTTTGGCGTTGGATCTAATAATAAGGCTATCCCCTCTTTTGAATTACTAGTGGACCATAATTTAACAAATTCTTCTATAGAATAGGAAATTTTACCGTAAGCAGGGTCCGATATAAAAAATTTATCCTTTTTATACTTATAAAGTACTACATAGTGGTTATCATTCCAAAATAAGATACATGGTAAGGGTGCTTTTTTTAGGGAATCAAGTGAGATTTTAGCAGCTATACTATGAAACCCTAACTTCTCTGAAGTATTACTCAGCGATAACAGACTGCTCCCTCCCCTTGTCGTCTCAGACAACTTTCTAAGTTCGCTTATACTTAAATTCTTTCCATAGAATTTACCGATAATTTTTAAACACGTTGGCCCACAATCCTTAGCGTCAGGTTGCTTATAATGAGGAAATTTATCTATACCCATTATTTATCTTTCATCACCTGGTTCACTACTTGATTTCTTTTTTATTTTTATGAGCTTTGGCAGGATAGTATCTCTGTATTCTTCAGCATTCCAATCCATACCAAAGAACTGCTGCAGATAAGACTTCATGGGAGGTAGCCCCATGGAAGATCTTCTTTCATCTACTTTAATAGGATCCATCAACAGGTCAACGTATTGCTTCCCTGAATTTTGATCTGTCCAAATTTGACTTCCATAAATTTGTCTTTCTCCTTTTCTTAGGGCTACTCTATCTTCAATTAAAGCAAGGTTACTTTTTTCAGTATCGCCTGCCAATGCCGCTTCTCTGATAATAGGCAAGTATTTCAGTTGAGTTTCGAGGTCAGAATGTTGAATAACCAAAAAAAGAGCTTGACTTGGTTCATAACCAATTTTATCCTGCCCAAGCCAGCCATAATTTTCTATTATTAATTCTATTTTGGATAAATTAATAGAATCAATTTTTTTCATTTTAACTACTAAATCTTGAAATGAACGTTTTAAATTTTCAGAGTTTGTCTCTTCTTTCATTTCATTACTTAAATTCATTAGTTTAAACCTTATCTCTTGATCGGATTTATAAATGTCTTGTAGTTCTGACTTGACCATCTTTAAATTCTCACTCATATTCGCCTTAGATTTTCCTTGTTCTATTAACTTATTCCAGCGAGGATCACCTTTTAAGGATTTTAGATCCTGATCAGATCTAAAATTATAATTATTCAACTTTCCTTCTCTAACTAAGAATTCCAACCATTCGAATGCTTTGTCCTTTTCTCCAGCTAAAGCAAATGTGCAAATTGCATTATAAGCTGGATCAAATTTTTGTTCTACATTATTTTTATCCAACAGGCGAAAAACTTTAACATTCAATTCCGCAGATTTTTGATAGTTCTCTTTTTGATATTCTGTATATGCCTGCTGGCTCAATTCTTTAAAATTTTCTAAAAAACTAGTCTGGCTGCGCATATTTGAACTTAATAATATTATAAATAATAAAAATGCATAATTTTTCATCTCGCTATAATTTATTTCCATGTTCCTTGGTATGGATCATAATCACATTTTAATGGCTTGGAATAAATATCCGTTTCATCCTCCAAATAGGCTCTACAGTCTGTACATACGTACCTGTATTCACAGTCCTGGCACTTTTTAATTTCATCCTTTTTAATAGTCCACAGATTTTTGAATGCTGTAAACTCAATAACCTCTTCAAGTTTCTCATCAGCAATGTTCCCATAAATTTTCGTCATCGAAGGACAATTCTTGATATTACCATTCTCGTCGATAGAAATCTTCCTATTGAGACAACCATTGTAAAGCATATTTTCCATAAAATTACTTAAGCCTCCAAGTCCCAATGACTCTTTATTGATAATTCCACATTGCTTACAGGAATCAATAGGTTCATTGATGAAAGTTAAAGAAGAGGCATATCCCTGCAGTTTTACTATATCTTTTTCTGGAACTGAATGAAAAACAATGGAAATCATAGGGAATTTCTTAGTCATTTCCATGAACATGGACAAGTTGAGTTGACTACTGTATTTAGTTAGTATTTGAATATGCCTGAAATTCGAAATCTTTGAATAACTGCATAAAATGTTATGTAAATACTCATAAGTCAAAATTTTATAAGATCGTATTTGAACGTGGGGACACAATAAATGGTCTAATTGCATAAATATTTTACCAAACGGATGATCCTTATCACGTATGTCTATAATAGCATTAGAAACGTGATGGGGACTATCCCATTGAATCTCTATAGGTGGAAAGCTGTCTATTTCTGTAACAATTGTAGCCAATTGGTTCTCAAATAAATAATTCAAAAACTGGCAGAAAATCTCTAGGTCATCTTCTGTAGCCAAATTATGAATATAATCACCTATTTTAGTACATTTTAATTCCTCTAGGACTTCAAAATACGGATTATTTATAAAGTACATTTTCTTTCTAGATACATCACATATCATTGTACGCGTATGTCCTTTTACTAAAAAGCAATCGGAGAATAAATAAACATATTGATCTTTACTATCTAATAATAAATCTATCGTTACCATAACCTATTT
The DNA here is from genome assembly GCF_048285865.1 of Christiangramia marina. Taxonomy (NCBI): domain Bacteria; kingdom Pseudomonadati; phylum Bacteroidota; class Flavobacteriia; order Flavobacteriales; family Flavobacteriaceae; genus Christiangramia; species Christiangramia marina. The sequence goes on along the minus strand of NZ_JBLVTK010000004.1, from coordinate 159,420 downwards.
AATTTTAGAAAAATCAATAATCTTAGATATAAGTTTTGTTGGTGCCGGATGGTCGATATAACAATTCAGTTCTTTACTAAAACTTATTTTTTCGTCTGCATTTTCCATAGTCTGAAAATCATTATAGGAAATGAAATTATAAAATATTGGGAGATTTTGCCGATCGGATTTCTTTATTTTAAGTTTATTCAGTTTAACTTTCATAGGTATTCAGCTATTTTTTTTTCTAAATAATAATTGCATGGAAAGGAGGTCATACTAAATTGGCCGATAGGATTTACTTCCAAAAAAATAAAATTGTCATCTTTATCAACTATAATATCATACGATCCTGTATTCAAGTTAAGTTTCTGAGATATGACTTTTAACTTTTCTTTTATTTCTAATGGCAAGTTGAAAGGAACACTACGATGAGGATCCTCACTATTTTGTTTTCTAAAATCTACTTTGGTATTATCATCATTTTGAGAAAATATTGCCATTGTATAAAATTGACCATGCAGATAGAAAATACGTAGTTCATATTTTTTCTTGATCTCTAATTGAATTAGAGATGGAAAAAAAGAATTAGGAAGCTTTTCTATTGATTCCAACGTTAATTTTTCAGTATACGAATAATAATGTCTGTCTTTTGTAAAAAAATATACTCCCTGACTAAGTGCCTTAGTAATTACTTCATTTCCTCTTTGATTTACAAGTTCTATCAAATCTTCTTTACAACTCATAACATAGGACTCAGGAATTTTCAATCCAGAATCTTGGGCTAAATCAAGAACTTTGAGCTTGTTCACATTTACAGATTCATGCCCGCCTATTATTTTCAAAGCATTTTTCTCTGCTATGTAGTGTACGTAAGAAATTATTTCTTTTAACTCTGCAGTCATATGCCTACCATGATAACTTATATTATCAGGAAAAATGGCATCTTTTTCATCTATAGTATCAACCTGCAGATTTTTACTCGACATACCTCTTCTACGATACCAAAATGAACTAAAATCAAAAATATTATAGCATTGAGAGTTTTGCTCGATGAGCAATTTCTTATTCTTCATATCGATGCCTTTGAATTTCATAACATCGGAATCACCGTTAATTCGAAGAAAATCCTTTCGTAAATATTGCAACCATTGACCTACGAAAGCAGTAGAACCATCATCTTGTCGACTTAATATTAATACCATTGAAAATCATTTTATTAAAATCATTCTTGACCTTTACAGGCCAAGAATGATTAT
>NZ_JBLVTK010000004.1:146518-158062 GCF_048285865.1 Christiangramia marina | reverse complement strand
TCTATAGGGGCTGTAGTAAGTTTATTTCCTCCATTAATTCTTCTTTGTTCTTCGGAATCCATTTTTTTGAACTCTACTTCTGATAATTTTTTCATAATAAAAATTTAAAATTTATTCCTACTCTATTAAGGTTTTTCAGAGACCACCTTAAGTTTTCCGGAAACTTGATTACAATGTAGTAGAGTTCATAATGAAGAATTCATTTAGAACCATAAAGCTTTTACGGTTTAGGCTAACAAAAGTGTTAAAGTCATTTATTTGACTATTATAAAAAGAATAGTAATGATTGTTCAAAATTAAATGACTTACTAATCTATGTTGATTCTTAAATTATTAAATAGACATGTTTCATTAGTTTCAATTTATATTCTGATGAAGGATACATATAATTTTAAAATCAAATTTTTCAATGAAGAATAAAGACTATGTAAACTTTAATGTTTTTATAAAACATAACACGTTTTCTAGTGCAAATCTTTTAGTTTAAATCTTAGTAGTTGTTATTTGATTACTAACAACTGAACGATTAAATGAGAGAGAAAATAAACCTGGAAACTTTTAATTGCTTCAAATAGCGCATTTTTTCTATTACTTACTAAAATTATATAAAAAGAAGAAAGCTAAAATGGAAAGAACTTAAAGGGATTGAAAAAATTTGAAACAAATTAAATCGGGTAATGAGAAATTAGAGTCTTATGAAAATATTGCTAATAAGAAAAACGTCTGGAAGTTATTTTGAGACCGTGATAGTGGTTAATTCTCTTGTAAGAAAGTGAATATGCATGTTATTTGGTCAACTTATCTATTTAACGTTGTATTTTTCTTTTCCGAGGGATTTCCTAAAAGAGCTTTACTACCGTATTTCTTTAAATTTAAAAATCTCTAATTTATCACAGTACTAAGCTTAAACATCGGTAGATACATGGCAATTAAAATCACAGCGACTATAAAACCCACTAATAAAGTTAATAGGGGGTTTAAATAATTCGCCATATTCTTAGCATAATAATTGGATTTGGATGAATATTGTTCATAAAGTTTTTGAAATACATATTCTGTATTATTAGTTTCCTCGGCAACTTTTAAAAATGCAATAATCTTAGCATCAAAAAATGAATGTTTACCAAAACTATGACTGATAGACTCTCCTTTTATAATATCGCTTTCTATTTCTTTGAGTTGATCAGTCAGAGGATAAAAATCTACTACCTCACTAACTAAATTCAAGGCATTGGATAAAGGTATTTTAGCCTTTATTTGTAAAGATAATGTCTGCATCAAACGAGTCAGCTTTATTGTTTTTATATATACGCCTACAAATGGCATGGATAATATCATTTGGTCAAGAATCTTTTTAAACCATAACTTTTTCTTCAAAATATAGAAAAGTGAAATAAAACTTATCAAAGTAATTAATAAATTAAAACTATTATCTTTCAATATATTAGACAATAAGACGATCAACTTGGTTAAGAATGGTAATTCTAAATTATTTTGATTGAAAATATCTTTAAACATAGGTACGACATAGTTCAACATGAAAAGTATAACTACGAACGCCGTAATTAAAACTATTATAGGATAAGATATCGCTGAAATAATTTCTCTTTTTTGTTCATTCTTATTTTTATAGAAAAGAGCTAAGTCTTTGAGAATACTTGCCGTAGTACCTGTACTTTCACCTATTTCAATAGACTTAATTTCATGTTTGGAGAATTTACTCGTCCTTTCTAAGGCTTCTCCAAAATTTCGCCCTTCGGTAATTAAAGTAATTATTTCACCATAGATTACTGAGTCTTTTTCTTTCCTAGCAGATTCTTTTATAATATCTAAACCACGCCTAAGATCCACACCCGAAAGTAAAAGAATTGATAGCTCCTCATAAAATCTTTCTTTTTTTATCTCGGAGAAATTGACTCCGAAAAGGTTAATCTCCTTTTTTAAAATAGAACTTGAGCCATTAGAATTCTTACTCTTAACTTCATCATTTATAGTTTCAAATTTCATTCATCAAAATGTTTTGAGCTGAATTAAATTTTGAAACAAATAAAAAATCTTTCTCTGAGTTCGAAAAAATAATTTTTAGTGCATCAGCTTCCTGTCCATTTATTTCATTGCCATTAAAAAAAACTTTATAAGTTTGATATGGAATCCGAAAGGTATCGGACTTCATTATAATTTTGTTTTCTAAAAATTTATATTCTACGTAATTTAATGAACCTTCAAACATTTTAAAGATCAATTTATTCTCAGATCTATTAAATAAAACACTTTGGGATTTGTGAAAATCAATGGAAAGTCGACTTTCTAAATCTCTCTTTTTCGACATTGTTGAATACCAAATTCTATATTCAGCAATATTATTATTGATAATGTTTATGGCCGAAAGCGCAGTGCCAATAATGATAATACTAATAACTAAAACTACTAGAAGTTCTGATAGCGTAAATGCTGCAATCTTTTTAGAAATTCTCATTGGAAATACTATATTTTATCAAATCTTCAGTGTCTAAAATTTTCAATTCTAAAATTTTAAATTCATCTTCACGATATACTAAAATATCCCAATCTTTTGATCTTTGATAGAATGGTAACTTTAGTCTATTTGTAGAGGCTTTATATCTTATCTCATTAACTTCCTGCCTCATTTTAAAATGACTTTGCTTGTCATTTCTCAATGCAACGTTATTAATGATTTCTATAGCAATCACAAATATGATAAATATGATTATTGATGCAATTAAAGTCTCCATTAGAGTACTCGCTTTTAATCTTAGTATAGCCATGCAGTGATTGTTTTATCCGAATCCGCAAGAAGCGGACCTCCAAATGTTTTGGACAATCTTTGGTTAGTTATAGTACAATTGTAAAGATGATTTAGATATTTAGAACCCTTTTTAGCAGTCATGACATTTTTCGAGAAAAGACTGCCAGTTAATGTCCCATAAAATTCTACTGTACCTTGACAATATATAAATCCTATCACCGTGGATCCATCGTGAATAATAATATTATTCAGTTTTTTGGGGAATGTTTTTGAATTCAAGCTTATAATATTGCCTTCAAAGTGAGTTCCTTGATTGAGGACGATATCAGTATCTTTTTGATTTTCATTTTGCCTGAAAGTGGTGACAGAGGACGGATATTCAAAATAAGTATCTTTTCCACTTTCAAAGTTACCAGTTATGGCATGTAAACTACCCTTGAAACCTGCCTCAACTTTTATTTTTGGAGCGATAATTAAGATCTGATCGATTGTTGCCGATTTTTTAATATTAATTGGGTTTTTACTAAACAAAACTAAATTCCCTTCTAATTCGAATTCAACATCACCTCCCTGATGTGAAAAGATTTTTTTTTCTTCCAAAAATGTATTTTGAAAATTTTCATCAATAATATCCGCGCTTACTGCATATTTTTTGTTGTAAATTGAGTCGATATATTTTAACCAGCCAAAATCTAGATCTGGCAATTTAGCTTCACTTTCTAGCAATTTACCAGCTATTAACTCAGGACCTTGAAAATACACCCCACCTACCGAACCAGGTCTCACATATTTGCCCGGCACATAAACTTTACCCTCAATCAGGGTATTACCAGCTAGAACTAAAGGCATATTATGATCTTCTAAATATAGAGTTGGGAAATTTTTTGAAATTTCTGACCCTAAAAGTGCAGCACGCGAAAAGCTATCCGCACCTTCTCCAGATTTACTTATTACTTTCTCAAAACTTCCCCAATACGATTGTTTAATATTATTTTTCCTTATACTTGGAAAATTTTTCATTTCACCATATCGAACTATATTTTCCTCAGCATTGTAGATATTCTCTATTAAATTTGAAGCCTTATTTTCAAGTAGATTATTTGTATAAGTAAGCAGTAGGAATGTTCCCAGAATGATAAAAATTAATACCGAAATAAGCACTACAAAATGTAAAGCAGAACCTTTTATTCTTTTTATCATAATGCTAGGATTTGATAAAAACCTTAGATTCACCTTTATATGATAACCTCACTTTATTTTTAAAAGTTCTTATCAATTTAACCTCTAGATGAATGTCTCCATTCTCAAATAGAAATTGAGATCGACCAACTTTTATAATATGAATGCTATTGCTATCACTTGCATCCTCAATAGATCCTAAATAAGTAATCGGAGGCCATTCAATCCTACTTATTTTTTTTACGTGATGATTATTATAATTTCTGGATGGTTTTTGATAGGATAGGCCTAGAAATGGATCTTTATCTATATCGCGTAACTTTAACATTCTCAAATTACGGGGAATTTTTGGGTTTTGAATAGTTTCTTGCAATGAATTCGTTGAAATTGAATTAATGTCTTTGCTTAAAGAGTTGAAAAACTTAAAACCTAAAACACCCCAAATAATCAGGACTACAGGTATTAAGACGTATAAATTCTTGTTTTTCAAATCAATTGATTGTGAAGGAAAAATTCTCACTACTTCTGGACTCATTACCTGCTTCATCAAAGGACCTTACAAACCAATAATATGTCTTATTTCGGTCCAAAATAGAAGTGTATGCGCCTGTTCCTGTATCTTTCTCAACTAATACTTCTAAATTTAGATCTTCAAAAATATAAATACTATCTACTGCTTCTGTTTCAATTAATTGAAGTCTTTCCCACATAAAATTGATAGTATTATTAGTAAGAATAGTGTCATTCTTTGAAGAAATCAACCTTGCTACTTCAGGATCGGTGGTATCAATGATAATTGTATGATTTGAATAAAATGTATTCTCAATTTCAGTCTCTCCCCTCACTTGCCAAATGAATCTACCATTATCAAATAAATATTCATAACTAGTAGAATCTGTTGTAGTTTCAAGAATCAACTCGTTTTCAGTGAAAATTTGTAATCTATAAACTTCCGCACTTTCCATTGGTTCCCACCTCAAATTCTGAAGTGCTACATTCGTCTTTAGGTTATTATCAGGTTCTAGTAAGTTGATTTCAAAACTTGAAAAGTCGTCATTACTTTGTACCTCAAAAAAAGCTTGTGTCGACCTTGATGTATAACCACTATTTAAGGCAGTAATTCTCCATTCATAATCACCAATAGAAAGGTTTTTAGTAAAACTTGTTTCTTCAACAATTTCGTTAACTAAAAATTGATTAACCTCTTCAAAACTAGGTTTGACGATTTGTATTCTATAGGAAGAAGCCCCATTAATTTCTTGCCATTCGAAGTCAATATTCGAAGCTTTCAATTCACTATCGTTAGTTGGTGCCAAAAGTTCAGGCAATTCATCTTTTATATCAATTTCTAAAAGAATCTCTTCGCACGAACATAGTGTTAAAAAGGTCAATAAATATAGCAGTGTTCTTCTCATACTAATAAAAATCTTTAAAATCTTTCTCTAAATCAAAATTAGTAGAATTCCTTTTTGTTCTTCCTGGACAGGATTTACCTTTTTTAACTATCGCCATGGCTGTTATATCTCCTCTAACGTTTCGAATCCAACAGAAATTACTGACTTCAAAACCTAAAATAACTCCATCCTTAAAACTTACTCTATTGTAGCCGGTCTGGCTAGAATAGGTTGTCAAAGTATAAGCACTAATAGAACCATTCTGCAAATAAACTTCCTCTGCGTTAATTAGTTCCAAAGCGATGGACGATGGGATAGAAACTTTTATTTCTGTAACAACCACCCCATTATTTGTATTTGTTAGATACTTCCTGAGAGCTTTACTATTATTTATAGAATTAATGTATCCAATTTCATCAGCTAGTTTTAATTTTATAGTAATAGCCTTATTAATTGAATCTGTATTCATTAATGAATCAATTGGCTTGACCTTTCTAGCTGATACTACATTGAAATCTCCTTCCGAAAGTATCTCTTTACTTATGTTCAGCTTAATGTCATTAACTAAGTATGGAGTCCCGACTTCATTAAATTCTTTACTGAAAATTTTTTTATTCATCGATCCAACCGAACCAAGGGAAATATCCTCTACAAGATTAGGACTCAATGACCTTTCACCTAAACTCATAGTTTTACAAGAAAACAACACAATCATGAGTATTAAACACAAGGAAAATTTTAGAATATAATTCAGTTTTCTCATAAGGTTGTAATTCTTGATGATTTAATCCAGTTTAATTCTTTCTATTTGATTATTGATTTTTATTAAATGTAGAGTAAGCTCCTCAATTTTTTCTAAAATTATACGTTCAGTCTCAGCTATATCTATACCTCGCTTTGCAACCTTCTCAGCTGTTGGCAGACCAGGCAAATGACCATGCTCGAATATATACTCATTTAGATCGTTTAAAGAGGCTAGTATATACTCATCTGAAAATACATAATCCGGCCAATTAGCTTCCACCTCCATGACCATCGATTCAGAGATCATCGCTCCCCCTACCACAAGGTCGTAACTGGAAGCTTTTAAGTCTCCCAACTGCAGTTGCCCTTTAAAAATAGTCGTAGTATCTGAATTAAAGGTAATCGGGATAAAATCATTATCTTTAAATAGAAAATCTATATCTTTTTTTTCAATACCTGGAGTATCACGTAAACTATAAGAATTCTTAGCGGTTCGGTGGCCAAGGTTTAATTCAACATTATTTAATTGTAATGATAACAAGGACCTCCCGGTATTGTTTAAAGATAAAATTGATAAATTAGAATTTTGATCTTTATTATAATATTGTAAAACTCCATCATTATAATATCGATAATTCCCCTCAAAATTATTCTTGGTTTCACCTTGAGCAATACCTCCATTCAAAATACTAATGGCTGTGATATTCTGTGTAGCGGCTACTGATATTGGATATGATTTTCCCAAAGAATTACCTTCCACATAGAGATTATCATTGTAGATACTGAGTCCACCATATAAATTCAAGCGGTTGACAGTATATTTTCCAGTTCCTGTTATTTTCTGAAAAGTTAAACTTGATACGGGCTCTAAAAATAATTGATTAATCTCTGTTGGTGCAAGTGCTTTATTATAAATACTAACATCATCAATAGTACCTACAAAATTAAAGACATTATAATCATACTCCCCAATTCTAAATTCATATTTTGAATTCATATGAACCCCATCTGAATCACTCATGTCTACGGCCTTTTCCAGCTCACCATCAATGTACAAACTTGCCATGCCGTCTCGGTCATAAGTAATGGTGATCATATGCCAGGTCGAAACCTCTAAAATTCTATCACCTGTAAAATCAACCTCATAACTACCTCCCCAATTTATAAAACCTCTAACTCGAGAATTTTCAATACCATATCCATATCTAAATATTCCATTTCCAGCATAAGATTTTGCAGAAGGAGCGTAAATACCACTTGGATTGTTGTGATTAATCCAACTATTAATTGTAAAATCTCCATCGCCCATATCAAGGATATCTCCGTATCTAATGTAAGATTGATTAGTGCTAAATCTTAATGCTTTGCCCATATTTCCATAGCGATCGGCTACCAAAACGACATCATTCATTTTTCCTTGATAATTATTTCCACTAATATCATCTCCATTTCCATCCAACGGAAAATAAGCCAAAAGGCCAGATGTGATTGGGATCTCCGGAGCATCTATAAGCTGGACCGTAACACTGGATCGATTACCATTACAACTACCATCGAAACTTCCTACATAATATGTTGTATTATTTGATAAAATATCGGTTTCCGAAAGGGCTTCTGTTGAAGAATCACTTAGATACCACGCTACTCCACCCCCTTGATCAAGTGCATCCAATTCCTTTACCTGAGCCTGATTTCCTTGAATCTCTCTGTAGATTATTTGTTCAGGGTGAAGTACAGTGGGACATTGAGCAAAGGAGTTTGTTAAGAAACCTAGAAGGCTTAAAACTAGACTAGTCCCTATCTTTTCAAAATACTTATGATTTATTCCCATACTTTTGTGACAAATCACAATTTTTCTTGACTCTTTAATTTCTCCAAAAGGTGTTCATTTCGTTGCTGTAGTTTCTTAAGATCCGCACTCAATTGAATCATATACAATGTTAACTCTTCTACCTTCTCAACTAAATTTCTATTGATCTCTCCTACATTCATTCCATTTTTCTCAATTTCTTTAGCCGATGGGATATTAGGAAGTTTTCCATTTTTTTTTATATAAACTTCCAAATCTTTTAAAGACAATAAATCGTAAGAATCCTTAAAAACATAATCTGGCCATTCCTCCTTTAGCTTAACCGTAGCAGACTCCGCTAATATAGTTCCTCCTACAGCTAACCTATATTCAGTAGATGGAATCGTGTTGACTGCAACACTACCGTGGAAGGTTGTCAAAGAATCAGGAGAGAGAGTCATAACAGGATAGGAACTTTCATTATCTCCATATTCTACCTTGAAATCTTTGTAATCTGAATTGCCGGATGAAATTCTTATACCCGAAGATTTTTTGATACCGTCTGTTTCATTAAAAAGCTGTAAATAATCCTCAGAGTTTTCGGTACCTAATGTAACTGAACTAGACACTGGATTTACTCCGTCTGATTGACTTTCAATCCTTAAACCTACATCCCCGGCACCGTCTCTCTTTAAATAAGCCTTTCCAGAAGATGAATACCCAAGGAGAACTGACGAAGGACCTCCCACATTAGCATCGAAGGATTTTTCAAACCGAATTGCTCCGTCCTGAATATTAATGGCTATAGAATCGGGGTTCCCTATTATTTCTAAAGGTGCTTTTCCTGTGATAGAGGTTCCATCTATAAACAAATTATCATTTGATACTACAGCACCTGAGTCTAAAATTATACGTCTATTTGTAGTATTTCCATTTTCAGTAACGCTTTGAAGAGTTTCCTGAGCAGTTAAAATGGAAAAACTTAATAAGGCTATTAAAGAACATAACGTCGGTCTATTCATGTTAGGATATTTTATACTAACCAAACTTATCAAATAATGAAACTCTTCAATATATCTAAACCGTACGAATTGTACGGTTTAAATTTAAACGATAGAAATAAAAATTTTGATCTTTTAGTATATGTGAAATACCGATTAAAAGAATATTAAATGTCCTTTAGAGACATTTTAGCATTTAGATTTTTTACAATTTTTCATAAAGCCTGAATCAGCCATTTTCAAATTTGACTATTTTTCATTGATCCTTTTCTTCAAGAAATTGAGATAATTATCCAAATAATTCCAATGAGATTTCACTTATAACAAAGGGCTGAAGAAAGCTATTAAATTTCTTTTTCAATAAAATCAATCAGGCAAAAAAAAATTTGCATTTAGAACAATATCTAATACTCCATAGTATTGCAACCTAGTTAACAAGGACATTCTATATCACCATTCTCCAATACTTCACATTCGCATTCAACAGTACAGGAACTTAAAAACAGCGCCAAACTAAATAGTAGAAAAACTGACTTTCTTTTCATAATTGTTAGTTTAAAAGTTAATATTTAAATTTATATGATACACCTACACCTGCTGATCCTAATTTCGCAAAAGTTGTAGATGAGGTAAAACTACCTGATGTTTTAGTTTTCGTTTCAGAATTACCAATACCTCTGTAATACCCAAATATTTCTAATAATTCATTCTGCCAACCTGTCTTTAAAACATAACTCAAACCAGATAGTTCTTTTGTTGATTCGGATCCAGTAGCTATAGCATATCCTACGTCAAACCCTCCAAACCAATTATAGTATCTTCCTAGCGAATATTTAGCTGTAGCGCCTACGGGCAGTTATCCAAAGTCATTGCCAGCAAGTTGAGCATCTGCCTGATCTTCCGGACTGGTATTAGCGTTATAAAAATATCGGCCATAACCTGTTGTGGCACCCAATTGTATATTGTTAGTAATCTCAAAGGTATAGGCAACATCGATTCCGGTAAATACTGAAAAGTTCTCACCAATGCTTCCGAAGGGATATCCACCGCTAATTCCGGCTTTAAATTCCTGAGCAGAGATTGTTGTTAAAGATAAAAATGTTAGGATAAAGAATACGAATAATCTCTTCATGGGGGTGGTATAAACTTTAAATAAATAGTAAACTATTATAACCATTTAGAACGATAAAAAATATCTAGCGTTTCGTTATAGTTTTAAAATAGTTCCCATCAAAATGGCAATATTATCGGGCTAAGATTTGAGGTCTTATAGATTTTTTTTGAAGATTCGCAGATCATGTTACGCGAAAAACTTAGAAAATATAAATGAACTGGTTGATGTGTCAAATTTATTTATTACCAATGGCATTCAAGTAAGAAAAACCGTAGTTAATTTACGGTTTCTACGTTTGTAAAAAAGATTAATGAAATAAAATTGCTGTCTAAATATACTTACGTTCAAAGACTAAATGGATAGTGTAATTCTACAATTAGGAAAATTTTTAAAATACAAAATGCTGATATCCCAGGATCAATATTTCATTTAAAACCTGATAGAGTGTTTACACTAGAGTTATCTCTTCAACAATCTGAAGCAAATCGTAGTTATATGAAAGAAAAATAATACTTCTAACCGCACTTTTTATTGCTATAAAGCCAACTTTAAACTATCCTTATAATGTACTTCTGTAAAAATTCTGAAAGTATTTCTAGCTTCCATATAAGATTAAAAAAAGCTATCCGTTGTATTAGTACTCTTATTCTCCAATTTACAATCTGCTATTTATAAAAATTATTTTTTCGAATTCTTTTTATTTCTAATAGCATCAACTACCTTCTAACTATAAAGACAGGAGTGGTATATGCTCGATGTGATGCTTAATTATACGCAGAACAATAGGTTACAGGATAGATTAGTTAATTTTACTTTTTTTCCATTTTTCACTTTTTGCAAAGTATATCAAATCACATACTAATAAACTTTTCGTATCCTTTGTAAGCATCCTTTTCAATACTTTTTTGAAATAACTAAAAGGTAGAACATCTTCATAGAAATAATTATAATAATCATATTCGGACATATCCACATTAAATATCTCTTTGTATCTAACAAAAAATACATCTATATCCTCTGAAAGTAACCCTAATTTTGTTAAATCAGTTTGAGGACAAATTTTTTTCTTATCATACCCAAAAACCTCCTCCATTAGTTTTTTTATATGTTCTAATATTTCCGTGTCGGTCATTTTAAAACTTTATTGATTTTGAAAATATTGCAACTGACCAAAACCTGTTCCATAACCTAAAGGGGTCAAAAAATTTCGATTTAAAAATGCACCTCTATCTATTGTCATACTATTTGGAAAAGTCCAATGTCTTGTAGACATTTTACCTAATTTACCGTGAATGTCCAATGAAAATCTATTTGTATATTTACTGGCGCCCAAAACAGTCCTTTGACCAAAATTTTCTTTCAATACTGGGGCTGCTTTTCTTGTTAACCAAATTTCTCCTGCTTTTTCCAATCCATAACCTGTAACGTAACCCCAAGCATATGCAGGATAGTCTCCAGCATTTTCTATGGTAATTCCTACATAATTAATTATCTTCTGTTGTTGTTCTTCTGCATAACCAATTCCACTAGCATCTATTGCAGGACTCATCATTGTT
>NZ_JBLVTK010000004.1:129272-146486 GCF_048285865.1 Christiangramia marina | reverse complement strand
AGCTGTACCCAAACTTTTAAAAAAATCAATTGTACTTTTAAAACCTCCCGCTAAACCATCCAATAATCCATTTCCGTAATTAGGCACCTTTCCCGAACCACCAAAAAGGTTAGACATACTACTCAGATGACTATCAGAAGCTCCATCGGTACCTACCCAAGTTAATCCCTCTATATTTCCACTTCCTTCATGCCATTCCAATTCCCCATTTCTATCCACATACCAATCAAATCCTCCATCTGGATCGATACGAACTATTGGATTATTCCCCATTCCAAGATACGGAGAATTATACTGATTATAAGGATCGGTAGTCAGCCATCGTCCTATTCGGCTATCCCATAGCCTTAGCTCAAAAGCCTCTTTTCCGGTCTCCGTGTCTTTTTCCTGGCCCTGGTAAGCATAACGATAGTCGCCCTCCATGTTTCTCCCCGGCATCGCCATTCCAAAAGGATAGTAATCGGTCTTTCCGATGGCCATGGCGTTCCCACTGTCATCCTGTTGCACTACTATCCTTACATTACCCAGATGATCGGTAAGCTGGTAGACATAATTTAGGTTGGTAAGCGTGGTCTGGCCAAGGTTTCTTTTGGCTACACCGATTCGGCTGTTACCAAAAATCGGATGCTCCATCGTAGTACCTGCACCGGCTTCATTGTAGATGGCCATGACATTACCGCTCACATCTCGCACGTAATAGGTATTGGTGGTTACCCCACTGATCGTACTTTCCTTGCGGGTACGATGACCGCGGTCGTTGTAATAGAAGTTGACCACTACACTTGGCTTGCTCACGGTCTCTACAAGGCCTGAGGTGGTATACGTATAGGTAAGGTCTTCTTCGGTATTGAAAACCAGTTGACCTATTTCATTATACACATAGTTGTTGCCACCCTGGCTTTTGATGTCATTGGCATTAGTCGTTTCTGTGACACCGTCAGCCACATGCTGCAACTGGTTCTTACCAGGATAATACGAGTAACTCAGGTCATCCATCTTATTGGACCCATTCTCGGTTTGTTTGTTCCTGCGAAGGTTCACAATGTTTCCGTTGGCGTCATAATTGATATTATCCACCATATAATCCTGGTTAGGATCCGGGGTATACAGCTCCTCCCCTGCTACAATACGGGCGGTCATCTCTGAGCCGGCCTCGGCAGTAAAACCGGGACCAAAGGTAATCGATTCCTGGGCGTAAAAATTCTCCTGTTCCCCGCTAAGTAGCTGGTTGGTGACCGATAAGTTTAGCGGCGCGTTGACCCCTTCTTCATACCTTCCATATTCTGCTTCTTTTAACCAGCTCTCCTTAGAGTATTGATAATTATACAAGTGTTGTTTAGTATCCTGAGCATCAGATTTCCACCGAAGTGCCTTGATGTTTCCATTGATATTATTAACTCCCCCGCTAAATGTAGCTACCGGGGTAGGGGTATTATCTCTTAAGTAATCCTGGTTATGGTAATCGATTCCTAATCCAAAGAGATCGGGCAATACCTGTGAGCTCTCCGTTCCATCCTGTCCCGGGTCGTTCTCCACCATTAATGATGGATGATTGATTGCCTTGAGCTGTCCTTCCAGGTTATATACATAATCGATTCCCTGCAGGTTATCCCCAATAATAGTTCGGGTTAATTCCCCCGATATATTATAAGTATAACTAGCCTGCTGCTTATAGCTTACATCATCGGTAGAGGTACTTACCGTGGTCAGCCGACCACTTTGATCATAATTATATTGGTGAATAAAACGCTCTCCCGGGGTATGCTGCTGGTAGTCTACTTTGGTAACCTGGCCACTCACAGGATCATAGGTGTAATCGATGGTTTTTGGACACTCCAGGCCTTCGATAAACTGGACGATCCAGGTAACTCTCCCCAGAATATCATAACTATAGACCGTGGTAGCCGTCTTAGGACTCTGGGTAGTGGTCATACTGATATTACTATTTACAAAGCCTTGCTGGTAAGCGGCCGGAAGGGAACAACCGGCAGGCATCATACCAGATAGATCTGCAGGAATATCGTAAGTCGTTTTTACCACTTCTTCGGTGATGGCCGATCCCAGTAGCGATGCATCGGGATCCATCGTCGCAAAGCTAAGATTGGTTACCACACCGCTTTCTACTGGACGGGCATATTGATCGTAATCGGTATAACTAAAATGGCCTACTTGTGCCTGTTTGCTGTTTTGAGAAAATCGTATCTGACCGTCTTTACGGTATTTAAAATTACCCGTCCCCTTATCTGGATTGCTCGTAGAAAGCAATTGTCCTAGACTGTTATAGCTATTCGTTGAAGCTGCCAGGCCGGATAGTGGCTGGGTGCTGGAAGTAGGACGCCCCGCTTTATCATAGTAATTCAAAGCGTAATCATAATAATTCTCCTGGTAACTAACGCTTATGTTTGTAAAACCAGAACGATCCTCTTCTGGAACCAGTCCGGGATCTTCTACAGCAATTCTATAGAAGCCTGAGGGAAGCGAACTTAATGAAGTTGTTATTTTCTGTTCGGTGATCAAGTCAAAAATCTCAAGGCTATAACCGGAGGCTCCGCTCACGCTCGCCCCGCTACAGCCTTTTGGAATATGAATATCTACATAGCCTTGCTCATTCATCGATACACTGCTATTACGAGGTGTAGTCCCACCGGATTCATTTCCACTTCGTGCCTGGGCAAGCAGGTTCCCCTGGCCGTCTTCGAACTTCACCACTTCAAAACCTTCAGGGCTTCGCATGACGGTCTTAAAAACAACCCGGCTGCTATAAGAAGCATCATTAAAAGCAACACCAGCTGCCAGTTCGTCTCCGGCTTTCATCTTAAAGGAATAACCCGATTCCCAGCTATAGGTGTCATCTCCATCTATGTCCACTTTCTTCCCTCCTAGGCTACGTAAAGCCTCGCCAGGGCGAAGACGACTATATACCGCTAAAGAATAAGGATGATCAGTAATATCCTGGTAAGGATTTGAGGAATTTGTATTACTATAATAGCTTCCTAATTTACTCTGGGAACTTACCGCCGAAGGGGTTAGTTGATTCCCAAACTGGTAATCTATAAAATCAAAATCACCGCCCGATGCATCCTTGATCAGGTTCGTCTCCTTCAGAAAATCTGTACCCACAGGTGCAGAAAGCGTATTGAGCACTGCTCTACCATACGAATCATAATACACCCCACTGGCCCAAACCGTATCACTGGCGATATCCCATTGCTGGCTCTGGGTAAGCTTCCCCATATTGTTATAATACGATACGCCTGAACTTACCTTGGTCCCATCCACGCGGTAACTCGCCTCGTACAACAAATTCACATTTGAATCCAATATGTTTTGAGAAGTTAGTATAATAGAAAACATGGTAAGAACGAATGTAAGATAATAATGCTTCATGGGAAGAGATAAAAATTATGAATACAATTTAATTACAAGAAGTCAAACAATTATCAAATACACCGTAATGACATTACGGTTTCTCATTCTTGAATTTGTAACAATAAAACTTAACTCAATTTTAAATAGAGGATAAAAAATAAAATTCCAAAAAAAAGAACTCCTACTATTAAAGAATAAAAACGATGTAAATGATCTTCAAGATTACCTCGAAACCCTGTAAATAGCCATATTAATAATGCCCCTACAAGTCTCATAAAATATAACCCTCCAAACATGTTTTTTAATCATTTTCGTATAATAATTCCGTACCCAAGCTAGTTCTGAATTGAAAGGCCGATATTCGTTCTAGTTGTTTTCTTAATTTATAAGAATCTGCATTATGCCTTTCAATCATAGTCCTGTAAGACTTACCTCTGACTTTAGCATGATCCACTCCAGAGAATAAACCTTTAGTTTCTTTGGCAAATTTATTAAATCCTTTAAAAGATGGCTTCATCAAGTGCAAAAACGTACTTTTAATTCCATATTCAGTTCCCATCGAAGCTATATCCAAAAATCCCATTAAACCAGCTTCAGTTCTATGATCCCCTTGCAATTGTTCTCCACTAAAAGTTCTTCCCCCTTTAAAAAGTGAATATATGTTATTTGCGGTGCCATAAGTCGTACCTACACCAATCTGAGCTAAACTTTCCCCAAAATCAGCAGGTTTCTTTTTTTGAAAAAATTCAATTTGACTAAAAAATCCAGCCTTACTAATTTGTGAAGCAAAAACCAAGCTCCCTGGCTATTTACGACCCCGCCATTTTTTCTTAATTTTTCACTTATATTACCAAAATTCACATTGAAAACATTCACACCGTTCTCAATTGAACTACCCTTTATCCCAAATTTATGATATTTTGTTTTTGGATCATCGCTTTTAAGGAAAAAACCTTTAAAACCCCCACCTATCCATCCTAGTATAGCTCCAGCACGTGTCTTATAACCTCCATCAGGGTCAATCCCGTTTACTGGATCATTCCCCATTCTAAGATACGGAGAATTATGCTGATTACAAGGATCGGTAGTCAACCATCTTCTTATTCGGCTATCCCATAATCTCAGCTCAAAAGCCTCTTTTCCGGTCTCCGGGTCTTTCTCCTGCCCCTGGTAGGCATAGCGGTAATCCCCTTCCGTGTTTCTTCCTGGCATGGCCATTCCAAACGCCTCTTAAAGCAAAAAACTATCACTAATTATGGACTAGTTATAGCAGGAGTTTCATATAGTTTTTCAAACACTAATCCTGTAAAGTTAAACTTATTGTAAAGATTAAAAAATTCATCGCTTGCATCTTTAACATCACAATATGTAAGTACCTGTGATGCATTCATTTGGGGTATTTTAAAAATACTAGATTCAGAAATCCTTTCCTCATGAAAATGAAATTCCAAAACTTCGCCTTTTGAACCATCATCATAAATTTCAAATTGGGATTTATTCAAATCAAGCATATTTATGCATTCTAAAACATTCAGAATGTATAATTTTTCTCCAGAACAATTAATAGGAATAATTTGACCAGCTTGTTCAAAAATATCAAAAATAGGGCTATCATATACAGCTTGGTCAAAAACTAAAGCACTTCCACCATCTAAATAGAAAAAATTACCCGGCAAATTCTTGGTATTATAAATATAAAAATCAATATCTTCCGGCCAATTATTTTTTTCTTTACCATTAAAAAAATGTATGTCGATGAAATTACTATCATCTTCATTAATATCGGCCATAATCCATTGATATTTTTTGACATCAACCTCTATTCTATAAATTTTCATCTATTTAAATTTTATAACTAAATAATATTCAATTTAATTATTATAGCTGTTATATTTTGTATATCTATAGCATTTATAATATTAGTATTTTACAGTTCCGTTTATTATACTTTGTTTAAACTGATCTAAAGCTTTACCTCTATTACCAGGACCAGCGCTTAGTAATTTTCTTGTAAGTTCCTTATAATATAAATCTGTATGTATTCTGGTGTGCGGTATTGCATCCTTCACTGTAATGTATTTAGTTGATTTCGGCAAGAATACACCATTTTTAACAGAATTTATTCCAATATTCTCTGCCGCAAGCAACTTTCTTGCTAATGCTGCTCGCCTGTCAAGACCTGCAACAATATGATGTGCAGCAGAATTGGCAGGTCTAGAAATTCCTGAACTAACCAAATTCTTTCCTAATTTATACGAGCTAGGACCTCCAACTAACCCAAGAGCTCCCATTCCTGTTTGAGGAGGATAAAAATCTAACTCATAACCATATTTGTCAACAGCAAACCCATTTGGACCTGCTCTGAAATTATCTCCAAATATTTTTTCAAATGTCGTTTGAGGTGCCATGACAGGGTCTGCAAATCCACTATTAAACGCAGCTAAATCAGCTCCACTAGTAGCCATAAATGTACCTGTTAACTCTCCTGATCCATCTCCTCCTCCGTAATCTAAGGCAATACCATATTTCCCGCTACCTGTAGAGACATCACTAGTGTACCGTTGCCCTCTAAAACCATTTCCAACCCATCCCCAAAATTGTCCCCATTTAGTTTTCCAACCACCATCAGGATCTATTCCATTTACCGGGTCATTTCCCATTCCAAGATACGGAGAATTATACTGATTATAAGGATCTGTGGTAAGCCATCGTCCTATTCGGCTATCCCATAGCCTTAGCCCAAAAGCCTCTTTTCCGGTCTCCGTGTCTTTTTCCTGGCCCTGGTAAGCATAACGATAGTCGCCCTCCATGTTTCTCCCCGGCATCGCCATTCCAAAAGGATAGTAATCGGTCTTTCCGATGGCCATGGCGTTCCCACTGTCATCCTGTTGCACTACTATCCTTACATTACCCAGATGATCGGTAAGCTGGTAGACATAATTTAGGTTGGTAAGCGTGGTCTGGCCAAGGTTTCTTTTGGCTACACCGATTCGGCTGTTACCAAAAATCGGATGCTCCATCGTAGTACCTGCACCGGCTTCATTGTAGATGGCCATGACATTACCGCTCACATCTCGCACGTAATAGGTATTGGTGGTTACCCCACTGATCGTACTTTCCTTGCGGGTACGATGACCGCGGTCGTTGTAATAGAAGTTGACCACTACACTTGGCTTGCTCACGGTCTCTACAAGGCCTGAGGTGGTATACGTATAGGTAAGGTCTTCTTCGGTATTGAAAACCAGTTGACCTATTTCATTATACACATAGTTGTTGCCACCCTGGCTTTTGATGTCATTGGCATTAGTCGTTTCTGTGACACCGTCAGCCACATGCTGCAACTGGTTCTTACCAGGATAATACGAGTAACTCAGGTCATCCATCTTATTGGACCCATTCTCGGTTTGTTTGTTCCTGCGAAGGTTCACAATGTTTCCGTTGGCGTCATAATTGATATTATCCACCATATAATCCTGGTTAGGATCCGGGGTATACAGCTCCTCCCCTGCTACAATACGGGCGGTCATCTCTGAGCCGGCCTCGGCAGTAAAACCGGGACCAAAGGTAATCGATTCCTGGGCGTAAAAATTCTCCTGTTCCCCGCTAAGTAGCTGGTTGGTGACCGATAAGTTTAGCGGCGCGTTGACCCCTTCTTCATACCTTCCATATTCTGCTTCTTTTAACCAGCTCTCCTTAGAGTATTGATAATTATACAAGTGTTGTTTAGTATCCTGAGCATCAGATTTCCACCGAAGTGCCTTGATGTTTCCATTGATATTATTAACTCCCCCGCTAAATGTAGCTACCGGGGTAGGGGTATTATCTCTTAAGTAATCCTGGTTATGGTAATCGATTCCTAATCCAAAGAGATCGGGCAATACCTGTGAGCTCTCCGTTCCATCCTGTCCCGGGTCGTTCTCCACCATTAATGATGGATGATTGATTGCCTTGAGCTGTCCTTCCAGGTTATATACATAATCGATTCCCTGCAGGTTATCCCCAATAATAGTTCGGGTTAATTCCCCCGATATATTATAAGTATAACTAGCCTGCTGCTTATAGCTTACATCATCGGTAGAGGTACTTACCGTGGTCAGCCGACCACTTTGATCATAATTATATTGGTGAATAAAACGCTCTCCCGGGGTATGCTGCTGGTAGTCTACTTTGGTAACCTGGCCACTCACAGGATCATAGGTGTAATCGATGGTTTTTGGACACTCCAGGCCTTCGATAAACTGGACGATCCAGGTAACTCTCCCCAGAATATCATAACTATAGACCGTGGTAGCCGTCTTAGGACTCTGGGTAGTGGTCATACTGATATTACTATTTACAAAGCCTTGCTGGTAAGCGGCCGGAAGGGAACAACCGGCAGGCATCATACCAGATAGATCTGCAGGAATATCGTAAGTCGTTTTTACCACTTCTTCGGTGATGGCCGATCCCAGTAGCGATGCATCGGGATCCATCGTCGCAAAGCTAAGATTGGTTACCACACCGCTTTCTACTGGACGGGCATATTGATCGTAATCGGTATAACTAAAATGGCCTACTTGTGCCTGTTTGCTGTTTTGAGAAAATCGTATCTGACCGTCTTTACGGTATTTAAAATTACCCGTCCCCTTATCTGGATTGCTCGTAGAAAGCAATTGTCCTAGACTGTTATAGCTATTCGTTGAAGCTGCCAGGCCGGATAGTGGCTGGGTGCTGGAAGTAGGACGCCCCGCTTTATCATAGTAATTCAAAGCGTAATCATAATAATTCTCCTGGTAACTAACGCTTATGTTTGTAAAACCAGAACGATCCTCTTCTGGAACCAGTCCGGGATCTTCTACAGCAATTCTATAGAAGCCTGAGGGAAGCGAACTTAATGAAGTTGTTATTTTCTGTTCGGTGATCAAGTCAAAAATCTCAAGGCTATAACCGGAGGCTCCGCTCACGCTCGCCCCGCTACAGCCTTTTGGAATATGAATATCTACATAGCCTTGCTCATTCATCGATACACTGCTATTACGAGGTGTAGTCCCACCGGATTCATTTCCACTTCGTGCCTGGGCAAGCAGGTTCCCCTGGCCGTCTTCGAACTTCACCACTTCAAAACCTTCAGGGCTTCGCATGACGGTCTTAAAAACAACCCGGCTGCTATAAGAAGCATCATTAAAAGCAACACCAGCTGCCAGTTCGTCTCCGGCTTTCATCTTAAAGGAATAACCCGATTCCCAGCTATAGGTGTCATCTCCATCTATGTCCACTTTCTTCCCTCCTAGGCTACGTAAAGCCTCGCCAGGGCGAAGACGACTATATACCGCTAAAGAATAAGGATGATCAGTAATATCCTGGTAAGGATTTGAGGAATTTGTATTACTATAATAGCTTCCTAATTTACTCTGGGAACTTACCGCCGAAGGGGTTAGTTGATTCCCAAACTGGTAATCTATAAAATCAAAATCACCGCCCGATGCATCCTTGATCAGGTTCGTCTCCTTCAGAAAATCTGTACCCACAGGTGCAGAAAGCGTATTGAGCACTGCTCTACCATACGAATCATAATACACCCCACTGGCCCAAACCGTATCACTGGCGATATCCCATTGCTGGCTCTGGGTAAGCTTCCCCATATTGTTATAATACGATACGCCTGAACTTACCTTGGTCCCATCCACGCGGTAACTCGCCTCGTACAACAAATTCACATTCGAATCCAAGATGTTTTGGGAATGTAAAAACGCACAACTTCCGCAAAAAATTAGAATCAATAAGCCTTTAAATTTTTCAATAAACATTTCCTAATATTTTATTTAAAAGTTCCTGAATCTGAACAATCCATAATATGACTCCCTGATCGCTCAATGCTAAATCCTGTATTCTTATCTCGAACCTCCACTTTGTAATAAGCATACGCATTAGGACAATCAGTTCTTAGAGGGTATGTATTAAAATCATTCCACGCTCCATAATTCAACGTGCTAGGATCAGGATTTGCGCTCTTGGCCCACCTATATTCATAACTACCACTTCCTCCATCTGCATTCGCTACAACTTCTGAAATTGGATCATTAGGATAATTTATTGAAATACTCAAGGAAAGAGTAGAGTAATCTTCTTCTTCTGGGGTGTTATTAGTCTCATTTAAATATCGATATTCATATTCTTTGACTAAGTTAAAACCACCAATACTAGTGTTACCAAACTCCGGAGTTTCAGAGTAGACACCTATTAATCGAGACCCCTGATCATAATCGAAAAAAGTGGCTAAATTGTTACTTCCTAACATGTGAGTCAATTCATTCCACCCATTATAAACATAAGATTCCAAAGAACTGGATATTGGATGAATTCTATAGTCATCAAAGTAAATGTTTCCAGAAATAGAAGATACTGAAATTTCCTTATCAACTCCATCAAGATTAATATAGTGGTTCAATTGCACCCAATCTCCAGAATGAACTACTTCTCCATTAAAAGAGATACTATTTCCATTCACCTTTATTCTTGCATTCTGAAAATTCGCTTTGTCTGCCCATACGGAAATTTTATATTTCCCTGGAGTATAATTATCTAGAGTATGAGAGAACCCATCACCACCGGAGTTTATATTCACAGAATAAACTCCAGTATGTGATTTTATATTCGTTCTTCCACTATTTGAAAAACCAATATCCATCAACATTCCATTGTTATACTCAGCTCCACTATAAGCAAAATCGTCAAAGGGTGCATTACATGTCGCTAGTACCTTTGATGAATTATCAATTCTCTTCGTTGTCGCTCTATTACCATTTATATCAACTACTTCTAATGTATTTGAAAAGTGATCATACATCGTGGTTTCACTGGATTTCACCCAGTTATCTGCATAACCACTATTTGCCTCTCCTAACGTCCAGTCAAAATGCAAGTCATTTAAAATATCCGTACTGTATGAGCCGTCACTATTAAGCGATCCTTTCCAAATAAAGTTTTGATGCTTTCTATAAATGGACTCCGGATTAATTGCTTCTAAAACACCTTCTCCATTTCTATACCTCCAATCTGGTTTCCAAGTAGTAATTGAAGCACCTAATACTTTATTTGTAGCCTTCAGATACTGCATTTCCACAGCCTGCTGAGAAAGCATATTTTTATTATTTATCGGATCCAAAACCTTCGAACCCATTTTGGGGTATTTTTCATAAGCTGGAATTCTTTCAGAAATTACTTTAGAGCCATCAGGTAATGTTGTCTCACTTTTTCTAAAGTTACCTAACCACGGATCTGCATCACTGTATATAGTATGAGATGAGTATCCACCGATTTGCGTTGAAGTACTCTCAAGCATATTATTATAATTGGTTCTACTTGAAACACTCAATCGTTTTCTAGCAGAATTTACTTGGTAACCATCCTCACTAGTAGTGAAAATAGTCTTCATCGAAGTGAAAATATCCCTTGTATACCCTTTGTTTGGCTCTTTTGAAATAAGTGACTCCCCATTAACGTAACTATTATTTACTTTTAATAGAACATGATTTTCACGATTTAGTTTTTCAATAGATCGTATTTGCCCTAAAATAGCTGTGTTAATTTTAAGATCTATCTTCTTAGCCAAAATGGAATCGATGTCAGTACCGTCAAATCCATTGTAATTATTTGAAACTTGTGCTTCAAAAATATTCTTTTCCAACGGCCCATTTCCAGAGGACTGCAAAATTAGATCAGGATTAAATATGTCGAAGATAGGTTTCATCACATGATGACGATACCTCATTTTCTCATAATAATTACCATTCACATCCTCTTCGGTCACAGTTACAAATTCATACATAACCCCTGGTCCGGGTAATTCCGTTCTATAAGGTACATAATTAACACCTCTTGCCGGTGCATAAGTTGTAATCCCTGAACTTTGATTTTCATAAGGGTTGGTATAATTATATTTAACTTTATATTGATTGGAGCCCTCCGTTGTTATCAATTCTTTAACCCTCAAACCACCTCCTGTTTGATCAGAAGGGACTCTATTTGCCAGTAAATTATAAATTATTGCGCGGTTATAATTATTCTCATTAATTCCTCCTGGATCATCAGCATGGGCAATCTGGTATCTTTGATCTTTGGCTTGATCGGTGATAGTCCTATTGAATTTCTGACCAAAAATCTCATTCCCAGCTTCATGACAATTTCTTAATCTGGCAGAAGTAGTAAACTTTAAAGTATCTTTAGAAACACTTGTAATTGAACCTGTCTCTTTTAAAATATCTAATCCCGAATCACGAAAACCATTTCCAGAATAATTTCTTGAATAACTTGCCCATGAATCAAAAAACAAATCCTTTTCTGGGTTGAAGTAGTCCCTAAAATCCCATGGTACTATATAATTTTTCTCAAAATCAGAATCTTTTGTAACGGTTACTTCTATTAAACCAGTATCTCCTACATCAGATTCTATACACTGAAAAGTTGTAAGATTTTCAAAAACAAAATTTAACCCATCTGTCCAAAATCTTCTGGAAGCAGCCTCCGTGTAATAATCATCCTCCTCGTAATTTATATCAATTCTAGCTCCGGTAGGCAATGTTATAGATTTTAAACTCCAACCTATAGAACGCTCTTTTTCCTCTCCGTTACCATTAACATAATTTCCCTGCATAAAACCCCATGAATCAACGTTTTGAAGCCTATCGATCCAAATATCAAATATTGCTCCGGCAGACGGTTGAGTCCCTGCAACAGGATTATAATTGTAATTCGGCATATCCTTAAGGTAATAATTAAAGGAAGTCGGGGGCATATAACTTGCACCTCCTTTTCCCTTAAACTCTACTGAATTTAAAGTTAATCTTGCCTTAGCTTCATTAAGAACTGGATCAGCGGCATTTGAAGAAGCTGAGTTTTTAGCTAAAACGTAATCATGATTAAACTCGGTCACTTTTAATGCATTATTCTGAATAAAAGATTCATCTACATCATTAATATCCAATACCTGGCTTTCTTGATGAATTCCATATTCATAATTAGCCCCATATACATCTGCAAAATATGGTGACTTCCAGTTAGGTGAGTGAGTTTGATCTCTAACATAACCGGGATATGAGCTTCCTAATGTTCCAGGAGAGGATTTGATTAGGCTCCTCCCAATTTCATCATTTACTAAAACAATCTTAGATAGCTTTAGAGAGTACTCCCGTGCATATTGCACCCCAGGCTCTCGAACATGAATATTATCGTTGGTATAATTAAGACTACTGTTATTATATCCACCTGTTGCACCAAGATTATTGTTTCCTCCATTGTTGAATCTAAATTGAAGATTCTTACCAATAGCATCATGTCTCAATTCCTTAACGAAAAGTGCAGTTCGGTTTCTAGTATTTATCTTATCCAGATAATATACCTGCTTACGTCCAAAACTATAGCTTCCCTTATCCTTTAACTCAATACCCTGCTTACTATTAGCACCGTAATCATTAACGAAATCATTATATGGACTTCTCCAAGTAAAACCATCAGACCATTTACCATACTCCAATTCTGTCCAGTTTCCATAATCTTCATTATTGAAAGTACCCAATTTATTGTTATCATTTGGATCTGGACGATCTACATAATCACTACCAGTTACTGCAGTTAATAACCAATGGGTGGCGTAACTTTTAAATTCGCGCTTTTCACTGACATTTGAAGCATTAAATAATTCATCTTCCTGGCTCTCAATCAATTTTCTTTGTATACGTTCGTAATGGTAAACAGGTAAGCTATAATGATAGGCAGTTCCATCAGGAGAGGTTATTTTATACCCTCCAATTCCACTTGAATCAAATATACCAGAATTTGCACGAATAGAATTCGGTATATTTCTAGGAGTTATTAAAGCTTGTGCTTCGCCGTTTGCAATCTGTTCATTAGTAAACACTTCAACGTAATTAGCTGACTGTGCTCTGTATAAATTAGAAGAGGTTGACGTATGCTCAGTGTCCAGGGTTATGAAATCCCCCAAGGTGGAAACATTTTGAAGACTACTGCTTTGTAATAAGTTATCCTGATCTAATTCTTCGCTGGTAAATTGACCATCGAAATAAAATTGAAATTTTTTGAAATCACCTGCATAATTTATTTGCTTGTCAATTTTATGACTTTTTGTTGCGTGGTGCCAAAAGGTATGCACCCCTTCTCCATTAGAATTTGTAGATCGATTTCCTTTATCAAAAATTACTGCTGACTGGAATGCTCTTGGTGACATATTCCCGGCAATTCCATGACCCGTAACATTGTATCCATCATACCCAAGAGTAGTATAATTCGCTTTTTGAATTTTATTAGTATAATCACCAACGAAACCGTGTTCAGTTTGAGGAACCTCAGTAGAATAAACATCCATAGAACTTGTTCTGCTATTAAAATCGCTAAAACTTGGAATATAACTGTTATTTTCAATTCCAGGAATATCTTCGATCAGACCAGAATAATCATTAGAATATAATGCACCCCACTCTCTATTTTCAAAAGCTTTTTTAATATCAATTCTAACTCGAGTATGATTATACCCAAGAGTTAATGGTATACCTACAAAGTGTAATGGTAAAGATATCTGTGTATTCTGTTGAGATACATCCGAATCACTTTCTGAGAATGTTTCGGAACTCATACCTACGGCCCCCCCAGCAGAATTACCATTCTGTAAATTTTGAGCACCACCTATTCCAAAGCCATTCTCAGAAAAACTTGCACCAATTGAGTTTTTCCAATTTCCACTAGCATCCCGACGAGCATAACCTGCAGAACCACTTAATGCCCATTGATCTGATAACGAATAACCTAGCTGACCTGAAATACTAGTTCCTCCAAAATTGGCATTAACTCCCAAACCCGCAGCAACATTAACCCCCCCTACATTAGAAGATGCGTTAGCAGACACACCTAAATTACCACTAAAATTACCCAATGCCGCACTCAAGCCTAATCTAGCACTAACAGTCCCCGAAACCCCTTGGTTACCTCCCCAGTTCATCCCAACTCCTACTGAAGCAACACCATAATCGATCATAGCCGATATTCCATAATAATTTTGGGTAGCAGAATACGAATTGAAATTGATCGATTTAGCATCCAACCAGTCATCAGGTGTGTTAGTAACCGACCTGTTAATAGCACCCGGAGTTAAATACCAACCCAAGCCAACCCAGGAAGCCTCCATATCACTTGGAATTCCAGCATGATAAGATAATGATAATGGATATCCCTCCACATCCATAACTGGTAAGACGTATGAAAGGTCACCAGTGGAAAGATTAACCATATCTGATGCGTTAACAGGCTCAAATCCCGCTGCTGATGGCGAATTTGGACCATTATTATTCGCGTACAAATAATTGTAAGGCAGTACAGAATTCACTAATGAGAAAATAAAGAATAAGGCAATGACACGATGTCTGGTCTTCGGATATATCATCTGGTAGGTTTATTTAAAATCTATTTCCATATTTCGTTTAATCTTTTCAAGATCAAATGAGAATTTGAGATCTCTATTATGAAATCCCATATCTTTTAGGTTTATTGCCAATATTTGGTCATCTTCCGAAACACCCTTACGGTTAAAAAAGAATAAGATATTGGTAGCATGATTCAAACCGTATAGCCTAGGATAAACATAATCGGTTATGCTAATGTTATCATTACTATTAGTTGAAATGAAGATCTGATCTGTTAGGCCAAAAATCAGCTTTTCCTTCAAGGCACGGTATTGACCAACCCCTCCCTTTAAATTGTGATCAATTGCGTGACCTCCACGGGTCATAGACAATTGGAAATAATAATAATCTTTATATTTACTTCTCAAAGAATCAAGATTCATTTGATATTCAGGACTCCCTATTAAATCGAGATTGACCAGAATATCTGTTGGGACATACGAAACTTCAAAACGATAATCATTATCTTCTCTAACTTTGACCAATCCATTATCACTATTAGCGATATATTGTCTCAACTGACCGACTTCAGAAAAATCGAGATCTGACGAGCAAGAAAATTGAAATAATAAAAGGAATACTACAATTTTGGAAACCGTTTTTTCAAATAATCTATTTATTTTTAAAATCATAGATTTAAGCTTTGAATAACCTCTTCAGAGATATCAATAGCACTCTCCCCATACATAATATTTCCAGAACCATTCGCTCCAAGAATCAAATCATACCCTTCTTGCTCTCCATAAATTTTGAGAAATTGATTAATATCTCCTAAAAGCAAATTCATGTTTGCTACATCCTCCTGTTGAATCTTTTGCTGAATTGCCTGATTATATTTATTCAATTGAACTCGCTTTTGCTCTAAAAGCTTTTCTAATTCAACCAACCTATCAGCTGAAAGGTTTGCTTTATTTTGCTCAAAATCTATCATATTCGATTTAAAGGATTGAAACAAACTATCCCTATTCGAATTTAATTCCTCCTTCTGACTCTCAAATTCCTCTTTTATTTCATTAGTGCGGCTATAACCTTTAATTACCTTGTTAATATCTACGTAGGCAACCCTCTTAATTGCACCCATACCTTGAAAAAAAGTATAACCAGAAAACAAAAGAGCTAAAACAGCAATAAACGTCGAAATCTTGTTCATTAAAATATAATTACGAATAATATTAAGCCACAAACTTAATTGGATTAGATATTGTTTTTTGTTGGTAGACCGTAGTCTTTTTACGGTTTAAATAAAATAGAGCAAACCAGTTTTTTATATCATTGTTAGTATGAAGAAAATGAAAAAAATACCGGCTTTCAATCTCCAGGAAATGCTAATTGTTTTGGCCATTCTCGGCATTCTGCTTTTAATTGCCTTGCCGAATTTTATGCCGCTAATTAGTAAGACTAAGGCTCAGGAAGCTAAAATTCAACTTAAATATATTGCAAATCTTCAAAAGCAATATCAATATTTGAACTCCAAATATACCATGGATTTCAATCAATTGGATTTTGAGAAGCCACTAACGGTGATAAGTGGTGGTTCATCGAATTATAAATATGAAGTTGTTGAAGCAAACACAAATAATTTCGTTGTGCGTGCAACTGCAGTTGTAGATTTTGATGGCGATGGGATCTTGAATGTTTGGGAAATTGATAGGAACGGGAACCCCATACAGAAAATTCCGGATTGAATAACTTTTTTCTTTACCTCGTAATTATAACGATCTTGTCGATCATGACTTATGAAGACCTGAAATTTAGAGCCATAAGTTGGATTTTATTTCCTTTATTCCTTGGTTTTTCGAGTTACCTACACTATTTAAATTCCATTGAAAGCTATTTCTACCTGAATTGTTTTTTCAATCTAGCTCTATTATCAATGGTATTGATAATAACCTATACATATGCAAGATTCAGAATGAAAGTTGATTTCTTAAATGAGGCATTTGGATTAGGAGATGTATTTTTTTTTGTAGGGATGTCGGTAGCTTTTCCAACAACCACTTTTATAATACTCTTTTGCGCTACATCTATATTTTCACTTTTTCTTCACAATGGATTAAGACATTTAGCGAAAACAGATATTAAAAAGAACACCATCCCACTGGCGGGATACTCATCCATATTACTGCAACTGGTTTATTGTATGAATCTATTGGGATATAACACTAAAATTTTTCTAACATGAAAAAGTCCTATAGAATTGAAACTGAACTTAAACAACTCATTACACCTGCGCAGGCGTTTCAATATAGGATCATACCGGTGAGTAAAGTAGAAGAAAAATTTAAATTTCTTACAGATATTGAGGATAGGGAATCTTTGACAATTGAATTAAACATAATACTTGGAGGCCAAGTAGAACTTTTAAAGGACTCTAAAGAAAATATTCAATCATACC
>NZ_JBLVTK010000004.1:127955-129220 GCF_048285865.1 Christiangramia marina | reverse complement strand
TGAGTCCGGCTTTTTAGATACTCTACTTCAAACGGCAAAAGAATACAATAGTAGTGATATCCATTTAGAAATATATGAGAATAGGTGCCGTGTCCGATTCCGCCTTGATGGAAAATTGAAGGAGCAATTTATAATTAGTTCACAAGAATATCCTCAAATAATCAATCAGATTAAAATTAAAGCTGGACTAGATATTTCTCAAAAAAGACTTTCTCAGGACGGTAGGCTAACGGTTAAATCTGAAAACTTAGAAGACCAGTTCGATATCAGGGTATCTACCTTGCCCACTTTATATGGTGAAAAGATTGTCTTGAGAATATTAAAAAAAGATGGTGCATCGGTTGAATTGGCAAATTTAGGTTTTACAGATAAGGAACTTGAAATATATCTGGAAGCAACTAAAAAACCCAATGGTATAATTTTGATTTCTGGCCCTACTGGGTCTGGAAAGACTACAACTCTTTATGGTACCCTCAAGGCTTTGAATGAAGAAAATACCAATATACTCACTATTGAAGACCCTATTGAATACACTCTCGACGGCATAAATCAAGTACAGCTAAAAGAAGATATTGGATTTGACTTTCCATCTGCACTTAGAACTTTCTTACGGCAAGATCCAGATATTATTATGGTTGGTGAAATTAGGGATGAAGCAACCGCTAATATGGCGATTAAGGCTGCATTAACTGGACACTTAGTCTTATCTACAATCCACACTAATTCTGCCTGGTCAACTATTTCAAGACTTGCAGATATGGGAATACCTCCATATTTAATTGCTAGCACTCTAAATCTTAGCATGGCTCAGCGATTGGTCAGAATACTATGTCCAACATGTAAAAGAGAAACTTCAGTAAATAATCAGGATTTTCCAATTGATTTCAAAATTCCTTCTAGATTGGATTCCTATTATTATGCGGTGGGTTGCAATGAATGCTACTTTACTGGGTACATAGGTAGAAAAGCCATTTATGAACTAATCCCTATGAATTGGGATTTATCAAAATTAATCAAAGAAAATGTTTCAAATATTGATGATTATGAAACATCTATTAGAACAAACACATTAAAAGATAATGCACTAAGATTATTAAAAAATGGAGAAACATCTATCAATGAAATTTATTCGCTGTTAAATTAATTATTCATGAACTATAAAAGATTCTTTCTCATCACTTCTTTTTCTCTATTTTTTCTTTCAAGCTATAGTCAGGAAAAATCAGAACGTTTGCGTACTATTTCCAATCAAATGGAAATCTTAA
>NZ_JBLVTK010000004.1:97412-127914 GCF_048285865.1 Christiangramia marina | reverse complement strand
ATTTCAAATACTACTTTATCTAATTTCTTATTAGCAATAGCTAAGGTTCATGAAATTAATATTAACGTATCTCCCGATTTAGAAGAGATTAATATTATCAATAACTTTTCAAATGTTTATATTTCAGATTTATTGCTTTTCCTTGCAAAGGAATACCAATTGAATATCGAATTTACAGGGAATATCATATCAATTTCTAAATTTATAGCTCCACCTCCTATTATTGAAGAAAAGAAAATTCTAGCCAATTTTAATCCTGAGCGAGAGCTTATAAATATAGACTTAAGAGGCGATCCATTAGCAAAGGTATTTCGAAAAATAACAGATGTATCTGGAAAGAACCTTGTGTATGCCCCTGGAATGGAATCGCTGAAACTCACTTCCTACCAGAAATCCGTTCCTTTCGATCTAGCTATGAAAAATCTTGCACTATCCAATAATCTTGAGGTGCAGAAATCCGAAAGGGGATTCTTTATTTTTAATAGTTTAATTCAAACTGGAGATAATGAAAATGCAATTGCAACACGAAACTCAAAAGATTTTTATTTTAAAATAATAGATTCAACAAAGAATAGAATACAGGTAGATTTTAAAAATGTACCGGCCAATAGAATTATTTATGCTCTTATACGTGAATTGGGCCTTGACATTTTTACTGCCACACCGCTTAATAATTTACCAGAAATTACGGTTTCAGCTGAAAGCATATTTGTAGATCAGCTTTTTGAAAAGATTTTTCAAAGCATTAATTCAAGAGAAGACGTAGTAAATGCATCGAACGCCACTGATAGAAATCAGATAAATAATCAAGTAATTTCAAATCTTACTTTTAAGAAAGAAAATGGAATTTACTATTTCGGAACAGAGAATCAGTTAACGATTAAAGATATTGAAATCATCCCAATGATGTATAGATCTATTGAAATGCTCTCAGATCCAACTAATAATTTTGAAAAAAGACGTCAGAGCAGAAATAGTAATTTTATATCAGGTAGTACAAATTATTACGGTCAAAATAATCCTAGGGATGACTATAATAACGTTGGAAATCAAAGAAACTACACAGGAAGTTCAAACGCAGATGTTCAAGATAGCTCCGGAAATATTTTTGACATTATACCTAACGAATTACTAGATAAGATTGATTTAAAAATTGATCGAGAATTGAATAGTTTTATTGTGAGTGGTCCCTCAAGAAATATAGAACACTTCAAAAATTTTGTTGAATATATCGATAGACCTGTACCAGTAATTCTCATTGAAGTAATGATTCTTGAAGTTAATAAATCTGCGCTTGTTGAAACAGGGGTGACTTTTGGCCTTGGAGAAGAGGAAGTACAAACTGAAGGACAAGCTTTTCCCTCAGCAAATATGCGTTTGGGGGCGGAAACCGTTAACCGAGTAATTGGAGGTTTTGATGCATTCAGCTCATTAAACATTGGTCAGGTTTTACCCAACTTCTATATGGACATTAAGGCAATGGAATCCAACGGAAATCTAAAGATCCTATCAACTCCAAAGCTAAGCACCCTCAATGGCCACAAAGCATACTTATCTAGTGGACAAACTACATACTATGCCGTAACAAATCAAAATTTTTTCGGTTCCCAAATACCACAAACTTCAGAAATTACAAATTACTACCCAATTGATGCGGAATTGGCGCTGGAAATCATGCCGATTGTAGCTGGAAATGGTGAAATTACCATGGATATAAATGTTATCCAGTCTAGTTTTAACGGAGAACGAATTGCCGAAAATGCTCCTCCCGGAATGAACAGTCGGGAATTTTCTTCCATAATTAGAATGCGAGATAAAGATGTGGCAATTTTAGGAGGGATTGAACAAAGAACGAAAGATGATTCAGGATCAGGAGTACCTTTTCTTGCAAGAATTCCAATAATAAAATGGTTGTTTAGTGAACGTAGAAGAGAAGATTCCAAAAAAAAGTTAAATATTCTTATAAAACCTACTGTAATTTATTAAAAAATGTACCTTCAAAATCACCTCAAATTTGGTAAACAAATTTATTCTTTGGAGTATAACGGTACGCTGGACGAATACCGGATCAACATGGTATCTGCCACGTTTTCAGGAAATAAAGTAAAAAAAAACAATGAGGAATCCTTTGTATCAGTAAATAATCTAAAAGATAAAATTCAAAACAAGCATTGTTTTTTAACAATCAGTGGGCCACAGGTTCTAGTTAAGGAGGCTTCCAAAAAATCTAGCCATATGGATGCCCTCAAAGAGACATTTCCTAATCTTGATCTTGAAAGTATTTATTATCAAATATGGGAAGTTGAAAATGCCTTTCTAATCGCTATTGCAAGAAAAGATTTTGTCAATTCTATAGTCGAACTATTAAACAACAATTCAATTCTTGTGGTTGGTTTTAGTCTTAGCTTTCTTAGTTTACAAAACATTTTCAAATGGGTAGAGCCAAAAATTGTTCATATTGAGAATTTTAATGTCAAACAAGATTTTGGGAAGATCCGAGTCTACCAAAGTGTAAAAACAAGAAATTTTATCGAGAACTATATCATTCAGGATGAAACTATTAATTTTAAATATCTAGTTTCTTATTCTGCTATATTTAATTATTTTACTGCTCAAACATTTTCTTTATCAAACCTGCATGAAAGAAATGAATATCTAAGTAAATATTATATTCAAAAAAGGTTTTTCTGGAAGTTTCTTAAAATTTCTTTAAGTAGCCTTATCGTCATATTATTAATAAATTATATTTTTTTCTCTTCTTTTCATAACCAATATCGAGAATTAATAGATAAAGAAATTGCTTCGCAAGAAAATCACCTATCATACCAATCACTAAAAAATGATCGAGAAAATAAACTCAAGCTTATTGAAAATATAAAATCTAATGGTAATTCCAACGTAATTTACCGATTAAACCAGCTTGTAGTGGAAAAGCCGAAGGATATTAGTTTTCTAGAAATGGTTTTTCAACCACTCCAAAGTAATATTGTTCCAAATGAACCCATAATTTTAAATGAGAACTATATATTATTAAAAGGAATTACCAGGAACGATACTGCTTTTTCAAAATGGATGATAAATCTGGAAAAATACTACTGGATAGACAATGTAAAAGTCATTGATTTCGTGAATGAAGATCGCAAGGAATCCAAGTTTTCTATTTTAATAAATACAACAGATGACCCAAAAAAATAAAAATCTTTTACTGGTAGCTGTATTTATCATAACCAGTATTCTCGCCTACAAATATTCCATTACGAAGACTTTAGATTTAAAAAGCGAAATTTCTAATATAAATCGTTCTTTATCAATTTCGGATGAGCGAAATTTTAAAATCAATATTTTAAAATCAAAGAATCAACGGCTTGACTCAATTATACAAATTAATAATCTCAATTCTTCGTCTGTTCATAATCAGTTATTGTCCATTTTAAATAATAGTTCGGACAGTCTTAATTATCAGATCATCGCATTTAAAGCACCTCATGAATATATTACCGATGCTAATGAGAATGTCACCTCCTACAACTTTAAATTAGAAGGAAGTTACAAAGATTTAGAAAAGATTTTGTTTAGTATAGAAAATAATTATAGTCTTGGTAGATTAGTTCATACTAATTTCTATTTAGAGACCGACTATCGTACAACAATCAAGAAGCTACATGTAAATGCCATTATTCGCCATATCAAAGAAAAGAGCGATTAAATCCCCAATCTAGAGAATTATAGAAACCCAATATCTTTCGCTTTAATTACCAGCGCAAGATCACTTTTTATTTCTACCTGAAAAGCTTCTTTCATTATTCTCTTACGTTTCTCAATTGCAGCTAAGGACAATGGAATTTCATTTGGTAAATCTTTAGTTTTCAATCCTTTCGACAAGAAATACAAAATTTTCCTATCATTACTATCCAGAATAAGTTCACTCTGGATTTGCTTTCTTAGCAAATTGGTTACCGTATGACTATAGTAAGATTTACCTTCTAAAATATCATTAAATGCTGTTACTAAATTATTCGGTTTAATATCTTTCTTAATTAGAAAACCTTCCGGATTAATAGTCTTAAGGATGTTGAATAGTCTAAAGTTGTCATCTGACATAGTCATTACTAGAATTCGAACTTCGGGATAGTTTTTGCGGATGAATAAAGCCAAATCTTCACCGGAAACCATATCCAAACTTTCTTCTGCTGGCATATTCATATCCAGACATACTAAATCATAAGGCGAAGAGGCATTCGTGATTTTGAGGTATGTAGAAGCTAAATCATTTGATGTTTCTATTATAAATTGATTCTTGCTATTCTTTTTTAAAACATTTTTATAACCTTCCAATATTAACGGATGGTCATCAACTAACAGAACCTTTGTTCTTTTCATAAATTACTTGGAATTAGAATTTTAAATTTAGTTCCCGTTGAATTAGATTCAACATCAGCATCCCCTCCCAACTCATTAGTACGCGAATATACATTTTTGATTCCAAGACCCTTTTTTGTCTTTTGAATATCAAACCCATTACCATCGTCTAAAACTTGCACTTGAATTTTATTCTTCAATGACTTAAATATAATACTAATTTTTTGTGCATCAGAATATTTTATTGCATTGAAGACTAATTCTTGAACTATCCTATATAAGTGTATTTTAATTTTGTTATTTACGATTAACCAGTCAATTTCTTTGTCCACTTGCAAAGAGATTTGAATACCTGAAATTTTTTCATTATTCTGGACAAACTCCTGAATAATTTCTATCAAATCTACCTGTTTACCTTCCCTATCATTGGCAAGGTCATGAGAAATCTCTCTTATTTCACTTTCAATTCTTTGAAGTTCTTCTATATTAGTAAAACGAGTTAAAATTGAGTCAGGATCATTGTCATCATTTAAACTCTCTAGAGTCATCCTAATTCCAAATAATTTACTGAGTATACCATCATGCAATTCTGAACTAATCCTATATTTCTCTCTTTGCTTAGCCTCCTCAACTTTTTGCTGTTGAGTTAAAAGTAAATTATATATTTCCTCATTTGCGTCTTTCTGCTGTTTTTCAAGAATCAATTTCCTGTTATTTACCCTTTGACTCCTTATAATATATACAAGCGTAACAAATATTAATAGAATTGAGAAACTTATAATAATCCATTGTTGCTGATAATTCAATGTTTTATTTTCCTCAATGAATTGATCGGTCTCGAATTTAATTCTTGCAAACTTATTTCGTAATGATCTATCCTGAATTGCTATGCTATCCCTTATTTCTATGTATTGCTTTAAATGCTTATTTTCCCTCTCAGGATCTACATTTATTAGAAAAATTAAGGAACTTAGTAAGTCTCGAAAATTATTATTAGAAATGGCAAGTTCTCTTGATTTTCGAAAATTACTAATTGCAGCTAGAGTATCTTTATGAACTCTCAAATAATACTCTCCTAGATGAATATAGTTGATCGCCATTCCAGAAGTATGATTAAGGCTATCTCTTAAACTAAGTGATTTCCTCAAATTTTTCTCCACGCCCTCTACTTCGCCTAGCTTAAAATTATTGTAAGCAAGGTTATCAATAAGCATCGCGTAAAGCTTAGGATCCTGTTGAAGTAAATTCTTTTCTACTAATGCTCTATCAAAATAATTTTTGGCAAAACTATAATTGCCCATGTTTTGATACACAACACCAATATTATTCAATGTCGGTGCTTCTGAAATTGTTGGGTTTAATTTTTTCTTATGATATAATGCTAATTCATGATATTTTATAGCATCTTCAAATTCATGCATCCCATTATATACTATTCCAAGATTATTATAAGCCATGTAAAGTTGCTTATGTCTTTTGAGAGGTTCTAGTAGACGTATTGAATTTATGGTGGTGATTTCACTACCAGTGTAATCTCTAGCATCTGATTGAATCACAGCCATATTTAGCAGCATTCTACCAGCATAGAATGATGCTTTGATATCATTATAATTTTTGAATGCCCTATTGTAATAAAAGTAAGAGCTATCTTTTAAATTATTATAGTAAAAGAAGTTCGCTAAATCCCAATAAGATTCTGCAATCCCGAGTGTATCAATTCTTTTATTTGAAAAATTTCGTGATTTAGTATTCCAATATCGAAATCTTGCGGAATCATTTTCTTTATAAAATTTATAAGATGTTTTAAAGATAAACTTCCGTTTTATAGAATCTTCTTGGATTTCATTAAGATAAGTCTCTAATAGAGATTGGTCATCAGTATCTGCTATGTAAGATTGAATATCTTGTTCATTGAAAGAGACATTATGATCTTCAAATGAACAATTGGATACCAACACTAGGATTCCTGATAAATAAAGAATTTTAAGAAATTTATTGATAACGTTTATATCTATAATATTATGTAAGCGAAACTAACAAAAGTTTCGCTTACATATCATTATCTAGTTAGATTTATCATCATCTACCTCATTGTGCTCATTTCCGGTATCTGAATAAGCTTCAAATTCATTTAACTGGGTTTGGGAATCATCATTAA
The DNA here is from genome assembly GCF_048285865.1 of Christiangramia marina. Classification (NCBI taxonomy): domain Bacteria; kingdom Pseudomonadati; phylum Bacteroidota; class Flavobacteriia; order Flavobacteriales; family Flavobacteriaceae; genus Christiangramia; species Christiangramia marina. The sequence goes on along the minus strand of NZ_JBLVTK010000004.1, from coordinate 121,397 downwards.
GTGGTAAAGGCTCTGGATCACACGAAGTAATAGAAAAAATTAAACAAAATAAAGACAAGTAAATAGCTTTTGAACGCATATAAATAATTTTATAATTAAACATTATGCTGAGTAGGGAGCAGCAGATTTATTAACACCAATTGTTAATGAGTTCAAAAATATTTGCTAAAAAAGAAGTATCAGAATGTAGCTCTCTAAATTTGGTGAGTGGGTATAGTTTACTAGTCAACTATATGATTTCACGCTCTAATTAATTAGCTACAAGTAAAAAATTGTGGGAATCAAATAAAGAATCTTTATATGATTTTACATTTATCTTATATTTATTTGATATTGGTAGGCTGATATCTACTTCGCCTCGTTTAAGGCTTATTCGGGATTTTCCAAAATTGATCCTGGAAATAAAAGTGGAATTAACTATATAACTTTTATGAATTCTAAAAAATTCTTTTGGCAGAAGACTTTCAAAATTTTTTAATGTTCTAAACGAAGTTACTCTTTCTCCTTTTTTTAGGTAGAAATCAGTTGTATTATTATCTGCCTGCAAATAAACAATGTCCTGCAATTCGATAAATTGGTAGTCAGAATGAGAGCTTAAACATAATTTTTCCGATGCCTTTTTTGGATGATAATTTAATTTAAATAAACATTTTTGCAAATCGAAATTAGATATAGGCTTTAATAGAAAGTCAGAGAAATTATTTTTTATAGCCTGATATGCGTACTTTTTCCTTTCTGATAAAGCAATTAAGGTTGGACGCTTATTCAAGAATTGAATCCATTCATTGATGTTTAAATATAAATCATCAATACCTGAGTTATCCAAATCAATAAAAATAAAATCTGGCTTCGCATCAAGTAATCGGTCTTGTATTTTAATATTTGAATTTTTTGAGGCATTTTCTAAAATCATGGGAAATTCAAGAAACTTTTTTTCGAGCTCCTTCTTTAAATCCTGATCATTACTAATAATGATATAGGTAAGTCTCATATCTAATACCGCTAAATTTTTAACACATGCAAAATTAGTCAGCATCTTCTTCTCCTATAGTATTCAAACCATAACGAGTTTACGGTTTTAGAATGTTGGTCTGTTATTGTGGAGCAATTTGAACTAAAGCAACATACTTTGGTTTCTTACTTACAAATATCTCTAGCTAGTTTTTTCATTTATATTGTTCAGAATAAGAAAATTTTGAAGCAATACTCCTTGAAAATCAGGACTTCATACATATTGGTCTAGGTTAACAATTCAAATAGTTTCTAATGGACAGTAACCATTTGCAAAAAAATTAAACAATAAGATTGATTCAGAGGAGTCAACAGAAATTAGTGAATACACTTCCCCTTAGATCATGATTAATATACATGCCTGTTACTCATTAAATAGTACGTTGAGATGGTTCTAAGAATAGTTGTAAATAAACTTATCGAAAAGTTTGAATTTGCATATTAATTACCTTTCTCCGTTTGTTCAAATTAGTAAAACAGTTATAACTACGTAATTCCTAAATGAAAATAGAAAGATAGAAAACATAATAACTGTTGTAAGTTTACTATTAGAAAATTGAAGATTAGTTAATCGAATTTGAAGATCTTTTTGTTGTTTAAAAAATGTTTTTATCAATGAAGTGAAAATTTTTTATCTCAAATCTAGAAATGAGGTTGAAATATTGATATTTCTCGTAGCGATTTTCTCTGCTACATGCTACAAATAATAGTCCAGTTAATTACTATTAAAAGCAACAACGAGCAGCCGAAAAAAGTCCTTAGTTAAATCTCAAGATTTATACGCTGGAATATTCAATTGCTTTTAGAAAGTGTAGTATGCCTCACAATTAAGAAAAATCAGGAGCAAGTTTCACTTGTATTTAATCGAAATTAGGAAGCAGCCTAAGGTCTTATACAACGACCGTTCTATAAAAATAATTAAGTTATTTAAAGTTTACTTACAACAAGTTTTTTTGTAGGTTATTTTGGTAGCTCCTAAATTTATAAAGCTCAAAATTATCGAGTTTTTGCCTCGCTTAAAAACTATGATATATAACAAAATATTAATTTGAATAGACCTTGAGACAGTAAATGTAAAGATTAAATCTGCATAGAATTTGTAATATTAAATTCAGTGATTATTTGAAAACTTCTTGTATAGGAAATGAGTTTTATAATACAATTTCTCAAAGTTAAGAACTGGTTTAAAGGTATCAGTACAGCCCAGGGATCTCAAGAATAACGTAATGAACTATATTTAATTAGTCGATAGCTATTAACATAGAAATTTAAATACGCAGTAAAAATTGAAAAATGACAATTTATTAACTCTATAACCTTTTCGTTTATTATATTCTATAACTTATAGGGTAAAAAAAGATAATTTTCATAAATTCAGAGGAAACCCTTAATCTTTTAAATATGAAAAAACTTAATTATCTTATTTTACTAATGCTATTATTTTGCCTTTCAAGTTCCTGTGAAAGATCAGAAATAATAGAGGATAACGGATTGGAAGAAGCAAATTCTATTTCTCCTAAAAAAACACTTGCGACTACTAATAAAGCGCAAGTAGGAAGCAAGGTAATGATGCAAGCATTTTTTTGGGATGTTCCGGCCGGAGGAATCTGGTGGCAAACAATCACCTCGAAAATTCCTTCATGGAATAGCGCTGGAATAGATGCTATCTGGCTACCTCCAGTTTCTAAAGCTCAAAACGGTCCTTATTCAATGGGCTATGATCCTTTTGATTATTATGATTTTGGCCAATATGACCAGATGGGTTCTGTAGAAACTAGGTTTGGCTCAAGGTCTGAACTGGAAACTCTTATTGCGACAGCACATACTAATGGTATCAGCGTTATAGCCGATATTGTAATAAATCATAATAGCGGAGGTTCACTCGAATCTAATCCTTATAGTGGCACAAATACCTATACAGATTATAATCCGGCTTCAGGATTATTTTACAGGTCTGCTACGGATTTTCACCCTAATGATTATCATAGTAATGATTCCGGATCATTTGGTGGATTTGCCGATTTATGTCATGATAAATCTTACGTTCAGGATTGGTTATGGAATAAAACCAATTCTGTAGCTAAATATTACAAAAATACTATGGGCTTCGATGGATGGAGATTTGATTACGTAAAAGGATTTGCTCCTGGAGTAGTAAGTTCCTGGACCAATGAAGTTGGTGGTTTTTCTGTCGGAGAATATTGGGATGGAAATGCAGCAATTTTAGAATCCTGGGTAGATCAATCCGGTTCTTCTGCCTTTGATTTTGCTTGTTATTATAGAATGAAAGATGCCTTTGAAGGTAATGATCTCACAAAGCTACAAGGGGATATGTTATGGAAGAGAAGGCCTACCAAAGCCGTTACCTTTGTCGCAAATCATGACACCGATGAAATATTCAATGGTAAATTACTCGCCTATGCCTATATCCTTACTCACGAAGGATACCCAACCATTTTTTTTAGCGATTATGAACAATGGCTTGATAAGGATAAGCTAAATAATCTTATCTGGATTCACAATAATAAAGCTCAAGGAAATACTTCAATCCTCCATGCCGACCAGGATGAGTATGTTGCAAGAAGGAATGGAGCTCCAGGCCTAATTGTATATATTAATAATAGTGATAGTAGAAAAGAACGATGGGTGTCAACGAATTGGTATTTTAGTAGAATAAAAGATTATACAGGAAATTCTGGATGGGAACCGACAACTCAAAGCGATGGATGGGTTAAAATAGAAGTTCCAGCCAATAGTTATACGATATGGTCTTCAAAATAAAATTTTTAATTATTTTAAAAGATGTGCTACTTATGTGGTACATCTTTCTTTATTTTTTTAATAATTAAATCATAGCCTGTCTATTCAATAAATCCTAATTAATTTTTATTATTTAATTTCTCTCCTACTCATATAAATCTATTACTCCGTTCGCCGTCAGACTCATAAATTACTGAAAAGCGTTCTCAGCTAAAAAGCAATTTTTAAGAATAATTATTTGAGTTCTGGCACGTAATAATTAAATCAAATTCTTCTCTTTAAAAGTGTTACTTTATACGATCTTAAAAGAAGCATAGATTTGCTTTAATTTCAACAAAAAGAGCATTTCAAATTTTAGAAATCATTTAGCCTTTTTATTGAATGTTAGAATAAAAAATGACATTTTCAATCCCTTTCAGCTTTAGCAGTTTTATAATTATCAACAATCAACTTTCATAAACTGATAGTATTTGATAGAAATTGACACCAGATAAATTCAAAATTTCACATATCTTATATTATACACAATTATCTGATATTCAATTATTTAAATAATTGTTTTTATACTTTTCTCATAACGAAAACGAATCGAAAATTTAAACTTTTCCGTTATGAAAAAATCATTCTATCTATCCATTCTTCTATTACTTCTCTCCAGTCCAATATTTGCACAAATTGGAGGAATCGAAGATTCCGTTAATGATGTTTCCAATACTATAAGAAGCATCTTCCCCATCATTCTTGGGGTCATTTTCCTGGTAGGTTTTCTTTTTAACGCTGGACACTTCTTTGGAGAGAATGCAGATCTAAAAAAAGGAATTACTCGAGTTCTTGTCTTTGTATTAATCGCCGGGGCAGTCGTAGGCATCTTTACTTATCTAATTTCAATAGTAGTTTAAGCCATTAGGTCTTTCATAGATAATAGAGAAAATTATGAAGCGATTTGAGATCTATAGAAATATTAGGAAACAGGCTGTCATTTTCGGTCTCTCCATCTCCTTATTTGCTGTGATGATGATATCAATATTAGGGTCACTGCTTGTCATTATATTCTCTTTCAGCTCTGGGATCGTAATATTGGTTTTTGCCGGGAACATATGTCTTTATATCGTTTTACTACAGATAATAAACAATTCGCAACTATTCTACCTGGGAAGAACTTTTCCAAAAATAATTAGCAATAAAAGAAATTCCCATATTAGCTATGGACAAGATTAATTTTTCCTCATCACACCCCATTATTGATATTCAGGATAATATTATTTTTGCCAATAATGGCAATGTTATCCTATGCTATGATTGCATATTACCTGAGATTTATTCCTTATCGGAAAAAGATTATGAAGATATACATGGGACCTGGTTTCAGAGCTTAAAATCTCTACCCGTTGGCACGGTGGTACACAAACAGGATGTTTATCTTAAAACAGCTTATACTTCCGAAGAAATACCACACAGCAGCTTTCTGGAAAGAGCAACTCACGACCATTTTAAAGACCGGGAATATATGGATCATCGGAGCTACCTATTTTTCATACTAACAAATAATAAGGCTCTAAACAATTCCAAATATATCAACCCATTCAGCAAGATTTCTAAAAAAGTTCTACGGGAGTCTGATGAATCTATTGAAAATTTTATCGGTTCCGTAAGCGATGCTGTTTCTTATACAAATAACATTCGGAAGGTATTTATAAGAACCTTAAAATCTGAGGAAATTATAGGTCTCACCAATAATTTCTTCAACGGCTTTAATTATGGCTGTGATACTGATATCGTATTAGACAAAAAGTATATGAATATCGGAGAAAATTATTTTGATGCCCTGGTCATTAATAGCGAACTGTGCTATGGCGAAAGTGTACAGACTAGCAAAACCAATGAGAAATTCACTTCTGACGATTTTGTATTTCATCAAGGGTTTATTGATGGACTAGGGCTTACGCTAGATGAAAATCATATCGTCAATCAAATACTCTACCTCGATGACAAGCACAAGTGGCGTAAGATACTAGATAAGAAAGTCGAGGAATTGAAAAAAAGTTCCAATTTTGGTTCTCAAAATAAAGTCTTGCTTGCCAAGATCGAGGACATACTTGGCAAAATCAATGCGGATGATAATTCTCGCATCATTCGCGGTCATTTAAATATCATTTATTGGGACCGGGATCCCCAAAACCTGGAAAGAATTACTTCCCGTTTAAAAACAGAATTTAAGGAAATTGATATCCTCCCCTATTATCCGAGAGGTGAAGAACGAAAAAATTATATCCTTAACAGTTATTGCTGTTTTTCTTCCAATTTTTCCAATGAAGATCTCTATGTAACCGATCTAAAACACGCGTTATGTCTGATAATAAATAATACAAATTATAAATCAGATCCTACAGGTATCATCTTTAATGACCGTGAACATAATATACCGGTTCTTAAGGATGTCTGGGATGAGAAAAAGAAAAGAATAAAAGCCCGGAACTTTGCCATTTTCGCACCCACTGGAGAAGGCAAGTCATTCCTGGCCAACAACATCCTTCGCCAATATTTTGAAACTGGAGTTCGCCTGGTCATTATTGATCTGGGAGGCTCTTATACCAAATTTGCCCGGCTATATCCAGGTCAGTATACCATACTGCGATATGAGAGTGGCAAGAGCTTAGGTATTAATCCATTTTATATCCAAGACAGCAAAGATCTAACGCCAGAACGTCTTGAAGATTTATCGGTATTCCTTTTTGAACTATTTGCCTCTGAATTTAAAATTACCAAAGCGCAATCGGTTTCCATAAAGAAAATACTGCGTTACTATTACGATAGCACCTCCGGGAATCATTCTTTAGAAAGCTTCTACCGGTTTGTAGAAAAGAATCAGCAAGACCTTCTTAATAACTTAAAAATCCATCCGGACTACTTTAATTTAACTGGTTTTTTACATGTATTATCGGAATACGTGGGTGATGGGTTATACAGTTTTCTATTTGAGACTTCCGAAGATCAAACCTACAAAATTGAAGACAAGAGATTGATCGTTTTTGAACTAGACGAAGTAAAAGATAATAAGGAAATCCTCTCCGTAATGCTCAAGCTTATTAAATCAGCGATTCAACGAACGATTTGGAAGAATCGAGCTGAAAAAGGAATCATACTATTCGACGAATTTGCCAAACAACTCAAATTTGAGAATGTATTAGAAAGTGTAGAATTCTATTATCAGGCTATCCGAAAACATAACGGGGCTATCGGTATCATCTTACAATCCATAAATCAATTACCCAACAATCCCACTTCAGCAAGTATCCTGGAAAACACCCAGGTTATCTATAGCCTTCGAAATGAAAAAGGGTATAAGGAATTGGTTAGCCGCCTCAACCTTTCAACACATGATTTAAACCAGTTAAAATCGATCAGGAACAACCTTTCAGGACCCAGAAAGTACACAGAAATGTTTATTAAAATTGGGCAGAAAAGTAACGTTTTTCGCCTGGAAGTACCGCCAGCGGTATACGCCGCATATCTCACCGATGGTAATGAAAATGAGACCATCATGTCAATTTATAATAGAACTGGCAATATGGAAGAGGCTATAAAGGAATTTTTAAAAACTAAAAATTAATATTATGGAAAACAAGAGAAAATTTAGGAATGTCATAATGGTATTATGCTTTGTAACGGCCCTTACATTTCCAAAAAATGCCTTCAGCCAGGGAATGCCGGTATATGATAATACAAATTTTGTAAGCCTGGTAAAATCATTGGTAGAATCCGCCAAGCAAACTGCGAACCTGGTAAAAACCGTCAACTTCCTAAAAGCCCAGAAAGAAAATATTGAGAAGGTCAATTCAGTAATTAGGGACTTAAAGGCGGTTCGCGAAATTGGCAGAAACAATGAGCGGCTCATAACGGTCATGCAAAATGATTTAAGAGCAATACTGAATTCGCCCTATATCAAACCGGAGGAAGTGACCAGGGTCTCGGAGTCATTTAGTGCCGTCGTTAGCAACTCCTTAGAGACTATGGCATTTATCGATGAGATCCTATCCAGCGATCACTTAAAAATGAGCGATGCTGAAAGAGCAGCAGTTTTAAAACAAAAAGAAATCGAATCTAAAGAAATGCTCAACGATGTCCAGCTTAAAACCAAGAGGTATAATGATATCATTTCTTTTAGAAAAATGCAGGATAAAATGAATAACCGAGAAACAGCCTACTAAGCATGAGCGCCATGATTTTTTTAGGAGTTGGCCTGGAGTACATTGATACTGTTTTTCAGACCATCCAGGATAGCGAGTTTTCCCAGTATACCATTGTCGGGATGAAAGTATTGGCGGTGCTATTTTTTTTAATAAATATTCTTAAAAAATATAATGAAGGCATTGCCGATAATCAAGGATATACCTGGGGTCTATCCCCAGGGGAACTAGCTAAAAACTTTGCGGTGGTATTGCTGGTTATATTCTCCACCCAGATACTGAGCTTTTTTGATGGAATACTTGTAGCCGTGGAAGGTCAATATCGTGATACGGCCCCTTCCCTTTTGCCTCTACAAATGCAGGATATCCCAATTGGTGAAGATGTTTCAGCTATGGATGCAATGAGAAAGGCTATGGCTTTACTGTATGAAGCTTTAGTTACCCCTCTTTATAGTTTCAAAGCACTCGCTTTTTTGATAAGTCTGTTCCTTTGGATTATAGATTTATTCATCTACCCTCTTTTCCTGGCTGAACGTTTTTTCCTTTTAGGGATCATGCAAGCCTTCTTTCCATTAATTCTCAGCCTTTCAGTCTTTGAGAAGTTTCGCTCGCTAGGATATAGTTTTTTCAGGTTATATGCGGCAGTCTATATGCTCGTTCCTGCTTTTTTCCTGGTTAATGTTTTTATCAACGCCATTTATAATGAAATCAATGAGAATTTTTGGCAGAATCTTTTCGGAACAGATTATGGCAGTGGCTTCTTTGCCCCTGTTGTAGAATTGGGTTCCATAGGTTTCATCGTATTTCTAAAATTCAAATTGTATCGCCGGGCTACTTCCTTTACGCTAAGATTATTCACGACCTAACTACATCCTATGAAAACGCCATATCAAAATATTTACAACGTTCTAAAAATCAATAGGTTCATTGTATTCACCGTAGTTATTTGCGGAATGCTTTGCAATATTTTTTCCCTCTGGACCGCTTTTTCGACCAGTGAAAAAGCCTCAAATAGTGCGTTTGCAGTCAATACTGATGGAAGTATTATTCCCTTAAAACTAGTAACCCAGAAAGAAAATTTCATGGTGGAGGCATTAGCCCATTTGAGCCTATTTCACCAATATTTCTATAACATTGATGCCAGCAATTATGAGAAAAATCTCGAAAAAGCTTTATGGTTAGGCAACAGTAGTGTGGACAACCTATACCGTCAAAAAAAAGCAGATGGAGTTTATAACCGATTGCTGCAATATTCTCTGGTTCAAAAGGTAATCAGTATCGATTCCGAAATTGAAGAAAATGATGGGATCTCCACTTTCAGGACCAAGGTTGTTTTTGAAATTAACCGTGGCGCTATCGTCGACATCTATGAACTGGTATCTACCGGCAAGTTGATACCTGTGGATCGCCAATTCCCTCATAATCCACACGGCCTATTAATCACAGATTATTTTGAAAACAGTTTAAGAAAAATCACTGAAAAACTTTAATAAGGCAATTATGATAAAAATAGAAAAAAACAAACTGGTTTTTGCCGTGATAATTTTGATAATCATAGCTTTTCTTGTCTCCTATTATTTCCTGATTATAAAAGGAAGCAAAACTGAAGATGATACCCTCGAACAGACATCTGTACCAGCTTTGGAAGAAAATCAGAAGATATACGATTCAAAACTTGACGCCGTCAACGATTTAAAGGAAGTCAGGGAAACCAATGCTCCGAGTATATATGATGAAAAGTGGATTGATTCCTTAGGCTATTACGACCCAGAATTACCAGAAAAAGAAAAAGAACGCATCATCGATAGTATCTATACCCTTGGAGAATCCAGGTATGCAGCAATATATAATACCAAAACAGAAAATCCAAAAGCAATTCTTATTCAACCAGTAGATACCCTGGAAACTCAAACAAAGCGTAAAATAGAGGCTAAAGAAATTGGCTTAGAGCATCAGTTATTCTTTGCATCTCATCCACAAAAAAATGAATTTCTTAGTTCCAGTTCGACTGCTTCGGAAATCCCGGTGGTGGTAGATGGCACACAGTTGGTTAAGTCGAACTCAAGAATTCGTCTGCGTCTTACCAAGAGAACTTTGATTGATAACAAAGAAATTCAAAAGAACACCCTTGTTTTCGGATTTATAAGCTTTCAAGAGAATCGTGTTCTCATTGAGATCGAAAATATTAATTCCCATCCCACAAATCTAAAAGCATTCGACCTGCATGATGGTAGCGAAGGAATTTATGTGGAAAACAATTTCCGGGCAGAAGCCACAACCGAAGTCCTGGATGATCTTATAGGCGATATTAATATCCCTAGTGTTCCCCAGGTAACTGGCATCACCAAAATCCTTAAGCGTCATAACCGAAACGTAAAGGTTACCATACTGAACAATTATAAAATGATTTTAAAACCAAAATTATAAGATCTCAAAAGTTCTTAATTTTCTAAACACACTCACATGAAAAAATATATAGCTATTTCAGTATTTATAGTGGTTTCTGCACTCTCAAATGCGCAAAACAGCAGAAAACTAGATACTATTTACGCCAATGATCAGAAAAATACTGCGCTATTCTTTCCGCAGCCAATCACCCAGGGAATTACGGGATCTACGCAATTTGTATTCACCTATAACCGGGAAAAACAGCAAAACTTTGGACTTTTACAGGCCACTCCCGGAGAGGAAAGCAATCTGTTAGTTATTTGTGGTAATTCCATCTACTCCTATATCGTTAAATATAAAAAGCAGCTCAGCAGGCTAAACTATTTCGTTACCGAATCAGAAAGCATTGGTAATTTAAAATCCACGGCACTTATATCTTTAAAACAACCTGAATCAAGAAAGGATGTCACCAATAAACAAAAGCATTATAAAGAATATGCGGCTTTTCTACTGAGCAAAAAGCAACGGAAGAGTTGGTTAAAAGAGAAGAATCAGGGAGTAGTTTTAAGTATTGAAAATATTGTTTTTAATGCTTCTGAGCTCTATTTTGTTATCCAGGTTTCAAACGAATCCAGTCTTGATTTCGATTTAAATTTTCTAAACCTCTCGATTCAAACCCGGCAAAGAGGAAAGAGAACATCGGTTCAAACACTTCTCGAGCAGCCTATTCTTCAATATAATGTTCCTGCTAAGGTAAAGGCAAATGACACGAAAAGATTTGTATACGTGTTTTCAAAATTTTCAATTAGTAAAGATCAAAAGACTATTCTGGAATTGAACGAAAAGAACGGTGCGCGTAATGTAGCCTTGAAGATCTCTCATCGATCTATTAATAACCCACATTAATGCAAGTAGTATTTCTACTTTTATGAGGTTTACTTTTCCCGAATTTTACTTGTTGAATAAGCCTGTTTTTTTAATCTGGTAAGCTAAATCAAGCAAACCTTACTTCCAGGTTTATCGTGGTTTCCAGAAACCAAATTAAAGAAGGCTTCCATATTTAAAAAAACAATAAAGTTTCTTATCGAAGATTAATAAGCCTTGAATTAGTCATTGTTTTAGGCTAGCCAGACATTATACTTTATGATCTTATTGGCAGATCTAAGCAGCATTAACTTTCAAAAATTGAACGCGCTTCCTTATATACCCTCTTAAAGTTTTCAGCTAATTCCGCCTGTGAAAATCGGGATACCTCGCTTGGAAGTTCTCTTTTTATGGAATGTAATTGAAATTGCACCTTCTTATCAATTCCATCGGCGTAGGTGATAAATTCCCCTTGCTTTAAGCGAAAGAATACATCTGCCCTAATTTTTGGAATTTCCTTCTCTCCGGTGGTAACCCGAGTATCGAAATCAAGATTATGACCACGACTCACGCTCTTTGTAGGATCCTTTATGATCTCGAAAAAACGTTCATAATACCTGGCGGTGTCAGGATCGTTTACTTTACCAAAGAACTGGTAAGAAAGATTGCTTAGGATCGCTTTACTAGCTTTGTCACCATAGATCATATCGTTCTGAATTTTATCCTGCATTACATATACTGTAGCAATATCATAGCTGCGCAATGTAGCCGGAATGCGATGCATATTTAAAAGGCGTATGGTAGGTGCCTCCTCCATTAATAAGAAGGAAGACATTGCATTGCGAACACTTAATTGTTTGGTAATGGTATGTATTATAGTTGCGATTACCGGAGAATAGGCCGCATCGAATTTAGGATTATTCACTACCGAAATCACCGCAGGATTGTCTGGATTATTAATATTCAGGGGGACTTCATCTGCAGACAATACCATAAATATACTTTGGGTACTAATACGCTTCAGGGCATTCGCCAGGGTACTCTTCACTCCTGCTGTCTGCCTTTCCGAGTCTTTCCCACTTATAAGAGCATCTGCCATGGCCCTGGAGGTCCTGTTTGAGCTTAGAAATGCAATAAGGCTGTCGGTGTCCAGAATTTGATATATTGCTATTAAATGCGGTAAGGAGCAGAATTGAGGATAAGAGGTTTTTAATTTCCATATCATACCTCCGATAAGACCTTCGGCAGCATCATTAAAAAATTTTGAAGCACCAGAAGTTCCGGATTCTTTTTGTTCCAGAAGATTCTCAATTAATACACGGGAAATTTCATTCACGCTTTCTTCATTTTCGAGGTACCGGGGTGCAATAGGATTCACGCGATGTACTATCTTATCAAAGGAAACCACTTTAAAAGGAATGTTTGAGTTTTGAAAGAGTGGGAAAGCCATTTCGGTAAGTTCAAAATCTTTATAATCATGGATCACCCCACAAAAATCATATTTCTGAAAATGTTTTAGAAACCCATAAACAATACTTTCAGTTTTTCCACTACCTGCAGAACCAATTACAGAGGCACCTCTTTTAATATTATCTATTTTAAAATTTTTACCGGAGGATTTAAAATGAACCTGATATTTCTCATCTACATTTTTTTTCAAATCAGTAGAATGCAGAAAAACGTAGAAAAACGTATTGATCAACATCATAGGACAGGCGACAAACAAGACTCCTTCTAATAAATAATCAGGATAAAAATCGTGGTATATAAAAGCTAAAAGCAGGATGGTATTAAGCAAAAAGGCAAACCTGCAAATTCTATATAAGAGGAAAAAAAAGAGACTACCAAAAGTAGTATATAAAAGAATGCTATTCATATTCAAGTACTCCATGGGCTTACATTTTAAATTCCTATAGAACTAGATTTAACCGCTATGTCCACTCCCCGTCTTAGCCGGTTAAAAACCTTCAAGGCTATTTGAGCATGGCTGGTCGGAATATTCGGCATGATTGGCATACCGCTTTGCTTCAATATTTTCATAGCCAGCATTTTTTCATTGGTAGGCAACTTCAGCAATAAGGAAAAATAGGTTTTGGGGTTTTGAATAAACTCTTTACGAGCATTGTAGGTTTCCACAAAATTTCGATGATATCCAAAACAGGTATCAAATGTTTTTTCCGCTCTATCAAAGAAGGAGTCCCTATCAAAACCTCTTTTTACCATTTTACCATTTAGTTGAACCTGGGAAGCTTTGTATTTACTACCTGGAGATAAGCTGAACCTATTGGACGAATCTTTACGACTCACGATAATATGCACGTGGTTCTGTTGTCCTTCTTTGGGCATTCCCTGTACAATGCGCTGTCCGTTTTGATGATGAGGCGCTTCCTTCTCCAGTTGCATTATTTTATTTTCCAGCTTCGAAATATTGCCATCTATTTCACCTCGTTTAACTTTTTGAAGTTCAACTTTACATTTCAGTATTTTGCTAGCATAAGGTTGATTTTCACGCACCTGCTTATCGGTACCTTTAAAAGATCTATGATGTTCTATTTTCGCATAGTATTTTATATCATCGATATTAACCGGCCGGCCATTGATCTCCCGGTTAAAGGAAGCCACATAATCCTTCATTACCTCCCGGGTATATGTTTTCAAATCATTCCGGCTATCCTGAATTCTGTTGAGTTCGCGTGCAGAGGGGTTCAGTGTAATGGAATAAAACCGAGGTTCTTTCTTTTCCAGCTTCGCCGTATTGGCATCAATTTCCCGGACCACTTCCTCTGGCGTTATTTCATCATTATACTGGTTGAAAAAAAATTCTCTGTTTTCCGGTTCCAGATCCTGATTCTCTTTTTCCAGGTAGGCAACAAAGTCGGCGGAGCTTGATGAATAATTTCCTCCTAAGGATTGGGCTGTGATAGATACGTACATTTCCGATGATTTAAGATTCGCTATTATTTCTTTCAATAAATTTTGGTTGGTCTTTTTCCACTTTATTCTTCTCCAGAATAAGAGGAGGTTGTTTCGGTACAGATTCTTCAAACAGAGATTGCATCATGGCCACGGTAGGTTTGGTTTGACTCTTTTCTATATCCTTTAGAATAGCGATGACGCCATTAATTCTTTTTTTAACCAGGGTTTCCAGGGTTTGCATTTTGGGGCCCATGGACTCTGCCGGAGAAATCCCATTTTCATCAAAAAATTCAAGCATTATTAGCAAGGTCATAGATTTCGACATAGATAGTTTCTGGCAATATTTATTAAACTTTTTTGCTACTGAAGTTTTGAGACTTACACTCTCAAACCGCTCTTTTTCATATCCCTTATCCATTTTTCCGTGAAAATTTTATTGAAATCACTGGGCTACAAAGATTTTTCCGTGAAAAAGTGATCTCAATAAGTTTAAATACCATGTATTACTAACTATAACTAATTGAACAACAAATAGTTAAATCGAAGCAAGGAATATACAACGTGGCTTTGCCCGTTATCCTCTTGCTATTCCTTTTCGTCCCGCCAGGCGGGACGAAAAATCAATACTAATTGCTTGAAAGCAAATTGCTCTGTTTGGAATTCAAAAATTCCAATATGTGTATTCTTGGTTGATACAGCTACCAGCGAAAGTCAAAATTGGGATAGCTATATAAAATTATGTATGCTGAAGCTCAGCATATTAAAGATACAAATTTTATCGATTTAAATTTGAGTCATCAAGAAAAAGCCCTTAAAAAAATTAAGGGCTTTAGGCTACTTTTGTTGATGATCAAAGCATTCCATTATCGGCAAAGCTGTAATATTCTCCATCTGGTGTTAGGATAAGATGATCTAAAATTTTGATATCTAATAATTCCCCAGCGGCCTTAATTTTTGTGGTAAGGCGTTCATCCGCTTCACTAGGTCTAAGGGTTCCACTAGGATGGTTGTGCAGTAATATTACGGCTGTGGTCAGGCTTTTTAGAAGTACGGCAAACAGAATGCGTATATCTACGAGGGTACCGGTAATTCCCCCGGAGGAGATTTCATAAATTCCTTTTACTCTATTAGCATTGCTTAGCAGCATTATTTTAAAGGTTTCATGAAGTTCCATATGATTTTTATCCCATTGGATAAAAGCCAGGTCTGCGGCGCTTTTGGCACAGCTTATTTTTGGGAGTGCATTTGGTTTAAGGCTCCCGCTATAACTTATGGCAATTTCGTTAACTTTGGTTTTCATTATTGACTTTTTAAAAGGTTGATAATTGAAAGAGGGCGGGACTTTGAGCAGAAACGCCCTCTTTCTTCTTAAAGATTATTTATCAGAATTTTCTACTGTTCCCAAAAACAGGACTTCGTTAACTATAACCTCGGTAACATATTTTTTATCACCTGTTTCGGCTTCATAGGATCTATAGGTAAGTTTTCCCTGCACGGCAATTTCTTTTCCTTTACAAACATAATTTTCAACAAGCTCAGCCTGTTTACCCCAGGCCACTAGATTGTGCCAATCTGTTTGTTGAATTTTCTCACCTTCTTTTCGGTAGTAGTCATTTGTGGCCAGTGAAAAGCGACTTACTTTTTTCCCAGTTTCGAAGTTGGTGATTTCAGGGTCATTACCCACATTTCCAATTAATTGAACTTGATTTCTTAGCGTACTCATAACTTTAAAATTTATATTAAACATTGATTTACTTATTATATCCGGAGCGTTTTCCTTTTTTAATTTTTTTGCTTCGCTTCCGAGTTTGTTATATTGAAATGATTTCATGATTTTTTTATTTGATTTACTTCCCATAGAGCCGTTAGCTGTTACCTTTTTTGATGCTGATACATTTTCAGGATTTGAGAATTAGGGAGTATTTATAAAAAGGAGGGTACGACTGGCTTATGCAATACGGACTAACTTCTAAATCCTGGTATTTTGCATTACAAAAAAGTTAAGGACAGCTACGGCCTGGAGGTAAATGAAAAAGCTGAAATTGAAAAATAACCGGAAGCAGTGCAAATTGATATTCACACATTCCATTAAACACTTTCTAAATTTTATTGAAAAAATTATATATCCAAGGTGAAAAGCTGGTTTTAAACCAAAGCTTAGGGTTTGATTAAGGCTAGGAATTAAAATTCAGTGATATTTTAAAGAAAAAATAAGCAATGGAAATTTTTTTCTAGGAGTTTTTATCACATTTATTTCATTCATACTTATCCAAACCTTCCAACATAATTACCAGGAAAGAAAAAGAATTTTCCTGATTGAAAAATCGGTTGTAAAGATTCGAGCCTACAATCGAGGTTTGAAAAAGTTCGGTAAAAAAGATTAAAAGAATAAGTCTGTTTTTGATTGCTATTAAGTTATTGATTCAGTTATACTTTCAAAAGCATATCTCAGGAATAATTAGTCTTCTCTTTTTATAAAACACTGCTGGTAATTACTTTCTCTTATCGATTGAATTATTATCAAAAGCAACGAGATTGAACATTTTACGCATTCTGCTACGCACGCGCTGACCATAGCGTTCTTCTAGTTCTTCAGCATTAAGAATTGTTGTTACATGCGTTCTAACCTTATACTCCAGGAAAAGGTCGTAGCGAGACAACATAATTTCACCAATCACATTACAATCTTTACCGAAAAATCGTCCAGTGGGTTCCACGCCTATATCATCAAAGCATATAAACCCACTATTCCCATAATCTTCAATAGTTTTATAGCCAATATGATTGAATCCAAAAACAATATTCCTGCAAGGGATAACCTCATAACCTCTGTAATGTGGTACCAGGTACCTCAGCAATTTCAAAATACTGGTTTTCCCACAACCGACTGGACCACTTAGCAGCAATCCTTTTTCAAGGTCGAGTTCATATCTTTTACAATTTCGGTGATCACGTATGTAGTAGTTACAGAGTTTGTGCAATAGCTGATGGTCTCGTTTATAAATTTTAAAATCCTTTCCGAAAAGTAACTTTCCCTTAGCCTCAAGGTATAAAAGCATTTTCGGGAACTCATAAATCATCTGTCTTCCGTCGTAACTGCCTAGGGAATATTCAATCCCACCTTCAAGTATTTTACAAGGGTTGTTCATAATTTTTCTCTTTTCGGGTTTTCAAATGATCTTTAAACTGCGAGGTTTTTCTGCCCGTTTTTTTAAAAGTTCTTTCCATCCAGCTTAGGGCAACCGCCTGCCAGTCTCTAATGACACTACCATCACCGGTCTTCCAAAGATTACTCTCGTAAAACTCAAAAAATTTTAGGCCCTCCTCTTTTCCAAAATTATTTTTATCGAAAAAATCTAAAACCGACTGCCTGTCATTTGGCAGTTTCTTATTGTTTGTCTGTTTGTTATTGTTTATAAAAGGTACCGGTGCCTGTTCAGTAGAAGTCCCCTGCCTGTTCACAGGTGGTAAACTGGAAGTACAATCCTGGTTCGACAGTGGTTCAGTGGAGGTCTCTTGCCTGGTCTCTGCCGGTACAGAATTGGTGCCAGCATTGATTTGGTGATCTGAAAGTTCTTTTTGCGATTCCATCGGGATAGGATTTTCTTTCTGTGATGTGATCTCATCTGCGGTTGAAAATGTTTGCATACGGATAGTACTTCCTTTATAAGAATTATTAGAAGGAAAATAATCCATATATCCCCACGCATCTAAGTCTTTCAAGCATTTAAGGTAAGTACCCTTAGAGCCAATTTTGGAGGCATTCATTAATTCCTGACGATTTATAAAAAATGTTTTCGCAAAATGACAACTGTTCCATATCTGGAATAAACTAAAGTACAAACTGACGTGGGTAGCATTTAGTCGATCATCTTCTATTATTTTTGTTGGGCGTCAATTAAAAGTTTGATGTAATTCATAACCATTCAATATTTGTTATACACCTTATTCTCGGATAATACTTCCTGAATATCCTGAACATCATAGTAAATAAGACCGCCTATTTTTGAAAAAGGTAGCGTTCCATTTATCCTTAAATTTTGAAGTGTTCCGGGGGAGATTTCAAGCATTTTCATGACATCTGTAGATTTCAGCCATTTTTTAGTAACTCCGCTTTGTTGTTGGTTTAATAATTCGGTGATTCCAGAAAGTAGTTCCTCTTTGAATACTTTCAAATCTTCTGTAGTAACAATATTTGTTGGCATAATAAAAATGTTTTAAAGAAATGCCACTGCATGAAACATTCAGGACGGTGGCATTTCAATTGATTTGACTTTCATTTACAAATTTGCCATCCAAATAAATAATAACATCCCAAGTTCAGTCGGACTACGAAAAAAAAATCCTTATCAATTTGGAACTTGGAGAAAGTGTTTATAAATTAAAATGCCTGTATAATATAAAGAGTGAAAGAGATATGACCACTTTTAAATGGCATTAACAAAAGTCGTAGTCAGGAAGGTATACCGAAAATCTAGGCTTCATCGTCACGATGCATTTTTTGCTCTAATTGCACAATGAGTTGATTCAGGTATTTTGTTCTATTACCCTTCCGTGCTTTAATTTCCGAATAAGTCTTATAGATGTTATCTAACTTGACGTTGAAAATATCTTCGAATGAAGTACTTATGGTTTGCAAATCTATAGCCCCATGATTAATATTTCCACTAACGTATAAAGCATAGATAAGTTCTACCAGAGCGGTCTTAGATCCTGACCAGAGTAGAAGCTTATGTTTTTTTTCAGAATACAGCGAGGTATTATCAGGTTGTAATTTCTGAAGACTCTCGCGTATGTAGTGAATAAAGCGATATAATGCTTGTACTTTAGCCCATAGCATATCGTGGGATGTAGAAAATTCTGGGTACTGATAATAATTTATAGTTGGAGTAAATGGGAAATTATCCCTGTAATTTCTAGTAAAGAACTGGTGATCCAGGTAATTATGATTTTGTTCCATATAATGCACAAAATCGTTGTTTTGAGCAAAAAACTTATTTACTTTTTTAATTTCCTTTTCCAGAAAGTGAATTTTATGTTTGACACCTGCTTTTGGAATGTTTAGTTCACAAGATCTTATTTCTGAAAAATAAATGAGATAACTCATGGGAAATGGTTTGAGATTTTTAAAAAAATCGATTTCTGAAAGTACATCTTCAAAATCTTCTTTTTCTACTGATAATTGTAATTTCGTAAGCATATCATTACAGAGCCTAATTCCTAAATCGGCCTTTTTTAAATGTGAATCAGATGATTTAATAATCAGATCTAATTCATCTGTAAATAGTGACATGACTTCCTCAAACATTCGGTTAGTATTTATGGAAAACAGGTAATAGCGTTGTTGAGCGTTCTTCAATATCGCTTTATATTAATTATAGGGATTATGCTTATTGACGATGACTAATCATTCCTCAACCAATCTAAGGCTTCCATTGCGAAATTATCACGGGTCTGTATGTAAGCACATTTTTCTAACACTTTGGCTCCTATTTTACGTTTTTCAAAGCCGGCTGTCAATCCAAAGTCAATTCTGATATTTCCGAGTTGGTGCGCTCTCATAACGGTTTGATATAAAAGTTGCCGGTATATATTAAATTCTTTTGAAAACTTGTAATCCATACCTACTACTGCTGGTGTATATATACGATTGGAATTTTTATAACCAAACATGACTCCTGCCAGATGCATCTCATAATCCTTTAGATGTATTAATATGAATTCCCATTGCAGAGATTCATTCATATGCTGAAAAAAAGTGTATGGATAATTAAAAGTATTTAATCCCAAATTATTTTGCTTCACAGCTAAATAGAGTTCATAACATTTTTGAAGCTCATATTCATTCAATCGTTGTTTTACAGAGACTTCCAATTTACTCGAGAAAGCTCCGATATCCTTGCGGAAGTGCTTCCGAGAACTTTTACTCAAATTATTTAGGTATTCAGATTGATCATTCCAGTTGAACGCACTATAAACCGCAGATTCAGGCATAGCAACCTGAATAAATCCTTTATTGTGAAGATATGTTTTTATAGCATCATCATTAGGTTCAAAATCTCTAAGTATCAAATATTGTGGTTGCAATTTTTTTTCAATTTCTTCCAATTGCTCCAGCAATAAATTGAAGGCTTCCACCCAATTTGGTTTTTCCTGACAGAGGTATAGGTGCTCCCCTTCTGTAATCATGGAACCCATACATAAACAGGAAGTTGTATGAAAATAAGGATTACTTTCTCTTGCTTTTTCTAATTTAACGGAAACAGATCTAGGTGCAAGCATATCCTCTTTCCATAAACCATAAGAGAAAAAGGTTGCTAAAATACATTTGTCGTTTTCGTCTTTGACCACGAAATAATAAAACTTATAATTATGTTCGGTCAATTCATTCAAACTAAAGACTTTCTCTAAGTCCTTTAGACCATTCCAATCATAGAAGCTATTTCTGCCAACAGTTGCATTCCAAAGTTCAGGATTGATCTCAGTGATTGAATTATAGATTTTAATACTTACTTCAGAATTGGAAGAATTGCTAACTGTTTGGCTTTTCCTAGTTTTTCCAAAGGCAAAGTTTACCCTCTCCAGTGTGGTATGAGTTTCTTCCAGTGCTTTCGGAAAATTTTCTACAATAGCATCAACGAGAGCTTTTATTTCTTCTTTTTCATTATTTCTGGATACTGTAATTCTAAGGCCTGTATTTTTAACCGGAACTGCAGGAAAGATTCCTGTATTAACATAGTAGCCAGCTTTCATTAGCCGGGTTACAAGATTGAAACCCGTTTCGGGTGCTCCAGCACCGATGTAAAAAACCGGGGAATCATTGTGAGTAATTAATGGGAGGTCCGTCGCATTTAGGCAATCATTGAAATAAGTTATTCGATCAAGCAATTCCTCTTGCATTGTATAAATTTCATCACTTAAATGAATTTTAGCGGAGGCAATGGCAGCTCCGACGGAAGCTGGTTCCAATTGAACAGAAAAAGTAAGAGGTCCACCAAAATTCTTAATTCTTTGATGGATTTTTTTATCATTACAAACCATTACAGCTCCACTGGCCCCAAATGTTTTGCTAAGCGTACCAAATAGAATAACCCTATCAGGAAGTTTCTTTAAAATACTCATAACATATCCGCTACCGTTTTTACCTTTCCAACTCATTCCATGTACATCGTCAAAATAAATATGAAGCTGAGGATATTTGTTTAATAGTACCATTAGCTCTTCAATTGGTGCATAATCACCGTACATAGAATACATTCCGTCAGCCATGTACCAAATTTTATTACACCTTGATTGCAATTTTTTGATTTTATCCTCTAGCATTTCCAAATTGTTATGGCGGATCATTTCTACGGGGACCGAGCGAAGTTTCAACGGATTAACCGCACTCTGCACACTCCAGTGCACTTGATGATCTAAAATAACACCATCACCATCGTTCACAACGGAGGGAATTACACCAAAATGACCAAGAGTGCTGTTTTTTGTTATTACTATAGAACTACCATACAATTCAGATAATAAAGATTCTAGTTCGGCGTATAAAGGATGAGAAACATAGGATTTAGACAGCGGGAACTGAGTTCCGTAAGCTTCAATAGCTTTGATAGCGCCTTGTTTTAATCGTTCATCCTGTTCCAATCCCAGGTATCCTGTAGTGCCAAAGTGGAAAAGCTCTTTTCCTTTAATTTTAATATGTCTTCCATTAAAACTATCTCCTTCGGCATACAAATGCATAGCACCAGAATCTTTTGCATTGGTCATTACATCTATAACCGTGTCTAAGATATTGTTGTGTCTAATTTTTGCCATAACCTTAAATTTTACGCCCTATTAAGCTAATAAAAGTATTTAGTGATCAGCACTTTGGGAAATAATATGACTTTAAAGGCAAATCATTAACTTTCAAGGCAAATGCTTATAAATACAGGCAAAAGCTATGATTAGTATCTAAAAACACTAATTTCAGTAGAAAGGAGCTCTTTTATTTTTTATTAATTTAGATTAACAAATAGGGAATCTAATGTTGAATGGAGAAGACTATGCACACTTTTGGATAGAAGA
Organism: Christiangramia marina; assembly: GCF_048285865.1. Classification (NCBI taxonomy): domain Bacteria; kingdom Pseudomonadati; phylum Bacteroidota; class Flavobacteriia; order Flavobacteriales; family Flavobacteriaceae; genus Christiangramia; species Christiangramia marina. Next base: position 99,207 of record NZ_JBLVTK010000004.1, on the reverse strand, counting down.
GGGTATTCTACATTTTGTGTATAAACCAAATGTCGTTATTGATTTGAATGCAGCAAAGGCAGTTGTAAAAACGCGACTTCGTTTTCAAAATGGAGCACCCTACCCTATTTTATGTGACGTTAGACAATTAAAAACCGTCAGTAAACCTGCAAGAGAATATCTTGCTGAAAAAGGTTGCTTTAATGCCCTTGCTCTAGCCATTGTGATAGATAGAGCTTATTCCGGAACTTTAATAAAAGCATTTATAAATATTAGTAATCCTTCAGTCCCTACCAAAGAGTTTACAACGATCTCAGAAGCCTTGGGTTTCTTGAGCACGTATAATTAATCATTACTAATCTATATCCTATGTATAGCAGAAATTCTCAGGATAGGTTACAGGAAATTCTGGATTTTATTACAGAAATAACTTTAGGAAACTACACCTATACGCTTTCATTAAAAAATCAAAAAAGTGAGCTGGAACAAATAGTTTTGTCGCTTAATACTATGGTAGAAGAGATTGACACTTCCGTGCATCAAATTAATTTTGAAAAAAGCAAAGAAGTCACTGAAAACATTGTTTTTACGCTCGATCATAATCTACATATAATCTCTTATTCCGATAATGTTAGTACTATTCTCAAATATCCAGAACGTGATCTGATAAATAAACCTATTAAGCTCATACTTAGTGAAAACACAAAATTACCGGAAGATATTTATGAATTGTCAACTAAATCATTCGAACAAAATCTTCCTTTTCAAGTGAGTTTACTGCATACGAACGGTTACATCTGGAGCGGCTATGGCTACTTTCATCGAATGGTCTCGAAAGAAAATCTTACCTACACTCTATCCATCTTCAAGGAGGTTTATATAAATGAGAGAATGAATACAAACATGCTGAACCAGCAAACTGGAGCCCATAGCTATCCAAGCGAATATCGCAGTTTATTACTACAAGATCAGCGAAATCTTGGAAAAAGACTTCACAAATATGTAACCAAAAGGCTAGACAGGAAGTTGAAAAAGCTAGATGTCATCTCTAGAGAAGTCGGTGGTAGCACCAGTAAAATTAAAATAATATTCAAGCGTGCATATGGCGAAACCATTTACGCATATCATCTGCGGAAACGTTTGGAAAAAGCGTACACTCTATTAAAAGATACCAGTACTCCTATTAACGAAATTGCTGAAGAATGTGGATTTAAAAGTTTCTCTCATTTTTCAAGATCCTTCAAAAATAAATACCATATGACTGCTACTCAGATTAGAAAATCCTGAAGATATAACTTTTGAGACTACTCTGAAATCTGTAAAGGCAAATGGACTAGGACTTAATTAAGGAACTTTATACCGAATCTTTTTGCGCAAAAAGTAGGAGAAGCCGAAAATCCTACAAAGAGTAGGCATTTTAATTTAAACTTTTATATTATGAAAAAGTTATTATTAATTCCAATGATGGCGCTTTTAGTTGTACTAGGTATGTCCTTTACGAACTTTGAAAGCGAAACTGAAGAGCAGCCGGTAATGGTTGCTAGTGATTATGTGCTGTTGAACGGAAATTGGACAGCAATTCCAGAACAAAGTTGTTCCGGAACTACCTATAATTGCAAGGTAAAGTTTCAGGAAAACGGACAGGAATTTCCAGTATATGATGAAATGGATGATCCGGCACCTAAACGAAGTGGCTCAAACGAAGCTACTCTTATAAATTTAAATAAGTACTAGGTCAAACTCGTGGATATAGAACCCCATGAATAATTCACCCCGATAAAATCGGGGTGAATTTTTATTGATAGGATTAAAACCA
>NZ_JBLVTK010000004.1:86644-97364 GCF_048285865.1 Christiangramia marina | reverse complement strand
TCAGGGTATGTTTGAAATACTTGAATATGATTCTCATGCATATACTTATGTGCAGCTTTCTTAATATCCTTGATCTCGATAAAATACTCCATCAAGGTACCATAATTAAGAATGCCGGGAATAGGATCAATTCCGTTTTCTAATGTAAAATGTAAATAATCTTGCCAGAAATCTAGGTACCCGAAACTGTTGAACTTTCTTTCATAGGATTGAACTTTATTGTTAATAGTGGTATTTAACCATTCCAGATCAACACCATTATTTTGCAATTTTCGAAAAACATCCAATGCCTCATTTTTCATAAAGCTTTCATTTCCCAAAGTACTGTCAAACTCTATTCGAAAAGCATAAATACCATTCTTAAAGTCGACCCATTCTCCAGTAGCTCTTGGGGAATAACTCCCATTTCTCAAACGCATATAAATTCTTTCATGCAGTGCTTGTGACAAAAGTTCTAATTCTATTTCTGTTTTGATATCAGTAGGAACCTTGACCGGAAAATAAATATTGGTATAAACCTGATCAATATTTTTACACTCTAACCGCTCGTACATTTTTTTAAAAGGGAATTCTAAGTTTAGAATCTTACTTTCTAACCGATTGTCATTAGATGAAAATTTAGATAAATTATCCACTATTTTATTTTTCAAAATTTCCGCATCGAACTCACCAGTTAATATGAATGTAAAATTCTCTATACTCGCAAAATAAGTTTCCCAGGAATCTATGTAGTGTATTTTCGACAATTTGTCTAAATCTGAAAGTTCTAATTCTGGAACTTGTGGATACCAGGATGCATAAATTTTATCATGAAGAAAGCTTTTGGAACCTCTGATTGAATGACCTCTCAATTCCATTTTCTTCTTATCCTTCCAATCATCGAAGCCCTTCTGACTATCTCTAGGTTTAGTTAGATATAGATAAAATAGACCAAAAAATTCAGGAAGCTCATCAAGTGTAAAATTTCCGTCAATTAATTGGTTTTCGTAGGTATTTCTGAAATTGATGCTAATGTTTTTCTCTCTTTCAAAACGCGTGATTTCAAATTTATCATAAGATCCAGCCCCCATATTTTGTATAACCTGGGGTGCATGCACTGCAGCGAGATAATCCAGAGGTTTATCCAAGGGTAATTCGATTGGACGAAATGCTCTAAGGGAAATCCTGTTTTGAAATATATCATTCTGTGGCTTGGTAGGCTTCATGATGATTTTAATTCCTTTTGCTAAATCTATTGTGGTAACACCAATTTCATTTGTTTCCCACTTTTCAACTTGTAGCTTTTCATTCTTTGCATTTTTTAATGTTGCGGCAAGACTGGAAATAGTAGCCATTTTAGATAAAGGCTCATGAGGAATTGTATCAATTTCCTTCAACCAACTTTTTATCATATCTGGTGAAGGTTCATTAACACCTGGGGGTTTAAAAAAAACAAAATTCGTATTTTTTGATAAGTCCCAGTTCCTTTCAGCATAATCCAATACATCTCTCAGTTGAATATTTTGAAGAATTTCAGAAATTATATTTTTTTGATTAGGTGCTATCAGCGTCGCTTTTCCATAGATAAAATGATTAATGAATTGCTGAGATAACTCAGAAGACTGAGTATCATCTTGCAGAGAAGTTTCTAATTTCACTTTTGCCTGTACTAGATCCTCCTTCTCCAGCCCAAATTGCAGCTGTTTCCATGCCTTTATAGCTCTTAGGAAAGATTTTTTTTGATCTGCAAGCGCATTTGATTCTAGTGTCAAACTCATTGAAGTTGCTTCCAATTGGCTATCCGGTAGAAAAATTTTCCCATAATTGGAATTAAGATATTCAAATGGAGGATCATATTGATTTCGAAAGATTGAAGCTTTCGAAGCCACCATCAAACGAAATAATTGCTGAATAAATGCTGATGACAATTCTTTAGCATTTTTAGGTTCTCTATCCATATTCCGAGTTAATTGTACTATCTCCAGATTTAAACTATTCGCGGCAGAATCTATTATCGTAGAAAATCTGTTTTCCCCTGTAAGCTCAATATGAAAATCTTTGGGACTAATTATTTTTTTATCCTGCTGATCATCATTTAAAGAAAGACTGGAAAATTGTTCCCTGATCTTATATTGCAGGCTATCAAGCTTTATATCTCCAACTATCATTACCGCTTCTAGGTCTGGGCGATACCAGTCGTGGTAGAACCGTTTTAAAGCATTCGGTTTGAAATTTTTTAAATTTGCAAGATTCTTATCTTGATTTAAAACCGGGTATCCGCGATTTTCCAGTACGTGTGTGATCGTTGTATTACTCCTCCAACGTTGATTTGGAGAAAGCGTCCTACCTTCTCCTTCTATCGCCTGACGTTCTGTATCTATTTTCTCTTTGGACCAGACGTTACCTGGATTTGCCTTATCATAAAGCAAACCTAATCCAGCCTCAATTGCTGCTTTATTAGTAGACGGTATTTCCACAAAATATCGTGAGTATCTGTCGCTTATAGAAGCGTTGCTATATCCGCCTATTTTTTTGAGATAGCCTCGAACATCCGGATACTGACGGGTGCTTGACGCTAAGAGATGTTCCAACAAATGTGCATATTCAAGCTGATCTTTACCTTCATTAATATGTCCTGCCTTCACAATTAATTCAAATCGAATCATATTTGGAGGAGAGTCATTCTTAAGCAAATAATAAGTCAATCCATTATCAAGTTTGCCGTAACGTACAGATGTATCTAATTCAATATTCCGAAATTCAGTATAAATTGAATCAGTTTGACCTGTGGTATAATTCCAAAACAATAGAAAGGAAGTCGCTAAACTCCAGGTGATAAAATTCTTCATTATGTTCTTTTAATAACCAGGATTCTGGCTTAGGTTAGAATTTTTGCTACGCTCATCCTCAGGTATTGGGTAGAGAACATCAGTAGGTTCCCAATATGGATTAACAGGACCAAATACGGTATTAGCCTTCTCGGTACGTTTTAAATCAAACCATCTATGCCCCCACTCGGCAAATAATTCCATTCGACGTTCGTTTAAAATTGTAGATAATAAATCCTCTTGACCAATATCCGGGTTTGTATCGGTTATTAGATCTAATCCTGCTCTGCTCCGTATAGCATCCAGATCATTAATTGCCTCAGTTAAATTCCCTTGTTCTGCATTGGCTTCAGCGCGTATAAGATATTGTTCAGCGAGACGTAACACCATGGAATATTCTAAGATTGGAAATTCGTTGCTGCTCCAAACTTTATATTTATAGGGAAAAGAAGCGTTCATACCTTCGTTATAGCCCACCCAGTGTACTAATCTATTATCCTGTTCTTCAAATTTTTCAACGAAGGCTTCGTTCAATTTAAAAGAAGCAAAAAATGAAAAAATAGGGTCTATAATAAATAAACTTCCTTCATTCGTTTGAGTTATAGAGCCACCCGCACCAATAGGTGAAAGTTGCCATATCGCCTCTCTACTATTGGCTAAAAAAACCAGGTTTGGATCATCTAAAAGTTCATAAGTACCAGACTCATTAATAACTTCGGAGCTTATAGTTTCAGCCATTTGCCAATCTTCCAGATATAGATAAACTCTGGAAAGTAATGCCAAAGAAGCGTACTTATTTATGCGTGTACGCTCTCCAGTTCTGTATTCTGGACTCAAAACCTCACTTGCAATCTTGAGGTCTGCTATGATAGCGTCATAAACTTCAGAAGAAGAATTTCTCGATAGTAATTGATTTTCTTCATAGTTAATTGATAAAATGAGTGGAACATCTCCATACATATTAGTGAGATAGAAATACGTAAATGCACGTACAAAACGGGCTTCTCCCTCTAATTGAGCTTTCACTTCCAAACTAATATTTCGTGATTCCTGAAGACCCTTCAGCAGAGAATTTGACATATAGATCACATTATAGGCACTCGCCCAAATTTCCAGGTTTCTATTATTATCTGGTAAGATTTCATGTTGTTCGAACTGCATTGCTGTACTGGTATTGGGATTGATAAATTTGATATTATCACCAGACAAACCTGAAAGAACTGTAACGCTACTTCTCTGCCCGCTAGAAAATTCAGCAAGAAATAATTGATTGTAAATACCATCCATAGCACTGGTAGCGGTTTCATCGCTATCAAATACCACGTCTTGTATCAGTTTATCTTCGGGGGGATTCACTTCTATGAGATCTTCACATGAAAAGAGTAAAGGCAGAAGCAGTAAAATTGTTATGTATCTAATTGGTTTCATGAATCTTATGTTTAAAAATTAACTTCTATCCCTGCGGTAACGCTTTTTAAATTTCCAATGGCCAGCGAGTATGGATTTTCAGCGTCTAATCCTTTAAAAGGTGTGATGGTCAGTAGATTTTGACCATGCAAAAACACACGGCCATTTTGCATACCTATGCTGTTGATTAAATCCTCTGGTATTTTATAAGCCAGGGAGAGATTCTTTAGTCTCCAGAATGAGGCAATCTGGTAAGGAAATGTGGACTGTAATGCATATCCTTCAGCTTCTCTGGCGGGGAATAATGTTGAAGGTGGTTGAAAAATGCTTTGTTCATCCAGGGAAGAGAGTAAATACGACATAGTGTTGTATCTACCACCAGCAGTTATGTTAGGAATAATTCCCTCCTGTTTTACAAATTGCCACAAAAACTGGAGAGAAAAATTTTTGTGATTAATCGTATTACTAATTCCTCCAAATAATTCCCGGTTTAAATCTTTTGCAATAATCCGATCCTGATAGTCATACCTTCCATCTTCATTTACATCCCTAACTGTATAGAGTCCAGTATTAGGATCCCTTCCAGTATAATCATACACAAGGCTGATATTAAGCGGTTCTCCTACCCTGTAGGTATTAGCATAAGTGGACTGATCTATATTGGGATAACTTACAAGTCTATTCTTCGGCAGGCTAAGATTCAATGAAGCATTCCAGTTGAACTGTTCTTTGTTGAATATTTCAGTATTCAAAACTAATTCCCAGCCGTAGTTTTCAACGGTTGCCGGCAAGTTTGCCTGGACTAATGTGAAACCTGTGGTAGCAGGCAGTGGGTATCCTACCAATTGGTTAGAAGACCTGTTTCTATAATAACTTAAACTCAACCTGTGCTGATCTTTCAAGAATCCTAATTCGACTCCCACTTCAAACTTCTTATTGATCTCCCAGGAGAAATCTGGATTTGCCAAACTTGTAGGATACAATCCACCGGGACCGCGCGTGGCTTCGTAAGTATCCAAATATCCGTAGTCACCAATTTGATCATTACCAGTAGTACCATAACTGGCCCGTAATTTTCCAAAACTTATGAAAGGAAATGTTGTCTCCATAAATTCTTCTTCACTAAAAATCCATGCAGTCCCAATGGCTCCAAAATTAGCAAAACGATTATTCGGTCCAAAGCGAGAAGAGCCGTCGCGCCTTCCAGTAAGATTTAAATAATAGGTTCGGTCCCAGTTGATCCCCACTCTTGAAAATATAGCAGCATAACGGTATTGTGTATTTGACCTAGCAGGATTTCTGATACTTTCCGCTGCACCAATATTTCCAATTAAAGCTTCGGAAGCATAACCATCGGCCAGAAAACGTTCCTGCAGGGCTGTGTTTTCCTGAAGAGTAGTCCCAAAAAGCGATTCAAGGTTTAATTTACCAAGAGTCATCTCATAATTCAATTGAGGCTCAATAATCCAGGAGGCCCGTTCAGATCGCAAGTGATTTGATTTATTGGAAATTGATTGTGTAGGATTATAAGAGCGGCTTGGCTGTTTACGCAGTTCTTCAGAGGTATAGTTTGTATATCCTAAACTGGTTTTCAATTGTAGTCCTGGCAATATGCGATATGATAATCCAATATTAGAAACCAGATTTTGCGTGTGCTTATTGGCGGTATTGAAATATCCAGCTACGGGATTCGTAAAGCCCCCAACTTCCCACTCTTCCCAGTTCAAACCTCCAACATCATTGAAGACATTTGGGGCATTTGGAGGTAAAAGAATTGTTGACACATCAAATCCCAAACTACCTGCGAATTCATTTAAATCCACCCCATAATTAACCGCCAGATTCACCTGAAATTTTTCATTTTTCGAGCGATGATTCAGGTTTAGATTTCCGGTTATTTTCTTATAATCGTAATCTGCCGGATAGATTGTTCCCTGGGTAAAAAACGAACCACCTAAGCGGAAAAAGGTTTGTTGATCGCCGCCGGAAAAATTCAAGCTTGCGTTTGTCGTTTCTGCAGTTCCACCATATAGAAAGTCCTGCCAGTCAGTGTATTTCTCTTGGTTCCATACTGTTAACTCTGGAGCATTCTGCATGGTAGGCTCAATAGAATCATTTGCAAAAGCTCTTCTTCGAACCCTTAAGTATTCAGAACTATTCAATAAATCTAACTTGGTAGGAACTACGGCTGCCCCATAATAAAACCTTGCCTGTAATCCCGTGCCAGTAGTAACGCCCTTCTTGGTGGTGATTAAAACAACCCCATTCGCACCACGTGAACCGTAAATTGCAGTAGCATCAGCATCTTTTAGTATTTCGATACTTTCAATGTTGTTAATATCCAGATTGCTCAATGGATCAATTCCTGGACTTGGAAGAACCGATGTAGTTTCAACAGGGATTGAATTTACTGGCACTCCATCAATAATATAGAGAGGATAATTACCTTCTTCACGAAGGCTATTCACGCCCCTAATGCGAATTCTAGTTGCCGTACCCGGAGTAAATCCGCCAGAAGTAATTTCTACGCCTGCCATGCGCCCTTGTAGTGCCTGTAATGGACTTACTACCGGCTGATTCTCAATTTCGGAAGCTGTAACCCGAGATATATTCCCGGTACTTTCCCTACGAGTTGTGTTATAATACCCAGCATTGATGGTTACTTCCTTTAGTGCATCTACATCTTCTTCTAGGGAAACGTTTACCTCAGATTGCTCATCAATCAGTATTTCCTGGGGTTTATAGCCTACAAAAGAAAATACCAGCATATCGCCAGAATTCGCTATTATGGCATAGTCACCATCTAAATTTGTGGTGGTACCATAATTTTTCCCAGCCACTCTTACGGTCACACCTAGTAGTGGATTTCCATCTAGGCCGGTCACTTTACCATTTACATTTTGCTGATACAAAACGGAGTGATAGGGAGTTGCTGCTTGCAGTTCCCCAATAGCCAGGATGGTTAGAACAGCCATGGCTAGCAGAAACATGATCACAACCATGCCTCTCTTGTAATTATTTTTCATAATTTTACAGTAGTTAAATGAAACATTGTTTTATTAAAGCTTAGGCCTTCCCCTCCAGACGCCAATCTTAGAGGGAAGGCTTTTTTGCTTGTACCCGTAAAAACGAGTGCATCATTCTAATTTCTCATAGTTCCTTTTTTTTTAGCTAATTCAAATTTCCTATTAAAAAACCCGAAACCGGTACACCGGATTCTTCCCAACCCACAGCCACCACAATAGGGATGCAGTGACAACCCACGGGATCATTAAAATTTCCTGTTCCCGCAAACAAGAATGAATGTATACACTCCAAAATGAAGTGCCGGCCACTCTGGCCTTTTTCATGTAGGAATTTATTTTTAACGCGAGATCTTATTGTGAAGAAACAAAGGCTTTGAAAAGAAAGGATAGCGCATAAAAAATAGGCGCGAAACTTAACTTATCGAATCGAGGTACTGGTATACCGTGCAACAATAAGTAAGCTCACGCCCGGGTCGTGAGCATTACACTTATTACCTCGTTGCGTGAAAATTACCAGTTTTCGATTCGAGACTCTAAGCGAATGCTTCTAATATTTTAAGAAGTTCGCAATATATTAATAATGAATCAAATATATACAAAATATTCTTTTGTGGTGACTATATACCACAATTTTTGTGTTAAAATTTTTCAGCTTGCTAACACAATAGAATAGTATGGATATTCAATTTTCAAATGATGAATTCTTAAATAAGTTTGGAGAACAAGTTAGAAGCATTAGATTAAAATCTGGACTATCCTATAGAGAAATGGCTCAAAGATGCGATTTGGATTATAGTTATATAAGTAAGATTGAAAAGGGCCAGCATAATATCCAGTTATCTACTGTATTAGAACTTGCCAAAGGTCTAGAAGTCCATCCACAGGAATTATTTGGTTTTGAAATTATTCCCATTTCTTAAACAAGTGATAAATAAAAGAGATGAATAAACCTCCTTTAGATATAGAAGAGTTCCAATTATTCCCCCATGAGAAAACTTTATTTGAAAAATCTAATATTCCTGATAGCACTGGTATATATGCTTGGTATATTAATTTTTCAAAATTTCAAAATTTTTCAACCAAAAAGGAATTTCTCCAAAACTTAAAAAAAATAAACGAATTAATATCCCCAGATAACTTAAACGGGACGGTTAAATCTTATTTTAGAAAGTATAAAGTAATGATTGATGAAGATCGGCCGTTCATTGATAAATTCTATTTAGAGGATGAGAAGGAGGCGATAATTTCCGGGACAAAGTTAGAAAGCCTTACATTAGCAGAGTGTAAAGATTTAATGAATCTGTTATCTAATTTTAGTATACTAGTTAATCCCCTTTATATTGGAATATCAAATTCTTTACGCAGAAGATGGGAAGACCATAGAAGAGCATTTTTCGATGTAAAGAAGCTTATTGATGATGGTGAAAATCAAGATTTAATATTCCAAGAAAGTCAAAAATCTTTTGGTGGTCGAGCTGCCTATCAAAATTTTAACTGGGAATATATGATATTTGCATGTGTTGAAAAAGATATAGACCGAAAATTAGTTTCACATACTGAATATCTGGTTAATAGATTATATAATCCCCTATTTGGAAGAAAATAATGAGTACCAAATTTAAGCAACCAATTTTAAAAGAAAAATTTCCGATGGCCATGGCTGGTGATTTTGGAATTTTTTCAACGGATAAGGATTCACCTGTTTTTTATATAAACACATCTTTCGACATAGAAAATATTGGACAATTAAGTCCAGTTAGAGAAATTTTAGATATTACGGAAATAGATTTTGAAGAGCTAGTCCAAAGAGATTTAGATGACTTTAGAATTAGAAGGGATATTGCTCCCTATTTAACGGATGGAATAGGTTATAAGTTTTTTCCGCCAATTGTGGTTGCAGTTACTCAACCAGATGAAGACAAGAAATCTATTCAAAAATATTATCCGAAAATCAAGTCTAGGTTTATAGGAAACAAAGAAAGGTTTGAAATTGAGTTTGAAAATTCTTTTTGTGTTAGATGGTTTGTGGATTCAGAGAATAATAATGCTATAATCTCATTGCCTACTGAAATACGATGGCAAATTGATAACACAAATCTAATGGCTGTCGATGGTCAGCACCGATTAGTAGCCTTACAAGCCATTAGAGGAATATTTGGAAATGATAGATTAAAAAGATTTTATAAAAATACAAGTAAGGACAAACGTAAGCTTGATAACTTAAAAGTTCCAGTAACGATATTGTTTTTTCCGAATTCTTCTCAAATAATAGAAGATGATGAAATTGCCAAACTAAATGAAATTTTTCCAAAAGTAAATTGGCAGCCCAAACATAAGACAGATGTAAAAAAAATACTCAGGAACATTTTTGTTGACGTAAATAAAACGGCAAAACAACCAAGCAAATCTAGAACCATATTATTAGATGAAAAGGATCTAAACGCTGTATTTACTAGGAAAGTATTTTCATCCATAAAAACTAAAATACCCAAAATTTATACTGCAGTTCTTGAGTATAATTCTAATAATGGTAAAGAAGTTCAAATAGAACGAAACCGAGCAGTTATCACCACTATTGGAATGGTTCATCGTATTTGCGAATTTCTATTTTCAGATAATCCAGAGAAGAAAAACGGATATACTGATCAGGGAACAAATTTCAGAATGAGATTAGGAGTTGATCAAGCTAGTAATTTTGACTCTTCTGATGAATTTCCTAAAGATAAAATAAAAGCTCAGGAATTTTCATTAAAGCAAAGAAAACAGAGTGAAAAATTATTTTCTAGAAAATGGCTTTTTAGTTTTGGGAAATTATATACTGAACTCACCCCCTATAAAACTCTTATCAATTTAATTCAAAAGGAATACGATACTTACTTAAATAAATTAGGTAAAGATGATTTTGACCTTAATGAAGATTTAGCTCTAAAAACATTGTTTGGGGGAAGTGAAGAAAGATTTATACTAGAGAGCAATGCCAAATCTGATGATAATAGGGATAGCATAAGATCTTTAAAATTATTGAAGGATATAGAAAAAGAAATTAGGGATAATGTAAGGTATTACGACTCATTTTATACTTTAATGTTCCAAATTGGCTTTTTTAATGCTATAACCGAGTTAATTAAATATGATTTATTTGAATCAAATCATCATCCTAATTCATCTGAAATTGATTGGATTATTACAAAAATAAATTCCTATCTCGAGGATAATCGAGAGCATCTCTTCAATTCTGAGACGCCACTATATCCAATTATTATTAATAAATCAAAACCAGAAAACTCGTCATTTATTAAAAGCCTTCTCCTTTTAATTTTGTTAAACTATAGCTCTGAAAAAGACGAACTTATTCCTAATATTGCAATAAATCGTATTGAAGAAATAAATCAATCCCAGTTAGAAATTATTGAAAACAGAATGGCAAGTCAACTGGAAAAAGAATTTAACGCCAGAAATGAAAGTAAAGTTAGACTAGCG
>NZ_JBLVTK010000004.1:11947-86584 GCF_048285865.1 Christiangramia marina | reverse complement strand
TACGATCTGGATAAAACTAAATTTGTTAATTCCCTTCTTCCTATAAGATTAAATGAGCTAAAGATAGAGGTTGGTATTGATCAATAATCATTTCATCAATTTTTTATTATTGATTAAAACTTTGTTTTAAATATCTAGACTGTTTATTGAAGAGATAAGTTATCCATTTCAACATAAAAAATTTTATCTATCATCAAATTAATATACTGTTTATCTCCCAATACCTCTATGTCAGCTCTTGTTTTTGATTTAATTCCTATAGACTCTTATGCGATAAATTAATGAAAAAAAATAGGATAATTTCTCTTTACAGCTCCTCTAGATTTTAATAACCTTTTCAACCCATTTAATTTTTTATACCGTTCAAATTAGTTGCTCTCTATCAAATTAGGTTTTTATATAAATTTCTATTCACTTTCTAACTTTCTCAATTCAACTAATCTTTTATCGTCAGTTCTCTGTGGAGGCCAAATTGCCAAGGACATATCTAATTGAAAATATTTCTTACCCCTTTGGTTAAAGGAATACCGATTATTATCAGTCACTTTTAGATCTTTTATTTTACTTAAATATTTCTCATAAAAAACCTCGTGAGCTTTAGCATAATCGAGTTTTTCCGAAAATTTTTCTTCGTTAAGAATTTCAGTTAAAATATCTAATAAGGCATAGTATCCAACTGTAGTATGCAATATATTAGTTGGTGTATTAGAATCATCAAAATCCCATAGGAATTCTCCATCCTTTGTGAAAGTGTTCCTTACTTCGTTGAAAAAATAAAATAAAATATCCGATATAAAATAATCACGGTCAGTAGCGTAATATTTTCTAAATGGCAAGTCTTTATTTGATCCAGATGACCTTTTTTCTAAATCTTTACGACTTCTATATCTGTCATTTTCAGATTCTCTTAGGCTTTCGGAAATTAAATTAATAATAGACCTCACCATCGTTGCTTGAGACAATGGTGGATTGTTATTCTTACCATAAGACCCTCCATAAAGTTTTATTCTTTTATAGAATGGTGATTTAGGATGACCATTTAAACTTAAAACTATTTCAAGAGCAGTTTTCTGTGGTGTATCATCTGTATCTAAACCAAAAAGACTATAAACTAAACTTTGGGAGACTCGTTTCTGGGTTCTATTAATGGTAGAAAAGATCATAGCCTGATACTCTAAGGTTTTGTCAATAAAAAAGGTTACCACTAATTCTATATTCAATAAATCGTGCAAACGTTCTTTATAATATTTTAATTTCTCTTCAAGATCGGAATTGGCCTTTCCCCGAAGTGTTTTTATCAAAACTTCTATCTCCCCTTTTAAACGTTCAATAGCAAGTTCAATCCCACGTATCCGATGCTGTCCATCTATGATAGATATAAAAACGTCTCCACCCTTTTTTTCCATTTCGGAAAAAACCTTTTCATCTAATTCAATAAAAACTCTATCTTCAACTTCTTCATAACTCTTTATTACTTCTTTGGGTATATGCAGAACTATGTTTGTTGGAAAGGTAGCATCAGGATCATTAATTAAGAAATCTGCAATTTTATGAGCCCTTGACTTCTCAATTTTTCTCTGAATTTGTTCATTATATATTGGCTCATCCTTTTCGTCATAACCGGTAATCAATCTTTCGGTATACCGTGTAAGGCTAAAAATGTTTTCTATTGAATAAACACTAATTAAAAAATCCTGTTTATTTTGCTTAACAGCTAATGCTTTTATCGTGCTGTTCATATTACCAGTTATTTCCGTGATTATTGTTTACTTTATCTCTTAATCTCTGATCATAAGTTTTATCTTCCCAATTATTTTTCCACCATAAACTTAAAGAAATCATTGTACCAATCAAGGCTACGAAGGTTGCCCAACCATATAAACCATTTTTGTTCAATAATATGGTTGCGATAACTAAACCTATCGCTCCCAATATCAGACCTATAACATTTAAAAATCTTTTGATAATATCATCATTTTGATCATGACGCTTTAGATTTTTAATTTTATTTATAACGCTATCAAGGCAGCCAGAAAAATAAATAGAAATATAATAAGTAGTGAATAAGATGGAAAGCTCACTCAATTTCACCTCGCTACCTAAAAGAAATGGTAACCAAATACCAATGGTTCCAATAACAACAATTGCGATCCAGAAATATTTTGTTTCAATCAATGAGAAATTGATAACGCTTTTTAATTTTTCCAATATTTTAAATTTTATTGCTTATCTATTACTAAATCTATACTATTTCTAAAGAGAGGAAGATCTTCCTTCTCTACTCCGAAATTCCTTTCAATCATTAAATCAACTATACCTTTTCCGTCAACCAATACTACTGGAGTAGCTCCTGGTTTGAAAATCGTTTCTCTAGCCTCTTTTGTAAAACTTGAAGTAGTAAAGAAAATGCCATAAGGATAAGCCCCTTGTATAGCACCTCGAAATTGATCAATTTTCGGCCTACCTATTTTTCCTTCTGAATATCTTTTACATTCAAAAGCTACCGGCATCCAACTAAGTCCAATTTTAAATTCTCCATACCCATCCAAACCACCATCTTTTGACCTTCTAGTATTTTCAAGCTTTCTAAAACCATAGGCTTTTAAAAAGTTCTTACAGAAAATTTCAAAATCATTAGGATCCAAAGTTTTTAATTGAGCCAATAAATTCTCTTTAAAAGCATTCATATAATTTTTATGAGCATCAATTAGTTCACTTCTTCGAAAATCCTGTTTGGTTAGCTTTTTTGAAAATTGGGGCATCTTACGAAGTTCAGGCTCATATTTTTTAAGATTATAGGTGCCATCTGGTAAATATATATAGAGCCTGTTTTTTTTAGAGTTTTTTAGTTCCAGATTAGTGGACTTTCTTCGAAGAGCCGTTCTAACTATATGAACAGGAGTATCTGATTTGAAATCATAGAGTCCGTCTTCCATAATTCTTCGGTAGATTTCTTCCACTCTAAGGGATTCCTGTGCTTTTTCAAGCACCTCAAGGATTACTTCGTCTAATGTCTTATTTTTACTCAAGATGCCTTGATTTCATTAAAGCCTTCCTCAATGAGCTCTAAAACAAAATCGAACTGGTCAAGGTAAGAACCATTCTGAAACTCTTCATTTAAAAGTTCCAGGCCATTATCTACGTGTAGCTTAATATATTTTGCCATGTCATGGTCCGACCGGTGTATATTGTAATGTTGAGCCACCATAGCCTCGTAATAATCGGCATTGTTTCCTAACAATACCTTACGCGCATACTCCTTACCCTGTGAATCTTTAAGATCCTTTAAATCAAGTTTCAGGTCTTTAGAAATTGAATAGGACAAAGCGATACGGGAAATTAAATTCTCTGCACCCAATCCGAGTTTATTAGTAAGCGTAGTGACAACCTCACGGTTATCCCTACTAGTCCTGATATGCGTGTAGCTCATTTTCTTTAAATTCTTTAAAGAGGTTTACTTTGTCTACTTTTCTAAAGGTAGAATTTCCGTTCTCATTCTCGATTAGATAAGTGTTCTGTAAATTATCTTTTAATAAATCGAATTCATTTTCAGAAAGTTCTTTTTCCAAGAGCGGCAGCAATACCACCTGATCTGAAATTGTAGGGTAAAATTCTTTAATAATATTTTGAGAGTGGAATTTATCAAATTTCTGCAAAGGACTATCAATAAATACAGGAAACTTTATTCCTGATTCATCTACCAATGCTTTTAGTAAGGCAGAAGCATATAGTTGCTGCTCCCCTTTTGATAAAAGATCTTTGCTTATCACCTCGCCCTTTGCATCTATTAAATCGATATCCATAATGTCTTCATGAATATTGATTTTTACGCTGGAGATAAAGTTTTTCTTATGCATTAATCTTTCAAGGTTAAGCATAATAGACTTTTTAAGAGAGAATTTTTTGTCTTCCTTAATACGAAGAATTGTTTTATTTATCTTCTCCAACAGCTTTTGGGAGACCTCATATTTTTTAATATTAGTCTCGGCAAGTTTAAAATTCTTCTCATATTCTGATCGTAGCTTTCTTGCTGAAGATATTTGATTCCCTAATGCTCCTAATTCAGCGATTATATCTTCCCTTTCTATAGATTTTAAGCTGATTTCTTCATCAGCCTTGTCCTTATCGTCTCTATGCTTCTTCGCAAGATCATTATTTTTCCTGGCCTCAGCCTTTTTAATTTTTCGCGTAACTGAACTTAATAAGATGGTAGTATCCTTATTATCCTTTACCAATCTGTTAAACTTTTCCAGGTAAGATGTATTAAGGTTATGGTAAGTAGACTGAAATTCTCTAAATCTTTCTTCAGAGAATTCTAAAATGATATCTGATTTTGATAATTCAGATTTTTCATTTACCTGTGTCTCAATTCTATCTTTCAACTTATTTTTGATACTCTTAAGAGCATTATCATTAAGATCTAAATCTTTAAGGTCTAGCAGAACTTTTCTAGAATATGCTTTCAACTCTTTTTGAAGTGACGAACTATCTATGAAGCTAGAACTAATTTCATGCTCCTTAACCGCTAGTTGGTATAAATTTACCAGCTTCTTACCCGCGATAATTAAAGGAGCTAGATCTAAGCTCTTTTTAAATTCTGATTTAATCGCTTCTGAATGTTTCTTTAATCGCTGCTTCTCGTCTTTTAATTCTTTAAGTTCTTCCAATGTAATTGAATTCCCTTCCCGAATTAATTTCTCCTGAAGAGCATCTGACTGAAGTTTTAATTCTGTAATTCTACTTTCAAGCTGTAATTTTTTATTCTTATTAAAATCTTCGAGTTTTAATAATTCTTCCTCCTGCTGAATGTATTTATCTAATTGTTTTTTCTGCTCTTTCGAAACTCCACTTCTTCTAAGCCGAGTAAGTAAAATCTCGATATTTTTTTTAAGATCTTCATATTTCTTTATACCTAGTACTTCAGAATAAGCTCTGCTTAGACTACGAAGTTCCGGAGTTGTTTTAGCCTCTGCAAGGCTAACGATCTTCTCAGCATCAAAAAAGAAGAACTTAGCTATTTCACGTGGCAAAATGAAATCATTTATAAAAACGTCATAACCAACTTCTTTGGTCAATTCATTTTCATCTCCATCTATCAATAGAGAAAGATTTTCTTCGTTTGTAGCAAGATCAAAAGACCTCTTTATAGTTACTGTTTTGCATGGGATTGAAGGAATCGAAATATCGTCTAGTTCAATTTGAACAAAACATTCCGATTCTTTATTAAATCCTTCAGCATATTCATATTTAGCTTTAGAATTAAAAAGTTGATTTAGATAATCATCATACCCGCCAGAATTCTTGATATCTAAACGAAACTTATCTTCAACCTGAGCCATAAGCCTCCCATAGAAACCCCATACCAGGGAAGTCAAAAAGGTTGTTTTACCATATCCGTTTTTACCGGCAATAAGATTAATATTCTTGCCAGACTCTAAATCAAAGCAAATCTCATTTACTCCTTTATATATTCTAAAATTCTGAAGAGTTATACTTTTTATTTTCATGAAGAAGTTTCTTTAAGAAATGCTTCAATTCTTCTTTCTACATCATTATGCAACCCATATTTAGAAAGCATAAGGTTTTTGGTTTCCTGAATAGAAATAAGGTTATCGATGAGATCAAAATATTCCATTTCGTCCTCACATACTTCTTTCAGTATTCTATTTTCAGTTTGATTTAAAGAATTAATATTCGTTGTGCTAATATCTTTACCGTATACCTCTCTATAGATCTGCCCTACATTCCAATCGAAGATCATATCCCTATTCCACGTCACCTGTATAGCTATTAGCTCCTGATTTGTTATCAGTTTAATATGAGGTTTCGTTTCCTGAACTGTTTTTTGTAGTTGAAGAAGTTCTTTTAATAATCTTGCTCGATATTTAGCCACGTAAGGACCATAAGGTCGGCCATCCTCAGTTACTGCAACGTTACCTTTTCTTCCCTCTTCTGATCTATTATCCGGATCGTTCCGCTCTGCATACATTTTATCCCTAAAATTCAATAAAGGTCGCATCCATTCCTGACCGTTATCAATTAACGCCGACATAGATTTATCTTTCTTAACCACTGTACAGGTCCAACAACCAAATCTACTTTGACCACAAGAGGTGTGCTCTTTATTCGTTACTACTGTTGGACATTCATAATCATCTGCACTGGCATCTGAATAAATCTGGAAAAGAATAGAATTATCAAATCCCCAAGGTGATGGTACAGTATTGATAATATACCATATTTCCTCTAACATAAGATCTTTCAATGGAGCATACACATAGGTATTAGCAGTGCTATTGTGTTTAGAAAGTCTTTGCCCTCTTATCTCGTGCTTTTTCATTGAACGCTCTCGGCTCTTGCTTTCCTCATAGCGAGTTCCTAGAAGCACAATAGCTTCTCCTTTTTCATCAATCTGATCAAGCAGGAAGTTAGAAGTAGGCCCAATTTTTAATTTTGTCGTACACCATCTAAATGAATTGCTTGGAACAGGATATCCTTTACCTAGTACATTAATCCAATATGTTTCTTCAAGTTTTGGAGTAGTTTGTTTAACATAAAATGGAACATTCTGTGCTCTAGCTTCCTCATCAATTTTGGCCAACACCTCTGAAACATATGAAGATATAATGGGGTTTTCTACCATAGTATCATTACAAACTACATAAACAGGACGACGTAACTGGAATGGATTTGGAAGCTCTCTCAATCTCTTAAGTGCAATCCAAACTAAGGTAAGTAATACAGTAGAATCTTTACCTCCGCTAAAACCTATTATCCAAGGCCTATCAGTGGTATCTGCATACGCATATTGATCAATGATCTCATTAATAATACTCTCAACTTTAGGGCTTTTAATTTTGGTCATTGGATGCTATTGTACATGAACTAAAATATGAACAAAAGTCGCCAAATTCAGGACTTTAACCAAGAAGTTTTACGAAGGATATTAACAAAAAAAAGTCAAATTAAAATTATAGTTTTTTGAATCTATAATCTCCAAAAGGATTGAAATTATTCAAAACTATGGGTTAGATATACTTTAGTTATGCTAATACAATTATAATATTTAAAATTTATCTACATCTTACCCAAAATAGTTGAAAATTAATTAAGATAAAATAGTGATGAGCCTCAATGCTTTAATTTCAATTGACCTAAAGAATAATAAAACGCATAATTGTGAAGTTTTTTTTGAAGAAATGAAAATTGAAGAATGCTCTCTTATGCAAGAGGCTTCTAATACCTGGATAACGAGTTTTAACGTAGTTGTTATTAGAGAGAATGCATTAGAGGTTGTATAGAATGATATGAAGGAATTTACGGTTGAAGCGGAAATTGATACAATAACCCTCTTCTTTCAGTCAGCTGAAAAAGATATAGTTTTCGGCCAGTTTTAAAATATAAAAATAGGTTAAAAAAGATCATCTTAATTTTTGATTCAGTATTTTTTTGGATGAGTATAACTCTAATTCTATAGATTATAACTCTGATCTGTTTTTGTGCTATGGAGAAGGAAAGATAAAAGAAGTAAAAATTAATCCTTTTCAATTATACTATTGAAAGATGAATACGCTATAATACTATTAATCCTATATTAGCATTCAATCACAACATATAATTTTATTCCAAGTAATTCTCATATGAGTAAGCCAGTAGATATTCGTTGGGAACAACGTTTTTCCAATTTCAATAAAGCTTTAGATAAATTAAATCATGCGGTAGAATACCTTGAAGAAACCTATGGTGGAGGTGACCAACCTATAGTTCCAGCTGAAATTATAGAAGATGATGAATTTGATTTATTCCAAGAAGGTTTAATTCAAAGATTTGAATATACTTTTGAACTGGCCTGGAAAGTAATGCAGGATTATTTGAAATATCAAGGAGTTGATATTGAAGGAGGCCCGAGAAGTGTGATACGGGAAGCATTTAGTCTTAAGTTATTTCAAGATGGAAAGGTGTGGATGGAAATGATTAAAAGCAGGAATTCAACTACTCATACATACAACGAAGAAACAGCTAATGAAATATTTCACGAAGTAATGTATTCATATATGAAACCTTTTTTGGAATTCAGAAAAAAAATGGAAGACTTAAGGAGTGGAAAGCAAAATGATATATTCGAAGAAGAATAGTTATGTACGGTTTAGAAAACGATACGATCGAGTCTATTAAAGAAGTATTTCAAAAATATACTAGTGTAAAAAAAGTAATTTTATATGGATCCCGAGCTATGGGAACTTACCACGCGAGTTCGGATATAGATCTGACATTAATAGGGAAAGAACTTACTTTAAAAAAACAACTTAGTATTGAAAACGACTTGGATGACCTCCTTTCTCCTTACAAGATCGATCTTTCTATTTTTCATAAAATTGACAATCCAGATTTAATTGATCATATACAACGCGTTGGAGTAGTATTCTATGAGATTAAATTAAAATAGTTAAGATGTTAATTACACGGCACTTGATTAATTTCTAATCCTAAATTTTCATTTTCACTAGAATTATTCCAACCAGAAAATTATCAAATCTAATCTATCGCCAAGATATTTATCTACTCTTAATAAAGCGGATAATTTTTTTTTCGC
The DNA here is from genome assembly GCF_048285865.1 of Christiangramia marina. Taxonomy (NCBI): domain Bacteria; kingdom Pseudomonadati; phylum Bacteroidota; class Flavobacteriia; order Flavobacteriales; family Flavobacteriaceae; genus Christiangramia; species Christiangramia marina. The sequence continues at coordinate 77,991 of NZ_JBLVTK010000004.1, read as the reverse complement.
TAAACACCATTCATTTACAGATATTCACTTCTTACCAGGATTTTCTTAATATTTGAACTTATCATAGATCATTCCGGGTCTTCTTTATAATTATAAAAAAGAATCTTTTAAGCTTTACTATTTATCATAAGCTCTGACAGCCTTTTCAAAAATTTCATTTTTCGCAATTTCTAAATAGCTACCTGAAACTCTATAAGAACTACTTGCCACTACCTTAAATTTTAAGTTTCATATAATACACTTAAAGCTTAAATACTTCTCTAATAAAATTTATCAAACCTTACTTCTTTTATGGCTATAAATAAAATTATAGGATAACTTCTAATTAATTTTAAAAAAATGACCTGACATGGAGTCCAGTAACCATGAATCAAATGGGGCGAAACCAGAAAAGCCAAACTAGTATGAATATGTACAAGATTTAAAAAAATGGCTGATATCAATATTAGCGTTAGCAATGACATGTTTTGTCTCAAATTAGATCAATGTGAATGGACTGGATTAAAAGTAAACGAAAAAGAAGTAGATCCAATAAATACAGGAAATATTCAATTTGAATATAAACAAACTGATTCTGGATCGGTACATTTTATCGCTACGGCAAATGAAAATATCGATATAGTCAACCCGGGGCAAAACATTTTTATGCAAAATTTTGAAGGTACAAAGAGCTATCTTTTGACACTAAGTTATGCAAAGGTGGATGGATTTGTGACGTTAAACGGTCTGTTACAGACTATACCTTTCCAAGTTTCCAAAGATCAAAAAAGTCCGATCAAATTTGGCCAAGGCAGAATGACAGGTACTTTTCAATTGGGAGGTTCTTCTACACCTAATTCCTCTATAGTTCATACCAAATGGAAACTCTCGATGCCGCAAGGTGGTGAAAACTTTGTGACCTCAATAAAATTCTATACGAATGGAAAATGTAGCTATGGACCATACGATGATTGTACATATACCGTGATTGGATCTACATTCGAAATTCTGGTTCCTCAGCTTGGTAATTCACCAATAGCCGCTTTGAAATTTAATGGTGCTTTTGATGAAAATTCAGGTCAAGGTGAGATGACTCATGTTATGAGTGGAAATTTTAAACCAGATGGAATAATTTATCCTTTTACAATCGAAAAGATTGAATGAGCTATTATAACTAACCAAATTATCTGTTCTAAATCTTTCGACTCAAGAGAAATATTTCAAACAGTAGGTTGGAGAATTAGTCTCTTTCAGAATCTCATTTTTAATCTAATAAAATTATAAAGGCAAAGTTTATATGTATACAGGAAACGTTTTAGATCCAATACACGGATTGATAAAAATCTCAGAAATTGAAAAGTGGATATTGGGACAGAAGCCTTTTAATCGTCTAAGAAGGGTTAAACAAAACACATTTTTATACCTCGTATTTCCTAGCTCAAATCATACGCGATTTGAGCATTCCATTGGTGTGATGCATCTTGCTCATCAGATTTATTTAAATTCAAATAACAATTATGAAACAGGCGCTTACAAGAAGGAAAAATATAAGGTCAAGGATACTACAGATTTTAAATTTATCTCCACTAGAGAAAATTTAGGGAAACAAGAAAAAATCTTCGTTCAGGAACTCAGATTAGCATCACTCCTACACGATGTGGGCCACGGTCCAATGTCTCATAAGTTTGATCAATATACGATAACAGGTCGAAAATTACTTGAAATCTTAAAGACAGATAAAGCCTTTGAACCTTACTTGAAACACTTTCAGGATTTTCTAAAGGACAAAGAAGACAAAAAAATAGATCATGAATTAGTTTCCTGTGTTTTTATTATCAAAATAATATCTCAGCTTAAGGAGACTGCAAAAACAAAAAATAAGTTTAATAAAGAACAAACGGAGCTAATTAATCAATTAAACCCCGGTAGAATTATTAAAATGATTGAACCGGAGTTTAACGCTGTTGAGAAAATTGAAAATGAAAATATCGACTATACCGATTATTTTAATTCAATAGTATCGAGTTTTCCATTAGATGCCGACAGGATGGATTATTTGTATCGTGATAGTTATTTTTCTGGCGTCAAATATGGTCTATATGACCTAAGCCGATTGCTAATGTCATTCATACCTGTCAAAGAAGACGGTAAAGTTACCCTAGCGGTTAAAGAAAGTGGAATAGATTCTGTTATTAGATTTATTCAATCCAGAACACACCTATACAATCAGGTATACTTTCACAAAACAAACAGATCGGCAAATTGTATGCTTGATTTTGCCTGTAGGAAATTAGATCTTAAAAAACCCATACTTGAAGCTACAAATTTTGCTGAATTTGAAAGTTTCTACTGGAATAATTCAGATGAATTATTTTTATGGAATTTGTTGAGATCCAAAATTACTTCACAAAAAGAATCAGAAGTTCTTGAGGAATTACTTAATCGAAAGTTATGGAAAAGAGTCTTTCAGAAGAAAATAGTTGTCATCCCAGATGACAAGTTTGATGTAGGAAGAAAGTTAAAAGACATCAAACAAAACACTTCTAAAGCAATTTCTGAACTTCAAGAAAAAGGTATAGATGTAGCAGTAGATATCTTCAAAAATGAAGTATTTAAAGACTACAATAAATCTAAAATTAAAATTGCTAGAAAGGTTGATGCTGACTACGAATTAGTAAGTGATTGGAAAACTTTCAACAAGGAATTAAAAATATTGGAATACGAAGTTTACATTATTAGAATCTATTTACGTAGAAAGTTTGATAATCCCAAAATGTTCATGAGATATAAGAAATCGGTTTTGCTAGAGTTTAAGGATGTCATTGAAAAACTCGATCAAATTAAATAAATTCTAAGATGTTTACTTTTCAATTACGAATGATTGGAAATTGATTCCACCTTTTTAAGATTATAATTTGTAGTCAGCTGAACAAATGCTTCAGTATCGATAATATTATACTACTAACTGCGAAAACTGAAGGATAGTTAAATTTTATTTGTGTCTAAACCATATCTCACCCGTCATTTTTCTTAAAATATTAAGTTTTCCAAGGATGCAGTGAGGTAGTTCTAATTAATAATTATTCAATCAATCATCTGAAGTGAAAAAAGGGGAAATACACCCATTTAATCCACAATACACCTAAGTAACTTGTAATCTGTTTTATAAATTCAAGATTATGAGATATTCTTATATTTTCACTTTGGTTCTGCTTTCCTGCCAACTCAGTTTTACTCAATTAGAAGATAAAAAAAAATTTACACTACTCATCTAAAAAAAGAGCTAGTAAAATTTGAGAAGAATAAAAGAGTACTGGGAAATAAATATTTAGACGAAAAGGTCGATAAAGTTTTCAAAACGGTTGTTTTTAGTAATAGTGATATTACTACTACTGGATCCTCTGTGTCTATTGTCCAAGGTAGTGACAAAGCTAATTTAACTGCCGTCATTATTAATCCATTAACAACCTTAGGTGCAAGACAAATGTTTTTAAGAACAGGTATTTATGCAAAAGGTAAAGATGATATATTCAATTTATATTCAGATGAATCTTGGAAAAATGAAATTGGTCTAAATGCATCTCTAATTTTGAAGCCTGAAGGTTCTGTTTTTTATGATAAGACTGAAACGGCAGCCATACGTGAAAAGCGTATTTTATTTGCAGATTCTATTAGAGCTGAGAAATATAAGTACTTCACTCAGGAAAATATTAAGATTATACAGCAACGTAAAATCCTGGCAAAAATCATCGAGATTAGAACCAAATGGGTTAAAGATGGTGCAACCAGTGAATATCCTACTTACAAAAGTATAGAGTCCAAATTTGAAGAAGAACTGCCAAATGATAATACCATTACAAAATGTCGTAATCTAATTCATGTCCAGAATCAACAGGGTGTCCAGATGGTTTAGATTGTATTACTTTACCAGACTACCGAGGACTAATCAAAGATATCAAAAAGAAAGGCCTGTCCAAAGTAAAAGATAGTATTGAGAATATGTATCAAAAAATTAATATGCTGGAAAACAAGAATTAGGCTAATATTAAAAAAATGGTAAATGATGAATTATACGAGTTCGATAAAAAACATAATATCACCAAAGGCTATAGACTACATTGGTTTGAGGTTTCAGGAAGCGTTGGGAATTCCAGCCTTAATATCCCAAATGATAGCATATTAGCAGAATCAGCACAAACTATTCAAAATATATAAAAATAATTTCAATGAATGGATATTAATGGAAAATTATTTTAACAAATATTTAAATTCCGATTTCAATAAAAGTTCATTTATAAAATTATTTTTTTCTTTATAATACAAACCAATACTTCCTGTGTGATGGAAATAAAAGAATAACTGATTACTTTCATTGTAAAGAACAGGGCTAAATGGCGCTATATGTCTAATAATACATTCTAAAATAATTTTCAAGAATTTATCCCAATCTGAACAAGCACAACTACCAGAAAATCCAATTTCTATATTAGAATTTCGTAATAGGTTCAAATAATTTTGAGTTTCTATAGATTTATCTAAATTTTCATAATTATTTTTATTATTGATTGGGTCCCAACTATCTAAACAAAAATCCCACCATGATTTATTATAAACTAATATATCATTTTCTATTTTTCCAAATAAATCATGAAATAAAACAATTAGTTCATTAGTTGCGATCCGTTTACAAGGTAAATAAATTTCTTTTTTGTAACCCATACTGTCAGGATAAAATTCAAGATCTACCCAGTTCATTGGTAAATTCCCTGCCCGTTTTTTCTTTAAAATTCCTTCAATCATTTTATCGTTTTTAAATGCCCCCAAGGTATGAACTTTCCAATATCTCCTTTATGTTTACCATAAATAAAGTTTCCGAATCCATCCGCATCACTTAACCATTTCAATCCTTTCTTCGTCTCCCTAAAAACTTTAAATTTACTTCCACCGTGTCCAGACATGTCTTTTACCCACCATAGTCCATCCGATGTGCTTTTGTATAAAGTTCCAAATGTTTTGTGATTCTTAATCATAGTAGCCCCCTCCTTTGTCAAACTCCAAGCACCTTTCCCTATTTGACTTTTTCCTGGACCACCTAAAGGGGCAGTAGCCAATTCAAATATAACTCCATAAGATACTTCGGCTGCCTTTTTAGCATCATCCACTCCAGCGCTTAATAAATCTCTATTATGATTATTATAATCATTCTCCTCTGGAGTTGTAGTCTCCCATGTAAATATCGATTTAAGGAAATCTAAGAAGCTCTCTGGTAAATCTGGACAACAACTATCTTTTTTCTCTGCTGAAGATTCATTTTCCGAATCATTACTTTGTCTTAAGTTTCTAATACCAAAATCTGAACTAGTAGGTTCATGTTTTTCGATTGCTTCAAACAATTCTCTTAATTTACGATAATCTTCTTCGTAGTCCGCAGGTTTCATTCCTGAAGGATCAGACAACATTACTGGATTATTCCATGAAAATGCATAGGGTGACTTATCAATTTGTTTGTGGTCTTCAGCTAATGGGTCTAGGTTCATGAAACGACCAATTTCAGGGTTATAATTTCTAGCATTAAAATCCATTAGATCTAAAGCTAATTCCTTTAACTCTTCATTGCTGTTGTAGCCGTAATTATGATGGACTCCAATTTTAGAATCATTATACCCTTGATGTTCCATTCCAAAAGGATAGTAATGCTTTTCGTCTAGTATTTCGTTATTTGAAGCGTCAATTAAATTATCGCTATCTGTATCGGCATACTTCACACGTATATTGCCTAAATGGTCTTTAAAATGATACACGTATTGAAAACTTCCTGAATTTGCCTCCACATATCCTTCGGGGTTATTGAAAAATGTTAACGCTGTATTCGAGCCTGAAGGCTTTGTATATACAAAATTTGCATCGTAATAAGTTCTCGTTCCGGTTTCTTGGTTATACTTCTCTAATTTTTTACCGGTTGCGCTATAGGTATTTTTTAGATACCCATTCGCTAAAGAACTTTGAACATATATTTCTTTAGGTAAGTTTAAGTAATTATACTTAATCAGTGTAATTCCTTTATTGAAATCAAAGACTAAATTACCATTGTCATCGTACTCATAATCGCTTCCACTTCTTGTTTTATCCACAAATCCGTAACTATCTGAATCACTATCTTCGACCTTTAGCAATTTATTTCCGTTATAACTGTATATTAAATTGTCCATTGCCCCAATAGAGCCAGAAGAATTGTAAACACCTCTACGCTGTAGTTTTTCGATATTCCCATTTAAATCATAATCCATACCGGTAACATTATAAGCGCTGCTCTGCTCTGTATAACTACCACCTGAGGTTGCCCTCCTAAAATAAGCATTTGTAATTCTATCTAATTCATCATAGGAATAAGCATAGCCTCGTCTTCTATCACCGTTAGATCCAGTATTACCCGAACGCCATATCATTTCACTGATATTACCATTAAATAAATCAACAGTTCCTGATAGATTCATCGTTCTATTATTATAATTCAATCTATATGCAAAAACATCATTGCCAAGAGAATTAATATCATTGACAGAAGTTAACCATCCTCTTACATTATAATTGAAATCTAGTTGTTGCAGTCCCAAACCATTAACATCTCCACCAACTTGCTTACTTTCCAACTGTCCCAATTCATCATAGAAACTTCGGGATATTAACTCCTGTGATTCATTATTTAGTTTTTGGCTGTGTTCTATCATTCTTCCGTAATGATCATAGGAAAAATAATCATATAATTCTATAGCTGATGCTATACCTGATTTAATATGATAAGTTTTTGTTTCTAGAATACTTCCATCAAAATCTAAATCATTTTGTACTGTAGTTGTGGAAGATAAATGTTGGTTTTCTTTCTTTATCCAAACAGGTCTTCCATATTTATCATATCCCATTGTAGTGTTCATCCATTTTACAGGACTGCTGCTTCCAAGCACCTTTTCTCTGGAAATGGTCATTAGAGATTTAACATTAGTTGTTAAACTCTCATTTAAATCATTAGTTGAAGGTCTGCTAAAATAACCATCGGCTCCGGAAGGTAAGTAAGAATCGTAATACTGGATCGTTAGAATTTCAGCAATATTTGAATTAGGGAAACTACTATTGGTGTAATAAATTTGAGCTCCACCTATATTTAACGGTGATGATGTCTTTCTAGTATCATATAAATCTGGTTCATCATTTGCCAAGACCTGTATGGCTGTTCGGGAAGCAGAATTATTTACCAAACCAGTATATATAACCCTACCTAGCTCATCATACTTGGTGAATTGCCACTGATTTTTCTTTCTAAGCTCACCATCTTGCATCATAATTGGGCTTCCTAGATCGTTATAAATTAAATATTCTTCAGCTTTACCAGGTAATTTCTTTTCAATAAGTCTGTTCTTAAAATCATACTTATATTGATAGCAGAGATTGTCGAGAATTGACTGCGTGGGAGTTTGGTAACTAGCCTCTGCTTCTGGAGTAAGTACAAATATTAAATTTCCAAAATCATCATAAACATAGTAGGTATCTACCTTTCTAATGACTCCATTCTTTGTTACAAAAGATCTATTTAAGAGAGTTCTATTTTGATAATCTACAAAGGTTTGATTCGTATTTAAACTCCCATCTCCAGATTTCCAATTCTCATTTTTTGTAGTGAACTTAAAAAGTGCAGGTCTTGATCCTTGCTGATTCATAAAAAATCCATTGTTTACTAATGTAGGATTAAATGGATTTGACGAGGAATTGTAGCTTACAGAATAATGTTTAACATCATCAGACCTTGCCAAAAGTTGATAAAAATTATTAGTGCTGTGTGGATTTTGATTGGATAGATTCCAATCATTACCCGGCGCTCCGGATTCAACTATCAGATCTTTACTAGATCCGTCAAAAATCTTTTGAAGGTAAGGATTGTTTGTATTACCATATTTCTGGGTATTATAAAAAGAAGCCTGTGTACCAATAGCATTGGCTTGAAAGTCACCTTTATTATTTGAAGTCACTGCATAAGGAAGAAATTCTTGAGAATTTCGGCCATACGAATCATAAAGTACCGGAGTGACTATGTCTTCCTGGTTTCCGCCGCCTCGAATATTGACTGACTGCTTTAACCTCCCCAATTCATCGAAATATTGCACTGATTGAATTTGAGATGTAGATTCGTCAATGTTTGAAACTTGCGATACTGGCTCACGAAGGGAAGTGGTAAAAATGTAATTTTCATTTTGATTAAGGTCTCTTTGACCGATTAAAGGTTTGTCACCTGTTCTAGCATTAAATTGCATATTATCAATAGCAATATCACTTTGGTAAGTTTGCCCAATGTCTGTTTTGAATCTCAATAGTATTTCCTGATATTCATATGAAGATAAGTCAATACTAGCTAATTTCCAGCTCGTACCTTGGTCGTCAAATTGGGTCCAAACTGTAGACCAACTTAACCCATCATCAGAACTTAACTCCAAATATAAGTCCCCCATACCCTGTCCAAACATTGAATAATGAAACGAAAACTGTGATGTATTTTTAGTAATAGCTAAAGGTTCCGATTCTAGGATAGCATTATACAAATAATCATTTGCTTCTGCATAAATATAATAATTCCCAGAATGAGCACTACTAGGACCTGTATAGGAGGTTGGAGTTCCTCCTGCATCCCGCCTCCAGGCTCCTACGTTTGAAGAACTATTCTTCCATTGCCCTAAATTCGATTCAAAACTTTCGTTTTCCGGTATATTAATCGTCTGTAGTGAAGATCCGGATGGTGCATTTGGATCGCAAACCTGTGAGGATGGTCCCTGATCTCCAGTCTGATTAACAGAAAATATAGGATATCCTTGACTTGGAGATAAAACGTCTAGTACAATATAATAACCTGAGTCTTGTCCAGCATCAAAGTAATAAACATGTCCTTCTTGAAGGATATCATACGTTTCTATATTGACAGTATATTCAACATTTGCAAATGAACCATCTTGACAATAATAGTCATCTAAGGAAAAACCAATGTAATTCAGCTTATAAAGTTGAAACTCCGTGATACTCGGTATAGTATAGTCATGATCGTTTAAAATTATAGATGAATAAGAGAAATTACTTAATAATAAAGCGAGGATAGCTATTAATTTTTTTTTCAATTTTATGGATGGATGCATGTTGAAGATTTTAATTTTTCAAGTTGTACTGAAAATATTGTAGAAGGTTTGAATCGGTATTTTTGACTGATCGTAATCTGTCAAACTGATCATAATCGTAATAAGAGGTGTTTCCTCTATCATCAGTAACTGAGGTGATCCCTATCATAGGATCATAAGTAAAAGTCTTTATAGTTGTACTGCCTGCAGATCTTGACTCTATCGAATTGCGGAGATTGTTCAACCATGATCTTAGTGCAGCTTCGGATGAAGTATTAGTATCTGCGTCAGAAAGCTGGCTCAAATATGAAATGGATTTATTGTAATCACTATTAAGCCATGAGTTAATAGAACTGTAGTTTTCACCATTGACCATGGCGATAATTTGGCTTTGTTGATATCCGTATATAATTGAAAGTATTTTGCCATTTTTTTGTAGAATTTCTGTTGGCATCCCATAATCATTTCTACTTAAAACTTCTGCTGTTTTTAGCGTTTCATTATCTCGAAGAATTGTTTGTACTTTCTTCATGGATACTACTCCCGATTGAAATTGATCATATTCAAAAAGTTGTTTGGAATAAGAACGACCGGTTATTTCTATCTCCATAGGAGTTGAAACCCGATTTTGATTAAAAAGATCCTGAGCGTGGGGATAACTATTTAAAGAAGGACTAGTTAAATCATTTCCTGTAACTGGATAAGTGATATCCTTACGAGACTGCCAGAGGGCATTTTTGGGATCTGCTGTAGTTCCTAACTGACTATCGCTCTCATAATTACTAATGAATTCTGTGGTTACTATTGGATATTCTTTGTCATAAAAAAACTTTTTCTCTACAAAAACCCCTTGAGTTAAATCTTGGATTATTGGATCTTCACCTTCAAGTCCATAGTCAGTATTACTAGAAGTTTTTAGAACAAAACGTGAAGGGACTAAATCAATGATTTCTTTGTATCCCCCACAATTTTGAAAATACTCAGAAGATGTTTGATAAGAACCTATATTTCTGGAACAGCTATTATTTACTACATTATAAAAAGTTAGACCTATTTGATTATTTTTCTGAGTTTCCTGCAGCTCATAGGTATTCCAAACTCTTGATACTACCTCACCTCCTTCATCGTACATAATTTTAGAAAGAAGAAGACCACGCATAAAATCATTATCTAAAAACAACATTCCATCGTTTAAAGTTCTCCAGTCGTCGCTGATTGTATTCAAACTAAAATTTGTAGGATTTGTCTTTGACGAAGGAGTATTATCTTCTTGATTGTACGAATACGTCGTATATGCTGAAGAATTCCTGCGATTGACGGTTACTTTGGAATAAGCAACAAAAGATCCATTATTGAACTCAATTTGGGTTTGAGGACTTGAAAAAGTTTCAATTCCCAATTGACTAGTAAGACTAGACAACGAAGATGGATTACTATAGTTTGAAGTCTTTAAATAAATTGCTGCATAACTTGGCATAAGACCAATTTTTCCAGCACTATATTCATAATCTATAGTCTGATCTTCTCCATCGCTGGCTTTTAGATACTGTGTTTTCACTCTCAGACCACCACCATAGATAGTCTGCCCTTTATACGAAAATTGATTTAATTCATATTCAAACTCTTTGCTCCCTCCAGTAGGAAGCTCTATTTTTCGAAGACTATAGGTCTTGGCATACGAAGAATTAGACAACATACTGTAGTTCCCAGGTAATGCAATCGAACCGCTACGATTTATCGGTGTAATCTTTCCCTGATAGAAATACATTTTTGGTTCAGGGTTAGATATACTTGCCGAATATGAGCCGTTGTTATAACCTAGGAAATCATATGCGTAACTATCCCGAGGAGGCATAGTATATCCAGTATTATAGTAAAATTGGTGTCCTGATTTTGGTATGCCATAGGCATCCACCTCATAAACTTCATTCAATTTTAATCTTTTTGATTCAGGCGTTCCAGATTCTAAACTAGATTGAAAATAAGAATGAGAAAGTTTAAAATGCTTAGTGATTTTCTCGTTCGCGTCTTTAATTCTAATTTCAGTAAGAACCTTTTCACCTGGGTAATCCTGTCGATCCATCCCGTAAATAAATTCGACTTTTCCGGTTCCAAACGTGATTGATTTTAATCTTTGACCTAATGGATAATAGGTATATTGATCTTTATCGGCGAAACCGTTATAAGTTCCACCTCCATAAGTGGTCACATATAATTCAGTATCATCATGGTAGTAATTACTAAATGATTCATACTCAAAGCTTATTGTTTGTCCAGTGTTAAGGTTGGTCATAGAGTCTAACCAATTCGTTGGGACATCGAAACCACCTCCCGCAATATTCGAAAATTCTGGAGTCTCAAAAATGTATCTTATACCTGCCATTGATGTTACAAGAAGACTTTTTAATGCAAAAACATTTGAAGTTACCGTAGAGCCATTAGAGTTTTTATGACTCCTATTAATAATGTCAAAACTAGGATCTATTATATTACCGGATCTCCGAAGATCTATTGCTTCACCATTACTTCTTGTTATGAATTCTGTTCCTAAACCAGCCGCATTAATGACATATTTATCAGGTAATGGATCGTTATGTGGATTTTCAGTTCCAGATTGCGTATTAGGATTCAAGGGAGCTAGCCAACCTGCAGGACTAAGCATATTCGCATCGTAACCTAAAAACTTGGGATAGGTGAAATCATCCATTCCTTGAATCACCCTTGAAACAACGCCACCAGCATTAAGACTCCAGTTCAAACCTACTCTAGAAGCCATGTCAGCTACTTTTACACCTGATGTATTATATGAAAGTGAAACAGGAACCTGCATTCCACCATACTCAATGGTGTATATTGGAACAGAGACTTCAGCCCTTCCGGTATAGTTATTTGTTGGTATAAAATTAGCTTTCTGAAATGCTGCAACATCCGGAGATTGAACAGTAGGCTTAATAATTTCATCGGCCAAGTCGAGTTTGTTGGAGCTTAGAAAATCTCCATAAGTAGTCTGAGCTTTTGATACACTTACACAGAATAATAGGGCCAAAATTAATACCTCAACTTTGTTTGAGGTTTTTGTAATAATTCTAGCTTGGTGAAGTTCGAAATTTTTCATGGAATAATATTATTCCAGCAAACCTATCTTATTAACATAATTTATTAAAAAAAGTAACCATACTCTGTTTACGGTTTGAATATTTTAAATAAATATTGACACTCGATATTCTTGAATGTGGTGTTAGGGATTTTTTTGAAAATTTTTCGTTTAGAAGTAGTATGATTATTCTTAGTGTGCAATACTTCATCGATTGACTATTAATATGGTTAATAAAGTGTAACTCTAAATCCAATTTTAATGTTTAGTTTATCTCGACAGATATATTCAGCGCGCTATCATAAAATGCTAGAAAAGCTTTATTCCATAACAAGACTATAGCAATTTTAAGCTCTTGAGTCATTCTAATAACCAAATCCTGAAAAAGATTTTAATTGAAAATCTAACTGAAATCAAGTACTTGGCTTGATTAAGATTGAGACTGTGAAATTATTAGACATGATTTATGATATGCATCGATAAAAATATAGTATAAAATAGTTCGAAAATGTTTTGGAATTCATTATGGACATTTATGTTATACTAGATTAAGGAACTTTTGATTAAGATTATCACATTATACCCCAATAATCTCTGAACTAGCCTTGTAGTATTTGCGATTTGACTAAAAAGATTTTGTAAGCAGGCATTCAAACCATAAATATTGTAAGGTTAAACATCTAATATCTAAATATTTAGTAATTAGTTTTAGAAAATTAATAACCCTAAACTATCAAAATTATGATTAGAAGATTTTTATTTTTATCCACGATTTTAGCTTCCATCAGTTTGACATCATGTCAGAAAGATGAAACTGAAAACCCAATGGAAGTTGCATCTGATATGGCTAATTATAGCCAAAAATTAGAAATAACGGATGCTGTTAGAAAAAAAGTGAAGGCATTAAATTTAAATTCTAAATTTATTGAAGTTGTTACCCAACAAAATTTGGAAGGTGATACTGAGTCTCTTTTCAAAATAGAAGGCGATATCTTAATGAGTCCTGAAGCACTATTTGACATGGAGCCGGGTAATATTACAGATAAGCAGTATCGTACCTACAACCTTGTTAGTAGTCCAAGCACGATAAACGTAATTGGTTATACTGGAGGATCGAATGCATTAACATCGAAGCAACGATCTGCTCTCCAACGTGCTATTAATAACTATAATGACCTAAATATAGGTCTAAGTTTTACCTTAACGTTCGGGACTAGCAACTATCAGTCTTATGATATAGTTGTATACCAGAACAAGAACGGCCAAGCGGGTGGTGTGGCTGGATTCCCAAGTAATGGTAATCCTTACCAATACATTCAGATATTCAGTGGTATGGAGAACTATAGCACCGCAACTAATGAGCATGTTATGACTCACGAAATAGGACACACTTTAGGTTTGAGACATACCGACTGGTTTAGCCGTCAAAGTTGTGGACAGAGCGGTGAAAGTGCTAATCCTGATGGAGCTGTACATATTCCTGGAACTCCTACAGGTTATGATTCCAATTCAGTGATGTTATCGTGCTTTAGTGCATCTGAAACTGGCAATTTTGGATTTTATGATGAAGTGGCCTTAGAATACTTATATTAGTATAAATCAACAAGGGATTTTTTAAAAAACCAAACAAAGGAAAAAGGATGCTATATTTAGTATCCTTTTTTTTAATATCTCAATATAAATATTTTGCAACTAGTAGTGATCATCTTATGCTCACTTGCGAAACCAGCCGAGCCCTACCTAGCTGGTTTTATTTAATTTTTATTTATGAAATTAGTAGGTATTGGAATACTAACAGGCATTTTAGCGACTTTATTAATATGGATTGTGGTGAAGTCTAAACTTAAAATTTTTCCTAAGTGCAGCTTGAGTATTTTACTCGCAGTTAGCATATTTCTTACTGTGTATCTTTTTATAGTTTGATAATTACATATAATCTTCGAGCTATACTATGTATATATTTCGTTCGTCTTAATTTATTGGTTCCTAAAATTTAGGAGCGATCATTGATTTTAGATTATTCAACAAATTCTAATTATTCACTAATCTGGATCGAAGTGCTTGCATATCTTCGCTTACCTTCTGATCTAAGATTTTAGCATAATGCTGTGTTGTTTTTAAATTTTTGTGTCCAAGCATTTTACTTACTGATTCTATAGGAACTCCATTTAAAAGTGTCACCGTGGTCGCAAAGGTGTGCCTGGCCAGGTGGAATGTTAGATTCTTATCAATTTCGCACAGATCTGCGATTTCTTTTAAGTAAGCATTCATCTTTTGATTCGTTAAGATGGGTAGTAAATGCTCCCTGCTCGACGCCACCAAATCAAAAGAATATTTTTTGATTATCTCTATTGCAGTTGGCAGCAACGGAATGTTACTCAATGAATCAGTTTTAGAGCGATTAATTTTAATCCATTTGTGACCATCAATACCAATAACAATATTTTGAACTGTAAGCTTCTTAACATCTGCGTACGCCAAACCAGTAAAACATGAAAAAATAAATATATCTCTTACGAGTTCTAGCCTATCTGTATGAAAGTCTTTCTCTATAAGTTTCTGAATTTCGCCTTCTGTGAGGAATTCACGGTCTACAATTTTCAGTTTAGCCTTCCAGTGAAGAAATGGATCATTCTGGATCCAATTATTCGCATAAGCAATTCTGATAATTTTTTTAAAATTGGTGATGTATTTCACGGCCGTATTGTGACCGCAATTTCTTTCAGTCTTCAAGTAGTATTCGAAACCTGTGATGAATTGATGATCTACGTCTTGTACCGGTATATCCTTTACTCTATATTCTTTCGTTATATACTCAGAGATGTGTTTTTTAGCGGTTCGATAGCGTTCTGCCGTTCCCGCAGCAAAATCTTTTCCTACTAGACGATCTACCTGATCATTATGATTTTGAAAAATTTCGAGTAACATTTTCTTTTTCTGATCTTTCCCAGAATAAATATTTCGAATTGTTTGTGCTGTAAAATGAATATCTTCCTTTGTTAATTGCTCAAATATCTTATCTACTCTGCTCCTAATATCATTCAGATATCTATTAAAATTTCCAGACTCTACACTTTTACCACGGAGCGAACCTGTGTCTGTATTCCAATTTTCAGGTCTTATCTTCCTCCTTATACTTATCTCGCTACGTTTACCGTTTACTGTAATCCTCAAGTAAATAGGGACTTTTCCTGATTTATCCTTATTGCTGTTCTTAGGATAAAATAATGTAGAGTAGGTTTCAAACATCGGTGCTGCTTTTTATTCTTCCTAAAGATAAATAAAAAAAATAGTTACAACCCCTACAACACACTAATTTTAAAGCCATTACGGAAGATTCGGTGCTGCTTTTTCATTACAAAAAACAGCACCGAATTAAGCTCTATTTCATTGATATAAGATGATATTATTTGAAATTAAAGAAAATCAAAAAAGCCCGTAAACATAGTGTTTACAGGCTTTTAGCAGAATTTAGTAAATTCTCAGCGGAGAAAGAGGGATTCGAACCCCCGGAGGTGTGACCCTCAACAGTTTTCAAGACTGCCGCATTCGACCGCTCTGCCATTTCTCCGGAGCGCCTCATCAGCTATTTGCTGAATGCGGGTGCAAATATAACAAGCTTTTTCAATTTATAACAACTAATTTCTAAACTTTTTCTACTTTTTTCGTAGCCACTTCTAAATCAGACAATTTCATATCAGGAATTTACTTTAAAAAATTCAGTAGAAGTATTGGCGTCTATTTTTATTTCCTTTTCTTTCAGTCATCATTAGATATTCTAAGAGAAAAATGGAGCAGGACTGGGCAACTTTAAATAAGTATCGCGTAGAGAACAAAATAATTTTACAAAGTTCAATATGGCCAGAAGTAGTTTTTATGGGCGATTCAATTACAGAAGCATGGGCGAATCTTCATCCAAATTTTTTTGACACCAACAATTATCTTGGTAGAGGTATTGGCGGCCAAACCACTCCACAAATGCTTATAAGATTCACTGCAGATGTACTGGATTTGAATCCAAAGGCAGTGGTAATTTTAGCAGGAACTAATGATATCGCCGAGAACACAGGTATTTATTCCCTCAAAATGATTACCGATAATATCCAAGCCATGGCCTACCTGGCAGAAAAGAAAAACATCAAAGTCATACTAAGTTCGGTGCTTCCTGTCCACGATTATCCATGGCGACCCGGCTTGAAACCTGTTTCCAAAATAGAAGAACTGAATGTCTGGCTTCAGGATTTTACGCAAAAAAATGGATATGTCTTTCTTAATTATTTTGACTCTTTGCGTGATGAAAACAAGGGAATGTCAAAAAGATTTTCCGAAGATGGTGTGCATCCCAATTCCATCGCATATGAAATCATGGAACCTTTAGCTATAGAAGCTATCAAAAAGGCGTTAAGCAACCAGTAGAAAACTTCGAAAATTCTTATCTAAAACAGTCTGCATTAGTATAGAAATTCTTCAGAATCTTGTCAATTATTTCAGCAAGTACGCAATTCAATTTAAACCTTTTCAAATCATCTTAGTCTATTCACTAAGGGACATTCATATCCTTTGCAAGGAAACCGCTATATTGGCGGCATTAACGAAAAACTAATTTACAATATGAAAAAAATTTGGTTTCTGGCCTTACCTGCACTTTTGGCCGCATGTAGCGCTCATAACAAAAAGATCGAAAATGCAGATCCTATGGAATATGCGAATACGATCACTTCTGAAGAGCTTAAAGAACATCTTTACACTTTTGCGAGTGATGAATTCGAAGGTCGTGAGACTGGAGAGCCTGGGCAGAAAATGGCTGCAGAATATCTTAAGAACGAATATAAAAGGCTTAACCTGCCTTCTCCCATTGGCGGTGATGACTATTACCAGGAAGTACCAGTAAGCTATTTTAGAAGAGGAAATGTAAAACCTACAGAAAATGTAGTAGCGTTTTTAAAAGGTTCTGAAAAGCCTGATGAAATTCTAGTCATTTCTTCTCACTATGATCATGTTGGGATGGACGATGAAGGAAATGTTTATAATGGTGCAGATGATGATGGTTCTGGAACCGTTGGCGTTCTTGAAATTGCTGAAGCTTTTGTTGAAGCCAGTAAAGATGGATACACTCCAAAACGTTCTATTCTGTTCCTGAATGTAACTGGTGAAGAAAAAGGACTGGTTGGTTCTAAGTTTTATACAGATGAACCAATTTTCCCGCTAGCGAATACCGTAGCAAACCTTAATATCGATATGATTGGTAGAATCGATCCTGATCATGAAGGGAAAGACGACTACGTTTATCTAATTGGAAGTGATAAGTTAAGCACAGATCTTCATGAATTGAGTGAGAACGTAAACACTAAATTTGTGAATATGGATCTTGACTATAAGTATAACGACGAGAATGATCCAAACAGATTTTATTACCGAAGTGACCACTATAACTTCGCGAAGAACAACATTCCGATCATTTTCTACTTTAACGGGACTCATGCCGATTATCATAAAATGACCGATACTCCAGATAAGATCGAATACGACCTCTTAGCTAAACGCGCTCAACTGGTATTCCTTACTGCCTGGGAGATCGCTAATCGTGATGAAAGACTTGTGGTGGATAAACCGATCGAAAAAGATTCAGAATAATTTCTGAATTACATAAAACTAAAAAGCTCCTTCGCAGGAGCTTTTTTTTATGCTTTGATCTCAACTTTCGAGATGTTATCTAATTTTTATTCTGAAGCAATGGAACAAATCTGAAGTTCCCATATTCGGTTTTATCAAATTCTTTTGGGGATTTCCGAATAAACAATGTCATGATCTGCACGTCTGTTCCTACCGGGATGACCAGGCGTCCCCCAACCTTTAACTGGCTCAGCAAATCCATTGGAACTTCTGGCGCACCGGCAGTAACAATGATCTTGTCATAAGGTGCATATTCAGGAATTCCTTTATAACCATCCCCAAAACTCAAATATTTGGGTCTGTAACCGATTTTCGACAAAAAGGTTTTAGTCTTTTTATATAATTCCCTTTGTCTTTCAATACTATAGACTTTGGCGCCAAGCAAGCAAAGTACTGCCGTTTGATAACCACTTCCAGTTCCAACTTCCAGCACCTTTTCTCCGGGTTTTAACTCCAGAAGTTCAGATTGAAATGCTACCGTATAAGGTTGTGAAATAGTTTGATCTGCCGCAATGGGGAATGCCTTGTCCTGGTATGCATGATCTTCAAAACTGCTATCCATGAACAGGTGTCGTGGGATCTTTCCAATGGCAGCCAGCACTTTCTTATCGGTGATTCCTTTTTTCTCTACCGTTCTTACTAATTGCTGTCTTTTTCCCTGATGTCTGTAAGTATCTTTCAAGTCCGGTTTGCTTTGTTGCGGGTATAAAATTAGGCAAAGAAGCCGACTATTCCCAAGTAATTTGCACTCCCAATTTGGGCAGTAATTGTAAAGTATTTAATATCAAAATGCTATTTTTGTGAAAAATGCAAAATATATGCTGAAAGCAGGAGTTCTGGGTGCAGGTCATCTCGGGAAAATTCATCTTAAATTATTACAGCAGTCAGATAAATATGATCTCATCGGGTTTTATGATGCGAATGCTGAAAATGCAAAAAAGATTTCAGAAGAATTTGGCTACAAAATGTATGAGAATCTGGATGAACTTATTGCAGATGCAGATGTAATCGATGTGGTCACTCCTACCCTCGCGCATTTTGATGTTGCAAAAAAAGTGATTACTGCCGGTAAACATTTGTTTATCGAAAAACCCATTACCAATACCTACGAGGAAGCAGAAGAACTAATCAAACTTGCTGAAGAGCATGGAGTAAAAGGGCAGGTTGGTCACGTAGAAAGATTCAACCCTGCATTTCAGGCGGTTTCAGATCGCATTGAAAACCCAATGTTCATTGAAGCACATCGTTTAGCTGAATTTAATCCGCGTGGGACAGATGTACCGGTAGTGCTAGACCTTATGATTCACGATATCGATGCGGTGATGAGCGTAGTAAAATCTGAAGTGGTAAAGATCAATGCCAGCGGAGTTTCAGTGATCAGCGACACTCCAGATATCGCGAATGCGCGTATAGAATTTGCAAATGGTTGTGTGGCAAATCTTACCGCGAGCAGGATCTCCATGAAGAATATGAGAAAATCGAGATTCTTCCAGCGTGATGCATATATTTCAGTAGATTTTCTGGAGAAAAAATGCGAGGTTGTAAAAATGAAGGATGCTCCTCAGGATCCAGATGATTTTGCGATGATCCTTCAGAATGCTGAAGGAGTGAAAAAGCAGATCTATTTTGATAATCCAGATGTTTCAGCCAACAACGCTATTCTTGAAGAACTGGAAAGTTTCGCTGAAGCAATCCAAAATGATACCGAACCGGTGGTGACCATGCAGCAGGCGGCAAATGCCCTTAAAGTTGCCAACCAGGTGATCGCCAATTTTAATATTTAAACTAAAATACCGTTCAGGATGTTTCCGAAGAGAAGCAAACCGGAACACTTAAAATCTATATTTCTATGAAAAATATCGCCGTAATAGGAGCCGGAACAATGGGAAATGGGATCGCTCATACCTTTGCCCAAAGCGGATATAAAGTACATTTGATCGATATTTCTGAAGATAGCCTGAAACGAGGAATGGATACTATTTCCAAGAACCTCGATCGCATGGTGTCCAAAGAAAAGATCACCGAAGATGACAAAAACAATACCTTATCAAACGTAAGCACTTTTACCAGCATTGCTGAAGGAGTTAACGGTGTAGACCTTGTTGTCGAAGCTGCTACAGAAAATACAGATCTTAAACTTAAGATCTTTAAAGATCTTGACAAAAATACTGAAGCCAGTACTATCCTGGCAACAAACACCAGTTCTATCTCGATCACCCAGATCGCTGCTGCGGTTTCTAATCCTGAAAGAGTGATTGGAATGCATTTTATGAATCCTGTACCTATCATGAAGCTGGTAGAGATCATTCGCGGTTACAATACCAGTGATGAAATTACCAATACGATCATGGAGCTTTCTAAGAAACTGAATAAAGTGCCGGTAGAAGTAAATGATTATCCAGGATTTGTGGCAAATAGAATCCTAATGCCGATGATCAACGAGGCGATTGAAACTCTTTACAATGGAGTCGCCGGAGTTTACGAGATCGATACTGTTATGAAACTTGGAATGGCACATCCTATGGGACCACTGCAACTGGCAGATTTTATTGGTCTTGATGTTTGTCAATCCATTCTGGAAGTAATGTATGATGGTTTTAAAAATCCTAAATACGCACCTTGCCCGCTACTTACTAACATGGTTCGTGCTGGAAAGATTGGAGTAAAATCTGGTGAAGGTTTCTATGATTATTCT
Organism: Christiangramia marina; assembly: GCF_048285865.1. NCBI lineage: Bacteria > Pseudomonadati > Bacteroidota > Flavobacteriia > Flavobacteriales > Flavobacteriaceae > Christiangramia > Christiangramia marina. The sequence goes on along the minus strand of NZ_JBLVTK010000004.1, from coordinate 57,398 downwards.
GAAAGCAGAAAGGCAGAAAAAGTTTCAGAACAATTTAGCAGCTAGAACTGCTGAACTAGTATTTGGGCTTAATTTCAGCTTATACTGAAATATTTACAGCCTGGAAATAGCATTTAAAATTTGACAAAGATATTACCTTTTAAAGCGGTTCGCCCGGCAAGAGAATTTGCCGGGCTGGTCGCATCCCGTTCTTATGAGGACTATAATGAAGAGGAATTGAAGGCTCAGCTGGAATTCAATCCTTATTCATTTCTACACATCATAAATCCCGGATATAAATTTCAGCATGAGATTGGCGGTGAAAAGCGATTTGGAATGGTCAAGAACCGTTACCTCGAGTTTCGCGAAGACTGTACTTTTATACAGGATGAACTTCCCTCCTATTATATCTATAAGATACATACCCGCGATGGCGATTGCTGCGGAATCATTGCAGCGGCAAGTGTTGAAGATTACGAAAACAATGTCATCAAACGGCATGAAGATACCATCGCGCACCGGGAAGAATTATTTAAGGAATACCTGAAGGTCATTGGCTTTAATACAGAACCGGTACTGCTTACCTATCCAGATGATCCCGTGATCAATGAGTTGCTGGAAGAAAGAATGAGATCAAGACCGGAATATGAATTTGCCACGGCCAATAAAGAAATACATTCGCTATGGCTTATCGATGAACCTGAAAACATTGAAAGGATTAAGCAACAATTTGCTGCGATCGAACAATTATATATCGCAGATGGTCATCATCGTAGCGCATCCTCTTGGTTACTGGCGAAGGAAAGCAGGGATCAAAACCCCGATCATACAGGAAAGGAAGCCTATAATTTCTTTATGAGCTATCTTATCTCTGAAAGCAACCTTCGAATTTTTGAATTCAGCCGACTCATAAAAGACCTGAACGGACATTCAAAAGAAGAATTCCTGATCCTGCTGGATGAATGGTTCAGAATAGAAAATCGCGGGATCGATATTTACAAACCTTCCAAAAAACATCATTTTAATATGTATCTGGATGGCGAGTTCTATTCTTTATACCTTCGGAAGCATAACGCGAAGTTCACCGATGCGCTAAGTGAGCTGGATTCCTACATATTGTACGAGAAGATTCTGAAGCCTATTTTGGGAATCGAGGATCTTCGTTACGACAAACGTATCGCGTATATTCACGGTCGTAATGATCTAATAGAATTAAAAACAAGGGTAGATAGCGGGGAATTTGAAGTCGGATTTGGAATGTTACCTGCCGGTATCGAAGAAATCAAGCAAATTGCCGATGAAAATTTGACCATGCCGCCAAAAAGTACTTATATTGAGCCGAAATTGCGAAGTGGTCTTACCATTTATGAATTTTGACTTCAGCGCAATAACCAACCTGCCCTACCAGGGATTTTATATCTTTAATTAAAGTTATAAAGGATGAGTATTTCAGAAAATATAAAAAAATACAGAAGTGAACTTCCTGAGGATGTGAAGCTGGTCGCTATTTCAAAGACCAAGCCTAACGAGGATCTTATGGAAGCTTACGAAGCTGGTCAACGAATTTTTGGAGAGAACAAGATCCAGGAGATGACCGATAAGTGGGAAGAACTTCCCAAGGATATTGAATGGCATATGGTTGGTCACGTACAGCGCAATAAAGTGAAGTACATGGCACCCTATGTGAACCTGATTCACGCGGTGGATAGCCTGAAATTATTGAAGGAAATCAACAAACGCGCGAAACAGAATGAACGTTCCATCGATTGTTTATTACAGATAAAGATCGCTGAAGAGGATTCAAAATTCGGGATAAGCAGGCAGGAAGCTCGTGAGATCCTGGAATCTGAAGCTTATGCTGAAATGAAACATGTTAATATTGTTGGATTGATGGGAATGGCAACATTTACTGAAGATAAGAAACAGGTTCGCGAAGAATTTGATCGTTTAAAGTCGGCTTTTGATGATTTCAGCCAGGATTTCCCTGAACTCAAAGAGATCTCTATGGGCATGAGTGGCGATTACAAAATTGCCGTGGAATGTGGTTCTACTATAGTGAGAATTGGCAGCAGCATCTTTGGTGAACGCAACTATAATTAAAACTAGAGGAGAGAGTATTTGTACGCTATACTAGACATAGAAACCACCGGTGGGAAATACAACGAGGAAGGCATCACCGAAATAGCAATTTATAAGTTCGATGGCTTTAAGGTCGTGGATCAATTCATTAGCCTGGTAAATCCAGAACAGCCTATTCAGCCGTTCGTGGTTAATCTAACCGGGATCAATAATGATATGCTTCGGAATGCTCCTAAGTTTTATGAAGTAGCTAAACGAATCGTAGAAATTACCAAAGACTGTATCCTGGTCGCGCATAATGCCAAATTTGACTACCGAATTTTAAGAACTGAATTTAGAAGACTCGGTTTCGAATACGAACGCAAAAGTCTTTGTACCGTGGAGCTTTCTCAAAAATTAATTCCCGGTCAGCCTTCTTATAGCCTAGGTAAGCTGGTAAGATCGCTGGGGATTCCTTTGAGTGATCGTCACAGAGCTTCAGGCGATGCACAGGCGACTATCAAATTGTTTAAGATGCTACTTGCGAAAGATGTTGAAAAAAACATTATGAAGGAGCATGTTCGAAAAGAACCTAAAAAGAACCTCGATACAAAGCTGGTTTTTATCCTGGAAGAACTTCCTTCAGAAACCGGTGTTTATTATTTCCATAATGAGAATGGAGATATCATTTACGTTGGGAAGTCGAGAAATATCAGAAAAAGAGTAAATCAACATTTTACCAATGACAATCCAAAGTCGCGGGAAATGCAGAAAAAGGTAGCTTCAGTATCCTTTGAACTTACCGGCAATGAGCTCATTGCGCTATTAAAAGAGAACCAGGAAATAAAACAGATCAAACCTAAATATAACCGGGCTCTAAAAAGAGATATTTTCAGCCATGCTTTATATCATTCAGTAGACGAAAAGGGTTATATTAATTTAAAGATTGGCAAGGCAGTAAGTTCCAGGGATCGCATCACCACCTTCAGTTCTTTGCGTTCTGCGAAGAACTCTTTAACCAAATGGGTTGAGGAATATGAATTGTGTGAAAGATTATCTGGATTACACGGGGGCAAAGGAAATTGCTTTGCCTATACTATCAAGAGTTGCCACGGTGCCTGCGTGGAAGAAGAACAACCGGAAACCTATAATGAACGAGTGCGTGAACTTATTGATCGCTATTCTTATAAAAATAAGGATATGCTCTTGGTTGGTCGTGGAAGAGAAGTAGATGAAAAGAGCGCTTTATTGATCGAGGATGGCGAATTTAAAGGCGTAGGTTATTTCAATTTAAATCACCAGATCAACAATCTGGACATCATCAGGTCCATTATTACACCCATGAATAATAACCGTGATGCTGAACATATTATCCAAAGCTTTTTAAGAAAAAAGCATCAATTTAAAATCATCCAATTATCCATTCATGAGTAAATTTTTTACGCTGGTATTTTTATTATGTATCAGCTTTGTTCCTGCACAGAATTCTAACTATTCTACTGAAGAATTTGAAGTATCAAGAGAAGACCTATTAGCAACTAATTACACGCTGGATACCACTGCCCATGCTGTTTATATCTACGAGTCAGGTTTTACTGAATTTGATCCAGACGAAGATTACGAGGTGGTGACAGATTATAAGGCGAAGATCAAGATCCTGGATAAGCAGGGAATTGATTATGCTACTATTAAAGTGCCATTAGGTAAGAACAGAGATAGCGACAAGGTTATGGAATTAAAAGATTTCAAAGCCCATACCTTCAAATTAGTTGACGGTCGTATCGTTAAGAGAAAAGTAGAAACATCGGCTACTTTCGAAAGCGAGCACAAGTTCTACAACGAATTTTCCTTTGCGTTTCCAGATGTAGAACCGGGAGATGTCATTCAGTTTTCATATAAGATCGTTTCTCCTTTTACTTTTGATTTCAGAACATGGGAATTTCAGGAGGATATTCCGAAGATGCATTCACAGTTCACGTCGAAGATCCCGGGAAATTACGAATATCACACCACGCTTACCGGAGGAAGGAAGCTTCATAAACATGAAGATAAAGTGATCGAACATTGTATAAGTTTCGGTATTACTTCTTCCATGGCAGGTTGCGTAGAGACTTTGTATGTGATGAAAGATATTCCTGCGTTTATCCAGGAAGACTACATGACCAGCGAAGACAATTATATTGCCAAGATTGAGTACGAATTGAAGCAGGTTACCAGAACCGATGGTTTTGAACGCAAATACACGCTAACCTGGGATGATGCAGATAAAGAGATTAGAACTTCCAGCAATTGGGGAAAACAATGGAAAAAAGACAATGCCGTAGAAGACGTTCTTCCTGATGCAATTAGCAGTCTTCCAAATACCTTGGAAAAGGCAAAAAAGATCTACTATTTTATTCAGGAAAATTATAAATGGAATGGCGAATATGATATCCATGGTGATATGAACATCAAGGATATCGTAGACAGTAAATCTGGAAGCGTTCTTGCGATCAATAGCCTGTTGCATAATGTCTATGCTTCCGAAGAATTTAATGTGTCTCCTGTCCTGGCTTCTACCCGAAGAAACGGTTTCGCTCCAAGAGTTCATCCTGCGATTTCAGAATATAATTATTTCTTCATTCAGCTAAATCTGGATGGAACGGAATACAATCTTGATGTAACTGATGAGCAGCTGGATTTTGGCCGACTTCCATTTCGCGCTCTGAATACTTATGCGCGCAAAGTAAACCTGGATGGTTCCAGTGACTGGATGGCGATCGAACCAAACGACTTCAGCAATTACGCATTTAGAGATTCTTTAAAAGTGCATAAGGATGGGACGGCTTCAGGAACATCTAATCAGCATTTAAGCGGATACCATGCAGTGAATTTCAGAAATAAGATCAAGGAAAACGGTAAAGAGAAGATATTCCAGGACCTTTCTAAAGCACAGCAATTCACAAGATCTACAGATATCGAGGTAGAAAACCTTGATGACGTTGAAAACGGACTCCAGATCGAATACACGCTTGAAAATGTGAGTCAGAAGATCAATGATCTTATCTATCTGAACCCCTTCAGCTTTCAGTTTTTCGAAAAGAATCCTTTCAACCTGGATGAACGCAGCTATCCTATCGACTTCGGATATAAAAATGCTTTTAGCTATTCCGCAGAAATTCATATTCCCGAAGGCTATTCAGTAAAAGAACTTCCGGAGCAAAAGGCCATCAGGTTACCGGGGAACGGAGGAGCTTTGATCTTTAATGCCGTTAGTTTTTCAGAAAATGTAGTGATGGTTCAATGCCGTATGACGCTTTCTCAAACGCTCTATACGCCGGAATACTACGACGGACTCAAAAAATTCTTTAATGAATTATTGACAGTTCAAAGTCAGTCGCTCATTGTACTCGAGGAAAATAGTTAAATTAGAACCTATGAATCTTAGATTTTGAGTAATAAAGAGACACTTCCAGATTGGAAACGCAAACTGCATGAGGTAATTTACGAAGCCGATACTCCGGCTGGTAAAACCTTCGATGTGGCTATTTTGCTGGTTATTCTTATTAGCGTCGCGTTAGTAATGATGGAAAGCGTCTCATGGATGCTGGCTAAATATGCAACCGAATTCTATATTGCGGAATGGGTGATCACAGTGATTTTTACTATCGAGTATATTTTAAGAATCATTACGATCAATAAACCGAAGCGATATATTTTTAGTTTCTTCGGAATTGTAGATCTGCTCTCTACTTTACCCAGTTATATCGGGTTCCTGTTTGGAGGCGCCAATCTATTGTTTGCCATTAGAGCATTACGATTGCTAAGGGTTTTCAGGGTGCTAAAAATTACCCGTTATGTTGGAGAGTCTCAGAAACTTATCTCTGCGCTGAATAATTCCAAGGCTAAAATTCTTGTTTTTTTATTCGCGGTCTTAATCATATGCATCATCGCTGGAACTTTGATGCACCTCGTTGAAGGAGAGAACGGCGGATTTAACAATATTCCTCTTTCCATCTACTGGTGTATCGTAACTCTAACTACGGTTGGATTTGGTGATATAGCGCCGGTCACTCCGGTGGGCAGATTGATCGCTTCACTAATCATGATCACGGGTTACGGAATTATTGCCGTTCCTACAGGTATCGTAAGTGCAGAATATAGCAAGGCAACTGATGCTCCAAAAAATACACAGGCTTGCCGAAATTGCAATGAAACAAAGCATCTGGACAATGCTGAATACTGCCATCGTTGTGGATACGAATTGAATGACTAAGAAACTTATCAATATTGTTGGTCCAACTGCCATAGGAAAAACTGCGCTCTCAATTCAAGTTGCGAATCTTTACAAAACTGAAATTCTATCGGCAGATTCTCGGCAATTTTATAAAGAAATGGCGATTGGAACGGCAGTACCCGAACCGGAAGAGCTCGAGGCAGCTAATCACCATTTTATTCAGCACAAATCAATTACAGAAGATTACAATGTTGGAGATTTCGAGAAAGAAGCCCTGGCAAAACTGGATGAACTTTTCGAAGAACATGATGTCGTGGTAATGGTAGGCGGTAGCGGACTCTACACCAAAGCTGTGGTGGAAGGTCTCGATCATTTTCCCGAAATAGATGGCAATATTCGCATGGAACTGAATGAAGAACTGTCACAACACGGTCTGCAATCACTTCAGCAAAAATTACAGCAGATGGATCCGGAATATTATGCGGTAGCCGATGTTCAAAATCCACATCGCCTTATTCGTGCTCTGGAAATATGTATAGGCACCGGAAAAGCCTTTTCATCCTTTCTGAAAAAGAAAAAAAATGCCAGGAATTTCGAAACAGTCTCTATAGGTCTTACTGCGGAAAGGGAAGAAATATATGACCGCATCAACCGAAGGGTAGATCTAATGATCGAAAACGGACTATTAGAAGAAGCCCGCCAATTATATTCTTTCAGGAAATACAATGCGTTGAATACGGTTGGCTACAAAGAGCTGTTTGCCTACTTTGATGAGCAATGGGATATGGAAACTGCTATTGCTGAGATCAAGAAAAATACGCGAAGGTTTGCCAAAAGACAATCAACCTGGTTTAGAAAAGATGAAACTATTACCTGGTTTGATCGCACTACAAATTTTGAATTGATTGCCGCACACCTGCAGGAAAAGATCAATTCTTAATAATAAATCGCTTAGTTTTTTCACCCTCGTTGGTAATCATTTTGACCACGTACACCGCTTCCTGCAATGGCCCAGTGCTAATTGCGTATTCCCCAACGTTTGAAGCAAAATCTTTCCCGGTGATAAATCTTCCACGGTGATCGAAAACTTCGATCCTGGAAATAGTCACATCGGCTGGGGTTGCTACTTTGAAACTACCTTGGTTTGGATTGGGATAAATAAAGATATATTCTGAACCTTCAACAGTACCATTGCAAATTCCGCTTTCAGCAAAAACCTGTACTTCTACAGAAGTTGTAGTGGAGTTTCCGCTGGTATCGGTTGCAATCACGTTGATCTCGTTCCACCCTAGATCCTTGCAGCTAAAAGTACTTCGGCTTAGTTCATAGCTAAGATCGTTGTCACAGTTATCACTAAAACTCACGATCACATCCTGCGGAGCAATAGTTGCATTCCCTGAAAGATCAAGATCGACTCCAATGTTCTGAACTTCAATTTTGGGTCTAATTCGGTCAACCACTTCGATACTTATCTCACAGGAACCATTTTCCACTCCTGTATAGCTTAAAGTAACTTGATTAGCTCCAAGGTCATCACAGTCGAAAAACTCCTGATCAAGGCTGAAAGTGACTTCTGAAGCGTCACCAGTGTACAAATCAGTAATCTGGAGCTGTGCTGTACCATTTTCATCCAGTTCGAGAACATAAGCCTCTACACACTGAAATCCTCCAGTGTCAACTGGCACTACACTAATGGTAACCGTCGTTTCAACTTCAGTAAAACCATCAAAAACATAGTACTTAAAAAAGTCATCACCAATGAATCCGTCATTTGGAGTATAGACAAAAGACCCATCAGATTCGAACTCAAGAGTTCCATTGGTAACATTTTCAACAAGCGTGGCGGTTAGTTCATCACCATCTGCATCCATATCATTGGCCAGAACTCCTTCTTCCACAGAAATATTCAAGGTTGTATTAACGGGTGTGGAATAGAAATCTTCATTCGCAATAGGAATATCGTTTCCTTCTGTATCGACAGCTAAGGTCAGCATGAAACTACATTCTGAAGCATTGTTAGTGTTAGAGGTATCGAAGGCTATAAAACTCACCTCGGTATCTTCTGAAATTAGCGTACCAGGTGCCGGATCCTGAATGATCTCTGCCAGTCCGCAATTGTCACTTACCTCCAATTCCCCTCGAAAGTCCTGGATTTCAACACTTTCACCCTCTGCAACTACTATCATTCGATCATCAGGACAACTAAGCACGGGTGATGTATTGTCTTTTAAAACGAGTTCGAAAGTACAGGAGTCTGATTCTCCATCAAAACTTGCGGTAATTACAATATTAGTTGATTGTTCTATTCTCGTTCCTGCTGGTATAGATTGGGAGAAATTCGCATTAGCAGGTGAGAAAATGATAGTATTTGAAAAATCAGGTACTATATATTCACAGTTATCATCAGCTCTAAGAACACTTTCATTCTGCGGACAATTGAGCGCAAATTCTTCGGACTCTTCATCCAGGGTCAATCTGTAAGTTACCTGGCACTCTTCAGTATTTCCAGCAGAATCGGTAGCCGTAATTATCACTATATAATCCCCTGCTTCTGAATATGCAGTACCCGCCTGTGGATTCTGAATGATTTCCAGATCTTCAAAAGCGTCACAATTATCGGTAACAGTAAAGCGATCGGTTACCTGAGGTAACACGAAATCACCTCCTGCAGGTATTTGCCGTTGCTGAATATCTGCCGGACAAATAATAAGTGGTGCGCCAACATCCTTGACGGTTACTTCTACAGTACATGAAAAATTTTCTCCCGTCTCCCTATCTGTAGCTCGAATAGGCAGGTCAAAAGTTCCAATATCCTCGCAGGTGAACTGCTGAACATTTAGTTCAAAATCAAGATTTGAGCTATCTGAAAGAATAAATTCTGAGGTTGGTATTTCTGTGACCGAAGAATTCTGAGCGTCTTCTCCAAGATTTACGGTAATAGATTCGATGCATTGAAAGGTTGCTGTCTGGCGGACTAGATTAACTGAAAAGGAGCACTGATCTACCACCGTATTATTCACCCGCAACTCAAATCGGACTTCAGTTTCACCAAGCCCAAAAAACTCTCCAGATGCAGGACCTGCAGTTTGAAATAATTCTGCTTCTGAACAGTTATCCGCAAATTGCGGAAGATCAAATGGGACGATCTTCCCGGATTCTGATGCGTCCAGCAATTCTGTTATATCACCTGGACAGGTAGTGAAATTAGGTTGTTCTGTATTTTCAACAGTTATAGTGAAGTTACAGGAGACAGGATCATTAATTCCGTCGGAAACCTCATAAGAAAGCGTGGTGATTCCTACCGGAAATATATCGCCAGAGTTTAGATCTAAATCATCGGTCCGGATAATTGTAAGATCATCGCCTTCAGGATCGTTCACAGTTGGATCAGCAAATTCTACCATGGCGCCGCAAATTCCGCTGTCATTGGTAACAGAAATGTTTTGAGGGCAGGTTATGGAAGGTGCAAAATTGGGAGGAAGAATATTGACATTTAAAGTACAGAATCCAACATTACCGTTGGAATCGGTTGCCTCAAAAACTACATCAGTAGAACCAATAGGGAAATTGCTTCCAGATATCAAGCTTCCCTCAGAAACCCTGGATTGTAGAACCCCATCACATAAATCTCGAGCTGTAGGCAGCGAGAAATTTATTGATTTTGAATCATTTCCTGGTGATGCCTGAGCAGTTATGTCCGGTACGCAAGTTAATATTGGAGCTTCAGTATCCTGAACTACGATATCAAAACTGCATGTAACCGGATCGTTTGTTCCATCATTTGCCTGGAAAGTGATTGTTGTCCTTCCAACGGGAAATAAATCTCCGGAATTCAATCCAGAATTATCGATCCTTATTACGGTCAAAGATCCACTTTCATCAGTTGCCGTTGGATTATCAAATGTTACTATGGCTCCACATTTCCCGGGATCGTTTTCTTCAGTAATATTTGGTGAGCAATTATCGAAAACTGGTGGTAATTTGGGAGCCAAAACTGTAATCTGAAGTGTACAATATCCAGTATTATTTGCTTGATCGGTAGCTTCAAACACAATATTGGTAGTTCCTATTGGGAACCTGGACCCTGATGCCATACTTCCCTCAGAAATACGAGTCGGTAATATTCCATCACAACCATCGCGTGCGGGTGGTAATACAAAATTGACCACTGCTGAAGTTTCGCCTGGTTCCGCCTCCACTATTCTGGTTTCCTCACAGGTTAACACTGGATATTCAGTATCCTGAACAATAACTTCAAAGCTACATTGAACCGGCTCGTTTGTTTCATCATCTGCCTGAAAAATAATCGTTGTAGTTCCAACGGGGAATAAACTTCCTGAAATCAGATCAGTATTTGCGTCTATTCTAGTGACCTGAACACTTCCATTTTCATTAGTAGCCGCTGGGGTATTAAATGTTACTACGGCTCCGCATTCTCCGGGATCGCTGTCTTTGATTATAGTTGTCGTCGAGCAATCATCAAATTCTGGTGGTGTGTCTACTTCTTCATTTGAAGCTTTTACGGTTATTATAAAAGTACAGGTAGATGTATTACCAGATTCGTCGGTCGCGGTAAATTCTATTTGGTGAATACCTATGGAAAACTCACTTCCTGAATCCTGACCTTCCGTTTTCTCTATTTCTACATCATTATCACAATTATCTACTGCGGTAGCATCATCATAACTAACAAACGCAAAATCGTCACCTGTTTTAGCAATTACTACAATATCTTCAGGGCAATCAATTTCAGGCTTTTCCTGATCATACGATGGAGTGCGTTGATAAATTTCTAAATTGGATTCCAGGCGTGGTGAAAAAAATGAACCGGAAATGGTAGCATCATTTAAAAATAATTTTCCACAGGTCTCATCCAAGGTTACATCTAAAGGAAATTGAATATGATCATCCTTCGAATTGGCGGGAAAGTCACTTATTGTAGAACTATAGGTTAAATCCGAATTATAAACTTGAATTTTAAAATCGCCAGAAGCTATTCCATTATTAATTTGAGATCGCAGGGTTAGACCTACAAAAACATCTCCACTTAATAATCTAAAAACGTCATTAAAATCAACCCTATCTGCATAATCCACAGCATATATATACCCAGATTTATCTACAAACAAGCTACCTGGCGATCCAACATTATTCAGTGTACGGTTAAAATTCAAATCCTTATCAAAGACTAAAACCTCTCCATTATTTTCAGCATTACTTATTAAAATATAATCATCCGTAGCAGCAACTCGATAAGGATTATTTAGGGGGTGATCATTTGTACCTGTAAAACTTCTAAAATCACCGTTAGCATAATAAATTTTCAGAAAATATTTTTCCTCAACCTCATCATTATTCCCTCGGTAAGAATCAACAATATATAAGTTATTTTCATTGTCAAATTCCAAACCTGTAGGCTCTAAGAATTCATTTTCTCCTGTCCCAAAAAATCCTCCAATTTGCTCTAGTTCATCTCCATCCGTTGTAAACCTTTTTATAGATTTTGAACCACTATCGGCAATATGTATAATATCATTATTATCTATTGCAAGATCTAAAGGACCATTTAAATCCTCGCTTTCTGCAAGTTGATCTGGAATAATTAAATCGTATTCTTCAGTATAAGGATCATATTTGTAAACACCAATCCCAAAAGTCAACACATACACATTCCCTTCTGAATCTGTGTCAATTGAAATTACAATACCACCTTCGTTCCCTGGACCACCAGATCCCAAGGAATAGTCGTCGAGCCAATTAAAAGATGGTTCTGCTTGCCCAAAACTATTAGCACTAAAAAATAAAATTAAGAATAAGCTAATGCAGACTTTTCTTAGAAAAGAACTCCTGTAGGTAGGTATATCTGCTGCATTTATCAATCTAGGGCATTTTATGGAATGCCGTAAAGATACATATTGTAAGAAAACCGCTCTTATTTTCGTGTTAAGAATGCGGCAGCAGGTAAAATTTGATGGTAGGTACAGCTAAATTATAGCCATGAATTATGGATCACGAGAAATGATACCGCATCATAACGAGTGTTATGATGCAGCACCTCCCGGAAACTGAATGATTTTGTTATGCTTCGGTCTCTTCCTTGTTTTTAATAACAAGTCTAAAACCTTCACCGTGGATATTCAGAATTTCCACATTTTCGTCTTTCTTAAGATACTTTCTTAATTTGGCGATATACACATCCATACTTCTTGAAGTAAAGTAGTTATCGTCTCTCCATATCTTAGTTAAGGCTAGCTCTCTAGGCATCAAATCATTTTCATGCAAAGCAAGTAGTCTTAATAATTCGTTTTCTTTTGGAGAAAGCTTCTGAGGCTCTTCATCTCTAAAAGTTAAAAATCTAAGTTTGGAATTCAGGTGGAAACCACCAATTTCGAATTCAAATTGCTTAGAATCTGCAACGCTATCTGTAGCTTTACGCTGCATGATCGCTTTAATCTTCATTAAAAGTACTTCAGAATCAAAAGGTTTGTTCAGGTAATCATCTGCTCCAACCTTGTAACCTTTCAATACATCTTCCTTCATGGCTTTAGCCGTTAAAAAGATGATTGGCACTTCTTCATTTTTCTCACGAATCTCCTTAGCAAGAGTAAAACCATCTTTATAAGGCATCATCACATCCAGGATACAAAGATCGAAATCATCTTTTTTGAATTTTTCGAATCCTTCCATACCATTTTTGGCGTGAGTCACCTCGTAATCGTTCATCGCAAGGTAATCTTTAAGGACAGTTCCAAAATTTGGATCATCCTCTACTAATAGAATTTTTTTGTTTTCAGTTTCCATATTTTAAGATATTAGTGGTAATTTAATGATGAAGGTACTACCCTTCCCTTTTTCGCTGGTTACGGTGATCTGTCCATGATGATCATCCACGATCTGTCTGGCATAAGCCAATCCAAGTCCGTGACCTTTTACATTATGGATATCCCCGGTATGTTCACGATAAAATTTTTCAAATATTTTCTTTTGAACCAGTTTCGTCATCCCGACTCCCTGATCTCTTATTTCACAATAGATATAATTCTTAACGTTCGTTGTATAGATATCGATCTTCGGCGCTTCTTCTGAATATTTGATCGCATTATCAAGAATATTTACAATAACATTCGTAAAGTGATCTTGGTTTGCAAGAACCGACGAACGTAAAGCTCCAAAATGAGTCTGTACATAACCTCCACGGTCTTCTATAATCAATTCCACGTGTGTAATAGCATCAAGAATAATATCATGCAACTGGTGTCTTTCCTTTTTAAGGTCCAGCTCGTTTTTCTCCAGTTTTGAGATCCTTAGAACGTTTTCAACCTGGGCGTGCATTCTCTTATTCTCATCCCTGATCATCTGCAAGTATCTATTTACCTTGGAACGATCTTCAATTACTTTAGGATTCTTGATCGCGTCAAGGGCCAGGTTTATCGTCGCAATAGGAGTCTTGAACTCATGCGTCATATTGTTGATAAAGTCCGTCTTGATCTGCGAAATCTGTCTCTGTTTTATCAACTGTGATAATGCACTTGAATAGGCGATCACAATAATCAGTGTAAAAATAATCGACAAACAAGCCATCAATATAACCGAAGAAAGAACTGCTTCTTTTCTGTTCGTAAGGTTTACCAGTAACTGATAGCCGCTTCTTCCTGCAGAGTCTACAAAAAGTGGAACTGCATAAGTTGCAGGGTGATCCAGACTGAAATTCTCTGAATGTACCGTAGTAGCTATGGAATTATTAAAGATCCCAAATTCAAATGCGGTCTTTAAATTTCTCTCTGCAAGCTGCTCTTCCAGTAATTCCCTGATCTTCTCTTCTGAAACCCTGTTATGAATAGGAATTCTAACTACCAGTTCTGAAATCGCAGATCGAAGAATATCCTTCTCCACCTCTTCCATCCTGGAAAGCCTCTCGATATGTTCAATTCTCTGCCTTGCACTCAAATTCCCACCTTCAAGATTATTCTCCTGAACAATATCTGTCACCTTTTTATTGATCATTTTGGTGAACTTGATACTATCTTCAGCAAACTGTAAAAAACCTGAGGAAACCTTATAATCTTCTTCTAAAATGGTTTCAGAATTAAAATAAGTCTCGTTCCTGTTTTCGTCCTTGTTCGTGTAGAAATATTCAGTGAGCGTTCGATCACTTAAGGTGCTATTGATACTATCCGGATTCTTGAACTGAAAGTAATAACGCTCAAATTCGGAATTCTGAATTTCTTCGGAAACCTTTATTAGTGCCTGTTTCGCGTTGTAGGAGAATTGCTCTTCCCTGTCATCGATCGTACTTTTTATCCAATATCCCTGAACGAATATGATGCCTGTTAAAGACAAGCTCATTAGCGCTACGAGAAGGACAAAAAGCTTCTTATTCATGCGGTCAAAAGTAATATTTTAACATTTAGAGGTTAAGCTGTTTAACCAAATGTTAACAGAACTTCCTTCAATTTTCGCGTGCTTTTAAGATTTGGATATGGATATCTCTAACCTGTAGTTTGGTTTGCTGCAAATCCTTGTTTTCAATAAGAAAATCGGCAAGTTCAGCTTTCTTTTCATCAGGCCACTGGTGACCCATTCTGGCTTCGATTTCTTCTACTGTACTATCATCTCTTTTCTGAAGTCTTCCAATTTTTAACTTATGTGGAGCTGTCACCAGAATGCTGAGATCGCATTTCTTATAACCCCCGGCTTCAAAAAGAATAGCTGCCTCGTAAATAATATATTCTGAAGTTTGCTTCGAGAACCAATCCTGAAAGTCGCTAGCAACGGCTGGATGTATAATTGCGTTCAGTTTTGCAAGCTGGTCCTTATCATTAAAAACCTTATTTGCAATATACTTTCTATCAGGTACTTGACCATTGTATGCAGCTGCACCTAACAATTTGCTAACTTTTTCTCTGATATCTGGACTTTCTGCCAGCAATCTTTTCCCTGCATCATCTGCGATATAGACCGGGATGCCCAGATCTTTAAAGAAGCCCGCCACCGTGGTTTTCCCACTTCCAATACCTCCGGTAAGTCCTACTATTTTCATCGTTTGATCACAAATTGAATTCTACGTTCATTCAACCGAATGTTGTTTACGAATTTCGGCTTGGTTTTGATCTGTGCGATCATATAATCATCACCTTCCTTCACACTTTTATAATCGCAAACTATGGAAAAGTCGGAAGCTCCAACTTTTTCAAATTCTTCAAGATTTACCTGGTAATACACTACAACCGACTTCGGAAAATATGCCAGGTTGAGATTATCTGGAACATTAATAACTTCTACCGGGATTTCAGCTTTTCCTTCAGTGAATTTTTCAACTTCCTGCGTATACCGTATGCTATTTTCGTAAAAACTTAACTCACCATAGCCCGTAGTGTCCAGTTGAACACTCCCGTCAAGATCTGAATTTACATTTTCCAGTTTTTTCTTTAAAGTCGGTATCGAACTCAATTTGGCGATCACTTCCTCGGGACCACTAACTTTTACGGAATCGGGAACCAGTTGAAGGGGCTCGTCTGCCGAATAACCTACGGCATAACTCACCTCCACATTTGAGATGATCTTTAGCATTTTTTCTTTCTTAAATTGAAACGGGATCACGATCTCATCCTGGATGATCCTTGAGTCTTCCAGGGTCACCTTCAGTTGCTGTTCAATCACCGTGATATGATTTTCAATAGAATAGATCAGGTTCTTATCACTTTCAGTAGCTTCGGAAAGATCTATATCAAGCTTCGGATTGAAGATTTTATAGTAATAAATACTGAAACCATTATCCTGAAGCTGAAGATCCACATGATCCGGACGTTCTTCAGAAATACTTTTATCCAGGGGAACATTGAGATAGTTTACCGGAACTTCGATCACCTGAGTATAGGTTTTAGAAAACTGTACCAGTACCCACACGATCGCAGAAAAGATCAGGAAAAAACCGAATGTCTTTATGCTTGATTTCTTGAACCTTCTTCTTCTATTCCTGGTTGCCATGCTTTTTGAAAAATAATTGTGGAAATGCCACTTCCGGTTGTTTCTTCTGAATATTTATATGATAATTGGACACTATAAAACCATAGCCATATCCTGAAAACTGCATGATCACCGCTTTTACAGCCAACAATCCAATATATAGAGTTTTATTTCGTATCGCTGCATCCACAGCAATAATTAGGAAATAAATAAGATAACAGCTTATAAAAAAACTAAATCCTGCAAATAAAAGAATTATGGAAAGTATGAGTCCGGTCATGAATAAAGAAGGAAACCAATAAGTGATCTTCGCAGATCCAGGATGCCATTTGTTCAAAACTGGCCGTACCATCCCGAACTTCTTAACCTGTACAAAGAACTTTTTCCAGTCTATACGTCGTTTATGAAAAACCCGAGCCTTCGGAATCAAACAACTTTTAATCCCCAATTTCTTTAATCTCAAACTCAAATCTGGATCTTCCCCGGGATGTATCCTGCCAAACCCTTTACTAAGTTCAAATGCTTTTTTGCTTAAGCCCATATTAAAACTACGGGGCTGGAATTCATCAACTGCTTTCTTACCTCCACGTATTCCACCAGTGGTAAAAAAAGAGGTCATACTGTAATCTATGGCCTTCTGTGTATTCGAAAAGGATTCATGGGCAGCGTCTGGCCCTCCAAAACAATCGTAAAAATTGCCAGACAAATACTGATGAACCTCTTCGAGGTAATCTTCAGGCATTAGGACATCTGAATCCAGAATTAAGAAATACGGAGCCTGGGCTTTTCTCATTCCGTAGTTCCTGCTATCGCCTGGTCCAGAATTTTTCTTAAAATAATAACTAATAAATAATCGATCCTGAAATTCAGCCACAATAGCTTCAGAAGAATTTGTAGAGCCATCTTCGACGATCACCACTTCAAATGGAACGGGCGCTCGCATCTTAAGCAAGCTCTGCAATAACTCCCTGATCTCATCAGGTCTGTTATAAACAGGGATCACAAATGAATATTCTGGATGCATCTTGATTATTTAAAATAGAACTGCCGGAAGCCGAACATAGTGTTCAGGTTCCGGCAGTTTATATTTAGAGTTTTATTATTCTGAATCCTTAACAAAAGTCTCCATTACTTCCTGGCTAACTCCCGTGTTCGAGAATCCACCATCGTGAAATAGATTTTGAAGAGTTACCTTTCTGGTTAGATCTGAGAATAATGTCAGGGTGTAATCTGCACACTCCAAAGCGGTAGCATTTCCAAGCGGAGACATTTTTTCTGCAAATGCAATAAAACCATCGAAGCCTTTAACTCCAGTTCCTGCTGTAGTTGGAGTTGGAGATTGTGAAATGGTATTCACTCTCACTTTTTTATCCTTTCCGAAGAAATAACCGAAACTACGCGCAATAGACTCCAGATATGCCTTATTATCTGCCATATCATTATAGTCTGGGAATACACGTTGAGCCGCCATATAACTTAAAGCTACGATACTTCCCCATTCGTTCATTGCATCTTTCTTATACAATACCTGCATGGTTTTATGGAAAGAAACTGCTGAAACATCCCAACCTTTGGTTGTGAAGTCGTAGTTCATATCTGTATAATGTTTTCCTTTTCGAACATTTACAGACATCCCGATGGAATGAAGCACGAAATCGATCTTCCCTCCAAGGATCTCCATAGACTTCTCTACAAGGTTTTCAAGATCTTCTACTTTGGTAGCATCTGCAGGAATGATCTCAGAACCGGTTTTTTCAGCCAGCTGATTGATACTTCCCATTCTCATCGCGATTGGAGCATTCGTTAGTACAAAAGTTCCACCTTCTTCGTGAACTCTCTCCGCTGTTTTCCAGGCAATTGAATTTTCGTCCAATGCACCAAATATGATTCCTCTTTTACCTTTTAGCAGGTTATATGACATGTGATTTATTTTTTGTGGTTGTTAAGCCTGTAAATATAGCAAAGTTGAAATAAATCCGCCGCCTTTTGGGCTTCAGATGATAGGGTATTAATTCAACAGGGCTTTTGCATGCGCACGTGCAGAATCACTTCCGCCAGTACCTCCAAGCATCATCGCTAATTCATCGATTCTTTGATCCTGTTCCAGCTTTATGATCTTGGTTTGAGTTGCAACCTCGCTATCTTCTTTAAATATCTTAAAATGCGAACTTCCCTTTCCGGCTATTTGCGGCAAATGAGTGATCGCGATCACCTGCATGTTAGCACCCATTCTGGCAAGAATCTCACCCATTTTATGGGCAATATCTCCAGAAACACCAGTATCAATTTCATCAAAAATGATCGTTGGCAGTTTACTTTGTGCTGCAAGTATGCTTTTTACCGCGAGCATGATTCTGGAAAGTTCTCCACCCGATGCTGCTTTCTTGATCTCTTTAAAACTACCGCCTTTATTCGCCGCCAGGAACCATTCCAGCTTATCGCTCCCATTACTCAGGAATTCTGTGGTGGTACTAAGTTCAATGTTAAGCCTCGCATTGGGCATTCCAAGGTCTTTGAGTATGATTTCCGTTTGCTCAATAAAAGCCGGGATGATTTTTAAACGATTCTTATGCAGTTTAGCGGCAGTTTCAGATATAACGATAAATTGTTTTTTGATCGCTCTTTCAGCTTCTTCCAAAGCGGCTTCCGCATTTTCTGTTACCGAAACTTTTTCCTGAAGAGCTTCCGCTATCTGTAAAAGTTCTTCTACACTTTCAGCATTATGCTTCTTTTGTAAATTATAGATCACCTGCAATTGCTGATTCACCTTTTCCAGCTCTTCGGGATTTGCTTCCACAGCTTCCAGGGCATCTGTCATTTCAGCTTCAAGATCATCTAATTCTATGATCGCACTCTGTAATCTTTCATGGAAATTATCATAAATTCCGGAGAATTTGGCAATTCTGGAAATATGAGATCTAGCCGACTTCAATGTCTCCAGGCTCCCTATTTCTTCTTGTTGTATTGAGCCTAATGCCGCACTAAGATTTTCAGTAAGTTCCTCGACATTATTCAAAGACTCATATCGTTCTTCGAGATCTTCCAGCATTCCTGATTTGAGCCCAGCCTCCTGCAGTTCATTCAGAAGAAAAAGATTGTAATCGTATTCCTTTGATGCCTGTGCCTGTTCTTCTTTTAGCTCTTCAAATCTCTTCTGAAATTTACGATACTCCTTTAATTCTGCTTTATACTGAAGAATACTTCCTTCATTCTTCGCTATAGTATCAATGACATTGAATTGATAATCTGCATTTCCCAGGCTAAGGGTTTCATGCTGACTATGAATATCGATCAGGGAAGTTCCCAGCTTTTGCAAAGAAGTGATCTTCACCGGTGTATCGTTAATAAATGCACGGGATTTTCCAGAAGGTAAAATTTCACGCCGAATGATACTGGTCTGCTCATAATCCAGATCTTCTTTATCAAAGAATTGCTGTAACGCGTAATCTTTGATACTAAAATGACCTTCAATAACGCACTTCTTTTCAGTATTTCTAATACTACTGAAGTCTGCGCGATCTCCCAGTAACAAACCCAATGCACCCAGCATGATAGATTTCCCGGCACCGGTTTCCCCGGTAATGATCGTAAAACCAGATTGAAGATCCATCGTAATATCTTCAATAAGCGCGTAATTCTTTATGGAAAGAGATGTAAGCAATTCGGTTAAAATTTGTGCTAAATATACGAGAGAAAATACTCGTAATCAACCAAAAATCCTACTGAATATTTCGCCAGCTACGGGCGTACCTCGCAGCGATATTATTCAGTGTTTGGATAAGTTCATTCTTGGCAGGATAAGCAGGACCTCCGGTATAGACAGAAGCTATTTCATCTGCCTTGGAGTCAAAGAAAGCACGAAGCAGCAGGGAATTATTTCTGCGATTGTTCATTACTTCCAGCTTATTCAAAGATTGAGCAATGGCGGTTTTCCCGGCTATTACATCAGCATGCATGACATCAAGCCCTAACCTGTGATAATCGTAAAGTGCTTCTCGGTATTCAGCATAGGTGTTCGCCAGTAGATCTGCGTTCAATCTAAAACGCGAACGTTGACCGTCTGATCCTCTCCAACCCTGCGAGTTTCCCTGCTGGGCAGTTGTAACGATCCTGTTGGCTTCCTCGAAAAAAGCTGTTCCACCTTCCCGAGCAAAGGTATCTGCATCAAGTCCAAGAATAGTGTATACGTAAAAGGAAATTACAGATACGAGATTATTAGTGTAGGTATTATGACTATAATTCAACGGCTGATACTCCCGGTAACTAAAACTGAATTGTTCGTCGTTAAAATTAAAAACCGGGGTAATCATACTGGTTCCATATACTGGTCTGGAAGATTGGATCTGTATAGTTCCATTAAAGCTCTCTCCTTCAAAACTATTAATCGTAATGAACATGCTACAATTAATACGTTCATGATCCTGTAAGCGTCTGTCTGTCCAGGTGGTTTGGTTGATAAACTCATTCAGTGATCTTTCCAGCGTTTTAAAAACAGAAAGATTTGCCTGTCCTGTTTGTTCTGCGTTTACCACTACCTCGCAGCTTAATTGCTGCGCGATTCCTGAATAGGAAAATATAGTGAACAGTACTAGAAAGGCAATTCTACGCATGATACATTTTTATAACTTCGGTAATGATATCCTGGGCAACTTCGGTTTTACTTTTAAGGTCAAATTCCAGTTTTCTGTCTGGATAAATGATCCTGATCTTATTGGTATCTCCTTTAAAACCTGCACCGGCATCCTGAAGGGAATTTAAGACAATAAAATCTAGATTTTTCTTTTCCAGCTTCTTTCTTGCATTCTCTTCCTCATTGTTGGTTTCCAAAGCGAAACCTATCAACTTCTGCTCTTTCTTAATAGCACCCAGAGAAGCAAGAATATCTTCAGTTTTGGTTAATTCCAGATTTAAGGAGGGATCGTTCTTTTTGATCTTTTGATCTGCAACCGTCTTAGGTCTGTAATCGGCTACAGCTGCCGCAGCTATAAAAACATCGGTGTTTTCAAATTCAGCATGAGCAGCTTCGTACATATCCCGGGTGCTTACCACTCTCTTGAGTTCAATATTATCATGTGAGATATCAAGATGGGTAGGACCGGAAATTAACACAACTTCAGCGCCAGCTTCTGCCGCCTTTAAGGCAATTGCGAAGCCCATCTTTCCGCTGGAATGATTTCCAATAAATCGTACCGGGTCTATGGCTTCATAAGTTGGTCCCGCAGTAATCACAATTTTTTTGTTCCGAAGTGGAAGATCTTTAGACAGATGATCTTCAATAAAACTGATGATCTCTTCAGGCTCTGCCATTCTCCCTTTTCCTGAAAGTCCGCTCGCTAGCTCACCGGTTCCCGAAGGAATCATGATATTTCCATACCCCTGGAGCGTTTCAAAACTTTTGGTAGTAGATGGATGTTTATACATGTCCAGATCCATTGCCGGGGCAAAGAAAACTTCACATTTAGCTGAAAGATAAGTAGCAAGCAATATGTTATCGCTATTGCCTGAAGCCATTTTAGAGAGAGTACTCGCTGTGGCTGGGGCTAAAAGCATGAAATCGGCCCAAAGGCCGAGTTCCACGTGATTGTTCCATTGTCCATTTTCATCCTCTTCGCTCGTAAATGAAGAATAGACTTCATTCTTTGAAAGAGTTGAAAGTGTAAGCGGAGTGATAAATTCTTTTGCAGCCTGGGTCATAACAACCCTCACTTCTGCACCAGACTTCACAAATAGCCGTACCAGTGAAGCAGTTTTGTAGGCAGCAATACCTCCGGTAATGCCGAGTAAAACTTTTTTGCCTTGAAGTACAGACATATCAGTTAACCGATTCTATTCTTCGGTATCCATAGTGTTTCTCCAGTAGATCTTGTCATCAAGCCACTCCTGGATCGCAAGTGATTGCGGTTTTGGAAGTTTTTCGTAGAATTTTGAAACCTCGATCTGCTCTTTGTTTTCAAAAATCTCGTCCAGAGAATCGTTATAAGTAGCGAACTCATCAAGCTTTTCCAGAAGCTCTTTTTTGATCTCACCATTTATCTGTCCAGCTCTTTTCGCTACGATAGATATCGCCTCGTAAATGTTTCCGGTAGGTGCATCTACTTCATTCTTGTTGATAGTAGTTGTGTTAACCGGGGCATCAATTTTTTTAAAATCCATCATTCCTTTATTAAAAATTCTCTAACCTTTTATCAATTTCCATCTTGGAAGCCTCAGAATCCTGAGTAAACTCTCCTTCCGGATAATATTTATTGTAGGAATTATAAAATTCCCTGGCATTTTCAAGTCTTTCTTGCATCAAAACTTCAAAACTATTGATCGCCAGCTGGTATGCTGAATCGTATCTATAGTAATAAGCAGCTTCTCTAAACGGAGATCCCGGATAATCTGCAATGAAGTTATTGAAAGAAGCGATTGCCGCCTTATAGTATCTGGTCTTATGATACTGCTTTGCGATCTCGTATGCTTTTTTCTCCAGCTTCACTCGCAACTCTGTCGCGTAATCATTTGCTGAATCTACAAATTCTCCTTCCGGATATTTATTTAGATAAACCTGAAGTTCCTCGATCGCTTTTCTGGTATCGGTTTGATCCAGGTTAAAGCGCGGAGAACGATTGTAATAACTAACCGCCGTTTTATATTCTGCTTCTTCTACCTTCTGGCTATTTGGATACAATTGTACAAAACGTTCAAAATTGAAAGGAGCATTGTAATAATCACCTAACTGGTAATACGTATCTCCAAGAATATAAACAAGGCGTTCACCCTGAGGTTTTCCTCGATACTCAGGCTCTATCTGTTCCAATAATCGTAAAGCCTTACGTAGCTTTCCATTATCGTCTTCTTCTTTACCTTCGGTATATAATTCTTCTGCAGCTGTATATTTAGGCGCAGTTTCCTCATTTTTAAGCAATGACTGATATTCACTACAGGATATAGTGGCCATCAGCAGGCCTAGAGCGAGAATTCCTTTTTTCATGATACGTAAAAACATCTGGCAAAAATACATTTTTTGTTAGTATAAAAAAAACTTTCCTAATCTACTCAAATAACCCTGTTTACGGGCATTTATTGTATCAGGAAAGTCTTATAAAATTTATTTTTACTGCAGCAAGGACTAGAAACTTTCAACAAAGGCTGAAATTCTAGTATAAAGACCATCGGTCGCTTCTACTAAAGGCAGCCGCAAATTATTCTTGATTAGAGATCTTTTATGTAGCATAGCTTTGATTCCAGCTGGATTCCCTTCAGCAAAGATCATGTCTATGGAAGGTGCAATGCGGTAGTGTAATTTGTAAGCTTCTCTAACTTCTCCTTTTAATCCCAGACGTACCATTTCTGAAAACTCTTTGGGTAAGCCCTGACCAATTACAGAGATCACACCTTTCCCGCCAGCCAGTGTCATTGGCAAGGTGATCATATCATCTCCTGAAATAACCAGGAAATCTTCAGGAACAAGTGAGATCAACTTCATAGCCTGCACTATCTCTCCAGCGGCTTCCTTTACACCGATTACGTTCTTAAAATCCCTGGCGATCCTGTTGATGGTTTCCGGCAGGATGTTACTCGCAGTTCTACCCGGTACATTATATAAAATGACCGGAAGCGGCGAAGCTTCAGCTACTGCCTTGAAATGACGGTATATACCTTCCTGCGTTGGTTTATTGTAAAACGGAGAAACTGAAAGTATGGCATCAAAACCTTCCAGATCTTCTGATATCAGTTCTTCCACCAGCCCAGCCGTATCATTACCTCCCATTCCAAGCACTAATGGTAATTTCCCCTGGTTTGCCTCTTTGATCACAGTTTTTACAAGCTCCTTCTCTTTCTTACTAAGGGTAGCACTTTCTGCAGTGGTCCCTAAAACCACCAGGTATTCGATCCCGTTTTCTATCTGATCCTTCACTAATGCTGAAAGGGCATTTGTATCTACACTAAGATCATCATTAAAAGGAGTAACCAGCGCTACTCCGGTACCAATAAAAGCTTCCATTACTTTTTATGTTTTAATATTTTATAATATCTGATCAATTCTGCTTCAAGAAGAGAAGGATCATTTTCAAAAATTTCTACATCCAGGATCGAAAAAGGATCCGGAGACTTACCTATCAAAATTGCTGCGCCAGATCTTAAAGCTACATAATTTGAAAGCAAAGCTTCTGCTCCGCTTACAAGGATCGCTGATCCAAATTCATTTTCCAGCAGCGCCGAGAGATCCTTGTTTTTGAATTCGCCATCAAGACTTAAATCTTTAAAACTAATTTGCAACAGATCTTTATCATCTATATCGCGAATATTTCCGCAGATCACCACATCAAAAAGATTTGCAGACAGACCCAAACTTTTCCAGAGATACTGAAGACTTCCATAGATTTCAACATTTTCTTCAGAAATAACCAGTAATACCCGGTTTGAAATATTCGTGCCGAATTGTCTCTTCCGCTTCAGTTTCTCAATAGCTTTTTTTAGCTGAACCGATTTAATTTTATTCGTGATCATTCAATGATTTCGGAGGGCAAATGTAAATAATTTCTATTAGCAAACTATGTCTTGAGGTGGCTTCCGAAGAGAAGATTTCACAGATTAAACAGCTTTCTAAAATTTGTAAAATTTTAGACGCATCCTGGTAAACTAGAGAAGCTATTTTCCATCTCATTATAAAAAAAAGCAATGAATTATGATGAGTAATTTTACGCACACGTTGAAAGAGGTCAAAAATTTAAGAATTAAGGTCTTGTAAATTAACAGCATCACTACTAACCAAACCATTAGATTTTTTTTGCTGTTGAATAAGCTGAACACATTGCTAACGAGCTATTCTTGTTATATTTGAAAAGTAATGCGAAATGGAATGAAAAACCTTACCACGATCATATGTGCTTCAGTACTATTGCTGAGCTCCTGTAAAACTGAATTCAAACATTTAGAGCAGGTAGATGGAAAAAGAATTGCTGTAGACAGTAGTATCGAAGAAGATTCGGAAATTGCTGAATTTATCGCTCCGTACAAGCAACACCTTAACGAAACTCTTGATTCACCTCTTAGCTACAATCCTTCATTTCTTTCCAAAAGCGACGGAGACCTGAATACGGCTATTGGCAACCTGATGGCAGATGCGCTGATGGAACAGGTAAACCCTGTATTCAGAAAAAATACCGGAAACAGAATAGATATGGTGTTATTGAATCATGGTGGAATACGTGCAGAAATACCAGTGGGAAATGTTAGCACGCGGACTGCATACCAGATAATGCCCTTTGAAAATGAAGTGGTCATTGCTGAGCTGAAAGGTGAAAAAATGCTGGAGATGCTGGATTACCTGAGCAAAGCCAAAACTGCTCATCCCGTAAGCGGGATCAAAATCATTGCGGACGGCAGTTATATGATCAAAAATGCGACGATCAAACAACAGCAGATCTCCAGAGATAGCACCTATTTTGTTGCGACTTCAGATTACCTTGTGGGTGGTGGTGATAACATGAAATTCTTCGCCGATCCTGTAAGTATTCATTCCAGTGATTACAAGATCCGCAATGTGATGATAGACTACTTTCGTAAAACCGATACCATTAGAAGTGTGATCGATGATCGTTATATAAGACAGTAACATGAAAAGAAGAGATTTTATTCAGAATACGGCGGCCGCTACAGCTTTAGTGAGCCTAGGCGGACTATCAGCTTTATCATTTAAACCTGAAAGACAACAGATCACGATCCTGCACACGAATGATGTACATAGCCATATCGAGGCATTTGGTCCAGAGGCAGGTAGAAATGCAAATCTTGGAGGCGTTGCCAGAAGAGCTACCCTGGTAGAGAAAATACGCAGAGAAAATCCTAATACCCTGTTGCTGGATGCCGGAGATATTTTCCAGGGCACGCCTTACTTCAATTTTTACGGTGGCGAACTGGAATTCAAGTTAATGAGCATGCTAAAGTATGATGCGGCAACGCTTGGAAACCATGATTTTGATAATGGTATCGATGGATTATATGCCCAGCTACCACATGCGGAGTTTCCATTTGTAATATCAAATTACGACTTCAGCAATACCATCATGGATGGAAAAACTGATAAGTTCCGCACTTTCACTAAAGATGGTATAAAGATCGGCGTATTTGGTGTTGGGATCGAATTGCAGGGATTGGTAAGCAACAAACTGCACAAGGAGACTGAATATTTAGACCCAATCGAGATCGCTACCGATATGAGCCGGATTCTTAAGGAAGAAGAAAATTGTGACCTGGTAATTTGTCTGTCACATCTTGGATATAAATATTCATCTCAAAAGATCGGGGATATTAAACTGGCAAAATCTACAGAAAATATTGACCTCATCATTGGAGGACATACGCATACGTTTCTTGACAAACCAACGGTGGAAACCAACAAGGCAGGAAATCCTGTACTGGTGAACCAGGTTGGCTGCTATGGTGTCTATCTGGGCAGAGTAGATTTCTTTTTTCAAAATGGGAAAAAATCTTCCGCAGACGGTGTAAAGCTTGCGGTATAACTATTTTATCGGGAAGTCGAAATATTGATACGGAAATGGTTCGGCATTCAAGGTATAATGCCACCATTCTTCAGAATAACTTCGGAAACCATTTTTAAGCATAACTGTTCTTAAAAGTTCCCTGTTTTCCTTTTGTTCTGAAGTGACCGAAGTTGAACGATGATGAGATATTTCTCCGAAAAAATCGTAGGCTCCACCCATATCCAGTTCCTTACAGGTGTTCACGTTTACCAAAGTAAGATCTACAGTACCACCTCTGGAATGCCCCGATTTTGAAGCGATATAACCCAGTTCAAACAACCTGCTTTTTTCGACATCAGGATAAAATTCATTTTTCGCCAGGGTATCCCCGGGTTTTCGAGCCCATGCTACAAATTCACTAACGGCAGTCTGAGGTCGGTAAGCATCGAAAACCTTTATCATCAAATCCTTCTGAATAAGTTCTTGCTGTACTTTTTTTAAGGCTTCCGCAGCTTTTTTAGTCAGAATGATCTGCTCCGACTCATATCCGGGAACTGGTCTGCCTGTAAAATTATGCTCCCCTGCATAGCGAACTTCCTCGATCGCAAATGGCACCACATCTTTCAGGTACACAAAATCTTCAGGAATGGCCTGTGCTCTGGACAAGAAACCAGTTTGCATAATAATCAGAAGAAAGAAAAACTTTTTCACAGCATTCTATTTATCCAACATAGCCAGAAATTCGTCTTCGCTCAACATTTGAGTACCCAGCTTTTCTGCCTTGGCAAGCTTACTTGGGCCCATGTTTTCACCGGCTACCAGATAGTTAGTTTTGGAAGAGATCGAACTGGAAACTTTTCCGCCGTTATCTTCAATGAGTTTTTTTAGATCATTTCTGGAAACCTTGTTGAATACTCCGGAAATCACGAATGTTTTTCCATCCAGGATACTGGTTTGATTCGCCAGTTTCTCTGCGGAAATTTCCATTTGTATTCCATATTCCCGAAGCCGCTCCACATTCTTCCTGTTTTCAGCGTTACTGAAGAAATCACCAACGCTCCAGGCAATACGTTCTCCAATTTCATCAATATTCTCCAGCTCTTCTTTGCTGGCCGCCATCAATGCTTCGACCGATTTGATGTGTTTAGCCAGTTTCTTGGCAACCGTTTCTCCTACATATCTAATCCCTAATCCGAATAAGACTCTTTCAAATGGAATCTCTCTGGATCTTTCTATACCGGAAATGAGATTCTCTGCCGACTTTTCTGCCATTCTTTCCAGGGGAAGGATGTCCGCTTTAGTGAGCGTATAAAGATCGGCATAATTATGAATGAGCCCGGCGGTAACAAGCAATGCAACGGTTTCTCCTCCAAGACCTTCTATATCCATTGCCTTTCGCGATATATAATGCTGAATTCTACCTATGATTTGTGGAGGACATCCGTTGGTATTTGGACAATAATGCTGCGCTTCCCCTTCATTCCGTATAAGTTCTGTATCGCACTCAGGGCAATGAGAAGCATATACTGTAGGACTGGAATCAGGATCACGCTGAGTAAAATCAACACCTACGATCTTCGGAATAATTTCTCCGCCTTTTTCAACATAAACGGTATCTCCTTCCCTGATGTCCAGCTTTTCAATTTGATCTGCATTATGTAAGGATGCACGACGTACTACTGTACCGGCGAGTTGTACAGGCTGGAGGTTTGCTACAGGCGTGATCGCGCCGGTTCTTCCAACCTGATAAGTAATTTTATCCAGCGTGGTAGATTCCTGCTCTGCCTTGAATTTGTAAGCAATTGCCCAACGCGGAGATTTAGCCGTATGGCCAAGCTCATCCTGTTGATGGAGATCATTTACTTTAATCACCACACCATCGGTTTCATAAGGAAGATCGTGACGATGCTTATCCCAGTAATTTATGTATTCAAAAACTTCCTCAATAGATGATTTTAATTCTGATTCTGCCGGAGCTTTGAAACCCCATTTCCTGGCCATTTCAAGACCTTCGTATTGTGTTTTGATATTCAGGTTATTTCCAACAATACTATAAAGCAAACATTCGAGCGGGCGACGAGCCACCTCAGCGCTATCCTGTAATTTTAAACTTCCGGAAGCTGTATTTCTTGGATTTGCATATGGTTCTTCCCCGGCTTCCACACGCTCTGCATTCATTTTCGCAAAACCTTCATAAGGCAAAACGATCTCTCCCCGAATATCGAAACGTTCCGGGAAATCACCCTTCAGTTTTAATGGAACCGAGCGAATCGTTCGAACATTACTGGTTACCTCATCACCCTGAAATCCATCACCACGTGTTACTGCACGGGATAACCTACCATTTTCATAAGTAAGACTTATAGAGGCACCATCATATTTTAACTCGCAGACATAAGAAATTTCACCATCCACGCTTTTACGAATACGTTTCTCCCAATCTTCCAGCTCTTCTTTTGAATAGGAATTTGAAAGCGAATACATACGCTGATCATGCACAATGGTTTCAAAATTTTTAGTAACCGTACCACCTACACGCTGAGTGGGTGAATTTTCATCGAACAGATCTGGATTTTGATCTTCCAGCTGCTGCAATTCCTTCAGCTTCATGTCAAAATCATAGTCACTAATTTGAGGTTTGTCCAGCACATAGTAATTGTAATTATGCTGTTGTAATTCTTCTCTTAAAGCCTTTATCTTTTTTTCCGCGTCCATATTCTCCTTTTCTTATTCGGAAATTTTTATTGTATCATTCTCGAACTTCAGCTGAAATTGCTTGTTTTCGTGCTCGAAGTTTAACTTAAAATCTGAAGGATCTGCATTATCGTTTGTGGGAAACCATTCCTTATTGTGCTTGTTTACAACAATAAATAAACCTGAATCTTCTCCAATTGCGCAAAAATGTTCGTAATCTCCATCATATTTATGCAGATTACTCTCGACATTCAATTGCTTGAAAGTTTCTTCAATATTAGATGTTGCCAGACCTATTTCTGCAATTCCTACGATATTTTCCGCAGTAAAAATGCCTAGCTCAGGTTTGCTAAAATTTCTGCGAGAAATAAACTCCACGATATTTCGATCTTTATCATAAAAATAAACCGACTTCGCCTTCCAGTTACTAAAGTCGATGATCTGCTCATCGTTATACTTTAGAACCGGAACTACAGTTTTCAACCAGTTAAGCGCCTCCTGCTCCTGCTCATCAGGTATGTGAAAAGCAAAATGCGTTGGCACGCTATTTTCCTTAAATTCGAATCGTAAAATTGAAAATCCGCATTGCACTTCAAAACTATCTTCTTCATAGTTGATGATTTCCATTCCTAGATCATCTTTATAAAATGAGTATTGCCGTCTAACATCTGAAGTGTACAGACAAAGTTTATGGATCTTCATATCAGGTTTGGTTTTTATTCATCCATTTTGGGACTGGTCTGGCTTTATAATTATGCATCAGCTTCAGTAATTCTTCCATATTATCTGCCACCAGTAAGATCTCAAGATTCAGCTCTTTAATCAGACCCTTGGCGGTCATTTTTTTCAACATATTAAGAAGGTCGTCGTAGAATCCGTTAGTATTCAGCAAGCCAATTGGCTTACGATGCAAACCAAGCTGAGCCCAGGTAACAATCTCGAATAACTCCTCCAGCGTACCAAAACCACCGGGCAAGGTGATAAAAGCGTCACTAAGTTCGTTCATGGTCAATTTACGCTCGTGCATATCCTTGGTAGTGATTAGCCGGTTCAGCCCTGTATGCACGACCTCTTTGGTTTTTAGAAACTCGGGAATAACACCGGTCGCGAACCCTCCATTTTCCATAACTCCATCGGCAACCTGACCCATTAATCCTAATTTACTACCGCCATAGATAAGCCGAATATTCCTCTTTGCGAGCTCTTCACCTACAACGCGGGCGGTTTTGAAAATTCCAGGATCTACTCCGTCACTGCTTGCGCAAAAAACCGCTACATTTTCAATAATATTATAATTCTCCTCCATTAATTCTAATTGCTTTTAGCATTCGGTCGTTCCCAAAAATATCCTTTTTTAATTCTGCTTCAAAACCAAATCCTTGCACTAGCCTTAAAGTCTCTTTACCCAGATACTGGTTGATCTCAAAATATAAACTCCCACCAGTTTTCAGGTTTTTAGCAGCCAATTCGCTAATTTTCCGGTAAAATATAAGTGCATCTTCATCGTCCACATATAATGCAAGTTCGGGTTCGTGATCAAGCACATTGGAATGCATCTCTTTCTTCTCCAGATTACGCACATAGGGCGGGTTGGAAACGATGAGATCATATTGCTGCTCCAGATCTACAGTTTTCATAATATCCTTCAGTTGAAAATCAACGTTTACGTTATTAATCTTAGCATTGAAAATAGCAATTTTTAAAGCTTCTTCTGAAACGTCCCAGGAATGTACTTCCGCAGTATTTAAATTTTTAGCCAGGCTTACCGGGATACAACCACTACCCGATCCAATATCCAGGATCCTGATGGATTTCTCTTCCGAAGCAAGGTCCTCAAGAATCCATGACACCAGCTCTTCAGTTTCCGGCCTGGGTATTAGTACTTCCTTACTTACCTTGAACCTAAGTCCGTAGAATTCTGTCTCTTCCAGAATATGCTGAACAGGCTCATATTTCTTTAGCCTCAACAATGCCTTCTGAAATTGTTCTCTTTGCTCCTCTGAAAGCTCATACTTGGGTTCGAGCGCCAGGTCCAATCTTGTTTTTCCCAGGTAATGCTGCGTTAATAAAAAATAAAAGGACTGCACTTCAGTTTCAGGATAGAAATCTGAAAGTTTTTCAAAGAAAACTTTTTTAAAATCTGATAAATGCATCAATTTTCCGGCTTTACAGATTTCTAAGCATATAAACTGTACAATTGTAATGACCGGTATCACCTACAGGCTTTTCTACAGTTTCGAATCCGCTTTTATGGTAAAGTTTACGGGCACTTTCCATGTAAGGAAGTGTTTCTATGTAACATTTTTCAAAAGAATGCTGCCTGCCAAAATCCATACAGGTATTGATCATTTTCGTCCCAATACCTCTACCTCGCGCTTCAGGCAGAAAATACATTTTCTGAAGCTCACAAATGGGCTCTTCAGTTCCTTTTAAAGCAGCAATGCCAGCTCCTCCAATAACCTTATTGTTCTCCTCGACGATAAAATATGTCTTCCTATCCCCGTCATATTCCGCAGTCATATCGTCCAGGGCTTTGTCCTCATACGCCGTTCCAACCTTAGGAACTCCCATTTCCACCAACACACTTTGGATTAAATGCTTAACCTGCTGATTATCTTCGGCTTTGATTTCACGAATTTTCCATGTATCCATTCTGCCTAATTAATTCTATTTTTGTGCTGTGAATATACACGAAAAATACATTAAACGCTGTATAGAACTAGCCGAAAACGGGCTTGGAAGCACCTATCCTAATCCAATGGTAGGCAGTGTGATCGTTCATAAAAACAGGATCATTGGAGAAGGATGGCACCAGAAAGCGGGACAGGCTCATGCCGAGGTAAATGCTATTAATTCGGTTCAGGATCAGGAGCTGTTAAAAGATTCCACTATTTACGTAAGCCTGGAACCTTGCAGCCATTTTGGAAAAACCCCACCCTGCAGTGATCTTATCATTGATCGGGGAATCCCGAAGGTTGTGATAGGTACAATGGATCCATTTGCAAAAGTTGCCGGCCGCGGAATCAAGAAATTACTGGAGGCAGGAAAAGAAGTTCAGGTTGGGATTCTTGAAGAGGAGTGTAATGCGCTCAACAAGAGGTTTTTCACTTTCCACAAAAAACATAGACCTTATATTATTCTGAAATGGGCCCAAACCCGTGACCTGTTCTTAGCTCCAGAAACTAAGGACACCAATCGACCGGTATGGATTTCAAATCGGTACAGCAAACAGCTGGTTCATAAATGGCGTAGTGAAGAAAGTGGAATCCTGGTGGGTACAGGAACTGCAAAGGCCGACAATCCTCGTTTAGATGTTAGAAACTGGTCTGGAAATCCGCCTGTTCGACTGGTTATTGACATGGAATTAAAACTTCCCCAAGAGCTGGCACTTTTCGATCTGTCAAATAGAACGATCGTTCTAAACGAAAAACTGACTGAGAAGAAGCACGAAAACCTTGTTTACCAGAAAATTGAATTTTCAGAAAATATCGCTAAGGAAATTTGCAGGATCTGCTTCGAACAGGAGCTTCAATCACTTATCGTGGAAGGTGGAGCTAATATTTTAAAGCAATTCATTACTTCAAACCTTTGGGATGAGGCACGGGTTTTTACGGGTGACAACTACTTTGGTGATGGAGTTGAAGCTCCGAAACTAGATTTGAAACCAGCTTCGGCATATCAAATTGAAGCAGATCTTTTAGAAATCTTTAGAAATAACGACAATGATTAAGACCATAATATTTGATTTTGGGGATGTGTTTATCAATCTCGATAAAGCCGCAACTCAGCAAAACCTAGAGAAGATACAGATAAAAGAATTACCTGAACATATCCATAGTCGCAACCGGGATTACGAGCAAGGATTTGTAACTTCAGATGAAATATCAGACATCTACCGAACTGAATTTCCGCAATTACAGCATAGAGATTTTCTAGATTCCTGGAATTCAATTTTGCTGGATTTCCCTGAATACCGACTTCAGTTTCTTCAGAAATTAGCAGAAAAAAAGAAATTCGAACTCATTTTACTAAGCAACACCAATGAAAACCATATTGAAAATATAAAGTCAAGGGTTGCATTTTACGAGGACTTTAAAGAATGTTTTGATGCATTTTATCTTTCACACGAAATAGGAATGCGCAAGCCCAATCCCGAGATTTTTGAGTTTGTGTTCGAGCAACATAAGCTTAAAGCAGAAGAATGCCTGTTTATAGATGATACTGCAGAAAATACTGAGGCTGCGGCCGCATTGGGAATGCACGTTTGGAATCTCGAACCAACCCGCGAGGACGTGATCGATCTATTCACCACTAAAAAAGAATTATTTTGATCTACCTGCTTCTAAGCGTTCTTTCTTCCACGATCATTTTTATCGTTTTCAGGCTTTACAAAAAATACGAGGTAAATACTTTGCAGGCAATTGTGATCAATTATTTTATCGCCTGTACTGTAGGATTTTTTGGATTTATTGAAGGCTCAGATTTTACTGCTGTTCCTTCTGAAAAATGGTTTCCCGGCGCTTTAATGCTGGGAGTGCTATTTATCACTGTTTTCAACCTGGCAGCGATCACCACCCAGAAAAGCGGACTTTCAGTTGTTGCAGTAGCCACAAAGATGTCTGTCGCTATTCCTGTTTTCTGCGGAATCTTTCTCTACAATGAAAGTACCGGAGTACTGAAGATTGCCGGAATATTACTTGCATTAGTGGCAGTGTACCTGACCTCAATAAAAACCAAAGATGGAATAAGCATAAAATGGCAAAATCTTATTTTTCCACTGCTCGTATTTCTGGGGAGCGGAATTATTGATACCAGTTTAAAATTCCTCGAAACCAGCTATGTTTCGAAAACCGATGTAGGCCTGTTTAGTTCGACCATCTTCGCAACGGCTGGACTGCTTGGGGTGCTGGTGATGATCTACCAGGCGGTTCGGGGCGAGTTAAAACTTCAGTTTAAAAATTTACTTGGCGGCATAGCTTTGGGAGTACCAAATTACTTCTCGATTTACTTCCTTGTTCTGGCATTGCGCAGTGAAGGATACGAGAGCTCAACTATATTTACGATCAATCACGTGAGTATAGTAGCGCTTTCAACGATCGTAGGAATCGTGCTTTTTAAAGAAAAACTTATTCGGAAAAACTGGATAGGCCTTATTCTAGCTATGATTAGTATAATTCTAGTAGCGAATTCAGCCATATGAAAGACACGTATCAAACTATTACTGAAGCCTCCCCGGAAGTATTGTTCAAGGATCGTAATTCTAAATTCTACGGATATGCATTTCCAATTAAAACTGAAGAAGAGGCGGCCAAACATCTGGAAGAATTACGTGCATCCCACCACAAAGCGAGACACTGGTGTTACGCCTGGCAAACAGGTAAGGCCGAAGAAGACCATCACTATCGTGCAAATGATGACGGAGAGCCTTCAAACTCGGCAGGAATGCCAATCTATGGACAAATACAAAGCTTTGATGTTACCAATATACTTATAGTCGTAGTTCGATATTTTGGCGGAGTAAAGTTAGGAGTTGGCGGACTTATTAATGCCTATAAAACCGCCGCGCAAATGGCTCTGGAAGCTTCAAATATCCTGAAGCGAACAATCGATGAGGTTTTCGTAATAAAATTTGATTATCCTGAAATGAACAAAGTCATGCAGGTGATCAAAAAGAACAATTTAAACGTGATCGATCAAAAACTTGAACTGGATTGCAGAATCTACATTGCAGTTCGAAAAAGTGACGTCGAAAGCATTTATACTAAGTTCGATAACACCTATAAAGTTGAGATTTCAGGATTGGAAGATCAATAACCTAATGCCTCTAACATATATTTTGGACACCTAACCGGCTTCCTCGTTTTGGCATCCATAAACACGAGTACAGTGTAACCGGTAGTTACCAGATTTCCCTGTTCATTATAGAGAGAATAATCAAAAATAATTTTAACATTTGGCTGTTCCCGAAGGCGCGTTTCTATCCTGATTTTTTCATCAAAAGTAACCGGTTTGTGATATTTTAAATTTAATTCGAATACCGGCAACATTATCCCTTCCTCTTCCATACTTTTGTAAGAGATACCAAGTGTATCTAGCCAGTTAAGTCTAGCAATTTCAAGGTATTGCGGATAAATACTATGATGTACCACTCCCATTTGATCGGTTTCGGCATATCGTACTTTAACAGAAGTTTCGTGTGATTTCATGTGATTTTTGTCGCCTTTCACAGAAAGGTTTTTTATATTCAGGCTCAGAATCAAGTATGCGATAATTTTTCTTAAAATTCAACCCTTATATGGTTTTTTTATTAGATAATTTGTTCACATATTTGCTCTGCTCAAGTTGAAGATCTGTATGCTTCAAAAGCCACTTTAGAACTTTCTAGTAACCAAAAATAACGTCTAACTAATAATGTCAAAAACTGCGCAATCGGTTTGGAATAACTGTCTGTCTTTTATTCAGGATAATATTACACCTCAAGCTTATAAAACATGGTTTGAACCTATCCAAGCAGTGAAACTAACAGATTGTGCCCTGAGCATTCAGGTGCCGTCCAAATTTTTCTACGAATGGTTGGAAGAACATTATGTGAAGTTATTAAAAGTATCCCTTACACGTGAACTGGGAGATAAGGCAAAATTGGTTTATGTGATCAAAATGGAGAATACCTACGGTAATAAACTCCCATTTACAGAGAAGATCCCAAGTACCCAAAGGTCACATATGGCTTCTCAGGAGGTAGATGTACCAGTAAAGAACAAAAGCCCGGAACTTAAGAATCCTTTTATTATTCCTGGAATTCGAAATGTAAAGATCGAGTCCCAGCTGAATCCTAATTATAATTTTGATAATTTTCTTGAAGGTGAGTCAAATAGGCTTGCCCGTTCCGCTGGACTCGCTGTAGCGAATAAGCCTGGAGGAACCTCCTTCAACCCATTATTGATATTTGGTGGTGTAGGATTGGGTAAAACGCATTTAGCGCATGCTATTGGCGTTGAGATCAAAGATAAATACCCGGAGAAAACAGTTCTATATATTTCTGCAGAAAAATTTACCCAGCAATACATTGAATCTGTTAAGAAAAATAATCGTAATGATTTCATTCACTTCTACCAGATCATAGATGTACTGGTGGTCGATGATATCCAGTTATTATCCGGGAAAGCAGGAACGCAGGATGTATTCTTCCATATTTTCAATCATTTACACCAAAACGGGAAACAGGTCATTTTAACCAGTGACAAGGCTCCGGTAGATATGCAGGATATTGAACAACGCCTGCTGTCAAGATTTAAATGGGGACTATCTGCTGAACTTCAAAATCCAGATTTTGAAACTCGCGTTTCCATTATTAAAAATAAACTTTATCGTGATGGTGTAGAGATGCCTGAAGATATCGTGGAATTCCTGGCAAATAATATCAAAACCAATATCAGAGAACTGGAAGGTGCAATCATTTCATTAATTGCTCACTCTTCTTTCAACAAGAAAGACATCACTCTGGAACTGGCGAAAAAGATCGTAGATAACTACGTGAAAAACACTAAGCGCGAAGTTTCCATAGATTATATTCAGAAGGTTGTAAGTGATTACTTCCAAATGGATGTAGATACTCTACAATCTAAAACGAGAAAACGCCATATTGTACAAGCCAGACAACTGGCAATGTTCTTTGCAAAGAAATTCACCAAAGCATCACTGGCGAGTATAGGTTCTCAAATTGGAAGCAGGGATCATGCTACCGTCTTACACGCGTGTAAGACTGTAGATAATCTAGCCGCTACAGATAAGCAATTCAAGAAATTTGTTGAAGACCTCAACAAAAAGCTCACCCTATAAATTACATCTTTATGAAAACCAGGGTATTGATGGTGTGTCTCGGGAATATCTGCAGATCGCCGCTGGCCGAGGGTATTCTTAAATCCAAAGTTGATCCTGAAAAAGTTTTTGTGGATTCTGCAGGAACCGGGGACTGGCATGTTGATTCTGAACCAGACAAAAGATCGATCGCCATTGCTAGCAAAAATGGTCTCGATATTTCTCAGCAAAGAGGAAGACAATTCAGCAAAAAAGATTTCCAGGACTTCGATCATATTTTCGTAATGGATAATAGAAATTTTAAGGATGTGATCGCGATGGCAGAAACTGACGAAGAACGCCAGAAAGTACATTTGATACTTGAGGAAATATTCCCTTCAGAAAATGTGGACGTTCCAGATCCATATCATGGAGGCGATCAGGGTTTTGAAAATGTATATATGATGCTTGATGAAGCAACAGATGAACTAAAAAGAAAACTTGAATCTGGAGAATTATGAGATCTGAAGCTCCAAATTCCGGTAAACTCTACCTGATACCCGTTGGTCTGGGCGCTTCAGACGCAAAAAAAGTTTTCCCGGGTATCAATGCTGAAATCATTTCGAATATCGATGATTTTATTGTTGAGAATGAAAAGACTGCCAGAAGATTCATCAAAGAGATCCTTCCTGAAAAACCGCAAGCCTCACTTAAACTTTCAGCTTTAAATAAATTTACGGAAGCCACAGAAATTCCTACGTTTCTTGATGCTGCGAAAGCCGGAAGAGACATGGGATTAATGAGTGAAGCGGGTTGTCCCGGCGTGGCAGATCCAGGCGCCGAGATCGTAAAACTGGCCCATGACGCCAACATTCAAGTGATTCCTATGGTAGGCCCCAGTTCTATTCTACTTGCGATGATGGCTAGCGGAATGAATGGTCAAAGCTTTACATTTCACGGCTATCTTCCTATTGATAAAAAAGAAAAGAAGAACGAACTCAAAAACCTGGAAAGAGTATCAGCTGAAAAAAAACAGGCTCAAATATTTATAGAAACGCCCTACAGGAATAATAAGTTTCTGGAAGATCTAGTTCAAACACTACATCCAACTACCAGGATCTGCGTTGCCTGCGATCTCACCCTAAGCACTGAATTCATTAAAACTGCAACAGCAGCAGATTGGAAAAAAATAAAAGCCGATCTCCATAAAAGACCGGCTATTTTTATTATCCAAAAGGATCTGTAATTTTTAAGCTTCGTTCAAATTGTCGAAATCTACCCTGGCATTTTTCGTAGTTGTCACAAAAGATGTATCGTAACCACCAAACCGCTTCATGTAAGTTTTGATCGTAGTACCGAATGCATCACTGAAAGCCTGTGCTCCCCAGCTACGCAAATACTTTTTGACACTTCCAGGTCCCGCTAAATGCGCTGCCGCAAGAATCCCAGATTCAGTTACTATTACACCATTGATATTCTTACCTACAAATCGTTTGATATCACGCTGCAAGATCCATTTATTTCTGGATGCGTTGGCATAGAAGGCAGCTTCCTGCAACGCTGGTGAATTCAAAAACCCTACGGTATCGTAGACACCAACCAATTCTAAGGTTCCTTTACCAAACTGATACTTTCCCAGATAACCAAACTCATTAATGGATTTGTAATCACCACGTGATTCTTTGAAAGCCAGAGCTTCCTTAAAACCAACATAGGATTTTCCAAGAAACGGAGAAGTCGTTGAAAGTTGAAATTCGGGTTCGATCTCTTCACGTACATCTGGGACTGTATAATCAAGTTCCAGATCATAAGTTGAGTAATCTTCCAAATCAAGATTTGCAGCTTTTTTCGTTGAAAAACTAAAAAAAATAGAGCCTGCTGCAAGAGGCAAGATTGAAAATTTTGCAATTTTCTTTCTCATTACATGTGTTTTTGAGAAGTTAGTGGTGATTCAATTATTTGAAATTCACCCTCCTCATATTCGCGGCGCAAATGTACAACATTTTTTAATAAACTGACTTACAGTATGTTAAAGCTTATTTAAAGTATAGATGGAATTAACTTTTAGATAACTTATTGAAGCTCAATAGGTTAAATATTCCGTAAGAAATTAGCTACTACCGCCTTATTCCCTGCTTGTTGATCCAACGCACATATTCCTGCTTATTTCGGTTATGCTGCGCTAAATTTTTAGCAAATTTATGGTAACCGAAATTTTCAACATTTGCCACGAAATAGAAATAATCATGATCCTCGTAATTTAGTACCGCATTAATAGATGAGATATCCGGCATCCAGATTGGTCCCGGCGGCAGCGTAGAATATTTATACGTATTGTAAGGTGAATCTATTTCAAGATCTTTATAAAGAACCCGTTTTATGATCGTGTCGAAATTCTGAGTTTGTCTCTTGATAGCATAAATGACCGTTGGATCAGCATCGAGCTTCCATCCATTTTTGAAACGGTTCATATAAACTCCGGCCACCCTGGGACGCTCATCAACCTTTGCTGTTTCTTTTTGAACGATTGAAGCAATGGTGATCACTTCAGATGGAGTTAAACCAATTTGTTTAGCCTTTTCCAACTTTTCAGCAGTCCAGAACCTGTCATATTCCTTTTTCATTCGTTGCTGAAATTCTTCCGCAGAAGTATTCCAGTAGAACTCATACTGGTTAGGTATATACATTCCTAAAGCTGTATTCTGATCTAAATCATTTTCTGCCAGAAATTCAGGATCTTTAAAGGCTTTCAGCAACTCCACACTATCTGCTTCAATTTGCTGAGATATCCTGCCCGCCAGATTTTCCAGACGTTCCTGGTTATTGAAAATTACCTTTACCGGATCGTTTCCAACTCTCAACCTGTTGACCAGATCATTATTATTCATCCCCTTTTCTATAGTGTATCTTCCAGGTCTGACTTTCGTAGCGTAACCTTTCTTCTCTGCCACCAGTCTAAACGACTCTTTGTCTTTTATATAAGGATCCAGTGTGTCAAGAACCGATTGGAATGTAGCGCCCGTTGGAATATAAACTACTTTCTCTGAGTCCTCCATTGAAATATTTGAGGTGAAAATGCTATTGTATATATAGTAACTAAAAATACCTGCGCCAATTAAACCCAGAATGGCAATTGCCAGAATAATTTTCTTAATGTACATCGTTGATCAATTGATAAAGTAATTCATCTTTATATTCCCCATTATGCAAGCTCCATTCTTTCTTTAAGCCTACTTTTCTGAAGCCATTCTTTTCGAAGACTTTCTTACTGTCCTCATTGCCTTCGGTTACATTTGCGTAAACCTGGTGTAATCCCAGGTGCGTAAAACAGAAATCGCATAACAACGAAAGACTTTCTCTTCCGTAGCCTTTTTTGCGATCTTTAGGATCTGCAATCAGGATACCAAGTGCAGCACGCTGATCCTTAATATCAAGATCGAAAACGTCAATAAGGCCAACAGCTCTACCCCTTTTAGTACATATAACAAGTCTTAATTGTTTGATATCATAGATATCGCGGTGTGCGTTCTCGATATATTGTCGAATCAAGAATTTCGAATATGGAGTTTGCGTTGAACTTACTTCCCAGAAATTCTCATTATTTTCGATTATATGAACAAAATCCAGATCTTCCGGCTCCAGCGCTCTCAGGAATATTTTCTTTCCATTTAATGTTAACATACAATTTCTCCTTTAAAAACCTGAACAGCCGGCCCTGTTAGCCAGATATTTTCAAATCCTGAACCTGTTTTTTCAAACTTTACTTCCAAGGAACCTCCAGGGGTTTCTAGCTTTATTTGCTTATTCTGGATCTTACCAGTTTGGTAGGCCACAATCGCCACTGCCGTCACCCCTGTACCACAGGAAAAAGTCTCATCCTCTACTCCGCGTTCATATGTCCGCACCTTCAAAACCTCATCATTGATTTGCTGCACAAAATTTACGTTTGTACCATTATTATCTTTATACAATTCAGAATATCGAATTTCTGAACCCTTCTGCTGAACGTCTTCAGATTGGACATCTTCCACAAAGATCACGTGATGTGGCGAACCGG
The DNA here is from genome assembly GCF_048285865.1 of Christiangramia marina. Classification (NCBI taxonomy): domain Bacteria; kingdom Pseudomonadati; phylum Bacteroidota; class Flavobacteriia; order Flavobacteriales; family Flavobacteriaceae; genus Christiangramia; species Christiangramia marina. The sequence goes on along the minus strand of NZ_JBLVTK010000004.1, from coordinate 16,162 downwards.
TATCCAGGAAACTATATTCTTCCTTAAGCTTGACATCTGCGACATTCTGCATTTTCAAACTGACAATACCCCCACTAATCGTAGCTTCATGTGGTCCATCTATCGCTGTAAACCGGGCGGTTTTTTCAACAATTCCCAGATAATTTGCAAAGGCTACCAGGCAGCGTCCTCCATTACCGCACATGCTACTTGGATTACCGTCTGCATTGAAATAGACCATCTTAAAATCATCTTCAGCAACATCAGGATTCTCGAGTAGGATGAGTCCGTCACCCCCAATCCCGAATCTTCTGTCACACAATTGTTTGATCAATTTGGTATTATTTTTGGATACTTTAAGATCACGGTTATCGATCATGACAAAATCGTTCCCGGTGCCTTGGTATTTATAGAATTCTAGATTCATTTCTTCATTTTCAAGAGGCGCGAATATACGATTTTGAACAGAAATCATAGCCTGTTAAATGGTCGTTAAAAATCGCAATTTGAGTACTAAGTTGGAAAAATTAAAGGTTAAATAATCAAATAACATCCGAAAATGAAAAAAATAGCAAATCTAATTCTGGCCTCTGCCCTTGGTGGCGCCATGACCCTGGGAAGTTATAAGTTATTGGTAGAAGATGACAATACTGCTTCCTACGAAAATAAGAGTGAATCTGCGGAAAGTTTTCTTCCTGTTAGCAATACGCCAAATTACGGGACGAATGTTGATTTTACAGATGCTGCTGAAAAAACCATCCATGCTGTGGTTCATGTAAAGAACGTAGCGGTATTTAAAGGAGGACCAAGAAGTATCTGGGAATATAATCCTTATGGCACTGAAGGTGGTCGTGCCTTACAGGGTGCGGGCTCTGGAGTTATTATAACTCCAGATGGATATATCGTTACGAACAACCATGTTATTAAGGGAGCAAGTGAAATCGAGGTTACTCTGAATAATAATAAGACTTACACTGCTGAAGTGATTGGTAGTGATCCTGCTTTTGATATCGCACTTATAAAAGTTGAGCCGGAAGGTGAACTGGATTATATTCCGTTTGGAGACTCTGATAATGCTGAAATTGGAGAATGGGTACTTGCAGTTGGAAACCCTTTCAATCTAAAGTCAACAGTTACTGCAGGAATCGTAAGTGCAAAAGCAAGAGATCTGAATGTTAATGACAGCTCGCCTCAATCGTTTATACAAACCGACGCAGCCATTAACCCTGGCAATAGCGGTGGAGCTCTCGTTAATATTAACGGTGAATTAATTGGTATTAATACAGCGATCACCTCTCCTAGCGGCAGCTACATTGGATACGCTTTTGCGGTGCCTTCCAATAATGCCAGAAAGATCGTTGAAGACATTATGGAATACGGAGACGTTCAAAAAGGAATCCTCGGAATTAGAGGCGGGACCATAAATGAACAAATTTCTAATGACCGTAATCTCAATATCTCCCAGGGTGTAATCGTTGGAGCAGTTACTCCTGGAAGTGGTGCAGAAAAATCTGGTATCCAGGAATTCGACGTTATTAGAAAGATCGATGATATTAACATTGCAAAGTTCTCAGATCTTACCGGTTACATTAATTCGAAGAGACCCGGAGATATTGTAAAGGTACAATTGATACGAAATGGAGAATCTAAAACCGTTGATATCGAGCTTACCAAACTTGAAACTTATTCGCTTCCTACTCTTGGCTTTGAAGTTGCAAATACTACCAAAGAAGAGTTGGAAAGGTATAATGCACCCAACGGTGTTCGTATTAGTAGAATGATCACCGATGATCTTCCTTCATCCGAATTAATTGGCGGGATCATTTCTGAAATCAATAATAAGAAAGTCAATTCTATTGGAGATGTGGAACAAATCATGGAAAATCGAAAAAAGTCAAATCCTATCGTGATTACGTATCATAATTTAAAAGGTGAAAAGCAACGTATGATCTGGAGATAATCGATATTCCAAAACAGTCAAAAAGCCCTTCAGAATTGAAGGGTTTTTTTATGTCAAAAACCTTTACGAAAACGTTTGAAATATATACTTTTGCCGAAAATTATAACATCACAACACAAAATGGACTTTAATAAAGTTTACGAAAAAGAACTTTCATTCCAGGCAGATCGTCGCAAAGCAACGGTTGAATTTATTAATATCGTTAGCGACCTGTGGTATGACAAATCAATCGAACTCGTTTTATTCAGAAATCAGTTAATAAACAAAAATGTTAGCGATATTCTGGACCTCCATGAATATGCAGGAGAATTTGTAGGTAAACCTATATCTATTTTTGATTCGGTAGAGATCGCAAAGGCAATTCAGGGATTGAACCTTCCACCAGCAAAACTGGATATTGGAAAACTTACCTACGAATATCATCTTGACGGTCAAACTCATAATAATGCGATGGCATTTGTGAGCAGCAAACTGAGTGATGCTAAACTGAACGAGGTGGTTACTCCAAAAGATGTCGTATTATATGGCTTCGGAAGAATTGGAAGACTGGTTGCTCGTGAGTTAATGACCAGAACCGGGAAAGGAAACCAGCTTAGACTTAGAGCGATCGTAACCCGGGGCAATGTAGACCAGAGTGTTCTGGAAAAACGTGCTTCACTCCTGAAGAGCGATTCTGTTCATGGACCATTCAGTGGAACTGTAAATGTAGACGTCGAAAATTCAGCATTGATCATCAACGGGACTACCGTTCATATGATCTCAGCTAACCAGCCGGAAGATATAGATTATACTCAATATGGTATCAATCATGCTCTGGTGATCGATAATACCGGTGCTTTTAGAGATAAGGAAGCGCTTACGAGACATTTGAGTTCTAAAGGAGCTGCAAAAGTTCTATTAACTGCACCTGGTAAAGGAATTCCAAATATTGTCCATGGTGTAAACCAGAAGGAACACGATCCAGATAGCGTTGATATCTTCTCTGCTGCATCCTGTACCACTAATGCTATTACTCCCGTTCTAAAAGCTGTTCAGGATTCATTTGGAGTTGTTCATGGTCATTTGGAGACCATTCATGCTTATACCAATGACCAGAACCTGGTAGATAATATGCACAATAAATACCGCCGTGGAAGAGCTGCAGGGCTTAACATGGTGATTACTGAAACTGGCGCTGGAAAAGCAGTATCCAAAGCACTGCCTGTTTTTGAAGGAAAACTGACTTCAAATGCGATAAGAGTGCCTGTACCTAATGGTTCACTTGCGATCCTGAATCTTGAAGTTGAAAAAGAAACCAGCCTTGATGAAGTTAATTCGATCTTGAAAAAATACGCACTGGAAGGTGAACTTGTAGAGCAAATCCAATATTCTGTAGACAATGAACTGGTGTCTTCAGACATTATAGGATCTTCTGCCCCGGCGATCTATGATAGCAATGCTACCATTGTATCTGCAGATGGTAAAAATGTGATCCTATATATATGGTATGATAACGAATACGGATACAGCCACCAGGTTATCAGACTGGCAAAATACATTGCAAAAGTTAGAAGATTCACCTATTACTAGAATCTCAAAATTTTTAAACAATTAGACCCTGCCATTGGCAGGGTTTTTTTATTTTTGCGGCGGTTTAATTCAAATAATAAACTGACTCAAAAGAATTTAAAATCACGAATAGGCGAATTTCTGTCCGAAAATCTGAAATATACTAACTCTATTTTTCGCCCGTTGAAGTGTATTAACCCAAACAATTTCAATTACCAAAAAGAGATGAGTAACAAAATTTACATTGTAGCTGCTTTTGTTATTGCTAGTGTATTTCAGATGAATGCCCAGACAGACAGCCTTAAAACAGACACGCCAATACAGGACGAGTTTACAAGCCTAATCAAGGAGTCCAACAATTATCAAGGTTACAAGGTTGTGGATTACGATAAGCTTATAGAACTTAGAAATACGACCCGGAGTTATATCACCGAGCTAAAAGAAGAGATCGTAGTTCAGAAGAATACAGTAGATCAACAAAACGATGAGATCCAGCAGCTAAAAGCAGATCTGGATTCTACCCAGCAGGACTTGCAAAGAGTAACTGAAGAAAAGGATGCCTTAATGTTTTTGGGAATGCCATTTTCCAAAGGTGGATACAAGGCTATGATGTGGGGAATCGTAGGTGCGTTGGTTGTAATCCTACTTATTATATTCTTTAGATATAAGAGCTCACATGCGGCCACAAAGGATGCTCAGCAAAAGCTGGATGAAACTGAAAAGGAATT
>NZ_JBLVTK010000004.1:0-11900 GCF_048285865.1 Christiangramia marina | reverse complement strand
GAATGCTACAGGATGAAAGAAATAAATCGAATAACACAAACATCTAATAAGGATTCAGTTCTACAGAAATGCGTATAGATATCATTACCGTCGTTCCAGATATTTTAAAGAGTCCTTTTGAGGCTTCTATCCTGGAACGGGCGATCAAAAAAGGTCTCGTAGAGATCCACCTGCATAATTTAAGAGATTACGTTAGTGATAACTATAAGCAAATTGATGACTATCAATTTGGTGGTGGCGCAGGAATGGTAATGATGATCGAACCTATAGACAAATGCATTTCAAAACTAAAGTCTGAGAGAGCATACCAGGAAGTGATCTATATGACTCCAGATGGAGAAAGACTCGAGCAGAGAACTGCGAACAGTTTATCTCTACATGAAAACCTAATTATTTTATGTGGTCATTATAAAGGAGTAGATCAACGAGTACGTGATCAGTTCATTACTAAAGAGATCAGTATTGGAGATTACGTATTATCTGGTGGTGAATTAGGTGCGGCGGTGCTTTGTGATTCCATCATTCGACTGATTCCGGGAGTTTTGGGAAATGAAACTTCTGCATTAACAGATTCTTTTCAGGATGATTTGCTTGCTCCCCCGGTTTACACCCGACCTGCTGAATATAAGGGCTGGAAAGTACCGGAGATCCTTACCAGTGGTAATTTTCCGAAGATAGAAGCATGGCGTGAGGATCAGGCTTATAAACGTACAAAAGCACTTCGACCTGATCTTTTAAAGGAAGATTAATTTTTTCAAATTCAGGCTTGTAGAATAATATTATTTAATTAATTTTGCACTCATTCTAAAATAACCTCTGGCGAGAAACGTGCATGTTGTTTTTGAATTTACTTTAAACTATTAAGAATGGAATCGTTAGTAAAATTTGTTCAGGACGAATTCGTATCAAGAAAAGATCTACCTGAATTTTCAGCAGGAGATACAATTACTGTTTATTACGAAATTACAGAGGGTCAGAAAACAAGAACACAGTTCTTTAGAGGTGTTGTTATCCAGTTAAGAGGAACAGGATCATCTCAAACCTTCACTATTAGAAAGATGAGTGGAACTGTTGGAGTGGAAAGAATTTTCCCAATCAACCTTCCGGCGATTCAAAAAATTGAGATCAATAAGAAAGGTAAAGTTAGAAGAGCTAGAATTTTCTACTTTAGAGAACTTACTGGTAAGAAAGCTCGTATCAAAGAAGCTATCAGAAGATAATTCTTTCTTGTACAAATATTTAAAAGCCCCGGTTCTTCCGGGGCTTTTTTGTTTAATATATTATAAGGAATGCCTCAGCATAATTGTTGAAACGTCAACGATTAATCAGTTATAGTGAACTGTTTACATATAATTATTAACCCTTTTAAAATAAACCCTATTATTTAACAATTAACTTTTTATTAACTGAAAGTTTCCACTTAAATTCCACAGAAATTCAAACTAAAATAAACTTATGAAAAGATCGATTACTAGCGTGTGGAAGCTAATGGGCTTAATGTTATTTGCCGGCGCTACACTTGTTTCGTGTGAAAAAAATGAAGATGGATTTGAGGAAGCAGAAGTTGTTTCTGCAGAACTTGCTGAACCTTCTTTTACTAACTATCTAGTTATTAGCAAAGAAGATGAAACTTCTAAAAAAGCTGCTCTCAATTTTCTAAAGAATGCTGAAAATATAAGTATTGTAAGAACTCTTCCTGAAATTGGAATGACTGTTATCAATACTAAAGATGCTTCACTTTTAACTAAAGCAAGAGAACAAAATCTTACGGTAATTCCAGATTACGAAATTAAATGGATTCCAACTGCAGAAGCAACTCAAGCTAGTTTAGCAGATGGTGAATACTTTTATGATGTTGGTTACATGTGGGGACTTGACGCTATTAGCGCACCTGCAGCGTGGGACCTAGGTTTTACAGGTAAAGGAGCCAGTGTTTATGTGCTAGATTCCGGAATCGATCCAGATCATTACGATCTTGCTCCGAACGTAAATACTGAACTTTCCATTTCTTTTATTGCTAATGAAAGCTATGTCGTAAGTGATGATATAGGTTTCAATCACGGTACTCACGTCGCTGGAACTATCGCAGCTGCAGATACCAATTATGGGATTATTGGTGTTGCTCCAGAAGCTGAGCTGGTAGCTGTAAAAGTTTTAAGTGAAAGAACTGGAAGCGGGCCATTTAGCGCGATCAATGCCGGTCTTATGTACGCTGGAGATATGGGTGCCGATGTTGTAAATATGAGTCTTGGTGCTACTTTTAGAAAAAGTGGTTGGTTAACTGATGCTGATGGTAACGATTATCATATTCCTGCAGTATACATTCGTGACATTATCGCTGCACAACAAAGAGCGGTTAATTATGCAGTTTCTAAAGGAACTACGGTTATCGCTTCAGCAGGAAATGATGCGCAGAATTATGATGGACTTAGTTCTTATATCAAATTACCTGGTGGTTTAAACAACGTAGTAACTGTGAGTGCTACTGCACCTCAAGCTTACTATCCAGGTCTTCCAGATCAAAACTTTGATATTCCTTCCAGCTATACCACTCATGGTAGATCTTTAATTGATGTTGCTGCTCCGGGCGGGGATTTTGATGGACCTAGTTATGGTCTTGATGGAATCTTAAGTGCAGGTAATAACAATGGTTTCTATTTTAGCTCTGGTACTAGTATGGCTGCTCCACATGTTTCTGGTGTTGCTGCTTTGATTATTGCGAAGAATGGAAAAATGTCACCGAAAGAAGTTCAGAGACAACTTGAAAATTCTGCTGATAAGGTTGATGGTAATGGAAAAAGTGTATTTCTGGGACAGGGAAGAATTAACGCTCTTCGTGCTGTAACTGAATAATAGATTTCAATAATTCAAAAAAACCCCGGTTCTTCGGGGCTTTTTTTTGTTTAAATCATTTACTATCAAAAGTTAAAGTCTTTTCAGAATAGGATAATATTAATTATCTTTAAGTAAGAGATTTAGAATGACAAAAGGATTTTTAGATCTTGAAGGAAGTAAAGAGTTTTTTTATTTCTAGAGTTTGAAATTTTCTATATAACATTAGTGTTTTGGACATCAAAACCAGTTTGAAAGATTTCTTATTCGGTCATATCTTCTTTTAGAATTTATGATTTTCTGGAAGCAGTGATGATTCGATTGAGTTTTAACTTAGTTTAAATATGGATCAATTACAGTTTCTGAAGCCATTTCATTTTAGTTATAAGATGAAATGGCTTTTTTTATGCTCTAAATTAAGATCTCTAACAGCGCATCATCTACTGACTTCTAGGAAAAAAGAGTGAAAATCTGTATATTGCGCGTATGACGATACCCTGGAATGTTCCAGGGTTTTCTTTGAACTTATTGCAATCAAAAACAAAATAAATGTCTCAGAAAGAAAAAATTATTTATACTAAAACTGATGAAGCTCCAATGTTGGCGACTTACTCTTTCCTGCCAATCGTTGAAGCATTTACCAAAGCAGCAGGCATAAGTCTCGAAACCCGTGATATCTCACTTGCAGGTAGAATACTATCTCAATTTCCAGATTATCTAAAAGATGATCAAAAAGTAGCAGATGACCTCGCAGAACTTGGTGAACTGGCAAAACAACCGGAGGCAAATATTATCAAGCTTCCAAATATTAGTGCTTCTGTTCCGCAATTGAAAAATGCCATCTCTGAATTACAATCGAAAGGTTTTGCTATTCCAGATTATCCGGATGAAGCTACCAATGATGAAGAAAAAGATATTAAATCCAGATACGATAAAGTTAAAGGTAGTGCCGTTAATCCGGTACTTAGAGAGGGAAATTCTGACAGACGTGCTCCTAAAGCCGTTAAGAATTTCGCTAAAAGGAATCCGCACCGAATGGGAGAATGGAGTTCAGATTCTAAAACTCACGTTTCTACCATGAGTGAAGGTGACTTCAGAGCGAACGAACGTTCTGTTACCTTATCAAAGGATGATACGCTTAAAATCGAATTTACTTCAGAAGATGGATCAGTTAAAACTCTGAAAGAAGGATTAAAAGTTCTGGATGGTGAGGTGATAGATGCTACGAAAATGAGCAAGAAGGCACTTTTAAAGTTTCTTCGTGAGCAGGTAAAAGATGCGCAGGATAAAGGTGTGCTTTTCTCTCTGCACATGAAAGCTACCATGATGAAAGTATCTGACCCTATTATTTTTGGTCATGCTGTAAAAGTATTCTTTGAAGATGTATTCGATAAATATGGAGCTGAACTTGAGAAAGCCGGTGCAGATGTTACCAGTGGTTTAGGAGATGTTCTTCAGGCCGTTGAAAGTCTTCCGAAGGACAAAAAGGATGAGATCAATTTTGCTATCGCCAAAGATCTTAAAGATGGTCCGGATATCGCCATGGTAAATTCAGATGAAGGAATCACCAATCTTCACGTTCCCAGTGATGTGATCATTGATGCTTCTATGCCAGCGATGATTAGAACAAGTGGCCAGATGTGGAATAAAGAAGGTAAGACTCAGGACACAAAGGCTGTGATCCCTGACAGTTCTTATGCTGGATTATACCAGGCTACTATAGACTTCTGTAAGGAGCATGGAGCTTTTGATCCTACAACAATGGGAACAGTTCCTAATGTTGGGTTAATGGCACAGAAGGCCGAAGAGTATGGATCTCACGACAAAACTTTCGAGATTTCAGGTAAGGGTAGCGTAAAAGTTATCAATGCTGCGGGAGAAACTATTCTTGAGCATGATGTTGAAGAAGGTGATATCTGGAGAATGTGCCAGGTTAAGGATGCGCCAGTTCAGGACTGGATCAAACTTGCCATTTCAAGAGCTAGAGCAACCGGAATGCCAGCAGTTTTCTGGTTAGATGAAAATAGAGCGCATGATGCTGAACTTATCAAGAAAGTAAACAAATATCTTCCAAACCACGATACTGATGGTTTAGAGATCAAAATCATGGCTCCTACTGAAGCTACTAAATATACACTAGAGAGAGTAAAAGATGGTAAGGATACGATCTCTGTTACTGGAAATGTACTTAGAGATTATCTTACCGACCTCTTCCCTATTCTGGAACTTGGAACCAGTGCGAAGATGCTTTCTATTGTTCCTTTGATGAATGGTGGTGGACTTTTTGAAACCGGTGCCGGTGGATCTGCTCCAAAGCATGTTCAGCAATTTGTAAAAGAAGGTCACCTGCGTTGGGATTCTCTCGGAGAATTTCTTGCGCTTGCGGTTTCTCTGGAACATCTTGGTGAGAAATATAATAATTCGAAAGCTCTTACTCTTGCTGAAGCATTAGATGATGCGACAGAGAGATTCCTTAATGAAGGTAGATCTCCATCACGTAAGGTGAATGAGCTGGATAACCGTGGAAGCCACTTCTACCTGGCTTTATATTGGGCTGAAGCACTTTCTACGCAAACCAGCAATAAAGACCTGAACGTTTACTTCGGAAGAGTGGCAGATATGCTTAAAGAGAATAAGGAACTAATCCTTAAAGATCTTATCGATGCTCAGGGAAAACCTGTAGACATTGGAGGTTACTACGAACCGAATGAGGAAATGACTAAAAAAGCCATGCGTCCTAGTAACAAATTGAATGAAATTCTGGCGACTGAAGTATAAGTAACCAGATTATAAATTATATCAAAGCCTCGTCTTGGACGGGGCTTTTTTTTATTTCATTTTGATGATCTGAGCACGGTCCATAAATTGTTCCTGCAACCGCTCCATTTTCGGTTCCATCGTTTCTCCGAAAACAAGATATTGGCATTTCGATATACTTAAAGGAATTCTGAGAATATGATTTAAATGACCTCCGCGCGAAATAAATTCAGCATCTTCAATAATAAACATTTTGAGCTGACCCAGATGTATTCCCGTCATAGAAAACAACTTGCTCAACCTTTGAGGAGTGGCGATCACAATATCAACACCGTAATAGATAGCATCTTTTTGATCATCGATATTCTGTTCGTCATAAGCAGAATAAACTCTAAGATCAGTTTCAGATGTAAAATCTTTGAACCTCTCTTCCAGACTCAATGCAGCTTCCTTGTTCTTTACAAAGATCAAAGCTCTTGGAGAATCTTCAAATGCTTCAGCATTTAATTGCTGAATCACACTTATAATAAGTGCTGTTGTTTTACCGCTGCCCTTGGGAGCTATCATGTATAGATCTGCTCCACTTTTAATTTTAGGTAATGCCTTCTTCTGAAAAGCGTTGGCAGATTCCAATCCCATTTCCTGTAAAGTGGATTTAAGAACAGGGTTCAGTTTTTTAAATGACATACTTAAAATTTTGTTAGTTCAAGATCAGCCTTAGCTGATGGCAAAGTTCGACATTTTGCTCAAAATAGTAGGCCACGAAAGCAAAAAGCTTTAATTGCCTTCAATAAGCTATTTAATCTTTCGTTAAAGCTATCCGGAAATTAGAACAGGCTATTCACTTTGCTGAAATTTGCATAATGCAGAATATTTCAGAAGAGCGAGACAAAAAACAGGAGTTTATTATACTTCTTGTTTTGGGAACACTAATCGCTTTGGGGCCTTTCTCTATCGACGCGTACTTACCTGGTTTCGAAAGTATAGCTCAGGATTTTGATACTACAATTAGCCAGATTGGTTTAACACTTACCAGTTACTTTATAGGAATCTCTCTTGGACAATTGGCCTACGGCCCAATTATGGACAAATACGGTAGGAAAAGGCCACTACTTATTGGCCTTGGTATTTATTTCCTCGCCGCATTAAGCTGTATGTATTCACCAGATCTAACCTGGCTCGTTGTATCACGATTCTTTCTAGCACTTGGTGCTGCAGGAGGTATGGTGGCAGCGAAAGCCATTGTTCGTGATGTTTTTCCGGTAAACGAAGTAGCAGGTGCGATTTCTATACTGATGTTGATCATGGGTGGTGCACCAATCATTGCCCCTACTGTTGGAAGTTTTATCATAGATGCTATGGGATGGGAAATGATTTTTCTCTTTTTAGCCATTTTTAGTGTGTTGATGATCTTCAGTGTAACCAAACTTCTACCGGAAAGTAAAACACCAGACAGGGCAGTTAATCTAAGACCAAAACAGGTCGCAGTTAATTACTTTAAAATACTTACCCATCACAAGTTCTGGAGTTTTTCAATGGCAGGGAGTTTCGCTATTGGAGCGATGTTCGCATATATTTCAGGAGCTCCAAAACTCTTTATGGAAAATTTTGATCTCACTCAGAAGGAATTTGGAATTTTGTTTGGTATCAATGCGGCAGGTCTTATCCTCGGAAGTCAGATCAACCGACTTTTTCTCAAAAAATACACCCCTTTCCAGATCACGATATTTAATAGTGTGATACTTTTAGTTCTCTCTGTGTTATTCCTTTTGAATACAATAGCAGGATTTGGACTGGTATTCACCGCAATTTTACTATTCCTCATGCTGTTTTTACTGGGTTTTCAAAATCCTAATACTACAGCTTTGTCGTTGGAACCTTTCGAAGCTAAGGCTGGTAGAGCTTCGGCATTGATAGGTAGTTTGAAAATGATCCTGGGTGCATTGACGTCTTTCGCTATCAGTCAGTTTCACACTTCAAGTACCTTACCTCTGGCAATCATTCTATTAGTTTGTTTCGCAATCAGTTTCGCACTTCTTTTTAAATTTTCGAATCAGGAGAAAAAAGCATTGAAGTTCAGTGAAGTATAATTTTTGGGTTTCCACGGTATAGCCTATTTTTATTGAAAAATTGAAATTGCGACTTTTAAGTTTTCTACTATTAGTCATCCTACCTTCTATTGCGTTCTCACAAGAGTATACTTTAAGCGGTAGAGTGATCGACAAAAGCAGTAACGAAACCCTTATTGGGGTCAATCTTATTTTCCCAGATCTTGCAAACGGCGTGGTCACGAATGATTATGGTTATTATTCGATCAAACTTCCAGCTGGTAAGCACCGGGTTATTCTCACCTATATTGGTTACGCGAATGCTGAAAATGAAGTGAACATTTCAGATGATATGCAACAGAACTTTCAACTTTCAGAAGCTTCCGAAAGTCTGGATGAAGTAGTCATAACAAGCGATATCGAAGCCCTTAATATCAAGAAAGCAGAGATGAGTGTCAACCGACTCTCCATTGGTACTATTAAAAAGATCCCGGTAGTGTTCGGAGAAGTAGATGTGGTAAGAAGTCTGTTATTGTTACCTGGTGTCTCCAATGCCGGTGAGGGTTCTTCCGGGTTCAATGTGCGTGGAGGTGCAGTAGATCAGAATCTTATTTTACTCGATGAAGCAACCATTTATAATTCCTCACATTTATTCGGCTTGTTTTCCGTATTCAATCCAGATGCGATCAAGGATTTAAAATTATATAAAGGCGGAATTCCTGCGGAATATGGTGGCAGGGTTTCCTCGGTTCTGGATATTTATCAGCGTGATGGGAATAGCCGGGAATTTAAAATGCAGGGAGGAATTGGTGCGATTTCGAGCCGTCTACTAGCTGAAGGTCCTATAGTTAAGGATAAAGGAAGTTTTCTAGTTGGGGCAAGAAGTTCTTATGCCCATCTATTTCTGAAGTTAACAGATAACGACAACTCTGCTTATTTCTATGATCTGAACACCAAATTGAGTTATGAGCTGGACGAAAGCAATAAGCTGCTTTTAAGTGGTTATTTTGGTCGGGATGTTTTCAATATTAGTCAGAACTTTGAGAATACTTACGGCAATGCGGTACTGAACCTGAGATGGAACCATGTATTCTCCGATAATATTTTTACCAATCTTTCTGCTATTTATAGTGATTACTACTACGGACTTAATCTAAACTTTGTTGGATTTAACTGGGATAGCGGCATTAGAAATCTTAATCTCAAGTATGATTTCAACCATTATATTTCAGAGAATTTTGAGCTGAAGTATGGGATGCATAATACTTATTACAAGTTCAATCCCGGGGAAATAGAACCTATCGATGAGACTTCAGGAATAAATTACTTCAAATTGAATGATAAGTACGCTCTTGAAAATGCATTTTACATTTCAGCTGAACATAAATTTTCAGAAAAGCTTTCCGCAGAATATGGATTGAGACTGAGTAACTTTTTCAGATTGGGTCAGAATGATTTTAATTCGTACACCAATGATGAACCAGTTGCATATAATCCCAGAACGAGTATTTATAGCGAAGCCGATATTCTTGAAACCAGAAATGTTTCCCGTGGAGAATCACTTGAAACTTTTACCAATTTAGAACCAAGACTGGCTATTGCCTATAATTTCGCCGAGGACCAGTCTGTAAAAGTTTCATATAACCGGATGGCTCAATATTTACATTTAATTTCAAACACCAGCAGTCCCACGCCATTAGATGTCTGGACTCCTAGTGGTCCTTATATAAAGCCACAACTACTGGATCAATATGCAATTGGCTACTTCAGGAATTTCAATAATGGGGATTATAGCCTGGAAATTGAAAGTTTTTATAAGGATATACAAAACAGAATAGATTACATAGACGGTGCGAATTTGATCGCCAACAATGCTATTGAGCGAGTAGTTCTTAACGGAGAAGCAAGAGCATACGGGCTCGAACTACTGTTGCGCAAGAACGAGGGACGTTTCACAGGATGGCTGGCTTACACCCTATCGAGATCTGAGCAGAGAACACCAGGTAGAAACTCCCAGGAAATAGGAATAAACAATGGCGACTGGTACAAGACGAATTTTGATAAGCCGCATGATGTGACTATTACCGGCAGCTACGATCTAAATGAGAACTGGGATCTTAACGCCAATTTTATTTATCAGACCGGGCTTGCTACTACTTTTCCAAATGCGCAGTACGAATATGAAGATGTAAATATTCCCGTTTATGGTGCACGAAATGAGGATAGACTACCTTCTTATCACCGATTGGATCTTTCGGCAACTTATTATCCTAAAAAGAATACGGGTCGGAAACTGCAAAGCTCATGGAATTTTGGAATTTACAATGTTTACAATCGCCAGAACGCTTATTCGATTTCGTTCCGTGAAAATATGGATACGGGGAGAAATGAAGCTGTAAGACTGACACTCTTCGGGATCATCCCATCGGTAACTTATAATTTTAAATTTTAGAAATGAGATTGTATAAATCATTTTTGGCCATGATTGTATTTCTGGGATTTATCTCCTGCGAAGAAGTCGTAGATATCGACCTGGAGGAGTCTGAACCAAAATTAGTAGTAGAAGCTTCTATTGTCTGGATCAAGGGAACAGATGGAAATCGTCAGGAAATCAGGTTAAGTACAACGAGTCCTTTCTATGAAGAAGAACTACGGCCTGTGGCAACAGCTTCAATAGTGGTTACTTCTGAAAATGGTAGTACATATGAATTTACTCATGAACAGAATGGTATATATATTAATGAAGAATTTCAACCTGTTCTTGATCTGGAATATGAACTCGAATTGATTTATAATGATCAAGTTTATACTGCAACTGAAAGTTTTAAGTCAGTCTCGGGAATAGATTATGTGGAGCAATTAGATGGTGGCGGCTTTGCTGGGGATGAAATTGAGATAAAGGCATTTTATACAGATCCGGCAGACCAGGAGAATTACTACTTATTCAAGTTCACAGATGAGGACGTCTTTCTGGAATTGTATGAAGATGAGTTTACAAATGGTAACCAGATTTTCGGATATTTTTCTAATGAAGATATAGAAGCGGGTGATGTAATTTCCATACAAATGGAAGGTATAAGCAGAGAATATTATGATTATATGTTTGTACTCAGGTCACAAGTTGGCACGAATCAGGGCGGCCCTTTTGAAACAATGCCAGCAGTAGTAAGAGGCAATATCGTAAACGAAACAAACAGGGATAACTTCCCATTTGGTTATTTCAGACTTTCTGAAGCAGATTCAATAACCTATAGCGTAGAATGATGAAACATACAGATAAAAAGACCTTATCAAAAGGAGTGAAATATCTCGCAGGTTCCTTGCCCCTCGTTATGATTGGACCTTCGGTGTTGTATAATGCTTTTAATAACCAGAATCATCCCTGGTATATTCCTGTCTTGGTTTTTGGTATCATCGCAACCTTCGCTGCGATCTTTCTAATGTTTAAGGGTATTATGACCATGGTTAACTCTTTCTTCGGAAAACGCTCCTAAGTCATATTTCAATTCCTGGCAGTTCAATTCACGATCTGATTAATTTCATTTGGTAGTAAGAAAAATCAGATCAACTAAAGTGGATTAGATTGATTTCGTCGGAATAGAGCATAGTTAAACTATATGATCAGGATCCAGCTCTAGTAAATTAAGCTATTGATATAAAAAGTATCGTAGAAATTATAAATTATGTCTACAATCACTTCGTTGTTTTGAAATGAGATTTTTTCAGCTCTCATTTGATCATTCTGTTCACCTGTAAATTCCTTTTCTGATATTAGCAAATACAGCCTTATCATTTAGTTACACTTATGACTATCATATATTAATTTAACCTACGTTTTTGCTAAATTCCGAATGATCCCAGTCTTGGATTCCTCCCAGATAAAAGTTTGTTGCTATATAGTAGTACCTAAAAAAAAAGGGAATCTTACCGAGGATATAGATGATGATCAATTGTAGTATTGAATGCTGGAAGAAGTAGAAATGCGGATTACCAAATGTTAGGTTATTCGCAAATAAGGTAGTAAAAATAGTAACAGACACCAATTATATTAACTGATTGAAGTCATCAAAGGTCTTCTAAGACATCAAGTAACATGGTTTTCGATAGTAATTAGCGGCAAAAGCTATTTCATTCCTTAACTTTATGGTATAAAAAAACCCTTCATCGCTATGATGAAGGGTTCTTAAGAAGAAGGCGACGACATACTCTCCCACAATACAGCAGTACCATCTGCGCTAACGGGCTTAACTACTCTGTTCGGGA
>NZ_JBLVTK010000003.1:507028-515869 GCF_048285865.1 Christiangramia marina | reverse complement strand
ATAGCAGTATGTAATAAGCTGCTAAAGCAAGCATTTGCAATTGCAAAATCAGGAACCTATTACCAGGAAAATTATATGTCGAAATTAGCTTAAAAGTACTAGGATTTTACCTTAGTTCTTTGTTGGCAACTGGCGTGTTAGCTATTAAACAATTTACTTTTTTTAATTTTTATTCCTCTATTAATTTTCGAAACTGATAATATTGAAGGAACATCCGTGGTCCATTTTTTCAAATTAAGTATTATCAAAATTATTTCTGCTCGCGAAATTATTCCCAATATCACACAAATAATAAATAAGGTGTGGCTCCTTGAATTTATTGTAAGATCGACTAAAAAAGCAACAAGTGAAATTGTCCAAAATTTTGCAAGAATAGAATGCGTGGCAATTGATCTGCTAAACTTTTTGTAACTAATTACATATGCGGAAATTTCTAAAATTGATATTATAGAAATCCATATAATATTATCTAAAATGAAATTAATGTTTAAAAAGAAAATTGTTCCCATAACTGTTAACCAGAAAAATTGATCAACATTAGAGTCTAAAATTCGAAGTTTTTGTGTTGATACCTTAAGTTTTCTGGCAATTATTCCGTCAAATATGTCAGTTAATAAACCAGTTATCATTAGAATAGAAATCCAAAATTTGAAATTATCTACTTTTCCAATTCCAATTAATATAATTAATATGCCAATTAAGATTCTACTATAAATAAGTATAATTGGAATTTTGTTCATTACGAAATTTTCTAGCTTGTTGCCAACGGTCTCGATTATCGCAAGTCACGGGAGTTGGGACTCGGATTTGTCGGCTTACCGTTTTTTGTTTCCTGGTTTCTAAAATTACACTTTTTACGGATTACCCGTTATTTGCGATGAATCGTTGTTGGCAAATGGTTTTATAACCCTACATAATCAGTATTTGAAACTTCTAATTTTTCAAGTTGATTATTTTTTATTTTCAATGAATACCAAACTCTCCATTGATTATCGGTATCTGGAATTGCAAGATCAGAAGTCAAATAAATTTTATTTTCTACTATACTGTCAAGATTTGTTGAATATAGATCACAATCTTTATAAAAGTCTGTAAGAAGAGATTTTTCAAATTTTGACTTATCAATGCGTACTTTACTAGTAATAGAGTCTGATATTAAGTTTAAATCGGTAACCATCGTGTGAGAATAGTCGGAATAGTTTTGGTCATCTTCTTGCTTTAAATTTCTAACGATTAAACTATCATAGAGACTATAAGTTTTTAATTCAAGACTATATTTCAAATTAGAAATTTCGAATTCTTTCTTGTCAACTATTGTGTCAGAATTTAAAGCCCAATAATTTTTGATAGTGTCTTCCTTCTTGATAACAGAAAGATTGTCTGCCTGTATTTTTGGTTCGATTCTTTGTTCAATTTTATCTTTCTTTATCTGATTACAACTTGATAAAGTCAGGATTGTAAACATAAAACCTAATAGGTGTCTCATTCTTTAAAACTATTTGCCAACTCGTTATATCCACCCAAATATACATTTTTATCCGAGTATGTTTCGGGATAAACGCAGATCCGACTGTTCTTTATCTCCCTTCTCCAATAGCTTTTTGATGGTAGAATCAAGCGGACTCTCAATTTTCAACAGATCTTTTTTGGTGACATGCGTATAGATCATCGTCGTTTCCGGTTTGGCGTGGCCAAGCAGCTCCTGGATATATCTTAGATCTGTTCCGTTTTCCAGCATATGGGTGGCAAAACTGTGTCTTAACGTATGCGGAGTCACCCTTTTCCTGATCTTCGCTCTTTCGCAGCTATCCTTCAGAAATCCGCGAATTGCGGAACTGGAATATTTTCCTCCGTTACCTTCAGCGAAGTAACGCTTAGGTTCATAAGTCTGTAAATAATTCAGCAATAAAGGAAGAAAACTTTCAGCCATCATTACATAACGGTCCTTCCTACCTTTCGCCTGTCTAATCAGTATTTGCCTTCTATCAATATCAAGATCCCGCAACTCGAGATTGATAAGCTCACCAATTCGCAAGCCTGATGAATAAATAAGGGCGAGAATACTTCGATGTTTCAAATTTCGGGTAAATCGCAATAGATCGATTAGCTCTTCCTTGCTAAGAACAGTTGGTAAATAACTGCTTTTCTTGGGACGCTTCAAGGCATTTAGATCGAATAAAGCGTTTTCATTAAATTCAAAATAATGCTTTAACGCGCTAATACATTGCCTGTGCGTACTTATGGAATAGCGTTTCAGAGCAACTTCAGATTCTATAAACCTGGCGACATCCCTATGTGTGTAATTCTCTTTTTCATGATGAAATTTCAGAAAGGAGTGCACAAAAGAAGAATAGGTTTTGATCGTACTTGGGCTATGTCTAAGTCCTTTTAAGTATTGCACGAACTTTCGCATGGCCAACTTTACTTCAACAGTTTCTACCATGGCGATATCCGGGATCCTGGAGAAATCCAGTAAAGCGGTATTTATCTCTACTTCAATAGTTTTGAAGTGGGAGCTAAGTTTTTCCAGGTATTGTTTGCCCGAAGGAATATAGAAGCAGGAATGGGTTCGACTCCATCTTACTTCCTTCAACGTTTTTAAATGGGCTTTTAGTTCCATGTCGAACCTAAAGTCTATACCAATCTGTTCAGCACTTTTATGTCTGAATAGAAACAAATTTAATTGCTTCATAAAATTTAATTAACCTTCAAACATAAATTAAAATACGATTGGTAAGCTCTTGTTCGTCATGAAAACGTTTAAAAACTAAAAGCGCTGGTTAAGAGGTTTTTAATTGATTAGGTATAAAAAAAAGGGAGCCGAAGCTCCCTCAATAAGTTGTGCGATTGAATAATGACTTATGCCATCATTACAGATTTTGCATTTACGAATTCATGCAATCCAAATCCGCCATGTTCTCTACCGTAACCTGAATCTTTCACACCACCAAACGGCATATTAGGCTTGGCAAGTCCAAAGGAATTGATAAATACCATTCCGGTATCAAAATGCTTCTGTGCTAATTCCTTAGCCTTAGCTTCGTCTTTAGAGAAAATTCCTCCACCAAGACCAAATCTACTGTCATTCGCAATTCTCATAGCATCATCAGTATCTTTTGCTTTGATTAACGACGCAACAGGTCCAAAAAGCTCGTCATCGTAAGCTGGTTGTCCTGGCTCAAGATTTTCAAGTACAGTCGCTGGATAATAGAATCCGTCGCCTTCTGGAAGTTTCCCTCCACATAAAATTTTAGCTCCTTTTTTCACGCTTTCTTCTACCTGCTCGTGAAGTTCTTCTCGTAGATCCTTTCTGGCCATTGGTCCAAGATCGCTGTTTTCACTTGTAGGATCTCCAAGTTTGATATTTTTCATTTGCTCTACAAAGGCATCTCTAAATTTGTCATAAACCGCATCTACTACGATAAATCTTTTGGCGGCAACACAGGTTTCTCCATTATTGTATAGACGTCCCTGTACGCAGGTTTTTACAGCAAGATCAAGATCTGCATCATCAAGCACGATGTAAGCATCATTACTTCCCAGTTCCAATACCGTTTTCTTAAGTGCTTTTCCTGCTTTTTCACCAATAATTCTTCCGGCACTTGGGCTACCTGTAAGGGTAACTCCGCGTACTCGTTTGTTTTCTATCACCTCATCACTCTGGTCATGCGAGATCACCAGTGTTTTAAATAAATTCTCAGGCAAACCAGCGTCCTTGTAAATTTGCTCCAGTAAGATTCCTGTTCCGGTTACGTTTTCAGCATGCTTCAGCAATACTCCGTTTCCAGCCATAAGGTTGGCAATAGAATAACGTACTACCTGGTAAGTTGGGAAATTCCATGGCTGGATTCCGTAGATCACGCCCATTGGAGAGTAGGTAATAAAACCTTTTCCACCTTCTGGCAATTCTCTTTCCTCATCCTGTAAACTTTTTGGGCCATTTTCGGCAGTATAGTCACAAATAGCTGAACAGAGTTCAATTTCCTGGTGTCCCTGTTTTTCCAGTTTCCCCATTTCCTCGGTCATTAATTTGGCAAGTTTCTCTTTATTCTTGTCAAGCTCTTTTCCAATATTAACAATAATTTTTGCGCGCTCTTCAGCAGGCTTCATTTTCCATTCCAGGAATGCTTCATGACAGGACTCGATCGCCTTGTTCATTTCGTCATTGGTCATCGTATCATAAGATTGAATTTCCTTCCCGGTTGCTGGGTTAATAG
This sequence comes from Christiangramia marina, assembly GCF_048285865.1. Taxonomy (NCBI): domain Bacteria; kingdom Pseudomonadati; phylum Bacteroidota; class Flavobacteriia; order Flavobacteriales; family Flavobacteriaceae; genus Christiangramia; species Christiangramia marina. Next base: position 511,652 of record NZ_JBLVTK010000003.1, on the reverse strand, counting down.
TGGTCATTTTTGAATCCTTAGACATAATTTTCTTTCTTTTTGTTTAGCAATTTTTCTTGAAAGCTAAGTTACGCCTTAAGAGAGCCGAACCTTAATAAGACTTCGTTAAATGAATTCTTCGGAAGGCCCCATAACTTTAAAATTTTTATAAAACTTTCTTCTGAAGTATCATAATTTTCGGATTTCAGCGAAGCTTCCGAAGTATCCTACCAAATCGCTGGGAATTGTTCTCGATAATCTTGCTAATTTTAAAGGGTAAAAATCCTAACTCATGATGACCGAATTACAGGAGGCCTATGGTTTCCTATTTGAAAAAGAATTGCTCGAAGAGATCGCCGAATGTGGATCTATTCGTAAGATCGAAGTAGGGGAACGCATTATTGAGTTTGGCGATTATGTTACCGGGATGCCCTTGCTGCTCAATGGTGCTATCAAAATTTTACGGGAAGACGGTGATGGTGATGAATTGCTGCTTTACTTTATAGAAAGAGGGGATACCTGTGCCATGACTCTTAATTGCTGCATGGGCCAGACCAAAAGTGAAATTCGTGCGGTAGCCGAAACCGATACTACCATGATCATGGTACCAATCGCTAAAATGGAGGAATGGACGGCGAGGTTTAAAAGCTGGAGAAATTTTGTCTTTGAAAGCTATCACTCCCGTCTTTCTGAAATGCTGGATACAATAGACACCATCGCATTCCTTAATATGGATCAGCGTATTATGAAATACCTGCGGGATAAGGCTAAGATCAATGGAGATGAAACTGTACAAAGTACCCATCAGCAGATCGCTTACGACCTTCATACGTCCAGGGTGGTAGTTTCCAGGTTATTAAAGAAACTCGAACTGGATGGAAAGATCAAATTACAAAGAAACCAGATCAAGGTCGTCGACCTATAATGCTTTTGTAACACTTGTTACTGCACGTGCTCTATGAACCCAATACATTTGCTCCGAAATTAAATTACTATGGATATTCTTGAAATTCTCGGTTATTTTGGAGCTTTACTTATAGGAGTAGTGCTTGGACTCATAGGTGGTGGAGGTTCCATACTTACGGTGCCAGTGTTGGTGTACCTTATGGCGATCAATCCTGTGACCGCGACGGCTTATTCTCTTTTTGTGGTGGGAACTTCAGCTTTGGTGGGAGCGCTTAGAAATCTTCCGAAGAAATTAATAGATTTCAGGACCGCGATTGTTTTCGCAATTCCCGCATTTATCGCCGTATACCTTACCAGGATGTACCTCGTTCCAGCAATTCCTGAAGAGATCTTTAGTATTGGCGGACTCATGATCACTAAGAATATCGGGATCATGCTATTTTTTGCTATCATCATGGTGGTTGCCTCAATTTCGATGATCACTCAAAAACGTACTGAGGATACTGATGAAGAACAAGCAGTGCAGTATAACTATCCTTTGATCATTTTAGAAGGGATCGTGGTTGGACTGTTAACGGGGATCGTTGGAGCTGGTGGTGGTTTCCTTATCATCCCGGCATTGGTCTTACTCGCCAAGCTTCCCATGAAAAAAGCGGTGGCTACTTCCTTACTCATTATCGCATTCAAAAGTTTGATCGGTTTTATGGGGGATGTTCAAAACCTTGAGATCGACTGGCCGTTTCTACTCATATTTACCGGGCTCTCCATTGCAGGAATCTGGCTGGGAGTTTATCTCAATAAATTCATAGATGGGAAGAAGTTAAAAAGAGGCTTTGGTTGGTTCGTTCTGGTGATGGGTATCTATATTATTCTAAGCGAACTGTTATAATCACTTCTGAAGTTTGACTTCGGAAAATTCTAAAGTTTTTTGATTCTTCTGAAGTCTTCATGGAACATGCGTTAAATTCAGAAATTAAAGTGTTTCTGAAGGGATCGAGCCTTTAAAATTCAGTAAATTTACAAGCCGAAAGAACAGGTGTTCCAACCTTCTTTTTGAGGTCGGAATATCATCTAAATTATTCCGTCATGGAAAATCTCGATTACGCCAGACTACAAATGGCTTTTACCCTCGGATTTCATATTATTTTTGCTTGTATTGGTATGGTCATGCCCTTTTTTATGGTGGTTTCTCATAGAAAGTGGCTAAATACCCGAAAGCCTATTTATTTAAAACTTACTAAAGCCTGGCAACGCGGAGTTGCCATTTTTTTTGTCACCGGTGCAGTATCGGGAACCGCGCTGTCCTTTGAGCTGGGAATGCTCTGGCCAGAATTTATGAAACATGCCGGTCCTGTAATAGGAATGCCATTTTCGCTGGAAGGTGCAGCCTTCTTTGTGGAAGCGATCGCGCTTGGATTTTACCTGTATGGATGGAAAAAACTTCCGGAAACTTTTCACTGGATCACCGGGATCATCGTGGGAATTTCAGGAGTGATTTCCGGGATTCTCGTAGTATCTGCCAATGCCTGGATGAATTCACCAACAGGATTTGATGTGGTAGATGGCGCGTATGTAAATATAGATCCGGTCAAGGCTTTTCTCAACGATGCATGGTTTACCCAGGCTCTGCATATGACCCTGGCTGCTTTCGCCGCTACTGGCTTTGCCGTTGCCGGTCTGCATGCCATACAAATATTACGTAACAAACGCCCAGATCTGCACAAGGCTGCCTTTAAGATCGCCATAGTTTTTGGAGCGGTCGCAGCGCTTTTACAACCTATTAGTGGTGATCTATCTGCCAAGGATGTAGCACAAAGACAGCCGGTAAAACTGGCGGCGATGGAAGCACACTATGAAACCCAGAAAGGAGCTCCGCTTTACATCGGTGGGATCGTGGATGCGGATAATAAAACTGTGAGCAATAAGCTAGAAATACCAAAAGCATTATCCTTCCTGGCCTTTGGAGATTTTGATGCTGAGGTAAAAGGACTGAATGACTTTCCTGAAGAAAATCTTCCACCGGTTCCTGTCGTACACTACGCTTTCCAGACCATGGTGGGAATAGGTAGTTTACTTATGCTGGCGGCTTTGATCTATTTTATTAGTTTAAAGAAGAAAAGCTGGCTCAATAACAAAAAGTACTGGTGGCTGTTCGCGATACTAACGCCTTTAGGATTTGTGGCCGTGGAAGCAGGTTGGGTAGTTACCGAAGTAGGAAGACAACCCTGGATCGTGTACAACATCATGCGTACTTCTGAAGCTGTAACGCCAATGCCTGGATTAAAATTCAGCTTTTACCTGTACGTAACTGTTTACGCCATCCTTGCGGTGATGGTAACCTGGCTAATGCACAGGCAGATCAAGGTTCTTAATAACTCAATCGGGTAGGTATGTTATACGTAGTACTTTTTTTTACGTTTTTCTCTCTATTTCTATATGTTCTCTTGGGTGGTGCCGACTTTGGAGCTGGCATCGTGGAGCTCTTTTCGTCCAGGGAGAACAAGGAATTGAATAAACTCACGGTCTATAAGGTCATGGGACCGGTTTGGGAAGCCAATCATATCTGGCTTATCATCCTGATTGTTATTCTATGGATCGCTTTTCCAGCATATTTCAATATCATTATTATCTATCTCCATATTCCACTTACGCTGGTGTTACTGGGAATTACCATGCGTGGTGTTGCTTTTATCTTCAGGCATTATGATGCGGTAATCGATGGGACACAGGTATGGTATAATCGTATGTTCAGGATTTCCAGTCTTATTACACCAATTTTCCTCGGAATGTCTTTTGGAGCATTGGTAAGCGGTAAGATCGTAGTTACAGATGATTACTCCAATACTACGTTCGCTGAAATTTTTATGTACCCCTGGCTGAATACCTTTACTGTTCTCACAGGATTATTCTATGCTGCACTTTGTACTTTCCTGGCTTCAACTTTATTGATTGGAGAAACTGAAGGAGATATCAGGAAAATGTATAGTCGGAAATCGGCAATCTTTACAGTTGTGCTGGTAATGGTGGGTGGTGCAGTGCTGTTCTATGGGTACTGGTATGATTTGGTTTTTGTTAAAGAATTTCTTCAGAATAAAATATCTCTTATAGCGATCGCATTATCAGCCTTATTACTTATTCCTCTATGGTTTGCAATTGGTAAACAGAAACGTGTACAGACCAGGATTTATGCAGGCTTACAGATTCTATTAGTCATTTTTGCTGCAGTACACACTCATTTTCCTCGCCTTATCATTACCAGTACTTCGGAAGTAAATATGCTCGAAAACACTGCTCCGGAATCTGTAATGTATGTTCTGGGTATTTCTTTGATCATTGGAGGCGGGATCATATTGCCGGGATTATTTCATTTGATGAAGTCGTTTAATATGATCAGGATTCCGTCCAGATCAGGAAAACATACAGCTGAAGACTAAATAATACGGAACTCTATTTATGAGCTAATAGATTTTCATTAATTTCATCCTTTACAATCTAATTTAAATTTAAGACTATGAAATCAACAATTTTAAAAGGTATGTTTATGAGTGCGATCCTTTTGTTCGTCGCTTGTGGTGAAAGTACAGATGCTGTGGAATCTGGAACTTACCAGGGAACAGTAAAGGAAGTAGAAGCAGATAAGACAGAGATCTACGTTACTACAGATGATGACAAAACTTTGGAACTATATTTTACTGAAACTACCAGCCTTACCAGAAATGGAAGCGAAGTAGAGTTTTCT
>NZ_JBLVTK010000003.1:489617-506989 GCF_048285865.1 Christiangramia marina | reverse complement strand
AAGAATGGGAAAAGACTGGATCCTATTTCAGTAAAAATCATGGAATAATGGAAACTCAAATTCCAGAATTTTGGCGGACAGAGGTTTTTCATCCTCTGTCCGTTCATTTTCCAATAGTTTTATTGCTACTGGCCACCCTTTTTAAGATCATGAGTCTATGGTCTGGAAGAGAAACCTGGCATTTTGGTGGCCGACTTTTACTAATCCTGGGAGTTATTGGGATCTGGATTTCTATTTATACCGGTGATCTGGCAGATGGGATCGTTTCACGTAAATTATGTGATCCAACTATTTTAAAAGATCACGAAAACTTTGCCTATACCACCGCCTGGTTATTCAGTATTGGGCTTTTACTGGAGATAGTATTACATTACTTCAAAAGCTTCAGGAATAAACTGACTAATCTTGTGGTTGTCCTGCTTTTAGTGGCGGGTTCTGCTTGCCTGGCCTATGTAGGTCATCTGGGTGCAAGCCTGGTCTACCAGCAAGCCGCAGGCGTGAATATTCCTTCTGAAAATTGTGCAGAATTTAATTAGAAATGGATTTAAAAGAACACTGGGAAAAGATTTACAATACCAAACAGTTTGAAGAAACGAGCTGGTACCAGCAAAAGCCGGAATACAGCCTTGAGATCATCCGGTCTCTGGGCCTTTCACCTGAAGCGAATATCATTGACATTGGAGGAGGGAATAGTTTTCTGGTAGATCATTTATCGGAATTGGGATATGCAAACATTCATGTGCTGGATATTTCAGCAAAAGCATTGCAGGATTCGCAAAACAGATTAGGGGCTAAAGCTGAAAAAATTAACTGGATAGAGTCTGATGTAACAAACCTTAAACCAGATACATCCTTCGAACTTTGGCATGATCGTGCGGCTCTGCATTTTCTTACCGAAGATAAGCAGGTAGAGGATTACGTTTCAGTTTTGAAGAATTCTTTAAAAATTGGCGCTTATTGTCTTCTATCAGTTTTTTCTGAAAACGGACCCGATAAATGTAGTGGAATCGCGATCAGGAAATATGCAACTTCAGATCTCGAGGAGCTTTTAGAACCAGATTTTGATACGGTAAGGCTCGAGAATCGGGATCATACAACTCCTTGGGGAGCAAAACAGAATTTTTCGACTGGGCTTTTCAGAAGAAAATAAAGAGCGAAGCCAGTTGCATTTTCATAGAAAATTTTAAATTTAGAATGTTCCTTCAATTTTAAAGGCTACTCTATGACTGCACAAGAACTATCAGATCTACTAAAAATTCAGCAAAAGGCATTTACAAAATCACCTCCAGGATACGAACAAAGAATGGAGGCCTTAGCTAGTCTTTCAGAAATGGTAGAAAAAAACCAGGAACGATTGATAGAAGCCGTTTCTCAGGATTTTGGACATCGTAGCTCTGAAGAAACAACCATTCTTGAACTTTTTCCTTTACATGATGAGATTAAACATGCCCGACGACATCTTAAAAGCTGGATGAAAAGAAAATCGGTTCGCAGTTCGTGGTTTCTTTTACCATCTACTGCTTACTATCAATTCCAACCCCTGGGTTCTGTAGGCATCATGGGCGCCTGGAATTACCAGGTTCTATTAACGCTTAGTCCATTGGTAGACGCAATAGCCGCTGGAAATCATGCGATCATCAAACCTTCGGAGATTGCACCGGCATCGGCAGAAGTGATAAAGGATTTGATCAATAAGACATTCGACTCTTCTTATATCCACTGTGTTACTGGTAATGCAGAGCTTGCCAAAGATTTTTCTTCGCTACCATTTGATCATCTATTTTTTACCGGTTCCACCCGGGTGGGAAAATTGATCATGGAAGCAGCGGCACCAAACCTTACACCGGTCACTCTGGAACTTGGTGGAAAATCCCCGGCGATCATTCATGAATCCTACGATCTGGAACTAGCCGCAAAAAGGATCCTTGCCGGCAAACTTTTTAATGCAGGACAAACCTGTGTCGCACCAGATTACCTGGTTATGCCTGTAGATTTAAATGATAAGTTTTTAGGATACAGCAAACAGGTAGTAGAAAAGTTCTATCCAGATATTGCTAACAACAAACAGTATTCCTATATCATTAGCGATAAACATTTTAAACGTTTAACATCTTTACTCGAAGACGCTAAACAAAAAGGTGCCAAAATTATCGAATTGTGCGAAACCAATGAGTTACCAGAAGGAATGATGACTCCAAAATTGGTCATTGGCGTCAACGATGAAATGGAGATCATGCAGGAAGAGATCTTTGGTCCGCTATTGCCCGTATTAAACCTTGAATCTGTGGAGCAGGCAATCGAATATGTAAACGCGAATGCGAAACCTCTGGCACTTTACTATTTTGATGATAACCAGGATCGTATAGATCATCTTTTAAAATTCACGCTTTCAGGTGGAGTGACCATTAATGATACTATTTACCATCTGGCGCAACACAGGTTGCCTTTTGGTGGAGTGGGAGCAAGCGGAATGGGGCACTATCACGGTTTTGACGGTTTTAAAACCTTCTCGAAAAAGCGGGCAGTCATGCAACAGAAGAAATTCGGTGCAACAGATATTCTGCATCCGCCTTATACCGATATTAAAAAGAAACTAATAGGTGTAATGGGAGATATTAGCAAAGTTTAAAATTTTTATGGAAGGAAAATTAGAAAAGAAAATAGTTGAGGTAAACGGATTTCCGCACATCCCCTTATATTCTGAAGAGTTTACTGAAGCCGAAATGCTGTTAAGAGCCAGAAAGTTTTATTCAGCACTTTCTGCTCGAAGATCGGTTAGACATTTTTCAGCTCGACCGGTAGCGAAAGAAATTATTGAGCAATTGATTCTTTCTGCTGGAACGGCGCCTTCAGGAGCACATAAACAGCCCTGGAAATTTTGTGCGATCTCTTCCGAAGAAATTAAAAGAGATATAAGAATCGCTGCAGAAGAGGAAGAACAGGCTAATTATAGTATCAGGATGAGCGAACAATGGCTGAAGGATCTTGCGCCACTGGGAACCGATACCAATAAGGAGTTTTTAGAGATCGCCCCCTGGATCATAGTGGTTTTTAAGGAAGCCTATGAAATTGGATCTAAAGATGAAAAACTTACGAATTACTATGTAAATGAGTCGGTTGGGATCGCCTGCGGAATGCTAATTTCTGCTATTCATAATGCCGGACTTGTCACTTTGACGCATACACCCAGCCCTATGAACTTTCTTTCAAAAATTCTCAAACGGCCAAAGAATGAAAGACCTTATTTATTATTGCCGATAGGTTATGCTGCTAAAAACGCGCTGGTACCGGATATTGAGCGAAAAACGCTATCACAGATCACAGAGTTTTACGAATAAAAAAACGCCGTATCTGTAGGGTGATACGGCGTTCAATTTTAAAAACCTGTAAAATCTAACCGCTTGCAATGTAGATGAAAGCTCAAAAACCGAAAGTAACATTTGTTACAAAACCTAAACTAATCATTTAAATGCCAGTTATATACATACAGCGTGATTCAGAATGGGCGAATAAAATGAGAAATTTTGAGCTATATCTTAATGGAACAAAGATTGGTGATATAGGCGATCATGAAACAAAGAAGTATACGGTCCCGCCAGGTGTATATAGTCTGGAAGCGAAAATAGACTGGTGCGGTAGTCAGCCGCTTGCTTTCACACTGGGTAAGGATGAAAGTATCCATGTCCAGGTTTCAGGTTTTGTGATGTCAAAATTTTTTATGCCTTCTGCGATGCTTATCGCAATATTATATTTCTTTCTGTATTTAAAATACGATTATAACAGCCTCGTTCTTGGGGTGATCCTAATGGTATTACTCGGCTATTTGATATTCTTCCTAAGCTTTGGTAGGAACTATTACTTAAGGCTGGAACAAAAATAAAAAACCCCGTTCGATGCCGGGGTTTGAGTTTTACTCTGGAGTTTCACATCTGCTATCGATGAGGTTCCTCTCTTTAAGCTCCTGCCAGAAACCTGATGGGATCTTCGTATCGAAAGCTTTCATGTTTTCTTCTACCTGCTTCGGCTTACTGGCACCTGCCAGCACAGTATTTACAACTTTAGGAGCATAAGAGAATTGAATGGAAGCCTTACTTAGATCCACGTTATACTTCTCTGCAACCTCTTTCATTCCGTTTAACTGCTTTACTTTATCATCGGGCATTTCCCCACCATAATTATAGCGCTTCTGTCCTGATAACAGACCAGCACTAAATGGTGCTGCAGCAATAAGTCCCACATCGTGTTTATCGATCACGGGAAATAATTCATCGATTGATTTTTTATGATCGATCATGGAATACTGAATAGCAGAAAGGAACAGATCAGGATCTGCATCTGTCTCTTCCAGGGTCTTTACTATAGGTTCTATGGTATTAACTCCAAGCCCCCAACCTTTAATTATTCCTTCTTCACGCATTCTGGTAAGTTCTGGCATCGCGCCAGTTCTTGCTACTTCAAAATGATCCAGCCAGGTTGTACCATCTTTATATTCATCGTTATGATCTGGTGAAAGATCATGAATAAATACATAGTCTATGCTCTCAACTCCCAGTCTTTGTAAACTGTCTTCCACAGATCTTCTTACAGCTTCTGCAGAATAGTCATATTCATAATCGAATGGAGCAGGTTCGTTCCACATTGTTTCCGGCTTATTTCCATTAGCCTTTAGTAATCTGCCTGCTTTGGTCGTAAGAATATAATCCTCACGTTTTTTGTTATGCAGAAAATGTCCAAATCTTCGTTCACTTAATCCCAATCCATACCATGGAGAGGTATCATAATAACGTACACCTGCATTCCATGCTCCTTCAAGGGTATTTTCTGCTTCTTTATCGCTAAGTACTTTGAAACCGTTTCCAATGGCTACACCACCTAGTCCAAACTTCTGTTTTAAAACTTCTCTACTCATAATTCATTTTTTAGCAGTATAAAATTAAGCAAAAGCTATAGCCTGAAAGGGATGTTTAACGCACTCTAACATACAAGGTTTTCGTACGTTAAGGTTCTCAAAAAACAACTGTAACCAATGTTACTTCCTATCCCACAAGATATTTCTATTTTTGTAAGGCAATGAAAGTGGAGAAATATCTAGAGATCATCCAGAGTTCTTTTTCAGGGTACGCAAATTACCTCTGGAACGAGATCACCAGTCCTACATGGACCAGTTATTTTTACTGGCTTATAGGTTTGTCCCTTATGGTTTGGACGTTAGAGGTATTGATCCCCTGGAGAAAAGAGCAAAAACCAATACGTAAGGGATTCTGGCTCGATTCTTTTTATATAGTATTCAATTTTTTCCTGTTTTCGCTTATTGGGTATAATGCGCTGAGTAATGTCGCCGTCGAGATATTCAATGATTTTCTGGGACTTTTCGGGATCAATAATATTGTTGCTTTTCAAATAGATCAACTACCAGCCTGGACGCAATTACTTATCATGTTCGTGATCGCCGACTTTATTCAGTGGAACGTGCACAGGCAGTTGCATCGCAGGACATGGTTATGGGAGTTTCATAAGGTACATCATAGTGTAAAGCAAATGGGTTTTGCGGCCCAGTTCCGGTTTCATTTTATGGAAACCATTATCTATAAAACTGTACAATATATTTCACTGGCTATGATTGGCTTTGGGATACAGGAGTTTTTCGTGGTACATATGTTTGCGGTATTGGTAGGTCATTTAAATCATGCGAATCTAGGTTGGGGCTACGGACCGCTGGGATACATTTTTAATAATCCAAAAATGCATATCTGGCATCACAGTAAAGAATTGCCAAAGGACAGACCCTTCGGAATGAACTTCGGATTAAGTCTTAGTATCTGGGATTATCTCTTTGGTACCGCCTATATTCCGAAGAATGGAAAACAAATAGAATTAGGATTTCATGGAGATGAAAATTTTCCGGAGACTTTTAAAAGTCAGACCCTGTATCCTTTCAGAAGAAAATAAAATTTAAGAACAATAAATAAAGATCATATTATGGATATAAAGCAATTTAAAGACGAACCACTGGCACATTATTCTTATGCGATTGTGAGTGAAGGTAAAATGGCGCTGGTTGATCCATCCAGAAACCCGATGCAGTATTATTCTTATGCTGAATCCAAGAATGCTAAGATCGTGGCTATTTTTGAAACACACCCACATGCCGATTTTATTAGCGGACATATGCAAATTCACCAGGAAACGGGTGCGACTATTTATACCAGTGAGATGGTGGGAGCAGATTATCCTCACCAGGGATTTGATGATGGTGACAGTTTTGAAATGGGAAAGATCACCTTTAGTGCGATCAATACTCCAGGGCACTCACCAGATAGTATTACGATAGTTGCGAAAGAGGACAAAGACACTGCACTTTTTACCGGTGACACTTTGTTCATTGGAAACGTGGGAAGACCAGATCTTCGTGAAAAGGCTGGGAATATGACCGCTAAACGAAAGGAACTGGCGAGTGATATGTATCACACGATCAAGAATAAATTCACAGATCTTCCAGATGATGCTTTGGTGTATCCTGCTCACGGTGCAGGTTCTCTCTGCGGAAAGAACATGAGCGATGATTCTTCCAGTACACTTGGAAATGAAAGACAGGGCAACTGGGCATTTAAAGAACAGACAGAAGAAGAGTTTATTGAGGAAATACTGAAGGATCAGCCATTCATACCTAGTTATTTTGGTTTTGATGTAGATCTGAACAAAACCGGACCTGAGAATGTACAGCGTACCAAATGGGCTAACGAAGTACGTCTTTATGTGACTGAGAAAGAAGATGAAGATATGCTGGTAGTAGATACCAGGGATGAAGAAACTTTTAAAAACGGTCATCTTTCTAATAGTATTAATATCATGTGCCGTTCAGAAAAGGATAAGTTCGAAACCTGGTTAGGTGCAATCGTAAAACCGGAAGAAGCTTTTTACCTGGTTATAGAATCTGTAGACCAACTGGAAGAAGTACTGGAAAGAGCTGCGAAGATCGGCTATGAAAAACAGATCAGGGGTGTTTACACTCTTGGAGAAGATCTTCCAGTAGAAAGCAGGGAATTTGATCTCGAAGATTTCAAAAACAACCAGAACAACTACACCATCGTGGATATTAGAAATACCAGCGAAGTGAATGAAGGTAAGTTTTTCCAAGATGCGATCGCTGTTCCTTTAAATGAACTTAGAGAGGAACATATCGAGATCCCTTCACACAAACCGGTAGTGGTTCATTGTGCCGGAGGTTATAGATCTGCTGCAGGTAGTAGTATTCTTGAAAACATCTTTGAAGCCACCCGGGTTTATGACCTTAGTGAGGACATCAAGGAATTTAAATAATAGCAACTAAATTCAAAATTAGAGCCTGGGAAATTCCCGGGCTTTTTTATGTAAAGCTGTGAAATTTTTAATGTTCGGCTTCAAATCGAGAAGCCTTTAGATAAAAGTTTAAGAATTTTGGGCTTTTTTTGATATTTCAGCAATAGAAATTGCTTTTTAATTTTTCTATATTTACGCTCCTACGGTTAAAATCAATACATAAACGTATTTATGGAAAAAAAATACAAGGTTAAAGTAAATGAAGATTTTGAGTTCGAGTTCAGCCAGGAAGAGATCGCTGCACTGGATACCCAGAAAACTTCAGAAGCACATTATCATATCTTAAAAGATAATCGTTCCTTTTCCGCAGAAGTCTTTAAACCAGATTTCCTTCACAGAAAATATGACATCAAAATCAACTCAAATATCTATTCGGTAAGGATCAATAACGATCTGGACCAGTTGATAGAGGAGATGGGACTTTCCTTAGGTAGCTCTCAGCAAGTAAACGATATCAAGGCACCTATGCCAGGACTTATCCTGGAAGTAAATGTAAAAGAAGGCGATGAGGTCAAAGAAGGTGATTATCTGCTGGTTCTTGAGGCCATGAAAATGGAAAATACACTTACGGCACCCAGAGATGGCGTGGTGAAATCTGTTAGTGTAAGCAAGGCAGATACGGTAGAGAAGAATCAGTTATTGATCGAAATGGAATAATGATAATATTCAAAATTTCAGGATTAGAAATATGAAGAAAATATTAGTAGCAAATAGAGGCGAGATCGCGCTTAGAGTAATGAAAACTGTAAAACGTATGGGTATAGATACGGTTGCAGTTTATTCTGAGGCAGATAGAAACGCACCTCACGTTCGGTTTGCAGATGAAGCAGTTTGCATTGGACCTGCGGCATCCAGCGAATCTTACCTTAAAGGAGATAAGATCATTGAAGTTGCTAAACACCTTGGAGTGGACGGGATTCATCCAGGGTATGGATTCCTTAGTGAAAATGCAGGTTTTGCAGAAGCTGTAGAAAAGAATGGCATTACTTGGATTGGTCCTGGTAGTAAGGCGATCAAGGTAATGGGAAGTAAGCTTGCCGCGAAAGATGCGGTAAAAGCCTACGATATTCCTATGGTTCCCGGGATAGATGAAGCGATTACCGATACTGAAAAAGCAAAGTCAATTGGAAGAGATATTGGTTTTCCAATTCTTATCAAAGCCTCTGCCGGTGGTGGAGGAAAAGGAATGCGTGTTGTTGAGAAAGAAGAAAACCTGGAAGACCAGATGAAGAGAGCGATTAGCGAAGCTGAATCTGCTTTTGGCGATGGTTCGGTTTTTATCGAGAAATACGTTTCTTCTCCTAGACATATTGAAATACAGGTATTATCTGACACTCACGGTAACTATTTACATCTGTTCGAAAGAGAATGTAGCGTGCAGCGTAGACACCAGAAAGTTGTGGAAGAAGCACCTTCAGTGGTTCTTGACGATGACTTGCGGGCAAAAATGGGTGAGGCAGCAGTAAAAGTTGCCAAGGCCTGTGATTATGTAGGTGCTGGTACTGTAGAATTCTTGTTCGATGAAAACAGGAATTTTTACTTCCTGGAAATGAATACAAGATTACAGGTAGAACACCCTGTGACCGAATATATAACGGGTGTGGATCTTGTTGAACAGCAGATCAGAATCGCTCGTGGGGAGGCAATTGCCTTTACTCAGAATGACTTAAAGATCAAAGGACACGCCATGGAACTCCGCGTTTATGCTGAAGATCCTCTGGAAGATTTTATGCCAAGTACGGGAACCCTTGAGAAATATCAGATTCCGCAGGGTGTAGGAATTCGAATGGATAATGGTTTTGAAGAAGGAATGGAAGTACCTATCTATTATGATCCCATGCTTGCGAAACTGGTGACCTATGGTAAAACCCGGGAAGAAGCGATCGAGGTAATGATCAAAGCGATCGATAATTATATAGTGGAAGGTGTTTCAACGACACTTGCCTTCGGAAAATTCGTTTTCCAGCATGATGCTTTCAGAAGCGGTGATTTTGACACCCATTTCGTTAAGAAATATTATTCGCCGGAAGCGCTGAAAGAGGAAACAGAACAGGAAGCCAGACTGGCAGCATTACTGGCGCTCAAACAATATTTAAATGATAAGGAACAGCTAAGGCTGCCTTCAAACTAATTCTATATAATTCAGAATCATACGAATGAGTCAGAATCTAGAAAAATTAAAAGAAAAGATTGCTGAAGCCCACAAGGGTGGAGGTGAGCAACGAATAGCCAAGCAACACGAAAAGAAGAAACTTACCGCAAGAGAGCGCGTAGATTATCTTCTGGATGAAAATTCCTTCGAGGAGATCGGTATCCTGGTGACTCATCGTACGACCGACTTTGGAATGGAAAAGCAGAAATTCTACGGTGATGGGGTTGTTACAGGTTATGGAACAATTCGCGGCAGGTTGGTGTATGTATTTGCACAGGATTTCACGGTTTTTGGAGGTTCACTTTCAGAAACCCATGCCGAGAAGATCTGTAAGATCATGGACATGGCCGTAAAGGTTGGAGCACCGCTTATTGGATTAAACGATTCAGGAGGAGCAAGGATCCAGGAAGGAGTAAAATCTCTGGGTGGTTATGCTGATATCTTTCACAGAAATGTAAAAGCATCGGGCGTAGTTCCTCAAATTTCAGCTATCATGGGACCTTGCGCCGGTGGAGCTGTATATTCTCCTGCTATGACCGACTTCACCCTGATGGTGGAGGATACTTCCTATATGTTCGTTACCGGTCCAAACGTGGTTAAAACGGTAACGAATGAAGAGGTGACTTCCGAAGAACTTGGAGGAGCCAGCACGCATTCTACAAAATCCGGGGTTACGCACGTGACTGCTGCCAACGATATTATTTGTCTTGAAAATATCAAGCAGTTGATAAGTTATATGCCGCAGAATAACAAAACCGCACCAGAAAAGCTGGAATTCAAATTAGGTGATGAACACAGGGAGATCCTGGAAAGTATTGTTCCAGATAGTTCTAATAAGCCTTATGATATGTATGAAGTAATTCATGGTATTATAGATGAGGATTCATTCTTCGAAATTCATAAAGATTACGCTGAGAATATTATTGTTGGTTTTTCCAGGATTGGAGGACGTAGTATCGGGATCATTGCAAACCAGCCTATGAGTCTTGCGGGAGTTCTGGATGTAGACGCTTCCAAAAAAGCAGCGAGATTCACCAGGTTCTGTGATTGCTTTAATATTCCCCTATTGGTGCTGGTTGATGTACCAGGTTTCCTTCCGGGAACAGATCAGGAATGGAACGGGATCATCCTGCACGGCGCAAAATTATTATATGCATTCAGTGAGGCGACAGTTCCAAAAGTTACGGTGATCACCAGGAAGGCGTATGGAGGTGCTTACGACGTAATGAATTCCAAGCATATTGGAGCCGATCTTAACTTTGCCTGGCCAACTGCGGAAATTGCCGTAATGGGAGCAAAGGGAGCTTCGGAAATTATTTTTAGAAAAGAGATTTCACAGGCAGAGGATCCGGAAAAGAAACTGGCAGAAAAGGAGGCTGAATATGCTGAAAAATTCGCCACTCCTTTTGAAGCTGCACAACGTGGTTTTATCGATGAGGTGATCATGCCGAAGGATACGCGTAGAAAGTTGATACGTGCGTTTAGTGCACTTGAAAATAAAGCGGTTCTAAGACCGGATAGAAAACACGGTAATATTCCGTTATAGGGAATGTCAAATTACTTATAAATGCTGAATGGGAATTCAGCATTTATTTTTTACTGAAATTTGAAAATGATGAAATTCAATAAGATCGTTCTGGTAGACCATACAAAAATGAACGAGGAGTCCATAAATAAACTGAAGCAATATTCAGAAAACGGGGTAGAGGTATATGATGATTACCCGGAAGATGAGCAGACAATTATAGATAGGATTGGCGATGCAGAAGCGATTATCGTATCATGGCATACTCAAATCACTGAAAAGGTCATAGAGTCCTGTTCGGGCTTAAAATATATAGGAATGGCTTGTAGTCTTTATGACGATGAATCGGCAAATGTTGCGGTGAATTTCGCCCGGGATCGCGGGATCGAAGTACGCGGGATTCGTGATTATGGAGATCCTGGTGTAGCTGAATTTATAATTTCTGAATTAATTCAGTTATTAAATGGCTATTCTGGTAAACAATGGAAACACATGCCCCGGGAGCTAACCGATCTTAAAATTGGGATCGTAGGTCTGGGGACTACCGGAAAGCTACTGGCAGATTGCTTAAAGCCGTTTGGAGCAGATCTTTATTATCATAGCAATACCAGGAAAGAGGATTACGAGGAGAAAGGTTTGACTTATCTTGAATTACCAGAACTAGTGGAAACCTGTGATGTACTGAGCTTTCATTTGCCAAAAAATACTCAGGTAATGACTTCGGAATATTTTCAGAAGTTTGGAGATTCTAAGATCATCATCAATACCAGCCTTGGTCTTCCTTTTGAACTGGACAGCTTCAGAAACTGGATAGCGCAGCAGTCCAATTTTGGCATCTTCGATAGCGATGGAGGGAAAGAGCTTTCCGAAGAAATACAGAAACAAGACAACGTTATCGCCCACGATAAAAGTGCAGGCTGGTCTTCACAAACTCTTGTAAGGCTTTCTGATAAAACTCTACAAAAGCTGGCAGACTTTTGTGAAGAAGGATAGTGTAACCATTGTTACTTAATTATCGGTGTACTTCTCGCATCTTTGCAATCAATAAAAAATAATTATGGATCTAATTTTTCAGGGATGGCCCTGGTATGTGGCTGGCCCGCTTATCGCACTCATTATGTTTCTCCTCATTTTTATGGGGAAGCAGTTTGGAATGTCTTCAAATCTTCGAACTTTATGTACCATCTGTGGAGCAGATAAATCTGCCGGCTTTTTTGATTTCAACTGGAGAGCTCAAAAGTGGAATCTTGTGGTGATTGTTGGAGCCGCCATTGGTGGTTTTATTGCGATGAACTTTTTGACAGTAGATCCTGCAGTGGCCATTAATCCAGATACGGTCGCAAACCTTAATGAACTGGGATTTGCCAGTGCAGGTGAGGCATATCTTCCAGATGAATTATATAGTTTAGAAGCACTTACAGACTGGAAAGCGCTTAGTATCCTTATTATTGGAGGATTTTTGATAGGTTTTGGTGCTAGATGGGCTGGTGGATGTACTTCTGGACATGCCATTTCAGGGCTTAGTAATTTACAGCTGCCTTCGTTGATCGCTGTTGTTGGATTTTTTATAGGTGGATTATTTATGATCCATGTGTTGTTCCCTTTAATTTTTTAAGAGATGAGAGTAGTAGGATATTTAGTCATAGGAATCATGTTCGGTATCGTAATGTTCAAGTCTGAAGCAGCTTCCTGGTTCAGGATCTACGAGATGTTCAGATTCGAGTCATTCCATATGTATGGGATCATTGGTTCTGCTTTGGTCATTGGTGTTCTTGGAACGTTATTGATCAAGAAAAAAGGAATGAAGGATGTTCAGGGTGAACCAATCACTTTTCAGCCAAAGGAAAAAAGCCTTAGTAGATATATGTATGGCGGAATTATCTTTGGATTGGGTTGGGCGCTTGCCGGAGCCTGTCCGGGACCAATTTACACGCTCATTGGTGCAGGATATGTATCTGTGATCGTTGTTTTCCTGGCAGCGATGCTTGGAACCTTTGTTTACGGGCTATTGCGCGATAAACTTCCACATTAATCAATAGACACGATATAAAAAAGCTTGCTGAAATTTAAAATTTCAGCAAGCTTTTTGATTTGGATTTCTTACAGCTATCGAAGCTGGGCTGTGCTAAAGAACTCCTGTAGAAGTTTTACAGTTTTTTCCTGGAAATTGCTATTCGATGGAATCCTGCATACTTCGGGATTCTTCCAGCATTCTAAGAGCATCGTTCATCCCGGCATTATTGAAATAGAGATATTCCTTTACGATCTTTCCATCCTCAAATCTGGCTGTTATATGCACCGGGATCACGATCATTGAATCGTTTTCTGCGATCGTACCTTCCCATTCACCCCAGAAATTAACCCAGGTTTCCCCGGCATCTGTCACTACCATTTCAAATTCATTCTCAGAATCTACGAAATCATAGGAAGAAAGTGCCGAGTTATTTTGCTTATGCATGGCTACCGCGGCAGATACATCTATTGATTCCCGACTATTATAAAAAAGTTCTACGCTGTCTGCGAAGTGGGATTTATACTCATCCCATTCTCCGTTTTCATAATTCTGCAGCACAGTTTTAAATGTATTAATCTGTTCTGAATCCTGCGTGTACCGGATCTTTTCTTCCTCCTTATTATTCTGATCACAGGAAATAAGTAGAAATATGCATGAAAATAAAAGGAATAAATTTTTCATAATCTTAATTTTCAGCCTTGTAAGAGATTTCAGGTTTTAGATGTCCTGTAACAACTTCACGTTTAGAGAAGACTTTCTGTATTTCTGAAGACAGTTTTTCACCCTCTTCGCCAAGTAATTCTCCATTCTCTTTTCTCATTTTTTCTACGGAGGCAGCATCTTTACCAGATACAGCTACCATAAAATAGGAATCCATAGTTCCGAAGCCACTTCTATAAAGTCGGTAGTAAGCTTTTGAATCTTTATCTTCATAAAGTTTCCTGGCAGCTTTAGCCATCTCTACAGCTTTATCCATTTTTCCCGGAGGAATATGGTAAAATACAAGCTCTCTGTAATTCATTCCTTCCATACTTTGATCCATACCTTCAGGCATATATGAATGCTCTTTGTCAAGATTTAGAATATAATCTCCGTGTTTGGTAAAAGTTTCAGCAAATGGCTCAAATAGCTTTTCGAAAGCTTCCTCGCCCATTTTTTCCTGCAGGTCTTTGAACGGATTCTTATCCAGTTCAGCAAAATTGTCAATTTCCGTAAGGTACATTACGCGATTATCATCGGCCTGAAATGCCAGCCATTCCATGCCTTCCATATTATGCTCTTTAGCAGCTTTCAGCAAGGCTTTATCGGCTTCTATATGCTTGTCCATCATACCGTCTTTCACGTGATCTTCATGCACTACAAACATTTGAAAATTATCACCTTGAGCTGTCAATAGGCTTGTTGAACATAGCGCAAGAGCCAGGAGAATCGAAAAGGATCTTAGTAACTTCATTTGGTCTGGTTTTTATGGTTAATAAATATGAATTTAGGGAGTAATTCATTGTAGATGAGTGCGTTTTGGACGTAACTAACCAAAAAATGTCCGGGCGTAGCTAAAAAGTTTCCGAAGAAAAAATGTTGGAAAATGGCGGGATAAAGATACAGGGCTATATTACCTGTAAATGTTGAAAAAGCTCCGTTCTCATATTTTTACTAAGTGGAAGCGATCGAGATGCAATGAGGACATGATTGCTTCCAATCTCATCGATATGAGAGAGATTGGCGATATAAGATCGATGAATTCGTAAAAAACGTTTATCGGTAATTTTGTCATTGACTTCTTTCAGGGAACAAACCAGAAGAAATTTCTTATTCCGTAAATATACCTTACAGTAATTTCGATCTGCTTCGATATAATGTATGTCATCAAGCGAAATTCGTACCATCGTATCATGGCATCGAACAAAGATGCGGTCTTTCAAAATAAGTTGACAGTCTGTTTTCGGTGGCTTCTTTCTTAGTCTATCAAGCGATTCTGAAATCTCTTCTTTGAAGAATTGTTTCTGATCTTTCAGTTTATTGAAAATCATCTTCTGAAGAAATTTTGTTTTACCTCCGTTAAAATACAATACTGAATGTTCTTCTTTCGAAGGATTGGATTCAAACCCATTCAGCTGACCTTTAAGATGATCTTCCATGAGAATAAGATCGGGGACATCCTGTTCTATAAAATGGAGTGCATCCTTTGCTGTTGAGAATATACCTGTGATTTGATAGCCCAGTTTGTTAAGCCGTAAAGATAACTTAGCGGCCATGGGAATATTTTTTTCAACAATAATGATTTTCGCTTGCCTGGTCATTCAATAAAAGTATACTATAAATATACTGAAACTATTGATAATCAGAGAGGTATGATGGTTATTATCTTATTCTTGAACTTCCGGGAGAAGTAGGGTAGAAGGAGGGAAGCGTGATCTTATACTTGACAACGACCAGTCTTATGCTAATCACTGTAAGCGCCGTAGCGAGGTAAATAACGTCGGTATTCATTCCCAGGTCGTAAAGTGTAACATAGGCAAGTGCACCAATAAGGCAGGCAGTGGCATAGATTTCTTTTCTAAAGATCACCGGGATTTCATTACAGAGAATATCCCGAATCACACCTCCAAAAGTCCCGGTCATAGCTCCAAGTGCAACAGATATGATAGGATCCAACCCGTTCTGTATTCCGGTTTCTACTCCGGTAATGGTAAAAACACCAAGTCCAATAGTATCAAATAGAAAAAGTGATTTTTTCAAATAGTTCAGCTTATTTCTGAAGATGATCGCCAGAATTGTTACGACACCTATAAGGTATATGTACATAATGTTTTCCATCCAGGTAACTGGTGTATCACCAATTAGAATATCCCGCACAGTTCCACCGCCAATCGCTGTAACGAAGGCAATAATAAAGATTCCGAAGAGATCAAGTCTACGGTTCATGGCAGATAAAGCACCGGAAATCGCGAATGCGATCGTACCAAGGATATCCAGGATGCTAAACAAACTTATTTCCATACTTGGCAAAGGTAGTTTTATCTTTTAAATTTGCCTGATTGTGTGATAGTTTCGCGCTTATTTTAGCTTCCTATTTAGATATAGATTAAGTTAATATCTATTTTTGTAAGTTTTAGTGCAAACTACCTACTTTTATAACACAGAAAATCAAAAGATATGAGTGATACTATCGAGAGAATAAAATGCCTGATCATAGGTTCAGGTCCTGCAGGTTATACCGCAGCGATCTATGCCGCAAGGGCAGATATGAAACCAGTTATGTATACCGGAATGGAACCAGGCGGACAGTTAACTACTACCACAGAAGTTGACAATTTTCCAGGTTATCCTGAAGGTATAGATGGTCCAAAAATGATGATGGATCTGCAACAGCAGGCTGAACGTTTTGGAACAAAGGTGAGAATTGGAATGATCACTGAAGTTGACTTTTCTAAAGAAGTAGGCGGGATCCACAGAGCTCTTGTAGATAACAAGACCTGGATAGAAGCTGAAAGTGTGATCATATCTACCGGGGCAACTGCTAAGTATTTAGGTCTACCTAGTGAGCAAAAGCTTAGAGGTGGAGGAGTATCTGCATGTGCAGTATGTGACGGGTTCTTTTATAAAGGCCAGGATGTAGCCATCGTAGGTGGTGGTGATACCGCTGCAGAAGAAGCTACTTACTTATCGAATATCTGTAATAAAGTGACCATGCTGGTTCGTAAGGACTATATGAAAGCTTCAAAAGCAATGCAGCACCGTGTGGAAACTACCAAGAACATTGACCTTCGTTACAATACAGAAGTAGATGAGATCTTAGGTGAGCAGGTAGTAGAAGGACTTAGAATGGTGAATAACCAGACTGGTGAGAAGGAAGAAATCGATATTACAGGATTCTTTGTTGCTATTGGACATAAACCCAATACCGATATTTTCAAAGGTTGGTTAGATATGGACGAAACTGGTTACGTGATTACTGAGAGTAAGACTACCAGAACTAATATCCCAGGTGTTTTCGCTTCCGGTGATGTTCAGGATAAGGTTTACAGACAGGCGATTACCGCAGCTGGAACAGGTTGTATGGCAGCACTGGATGCAGAAAGATATCTTGCTGAGATCGAAACTGAAGAAGATATTCAAAAGCCGCAAACAAGACCTGAAACAGTTTAATTCAGGTACCATATAAAAGAAAAAAGTCCCGCAATTGCGGGACTTTTTTTTTTGATACTAACTTAGAATTTTAATTGTCGGTCTTCACCTTTACTTCTCCATCGTCAACCTTGATCTTTGTTTCTGAACCATCGGCTCTGTCAACTTTCTTCTTATACTCGCCATCATCCTTT
>NZ_JBLVTK010000003.1:451226-489569 GCF_048285865.1 Christiangramia marina | reverse complement strand
CCGCCATCTTTGACTTCAACTTTATTATTGGGATCCTCCATCATTCTTTCAACTTCAGATTTCTCTTCTTCTGTATCCTGCTCATCTCTACAAGACACTAAAGCCAGAGATAATAGCAATACAAGGACAATATTTTTGGTGATAATTTTCATTTTTCTTTTAACTTAAATTGGCAACAAATGTATTCAATCCACTTATTCAGAATGAATTAATAATCAAAATTTAGCATTTATTTAAACAGACCCTTGCTGAATTCTTTCTTAGACAAACTCGCTTCATCTGAAAATTGTAACAATTTGATCACCGGTGTATTAAACACTTCGATCTCACTTTTTCCTGAAGCAGTTAAATTCAAAGTGTCGCTAACGTTTACTTTTGATGATGAACCTCCCTGTGCCAGCACTTCAGCTTTAAAGCTGCTAAAATTCTCACCATCGAATTTGGAAGACTGGTCTGCTCTTAAATTGAAAATTTGAGTTTCACCGTCTATTCTGGCAGATGCTTTTTCGTAAATATCTATCTCAACATCAGGAGCATTCAAGAGCGCCTCAACCTTTGAAGACTGATTTAGCTGACAAACAATTTCCTGGGCGGTAACATTCAGTTCAGCTTCTGCATCATCCTTGTGAATAAAATTGAATTTACTGGCCGTAAGTGTTAAAAATGCTTTGGCGTCATTTCCTGTTTCAAGCTTGAAATCATTTACGTAAAGATCCTGGAGAGACTCGAGTTCCACGTCACCACCTATAAGTATACTTTTTAAGGTATCAGAAAAAGTAATTCTTAACTCCTGTTTCTTGGTGCGGGAAAGTTTTTTGATGGGCTTAATATAAAGTGTTCCGTCAAGAACTTCAGTCATAATGAGATCATGAATATTATCATCGGCTTCTATCTCGATCATGAATCTTCTTCCCTTTAAAATTCCGACTTCAAACTCTCCCTTGATCTGGATAGAGTGAAATTTTTCGAGATCATATTGTTCGGTTTTTACGTTTCGGCTACCTTTTACCTTGTCCTGGGCATTGCAACTACATAAAACGATTAATAGTATTAATGGAAGTTTCTTTATCATGATATTTTTAGGTTTTCCTATTAGATCTTTCAGATTTGACCCTTCAGATACTTTTTTGCAAAAGATAGGACTTATTATTACAAAGCCCGTAAAGCAGAGAGAAAAATCACCGTTACAGGCGTATCGGGCAGCACATATTATTGAACTCAGGTATTTCTTAGCGGAAGAATTTTCAAAAGATATAAATAAAAAAGCCTCCACATGGGAGGCTTTAAATCTTCAACTATCCAGAATCTTCTGGTAATTTTCCAGCTTCTGAAATATTTCAGTACTGTTGAGTGGTTCTTCAATGTTCACAGTTTCTTTGTTTACGGGCTGAATGTATAATATCAATCCAACAAAAAAGCTAATGACGAGGTTGATTAGTGAGCTCATACTAGTTCTGTATTTGTACTCCGTTACTATCTATTCTTACACGGTCGCCATCCTTATCCTGGATCTCCACGCCGTTATCGTTCAGTCTAATATTAACTTCTTCACTATTAACGTCTACTCTTGCATTAAAGTCATCTGAAGTATCATAATCGTCTTCCCAGGTATCTTCGCTATCCCAGTCACCACTGTCGTCATCCCATACATCTTCTACAGGACAATCTTCACAGCTGGTGCCACCGTCGATGATCTTCAGAAAATGCTCTTCTTCGCCATTATGCAAAATATCTTCGTAAGAATCGGTATTTCGGTGAAAGGTAGAAGTATTATCATCAGCATATAGAGTGGTGCCTTCAGGCAGATATAAAGTGATTTGCACTTCCTGATCTCTGTAACCAGACTTTGCATCTGTTACAAAATAACTATCCAGCAAAAGTTCATTTCCAACCAGGCTGCGACCGTAACGTATGGCCTTGGCTCGATTCCTGGCTTCGTTGTAGTTTTTACCTTCAGCCGACTTTAATATCTCCATTTTTCCTACGGAATCTCTGGTAGATCGAACGATAAGCCTGATGTCATTTCCAACGATCATTTTGGTGTCTTCTTCATATACAATTCTGAAATCTGATGATCTTCTGGTTCTGTTACTCATTTCAGGATTATGCTTCATACGCAGGTAGATAGTATCTGCTGAAGTCACCTTTAAAGTTTCTGTTGTGGCAACCTCACCATCAAAAGCACGATTGGTCGCCTGGCTAATACCAATTACTGATAGTCCAATGATCGAGATTAACCAGACTCCGAGTAATGTCAATAGGGCAATTCTACCTACAGATCTCAAGTTTTTTACCAGTATCTTCAATCCAAGAACGAACAGGAAGAAGAATGGGATCCCAACTGCGAAAAATACAAGCAGTGAGGTTAGCCATATAGGAGCGCCACTATTCACCACATCTATATATTCAGTCCACGGTGCATCAACGATCCCGAATGTTCCAACTGCAAATAAACCTACGAATAGTGCAATAAGAGTGGAACCGGCGAAAAGGATTAGGATGATCCCGATAAATTTCACAAATAGTTTCAGACAGAACTTGATAATATTCCCTAACGTGGTTGCTGCAGAGGTTGCTCCAGCAGACGCTCTTTTCCCGAACTTATCATAGTCAACATTTTTTATACTGTCTGAAACATCATGAAAACCCTCACGAATCTTCTTTTCGATGTTACTAACCGTTACTTCTTCACCGCGCATGGCAAGTTTATCTGCCGTAGTTTTTGCTTCCGGAACAAAGATCCAGAACGCGATGTAGATCAATAGAAAACCACCACTGGAAAAGATCGTAAGCAATACCCAAAGCAATCTTACCCAGATCGCATCGATTGCCAGGTAATGACCAAGTCCTGAGGACACACCACCTACGAATCCATTTTCAGTATCACGGTATAATTGTTTTCCACGAGTTCTTGCAGACCTGTGCGTGGTCGTTGGTTCATCTTCGAAGATTTCCTCATCGACCATATAATCTTCAGGTTGCCCCATGATCGTGATAACTTCTTCTACTTCTTTAATGCTGATAACCTGCCTGTCATTCTTCACTTTCTCATTGAACAATTCAGCAATACGAGCTTCGATATCTGAGATGATCTCATCACGACCCTGCGTATTTGAAAACGAATGCCTTATAGTCTCCAAATATCGTTGAAGTCTGGCATAAGCATCCTCATCTATGTGAAAGAAAACGCCGGCAAGATTTATGTTAACTGTCTTATTCATGATTGTTCTTTTTTTGAGTGGTTACGATGTTAACGGCAGTTTGCAATTCATTCCAGGTACCCGTTAATTCCCTGAGAAATATTTTTCCTGTTTCGGTAAGTCCGTAATACTTACGTGGCGGTCCGCTTGTTGATTCTTCCCAACGATAATTAAGAAGTCCCGCATTTTTTAACCTGGTTAATAAAGGATAGATCGTACCCTCAACTACCAGTAGTTTTGCGTCTTTTAATGTGTCCAGAATTTCTGCCACATAGGCATCTTCGTCTCTTAAAACCGAGAGAATGCAATATTCCAATACACCCTTACGCATCTGGGCTTTGGTATTTTCAATCTTCATAGTGTTTGTTTTTGGGTGTCATTAAACTGTTCATTTTTTGATTGATGATTTTGATGGTTTGTTTCTTTCGGTTTATCCGAACTTAAAAAATTGATGGTTAGCGGGTAGCAATACTCTTTTCCTTCGTTTGCTGAAAGACTTGCAGAGATGACTGCAAAGATCTCCAGAACAAACAGGCCAAGTAATAATATTCCCAGAATACCCATGATGATGATAAAAGGTAATGCTTCTGAAAACTGGTTGACTTCAAAGGAATCATTGGTCATTAATGGTTCTACTAAATTGAATTTTAAAGCAAAGTACAAGAAAGTAGCACCTCCAATAGCTACCAGTAATACCGTATACAGAAAAGTGCTGATTTGAAAATTCAAAGCATTTCTTCCATGACGATCCACAAATGCATCTTCTTTCTGGCTTAACCAGAGTAACATGGGGAAAATGAAATTACCCAGTGGTATAAAATACTTCGTAAATACCGATAGATGGAGTACGGTAGTTAGAGTACGGTTTTTATGAGCGTTAGTGTCCTGCATGATTAGAGATTTAAAACTATTAAAGAATGATCGTGCTGAAAACGTACACGTAGATGGCGAAAATGGTAACATAGATCTTGATTCTATCTGCTAATGTTCCGGGTAAAACGCTGGTGACTGACTGTCTTTTGATTGATCTTTTCATGATGTTTTTGATTTTTGATGATTTTATACCTATTAGGTTCTATTGCAAATATATATCTAAAAGAAGGTATTATGCAAAGCAAAGTACTAAAAGTTAACAATTATTTAAGAATTACGGTCTCATTGTTATTTCATATTTTTATGAAAATTTGATAATAAATTCTGCTCATGAAGCTAAATCCCTCTAAACTGAATTCTTTTCTAATGCTTAAACTTCCAAGTGCTTGGTTGTGTGGTGTTAGAGTTAAACATATAGATGAAACCGAATGTGCTGTTGGTGTTACCCATCGATGGATCAATCAAAATCCTTTTAATTCCATGTATTTTGCTGTGCAGGCAATGGCTGCAGAGCTTAGTACGGGAGCTCTTGTTATGGGAAAGATCCAAGATTCCGGTAAAAAAATCTCCATGCTGGTGGCACAGAACAAGTCGGTTTTCTCGAAGAAGGCCACTGGAAAAATAAGATTCACCTGTCACGATGGACAGAAAGTGAAGGAGGCCATTGAACGAACGATTGCTACCGGAGAAGGACAAACCATGTGGATGAAAGCAATTGGACTTAATGAGGAGGGCGTTGAAGTATCGGTTTTTGAATTTGAATGGACTGTTAAACTTAAACAAAGAAAGTAACACTGCTCTCAAAAGTGATACTCATCATATACAACAAACATCAATCAAAATTTAATCATTATGAATGCACATGAAATAGATTACCAGATTTTCGGAGAAGAAATGCAATATGTAGAACTTGAACTTGATCCAAGGGAAGCGGTAATTGCCGAGGCCGGAAACTTTATGATGATGGACGATGGTATACGAATGGATACCATATTTGGGGACGGTTCCAAACAGAACGAAGGTTTCCTTGGAAAAGTCCTTGGAGCTGGCAAGAGATTACTTACCGGCGAAAGTTTGTTTATGACCATCTTTTCCAACGAAATCCAGGGAAAGAAACGTATAAGCTTTGCCTCACCTTATCCTGGCAAGATCATTCCTATAGACCTCACTCAATTTAATGGAAAATTCATTTGCCAGAAAGACGCTTTCCTATGCGCAGCAAAAGGTGTGGCTATTGGTATAGAATTCAGTAAAAAGCTTGGTCGCGGATTTTTTGGAGGTGAAGGTTTTATCATGCAGAAAATCGAAGGAGATGGAATGGCATTTGTTCATTCTGGTGGGACCATGGCCAGAAAAGAATTGGGTCCTGGTGAGAAGTTAAAGGTCGATACCGGTTGTATCATAGGTTTTACCCAAACCATAGATTATGATATAGAATTTGTAGGTGGAATTAAAAATACCATATTTGGAGGGGAAGGATTATTTTTCGCTTCGCTTACTGGTCCGGGTACGGTTTACATACAGTCATTACCTTTTAGCAGGCTCGCCAATCGAGTGTTGCAGGCAGCGCCGCAAATGGGTGGAAAGGATAAAGGAGAAGGTAGTTTACTTGGAGGAATTGGTGATGTCTTAAGCGGCGATAATAGGTTTTAATTTGTTAAAAAATTAACAAAAACTCATACACTGTTCTTAAAATAGCTATATTGTTCTAACCAAAAATCTAAACGCTTATAGTACATCTCTACATTTATTTTTAACCTAATCTTAAACTTAAATACTTCAAAATATGGCGAGAGCGATGTTTGAATACACCAAGACGATACTTGATAAAGTAAGTTTTGATCCAAGCTTGTTCTGTAGAGAAGTTAAGAAAGCGATCGATAGATTGCTTCCACACGAGATAGAAGAGTTACGACTCTGGATTCTTGCAC
Organism: Christiangramia marina; assembly: GCF_048285865.1. NCBI lineage: Bacteria > Pseudomonadati > Bacteroidota > Flavobacteriia > Flavobacteriales > Flavobacteriaceae > Christiangramia > Christiangramia marina. The sequence continues at coordinate 483,565 of NZ_JBLVTK010000003.1, read as the reverse complement.
TAACCAAACAGAACCCTGAATTAAATCAATGTTTAATTTATTTGAACACTTAAATAAAAAGCGGCTGTTAGCCGCTTTTTTTTAATTCTTCTGAAAATCCTTTTTATGATTTAAAGGACTTATGATCTTTACATTCTGGTAGGTAATTGCACCTTTTACCACGCTGGCTATAGTACTGCGCAGTGCTTCAATGATCTGCATTTTTAATTCACTACGATTATAAATTAAACTCACTTCCCGGGCAGGAACAGGATCGTTGAACATTTTTAAGTTCTTTTTTTCAGAATCTTTAAGTTCCAATGTGTGCAGGTAGGGAAGTAGCGTCATCCCGAGACCTTCATTGGCCAGTTTGATAAGTGTTTCGAAACTACCACTTTCCAGTTGTAGCTGATCGCCATCGTATTCCCGGTTTGCCTTGCAAAGATTGATGATACCATCTTTAAAACAATGACCATCTTCCAGCAGTAATATCTTATTGATATCAAGACTATCTATATCTATCTTATCATTGGTATGCAAGTCCATTTCCTTCGGAATATAGGGGACAAAGGGCTCATAATAAAGCACATTCTCCTTGATTCCTTCAATTTGAAGTGGAGTAGCAGCGATTGCCGCATCCAGATGTCCTTCCTTTAGTTTTTCTATGATCGCTTCAGTATGTAGCTCTTCTATTTTCAATTTTACCTTCGGAAACTTCTTCATAAAATTACCTATGAACATAGGTAGCAATGTTGGCATGATCGTAGGGATCACTCCCAATCTGAATATTCCGCCAATAAATCCTTTTTGCTGATCTACGATATCTTTGATCCGGTCGCTCTCGTTCACAATATTACGAGCCTGTTGAACGATCTTCTGTCCAACCTCTGTAAGCTGAATCGGTTTTTTGGTTCGGTCAAAAATAGTAATGTCCAGTTCTTCTTCCAGCTTCTGGATCTGCATGCTCAGCGTTGGCTGAGTAACGAAAACTTTCTGAGCGGCCTTAGTAAAATTCTTATGTTCAGCAACTGCTAATACATAATGCAACTGGGTAATTGTCATATGAATAGATTTGAACTACAAAGGTATAAGAATTTCCTATTTCAGATAGGCTTTAACTTTGTTTTATCTATGCAAAAAACCCACCAATTGGTGGGTTTTGAGACGTTTCGATGAGATCTTAGAACCTCAGGCTTAATTTTTTTGTGGAATTATCCAGCTTGAATTTGGTATCACTCCACATTGGCGGTCCCATGAATTTGCTCTCTCCGCTGGTAGCATAACTTTCCGTAGGCATTCCATTGGTTTCGAAATCCATTCTACCATTGCTATTTTCGTCGTGCATCACGACCAGCGCGTAATCTCCTTCTGGCAGATCTTCAAATTTTACCATTGCTTTCCCGTCTTTGATAGTAGATTTTTGAGAAAATGAAGGTTCTCTCATAAAGTTTTCCTCCTTGTAAAGTGCGAATAGCACTTCACCATTGTCGTTTGTGACATTTGGGATGGTTACTTCAAGTTCGTGAGTAGTTGCAGTCTGTGCATTTAATAGACTACCAATAAATAATGCGAGTAATAATAATACAGTTTTCATAAGGATTGGTTTTAATTACATTTCAAATGTAGATCATAACCTCCTTGTATATAAGTATTTATATCTGAACTGTCGAATATTGATGCTGAACCGTTTATATGAGTCCGCGAGCTTTTACTTCCAGGTATTTATTGATCGTATTGATACTTAAATCCTTTGGCGGAGTAAGAATGGTCTGTATGCCAAATTTTTCCAGCTCCTTGACCATCATGAGCTTGTCATGTTGAAAAGACTCAGCGATCGTCTGGTGTGCCATGGTAGAAATATCCTTTTCTGCAGATTGTTCGGTAAGTCTGCTAATTTCAGTGTTTTCGAAGAATATGACTACCAGTAAATGTTTTTTACTGATCGCTTTTAAATAGGGTAGCTGCCTTTGCAATGCACTCATATGTTCGAAATTGGTGTACAACATTATAAGACTTCGATGGGTAATACTTTTTTGAACCCGGGAGTATAGCATGCTAAAATCACTGTCCAGATATCCTGTATCTACACGATATAAGGACTCCATGACCTGTTGCAGCTGGCTTAGTCTCGAGCTGGCTTTCAGAATCCCATGCACTTTATTACTAAAACTCAGCAAGCCAATCTTATCTTTTTTGCGGAGTGCAATATTGGAAAACGCTAGGGAACTATTAATAGCATAATCCAGTAATGATAAACCTTCGAAAGGCATTTTCATGACCCTTCCCGTATCAATGATGCTATAAACCGGTTGAGAGCGCTCATCCTGGAATTGATTAACCATTAAAGCGTTTTGCTTTGCTGTTGCTTTCCAGTTGATTGTTCTTACATCATCGCCACGAACATATTCTTTGATCTGTTCGAATTCAATCGTGTGTCCAATCCGCCTGATACGTTTCATTCCCTGCAAATTGATCTTTTGATCCAATGCGAGAAAATCCAGTTTTTTCATTTGAACGAAAGACGGATAGACTTTTACAGACTGCTCTTTGCCAGTAATATATCTTCTTCTTACAAGTCCCAGCTTGCTAGAAATATAAATATTCAGGTTACCGAAAATGTATTCTCCTCGTTCCAGCGGGATCAATTGATATTCCAATTTTTCTTCGTGACGGGAGCCGAGCTTTTTACTTTTTAAAAAATCTCTTTTCTGAAACTGCAGTGGTACTTCATCAATCACTTCAGCTGTAACCGGAAACCTATAGTTATTCCGAAGTTTCAGAATTACCTGATTAGGATCTGAATTGGAAAATTTCTCAGGAAGTATGCGTTCTGCTATCACTGCTTCTCCAGAATATAAGGCGATCATGTCCAGTAAAGTCGCTACTGCCAGTATCATGCTGATGATCCAGGTAATACTGTAAAGCCAATCCACCCAGAACGAGATCAGGAATAAGATAGCGATTCCTATCAGGCAATAGAAGAATAGTTCTTTGAAATATAGACTTTTCAGAAACTTCAGCACTATCGAGGAATTTCTACAGATTGAGTGATCATATTTACGACGTCTTCAGCTTTCATTCCTTCCATTTCTCTATCTGGAGAAAGTATAAGCCTGTGACTTAATACAGGTTTCAGGACGTTCTTAATATCTTCAGGAATTACAAAATCTCTACCATTGATGGCGGCGTATGCTTTAGAAGCGTTCATGATCGCTATGGAAGCTCTAGGACTTGCGCCAAGATATAGATGAGAATGATTTCTCGTTTTCATCACAAGTTCTGCGATATAATTCATCAATTTATCCTCTAGTACGATCTCATGAATCTGGGAGCGTAAATTAGCGATCTCATTGGGATCGAGAACCGGTGAAATTTCAGCTTCCGGCAAATTACCTTTTCTGAGATGGTGACCCTTTAAAATTTCGATCTCTTCTTCCAGTTTTGGGTAACTTACCTTGATCTTAAATAAAAATCTATCCAGTTGAGCTTCGGGCAGGGCATAGGTTCCCTCTTGTTCTATAGGATTTTGTGTGGCCAGCACCATAAAAGGTGGTTGCATAGGATACAAATTACCATCAATGGTAACCTGCCTTTCTTCCATTACTTCGAACAAAGCCGACTGTGTTTTTGCCGGAGCCCTGTTAATCTCATCAATCAGAATTACGTTCGAAAAAATAGGACCTTTTTTAAATTCAAATTCTGAAGTTTTTACATTGAAGATGGAAGTTCCCAAAACGTCACTGGGCATGAGATCTGGCGTAAATTGAATTCTACTAAAGTCGGTTTTGAGGCTTTTTGCAAATAATTTCGCAGTAACCGTCTTGGCGACTCCGGGAACACCTTCAATAAGCACATGTCCATTTGCAAGTAAGCCAACGATCAAAAGTTCTACGAAATTTTCCTGTCCTACGATCACTTTCGCCAGCTGTGATTTAAGCTTATCCACAGAAGATTTCAGGCCTTCCAGTGGAATCCTGTTTTCAAACTTTAATTCGTCTTCCGGCTTATGTTGTTCCTGATTTTCCATCGGTAAATTTGTAATGATTAATATAAGTACTTAGCTCCAGAAACTCTTGTTTTGTGCTATTCTTATTCTTTTGAAATGATTCTATTTTTTTGAAAAGATCGTTGGTTGCTTCCAGTGAATTTGAGCTTTTGGCAGCCAGATCCTGTTTAAATTCAGCATCTATTTTTGAAGTTTCCAGGCGATATTCCCGGCGTATAAATTCGAGAAATAACGCGATCTTTTTATCTCCCAGTTCCTGAAATCGATTTTGTTCCAGGTATAAACTCGAGATGATTCCGGTATACTCATAAGATCGGTTCTTTGGTGGATCTATGACCGGAATTGCTCGTTGCTTTCTTTTGCCTTCAAAGACTATAAACAGGACGATGCAAAATAGCACAGCATAATAAGCCCATTTTAAAGATCTGTTATTCAGTAGAATATATAACGAAGAACTGTAGAAAGATTTACCAGATTTATAATATGCATCCCAGTACACTTTTCCAGCTGGGATATAAGCCAGAAGATTAGCGGTATATTTATAATTATCCTCCTTCAGCATGAAGTAATTACTAAAAACCTGCGGTGCTGTATGTAAGAAAATCGCTCCTTCTCCAAAGTCTGCTCTTATAAAATTGACCTTGGGCAACAGTTTGTCTTTGCGGGTAAATCCTAATGCTTGATGGTTTAAGGTATCAATTTCAGTAAAAAAAGATTTCGTTACCTGTTTATCGAATAAGGCATCATGCTTCAGTTTTATCCTTGGATTATAAAAGTTTAAATCCTGAGCTTCAGTAAAACCATCTACATCAATTTCAGAACCTGTTTCGATCTTTAAAGTGTCCTTCAGATTCTGACTATAGTCATGTGCTGAAATAAATACGGTATTTCCTTCAGCAACCCAGTTCAGCAAATGATCCAGCTCATCATCATCAAAACCAACACCTTTATTAAAAAAGAAATAGGTGCCTTTGGCCTCTTCAGAATTTAAAAATTCGTAAGGCGGGATTTTGAGCATTTCCAGGCTATCCCCCGAAGTTCGTTTCCAGCTTTCATAAAAAATCTTCGAGCCAAGCGGAATTTCATCAAAATGTGTATAACTTGGATTCCAGTTGATCTCCTCTTTTACCGATGTTTCCAGCCAGGTTAGTACAATGACCACTAGTACGAAAAGTGCGATCGCAAACTTGTAGGTTCTATGCATTTTTGACCGGTTTTAATTCATTTTCGATCTTGCTGAATCCATTTGCGGCAATTTTATAATCTGCGGAAGAAACCTTGAAGTTACCATACCAGATAAACTCATAGAACTTAGTGACCTCTGCAAATAACTGTTGTAATCGCTCTTCTGGGATCTCCTGTAAGTATTCCTTATTGGTCTTCTGAAATTCGTACTGAATAACATCATTTTCATCCAGCAATTTTAAACTTCGCAAATATTGATAACGCACAGCAAACCTGTAGTTTTCTTCTGAAACAGCTCTATTAATTAGACTGCTTAGATCTTCATTTTTTACCAGTTCCTCTTCCTCGCTAAGAATGACTTTACTTTTTCCGGGTTCTGCCAGGATCTTAGCACCTGGATTAAGCCGGGTAAATAACCAGACAATCAAAGCCAGAACGGCGAAAATAATTACGTACGGGAAGATCCTTATAAAAAATGCCAGGATTCCGTTCGCATCATAACTTCCAAAAAGCCAGTTTATAAACTGATTATATTTAAGGTTCAACCATTTTTTAAATCGAACCCACCAGCTATCTTCCTCTGTACTCTCAATATAATTATATTCATCCTGCTTTTTATATTCTTCAATTTCAGTAGCATCGAATTCAACCGGAACAAGATCTTCAGACTTTTCCACCTGAATATCTCTCTTGAATATTGAATCCTCTTGAGCGCGTAACTCCTGAGTAAGACTCAGAAGAATAAAAAAATACAGCAGGTATAACTTCAAACTATCGGTTGTTTCCCAGGTTTTGAATTGTTTCGTAAGTACCGGTAAAATTTTTCTTTTCGTTAAGATGAAAGTATACAAAGGCAACCCCAATTACGGTCATACTATAAATGATATATTGTATTGCTGAAGAGATCGCGTTAATGATCACATACCCAGTTCCAAACATATCCTGAGGTTTTGCTGCAGAAGATTCTGAAGCTACCGTAAAAGCGCGAATGAATATATAAATAAGTGCAGGCAGCTGGAAGATGAGTCCGATAACATAAATCAGCAGGTATATACAAAGAAGCGTGGCGAAGGTCATCCACCAGTTGTCCTTGACCAGCTGAAAACTTTCAGAAATACTATCGGTTACTCCATTTCTTCGGAAGACCAGGATCGCAGTAACCAGCGACAATGGAACAAATACATATATCCCAGGAATCACAAAGAACATGAACGCGGCGAATGTTATAATTCCTGTAAGTATAGATAATAGCAGGATCTTTCCGAAGTCCTGTTTCAGGCCATCTTTGACCTCCTCATCTTTTATCTGTCCGTCGTTATTTATATATGACAGGATCATATGGTTCATAGTCCCGGTCATAGAGGTGAAATAGGCAAGGTAAGCGATCATTAGCAGTGCCAGCGCAATGATCACGTTGGAAGCATCCAGGTTTTCATTGGTAAACAGGCTACTCCCCAGTGTAGTGTAGGTGTAAAAAGTAATTGCAGCAACCAGTAGAATGAATGAGGGGCCTACAAGTTTAAAGAATAATCGCAGTCCGGTTTTATAATTCTCTCTAATAAATTTAAAAGTAACACTCAGGATCTCTCCAAGTTCTCGCTGTCGTTTAAAAATGATGTGGTTGTTATGCATTTCTGGTTTTGTTAGATAATAGGATTGGGTAAATAACGTAGTAGAATAGGATTAGTAGTAATGATAAGCTTATGATAATGATGGCAAGCCAATCTGGCATTTGAGTCATCCTGGTCACAAATCCCTCCAGGAATCCAGCTATGATGAAAAACGGAACTGTACTAATTACAATTTTGAGTCCGTCCTTGATTCCCATGGTGAATGATTTCAGCCGGCTGTAAGTTCCCGGGAAAAGTATACTTTTTCCAACGACCAGGCCAGCGCAGCCAGCTACAATAATAACCGAAATTTCTATCGTACCATGGATCCAGATCGTTCTGGCAGATTCCCAGAGCAAACCCTTTTCATAAAAGAAATATTGAAAACTACCAAGCATAACTCCGTTTTGCATCAACACGAAAACAGTTCCAATCCCGGCGAGTACTCCTAGTGAAAAGGCTGTAAGAGCGACCCTAATATTATTGATGGTGATCCCCAGGAACATATTTGTTTCTGAAGCCTGTTTATAAACAGCCATAGGGTCTTTGTTCGCAATATTTTCAAGCGTCATGTTCACATAAGCATCGCCTAGAATAGATCTTAAAAAAGAACCATCTGTAGCCGCACTATAAGCTCCAACCAGGCTAAAACCTGCAAATATTAGAAAACTCCATAACAGTTGCTTTTGGTGCTTATGAAATTCCCTCGGGAATTCTTTAGTAAAGAACGTTACGAACCTGCTTTTAGATTCTTTTTTCGCTCTATAGATCTTCTGGTGGGCAGTAGTTGCTAGTCCGTTTAGGTATTGAACGGTATTCGAGCCAGGATAAAAGGTTGAAGCGTAACTCAGGTCATCGCTTAGTTCTACGTAAAGATTGGATAGTTGATCTGGATTCAGCGATTTATATTTCTGAAGCAGACTTTCATACTTGACCCATTTATCTTTATTTTGCCTTACAAAAGCTGCCTCGCGCATTCTTAAATTTAATTGAACCAAAGTAACATATTTAATGGATAATTTTCAAATCGAAACTGCCCAAAATATCAATATTCATCACAATATTGCGGGAGTGGGAGAGAGGATCCTTGCTTTTTTTATCGATCTCGCTATTATCGTGATCTACATGATCCTTTCTGGTCTGATCATCGCAGGGGCGACCAATGGAGCAGGGGACCAGTGGATGTATTATACAGTTCTTGGGCTTCCCACCATGTTGTATTATTTGCTATGGGAAACTTTCTGGAACGGGCAAACTCCAGGAAAGGCAATCCTGGATATTCGCGTGGTACGTAAGGATGGTAGTCGGCCAACATTTTCTAATTATCTAACCCGTTGGTTACTTCGATTGATCGATATTTCGGCGAGTAGTGGTGCTGTTGCGGTAGTAACAATCCTTTTTACTGGCAAAGGCCAGCGACTTGGAGATCTTGCAGCGGGTACAACGGTTATTACTGAAAAAAAGAAATTTGGTATAGAGCATACGCTCGGTGCTAGTTTTTCTGAAGATTATACTCCTAAATATCCGCAGGTGACGGTGCTATCAGATCAAGATGTGCAGGAAATAAAGAATTTATACCAGACTGCTAAAGCTGAAGGGCATCACCATATCATCCTGAACCTTAGTCAAAAAGTAGCTGAATTACTGGATGTGAAATTTGAAGAAAGACCTATGGAATTTCTGGATAGAGTGGTGACCGATTATAATTATTACACTAGCCAGTAATTAGTTCAGTACTTCTATATCCATTTCAACATTATCGACAGGCCATTCAGATTCTCCAGTTTCAACCTGGGCTATCTTTTCAGCTATCTTCATACCTCTCATTACACGACCAAAAACCGTATGATCATTGTTTAGATGCGGAGTTCCATTTTTATCCATAACAATAAAAAATTCAAAAGGAGAAGAGGCTTTACTAACGTTCTGCTCGGCATACTTTGCAGCAGAGAATGCTCCGTAACTATGTTGATGTCCTGCTTCGTACTCACTGGGGATCAAATAGCTTCCCACATCACCACGATTATCTGCAGTGATCTGGTTGTCTGCATTACCACCCTGTATCACGAAACCCGGTGCAACCCTATGGAAAAATGTATTATCAAAATAGTCATTCTTGGCAAGCATGATGAAATTTGCCCGGTGTAGCGGAGTATCCCGATATAACTCAACGTCTATATCCCCGAATTTTGTTTTGATCCTGATTCTGGTTTCAGGATGCTCATTACCGTACTTGCGTAAGACTGGCATCAGTTCTTCCTGGGCGATAGGATACATGTCATCTTTCTCAAATTCGGTTTTGGTATTTGCTTTTTTAATTTCTGCTTTACGGATCTTCAAAATACTATCTCTGGCCTGCTGCGTAGAGTCTTTTTTTCTTTGAAGCTCAAGCTCTTCTGCAGTAGGTTTAGCCGACTTTTCTGAGGAACTTTGCTTATCTTCACAACTTGCGAAAAAGAGAACTGAAAAAATTGTTAGTAAAAGATACTTTCTAAACATGGAATTCAAAGATTTTAAAAACAGGATTTCAAAGTTAAAAAAAATGCCGTTGCCGGGAGAGAATGCGCATCGAAAACTGGCTCCAATGATGAGAATAAAGGAATTGGAGGAGCTGGAGATGGAGCAGCTAAATCCTCAGGAAGCTGGAGTCATGGCTTTATTCTATCCAGACCTGCAGCAAAAAACCCGGATGGTATTGATACTTAGAAGAACCTATAAGGGAGTGCACTCTAATCAAGTAGGATTTCCAGGTGGTCGGGTAGAACCAGAAGACAGGAATATGGAACATACCGCTCTACGAGAAACTGAAGAAGAGGTAGGAGTACCACAAAATTCAGTAGAAGTGATCGCAAAACTTTCCAGATTGTATATTCCACCATCTAATTTCTGGGTTTATCCATTTATAGGTGTGCTGGATCATACTCCAGAACTTATTCCGCAGGAATCTGAAGTGGAAGAGATTATGGAAGTGCTTCTAAGTGATTTTTTGGATGACGATAATCTGGTAAATGAAACGCTTAGCACATCTTACGCTACTGAAATTGAGGTGCCAGCTTATAAACTAAATAATAAAATAGTCTGGGGCGCCACGGGAATGATGCTGGCTGAAGTTCGGGAAATGCTGCTCAGGATTTAATTTGAGAGATATTACTATATTTGCCCGGTTTGTTAAGGAAATCTAAAAATTTCAATAGGATAAAATAAGTAGCATGGGAGTGTTTAAGAAAAATCCGTTTGGACATTATCAGTTCTTGAAAAAGTGGCTTATTCGCATTTTTGGTGTTTTAACTCACAGACGCTATCGTGGATATAATGAATTGCAGATAGAAGGCTCTGAGATCATCAAGAATCTACCAGATACCAACGTACTTTTTGTTTCCAATCATCAAACATATTTTGCTGATGTTACGGCAATGTTCCATGTCTTCAATGCAAGTTTGAGCGGGCGGGTAGATAGTATTAAAAATGTGGGCTATATCTGGCAACCAAAACTAAATATCTACTATGTAGCTGCTAAGGAAACGATGAAAGCCGGACTTTTAACCAGGATCATGGCTTATGCCGGAGCGATCACTGTAGAACGAACCTGGAGAGCAAAAGGGCAGGAGGTAAAAAGAGATGTCAATCCCAATGACACTCAAAACATTGGTACGGCGCTCAATGATGGATGGGTGATCACATTTCCGCAGGGAACGACGAAACCTTTTAAACCTATACGTAAAGGAACGGCTCATATCATTAAGAATCATAAACCTATCGTGATCCCGATTGTGATCGATGGCTTCCGAAGATCATTTGATAAAAAAGGACTTAGAATCAAAAAACGTGGGATACTGCAAACATTTCAGATCAAGGAACCTCTGGAATTTGATTATGAGAATGACAGTATTGAAGAGATTGTAAAGAAACTGGAATATGCGATTGAACAACATCCTTCATTCCTGAAAGTAATTCCTTCCGAAGAAATCCAGGCCATGGAAGACCTGAACGAACAGAGACGTTTTGGATATTAATAAAAAAAGCCGGAATCAATTCCGGCTTTTTCATTTACATTTCTAACTTTTTCAATTCCTTGTAATTTCGGTGTAATCTTCGAAGCAGGATTCCGTACACCAGTGTGTAGATCAACCAGATAACACCCAGTATTACCGCTAGGGCAAGCAAAGTTCCTCCAATGAATAATAACCATTGCTTCCAGTCAAATGACATGTCTGAAGTTACCGTTTCCGCGGTTAAAACATGGTTTCTCAATATAAAAATCATGGAAAATATAAACACAAACGCACTCGATATTAGTATGAAGCCTATGTAATACTTTACTGTTTTTCTTACTTTTAATATGGTTTTCATCAAAACTGCAGCGCTATCTGTAGCATTAATAGCTTTATAATTCCTATAAAACTTGTAAATGAAATAAAATGTAATGAGGTATGAGATCACATAGGTGATGATAAGAAATAATGTAAGGTTATATTCTTCCATTTTTGCCCAGTATTCATCATCAGCAATGAAAATATTCAATACCGCTCCAAGTCCAAACTCGATAATACTAATAAAGAATATCCACTTCACGATAGAAGAAGAACGCTTCCAGATAAGTTTATATATGTCGTCGTAAGACAGCTGGGGAATAGATTTCTCCTGCTTCTTCCAATCCTTTTTTAATAGATCTAAATTATCCATAGGCTATTAAGGATTTATAATGTTTTGTAATTTCGTTTTTACTCTATTCATTTTTACACGTGCATTAACTTCAGTGATCCCCAGAGTTTCAGAGATCTCGGCATAATTTTTATCTTCAAGATATAGAAAGACCAGTGCCTTGTCGATATCGTTCAACTGTTTGATCGCATCATACATTAGTTTCAAATGTTGTTCCGCAGTATCATCATAAGCTTCCGTTTTTATTTTAAAGTGTACACTATCATAATCCTGGGTTCGTATACTTTTCTTTTTCTTTCGATAAAGCGTTATGGCCGTATTCAAAGCGACCCTGTACATCCAGGTACTAAACTTTGAATCTCCCCGAAATTTGGGGTAAGCTTTCCATAATTGTATGGTAATTTCCTGAAACAGATCATTATGCGATTCCTGATCATTGGTGTAGATACGGCAGATTTTATGTGCAATGTTCTGGTTTTGCTCCAGGTTTGTTACAAACTGATGTTCTAGGTCTTTGTTCACGAATCTTCTTGGTTAGCACTAATAGGTAGGTAAAATACCTGTAGCGTTACAAAAATCTTTAATTTATAGTTAATCCATCTTTCTTTGCTTCTAAGAATCTTAAATTTGAATAAAACCAACCGAAATGATTATTCCAAAGTCTGATTTACCTAGAGTTGTAGTAGTTGGCGGTGGCTTCGCCGGGCTGGCACTGGCAAGAAATTTATTGAAGCAGGATGTGCAAATGGTCTTGCTGGATCGCCATAATTACCACACTTTTCAGCCATTGCTTTACCAGGTTTCCACTTCGGGACTGGAACCAGATTCGATCGCTTATCCATTAAGAAAAATTACACGTTCGAGCGATCGCTGTTTTTTCAGACTTACGGAGGTACAATCAATTTCTGCGGAAAAAAATACCGTTCATACCAGTATTGGTGATATTATCTACGATTATCTGGTCATTGCGACGGGTTCAAAAACTAATTTCTTCGGAAATGATAGTATTGAAGAACATGGGATGTGGATGAAAACTGTTCCGCAGGCCCTGAATATCCGTAGTCTTATTCTTGAAAATCTGGAGCAGGCTACCATCACAGATGATCCTGAAAAACGTAAATCATTACTGAATTTTGTGCTTGCCGGCGCAGGACCTACTGGTGTAGAGCTTAGTGGTGCAATTGCAGAACTTCGAAATCATATAGTACCTAAAGATTATCCTGATCTGGATCCAAATGAAATGAACATTCATCTTCTGGAAGGAATGGGTAGGGTATTACCTCCCATGAGTGAACATGCTTCTGAAAAGGCTCAGGAAATGCTGGAAGAACTCGGTGTGAAAGTACACCTGAATACGATGGTTGAAAACTATGATGGTCATTTGGTGACAACCAATACGGAGCTCGCACTTAAAACGGAAACTTTTATCTGGTCTGCCGGAGTTACCGGAGCACCCGTAGAAGGTTTGAATGCTTCAGCCATGGTCGAAAAAGCGAACCGTTACGAGGTGAATGCCTTTAACCAGATCAACGGTTATGAAAATATTTTTGCCATTGGCGATATTGCTTTAATGGCTACCGAAGACTTTCCGAGAGGTCATCCTATGGTGGCTCAACCTGCTATACAGCAAGGGAAACATCTAGCGAAAAATATTAAGAGATTGATCAAGGGTGAGCCTTTGGAAGCTTTCGATTATTTTGATAAGGGAACTATGGCTACTGTTGGTAGAAACAGGGCAGTAGTAGACCTGCATAAATGGAAATTTTCAGGTTTTTTTGCCTGGTTCGTCTGGATGTTCGTGCACTTATGGTTTCTGGTGGGCTTTCGTAACCGCGCCGTTACATTCTTTAACTGGTTATACAATTACGTGAACTTCGATAAGGCTGCACGATTGATCATTAGACCGTTTAAGGGTCATGAAGAAAGAATGTCCATGGATAAGGATAAAGCATAAAAAAAGGCCGTCGTACGACGGCCTTTTTTTATTTATCTCCTTTCTTTGATCTCTTTATTATAATCTGAGGCCAATGAAGTTTTTTGATTTTCGGTAAGTACTTTTCCAGCTAATTGAAATACTTCCTGCTCTTCTTCATCAAGATGATGGATCAATTGATGTTCCAGATCTTTGGCGATCTTCAACCAGTTCGAAGCGTCCATTTTAGTATCTTCAAGTTTTTCCACTAGTTCATCCATTTCGTGATGCTCTGCAACACTATGTCTTGCCTTTTCCTGGGTCATGTCCTTTTCCATTAGCGGAATATAAAAATGGCGCTCTTCAGCATCTTCATGAATCTTCAATTCATGTTTTAGATCTTCAAAGATCTTTTTTCTTTCTTCAGTTTTCCCTTCGGTTTTTATAAGCTTATCGATCAGGTCACGCTGTATTTCGTGCTCCTGTCTTAGTGCTTCAAAAATTGTCATGCTTTTAGAATTTTATGATTTGTTTCCAAGTTATTCATTTTTATGTTAAAGATTTTCTAATTTACAGAATACATTGATATGCTTCTAACAGTTCAGACAGTTAAAATGACAGTTCAGTAATAAAACTTTCAGGAAAAGACAGAAAGAGTACATCTTTGACATAGAATTATACAAATGAAGAACCTATTAAAAATATTAAAGATCAGTATTATTGTGAGTTTAGTGATTGCTCTAATGGATGCTACATTTAATGGATTCAGCTTCAAAGCACTTGCCGACTGGGAGAACCTGGCCATGTACTTCTTCTATTCATTCGTCCTTACTACAATTAATATACTTTACTTCTATTACTTTAATAAAAAGGTAGGTTGGAAAGATGCCGGACTCAAAAGGGCTTTTATAGCATCTTCCGGTTCGATCATACTGACCTTGCTGGGATATTTTCTATGCCGGCTTATTGATAAAACTGTTTTCGGAAAACAACCAATACCTGAATTTCTGGAGAATGAAAATCTTAGCTATTATTTCTTTCCGCTACTATTTACCACGATCGTCACCCTTGTTTTTCATCTTATCTATTTTTATAAAGCGCTTCAGGAGAAGAGAGTTAAGGAGCAAAAGATCATTGCAGGAACTGCTTCAGCGAAATTTGACGCATTAAAGAATCAATTAGACCCACATTTTCTATTTAATAGTCTGAATGTTCTTGCATCATTAATAGATGAAAATCCATACCAGGCTCAACGATTTACTACGTCACTATCTAAAGTCTACCGTTATGTGCTGGAACAGAAAGATAAAGATCTTGTGCCACTTTCAGAAGAACTGAAATTTGCCAGGACCTATATGAAATTGCTAGAAATGCGTTTTGAAGACAGTATCTTCTTTGAATTGCCAGAGCAATTATCTTCAGAAGAAGCAAAAGTTGTCCCATTATCATTACAGCTGTTACTCGAGAATACCATCAAACATAACGTGGTAAGCGAAAGCAGGCCCTTAAATATTAAAATTACTGAGGACAATGGTTACCTGGTTGTACAGAACAATTTTCAGAAAAAAGAAGTTCTGGGTGATCGTAAGGGTGTAGGGCTTCAGAATATCGTTAACCGCTATGATGTGGTGACCGAACGTAGAGTTTTAATCGAACAAAATGAGGATCACTTCAAAGTGAAACTTCCAATACTAACTAAACAAATATCAATTATGGAATCGACCACTATCAACGAACAAAATGCGTATTTCAAGGCAAAACAGAGAGTAAAGGAGATCAAGGAATTTTATGGAAACCTTATATCTTACTGCGTAGTAATCCCTTTTCTAATATTTATAAATTATTTTACTTACTGGGGTTTCCAGTGGTTCTGGTTTCCATTATTTGGATGGGGAATTGGATTGACCATTCACGGCTTTTCAGTTTTCGGATATGGATCTGACTGGGAAGAGCGTAAGATCAGGGAATTAATGGAAAAGGATCAACAACAAAATAAAAGCTGGAACTAATGGAAATCGATTATAGAAAAGATATGCGCTACAAGCAGGCGCAGAAAAGAATCAAAGACATTAAAGGTTTTTACGTTCACCTTATCATATATATATTCGTAAATATTGCAATATTCGTGGTAAGTACACGCCAGACAGGTTTCGAAGAGGGGCTTACCAGGTGGCAGAATTATTCTACACTATTCTTTTGGGGGATAGGTTTATTCGCTCATTGGGCGAGCGTATTCGGGCCAAATTTTATCTTCGGAAAATCCTGGGAAGAACGTAAGATCAAAGAGATCATGGAAAAAGACAAAAAGCAACTTTGGAAATAAACCTGGACTGTGACGAAAGTAGTAATTATTGAAGACGAAAAACCTGCCGCACGACGCTTGCAGAGAATGCTGACTAATCTGGGAATGACTACGGAAGTGATGCTACATTCGGTTAGTGATGCTGTTAAGTGGTTCCAGAATAATCCAGATCCTGAGCTTATATTTCTGGACATACAGTTAAGCGACGGACTCTCTTTTGAGATCTTTGAACAGGTTTCTCCGAAAAGTGCCATTATCTTCACGACGGCTTACGATGAATATGCTTTGAAAGCCTTTAAATTAAATAGTATCGATTACCTGTTGAAGCCAATAGACGACGAGGAGCTGGAAGCAGCGATCACGAAGTTTGAAAGTACAAGGAAGAAGGAAGGGCTGGACCTGCAGGAAATTAGAAGTATGCTTACAGGACAATCTTCTTTGAAGACATATAAATCCCGATTCACTACTCAGGTTGGCCAGCACTTAAAACTCGTAGAAGCCAGTGATATTGCCTGCTTTTATTCTGAAAACAAAGCAACATATATGCATTGTTATTCCGGTAGGAATTATCCGGTCGATATTCCGCTAGAACAACTGGAGGAGGAGTTAGATCCTGAAAAATTCTACCGTGTAAATCGAAAATGCATCCTAAATATTAAAGCAATCAAAGACATACTAACCTATTCCAATTCAAGACTTGAAGTGAAGCTCGAAAACTTTACTGAATTCCAGATCATTGTAAGCCGCGAGCGGGTCAAGGACTTTAAATCATGGCTAAACAATTGATGTTGAAATGTTAAAGTTGATTTTTTTAAAACCGTAAGAAAGATGCTTCCGTATATCTTGATATATAAACTCGGTTTGTTTGAATAATTTTTGGTCGAATTATGTCGATTTGAGTTTTTGATTTTTTTGGTTGGTTAGATGTTAGGAGTGAGGACCCTCGGAAATTCTTCTAACGTTTACAAAGTAAGCCCTACGCTTTCGCGTGGGGCTTATTAATTTATATAATGCATAGAATGTATGATAAAATCTATAAAAACAAAACCCTGCGTAATAACGCAGGGTTTTGTTTTTATAGATTTGATATTTGTTATGGAGCTGATACCGCACCCAGAACATAGAGTTGTTCCATAGTTGGTGATTCACTACCACCTTCCGGCTCCAGTGTGATACCAAAAGCTTCAGACTGGTTTGCGTTTTCAAGCTCGAATATTTTGTTGTCGTCTACTGCGTAAGTATCCAGAAGACCTATACTCGTTGGTGTTAAAGGATCCATTTTTAGAGACCATACCTGGTAGACCTTTCCTCTTGGAGGTTCTGGTAATTCCTTGGCATCGATGTAAGCCTTATTCTCTTCTTTATTCCAGTAAACAGCTGCATATGCTTCAGGAGCTACGTTCTGACCTTGCAGGCTCACCCTTGAAACATTCTTACTTCTAAGAATGGCAAGAAGATCTTCGCTTTTTTCTGCATCTTCACGAATATCAACTATTTGTTGTTCCATTCGGGCACTGCGTACTTTTTCAGAATTTAATTGCTCTCTTAGATCATTATTATCTTCGAACAGGAAGAATAAACCAACTAGTAATAAGATACTGGCCGCCCATCCAATATAAGATACCCATTGTGTTCTACTTTCAGTTTCCATGGTAACTACCTCACGATCGCCTTTTCCGGAGAGCTTCGTTTTTATACTGGCTAGCAAGGCTTCCGGGTTATAAGGAGCTGTCGCTGCAGAAAGCTTCATCAAGGCAGCCTCAATTTCTTCAACTTCCTTTTCAACCTCAGGATGTTTTTTGAGTACTGCAGATACTTCCCTGCTTTCAGTTTCGGTTAAAGCTCCATAAACATAAAGTTCTAATATTCCAGATTCTATGTATTCTTTAATTTCCATTCTTATTCAGCTAACATATTCCGAAGGGAATTAATACATGCTCTGTTCCGGGTTTTAACCGTGCCCAGAGGCATATCCAGCTCTTCCGCTGTTTCCTTCTGTGTAAATCCTTTAAAGAACAGCAGGTCTATCAATTTCTTACACACGGGCTTTAAAACATCAATATATTTCTGAATCCCTATGGCATCTGCCTGAGCAGAAAAGTTAGACTTGCTTTCCAGAATATCTACGAAATTATCTGCTGTCAGGTTTTTCTGGCTGTTCTTGTGTCTCTTAGAGCGAAGCTGATCTATAGAAGCATTCCGGGCGATATTTAAGATCCAGGTAAAAAACCTGCCTTTACTTGAATTATATGATGAAGCGTTATTCCATATCTTTAAAAAGACATCCTGTAATATTTCCTCTGCTATATCCTGATCATTCACTATACTGAATATAATACCGTAAACACTTTCAGAATAAAGCTCATAGATTCTTTCGAAAGCTCTTTGATTACCATTCTGAAGTTCAAGGATTAAACCGTCCTGCTGCATAAATAATGTTTAGAAAAAATAAATATAGTTCATAATATGGTATAAAAAAAGCGGCCAAATAGCCGCTTTCAAATAATATTTCTTGCTTATTACATTTCAATAACTCCACAACCAACTCTGGTTCCGGCAGCTCCTGAAGGTTGAGATGTATAATCATCTACACCATCATGAACGATCACTGCTTTTCCTGCAAGATCTTTATTCTTGTCACCACAATCTAGACACCACTCATCTGTAGTAAGATTAACAGTTCCATTTCCATTTTCATCAACTTCGAAATTTCCTATATCACCTTTATGGAAACCTTCTGAATCACCCCATTTTCCATGGTCTTCACCAGTTGGATTCCAGTGTCCACCTGCAGACTTACCATCTGCTGCAGAACAGTCTCCTTTCTCGTGAATGTGAATAGCGTGAGTTCCTTCAGCAAGACCACTAATAATTGCAGTCATGGATACTTCACCATCTTCCTGGGTGAATACAACATTACCGCTTAGGTTTGAATTGCTAACAGATTGCAAAGTAACTTTTGCTTTCTTCTTTTGTTCATTTTTCTGGCTGTCCATTTCTGAAGACATTTCGGTCTCATTCTGGTCATCCATTTCTTTTTCTTTCTTGTCGTTCTTACATCCTGTGAAAACTAATCCGGCGCAAAGAACTAGAGATAAACTAATACGTTTCATACTGTATCGATTGGTTAAAATTCGGTTTACAGGTCTAAATTAGTCCTAATGTCATGTGCAGCCAAAAGTTTAAGGAGAGCTTAACAATAGAACCATACTCACTTAATCACGCAATTTTGAATTTATTTTCCCTGTAGAGGATAAGGTTTTATGAACCGGGCATTTATCTGCGATCTGCAGCACACGTTCCAGTTGTTTTTCATCGAGATCACCTTTGATTGAGATCTCTCTTTCGAAAGTATCAATTTTAGCACCGGCATCTTCGCAATTTTCGCAGTCATCAGCATGCTTTTTCGAATAACTTACATGCGTCTCCACATTCTGAATACTCCAGTTTTTTCTACGTGCATACATTTGAATAGTCATGGATGTACAAGCGGCAAGTCCCGCTGAAACTAACTCGTAAGGAGTAGGACCAAGATCTGCACCACCAACTTTAGCAGGTTCATCTGCTATGAAACTGTGATTCCCCGTTCTAATCTGGGTAGTATAGCCATGTTCACCAAGGTTCGCTACTACCTCATGATCTGTACTTAGCTCTTCCTTCTCTTCGGAATCTATATAACGTGAAGCCCAGGTAGCAATTAGGTTTCCTGTATATAATGAGTCACTTTTATCACTAAGCATATGGTCTGCTCCATCAAGGCTCACAAAGCTTTTTGGATGCCAGGCAGATCTATACAAATCTTCAGCATGATCTATGGATACAATATTATCTTGAGGAGAATGTAATATTAATAAAGCCTTTCTAATCTCCTGAAGCGCTGTAGCATCCTCATTATCATCCAGGTCTTTCACAAATTGCTGTTTGATCCTGAATTCTCTACCGCCAATATTCACTTCGGCATAACCCTGTTCTTCGATCTCCTTCATATTGGATTTAAAGTGAGATTTTACGTGGGTAAGATTGGAAGGTGCATTTATAGTGACCATACAGCGAATACTTTCCAGCTGTTTTGAGGCAAATAGGGCTGCAGCTCCTCCTAGTGAATGTCCAATCATGATGCTGGGTGCATGATAATTTTCCTCCAGGTACTTAGCTGCCGAAATTAGGTCTTCTACATTCCCCGAAAAGTTGGTGTCTTCAAAATCTCCTTCACTATCTCCAAGGCCCGTAAAATCGAATCTAAGAACTCCATAACCATGTGACGCCAGCGTTCGGCTAATATTGGTAGGAGCATGAAAATTTTTGTTACAGGTAAAACAGTGGGCAAAGATCGCAAAGTTTGTAGGGGTTTCATTTAGTGGTAATTCCAGAACCCCCTTCAGTTCTTTACCGTCTGCATTTTTAAAGCTTATATCCTTCTTATTCATGTATCAATTTTATTTTTTTAAGATACTTTATTTTGTAGAGTATGGGGTATAAAAAAAGCTGCATCACGCAGCTTTAATTATTATTTAGCAGAATTTTATAATTCCTTGATCTTTATGTTACGATACCAAACCTTATCATCATGATCCTGTAAGGCAATATGGCCACTACGATTAGCCCCGAAACCTTCCCATTCACTAAACTTTGATTTCTTCACCATTTCTTCCCATTCTTCACCGTGTACAGGAAATTCAGTAACACGAGTTCCGTTTAGTTCTACCCAACCTTTATTTTCTTCGTGGTTGATATAGATGGTCTCTTTGTTCCATTCCCCTGCAGGTTTAGTCGCATCTTCACTTGGAGGAACCATATCGTAAAGGGCTCCTGCAGTTCGATTTGGACCATTTTTAGCGTCTGGGTGCTTTTGATTGTCCAGTACCTGAATTTCTGGTCCGGTTAAATAAGGCTCAGCATATTTTTCATCTTCCTGAACTGCCCACATCACACCGCTGTTTCCACCTTCGGATATTTTCCATTCAAAACTCATTTCAAAGTTTTCGAATTCATCTTCAGTAATAAGATTTTCAGAAGATTCTCTTTCTTCAGCTGAAGGTGCAAAGGCGATCACACCATCTTCAACTTTCCATTGGGAAGAGATGCTGTCCTTATTATACGCTTTCCAACCCTGAAGATCTTCACCGTTAAATAATTCATGCCATTCCTGCTCTTCTTCCTGCATGGCAACCGACTCCTGAGTGTCCATATTCTCAGCTTCGGTTTCTTTATTTTCGTTCTTACACGCAGTAAGCGCTAATACTGAGCATCCTATAATTACTAATCTTTTCATTTTAATATGTTTAAATTCCTAAAATATTCCTCAGTTTATTTTCATCGATTTCTGAACCTGCAAAATCATCGAAACGCTTTTGAGTTGCTTCAATAATGTGCTTCTTAATGAATGGAGCACCTTCTCTGGCACCCTGTTCAGGGCTTTTGATACAGCATTCCCACTCCAGCACTGCCCATACGTCACAACCGTATTCGGTTAGTTTAGAAAAAGCATTTTTAAAATCTACCTGACCATCACCTGGATGTCTGTATCTACCAGCCCTATCTTTCCAGTCCCCATAGCCACCAAACATTCCTTTTTTCCCTGTAGGTTTGAATTCAGCATCTTTAACATGGAACATTTTTATAAACTCATGATAGTGATCAATGTATTCCAGGTAATCGAGTTGCTGTAATACAAAGTGGCTTGGGTCATATAGAATATTTACTCGCTTGTGATTATTGGTAGCCTCCAGAAAATGTTCAAATGTTACCCCATCATGCAGGTCCTCTCCAGGATGAATCTCATAACAAACGTCCACTCCCTGTTCATCAAAAGTATTCAGGATTGGCATCCATCTGTTTGCAAGTTCCTTAAAACCCATTTCCACAAGTCCTTCAGGTCGCTGAGGCCATGGGTGAAAGGTGTGCCATAATAAAGCACCACTAAAGGTTCCATGAACATCAATTCCTAAATTTCTGCTAGCCTTAGCGGCATACTTTAGCTGATTTACCGCCCATTCGGTTCTTGCTTTAGGATTATTTTTATAATCATCTGGAGCAAAGTTATCGAACATTAGGTCATAAGCTGGATGTACAGCTACCAGCTGTCCCTGCAGGTGTGTGCTTAGTTCTGTGATCTCAAGTCCGTAAGACCCTACGGTTCCTGCCAGCTCCTCGCAATACGTTTTACTTTCAGCAGCCTTTTTAAGATCGATGAGCCTGATTTCCCAGGTTGGGATCTGAATTCCTTTATAGCCTAAGTCTGAAGCCCATTTACACAATCCTTCCAGGGAATTGAAAGGCGCATGATCATCCATAAACTGAGCCAGAAAAACTGCCGGTCCTTTTATTGTCTTCATCATATTATTCTTCTTCCATGCTTACCCAAACATTACCTTGTTTGTGTGAAGCTACTGTTTGTTCTATAAAATGCATTCCTCTATAGCCATCATGCAATTTTGGATATGCACCTTCAAATTTGCTGTTATCTTTTATTGCCTGCGCAACTCCATAATAGATATTCCCCATAGAATCAAAAATCCCTTCAGGATGTCCTGCAGGAAGTTTAGTTCCCTCAAGAGAGAAGTCACTATTGTAAGCATGACCTGGTTTAAGGACTTGGAGTGGTTGATCCTCTTTCAGTAAATAGAGATAGTTTGGGTTTTCCTGTTCCCATTTTAAACCACCTCTATCTCCATATATTTTGACTGAAAAATTATTTTCTTCGCCTGTAGCGATCTGGCTCGCCCGTAATACTCCTTTGATCTTTTCAGAAAAACGCAAAAGCACCGTTCCGTCAATATCCATTGGATTGTCCTCATAAAGATAATTTAGATCTGCCAGAATATCTTTTACCTGTATCCCGGTAACATATTCGGCCATATTGAACGCATGAGTTCCAATATCCCCAATGCAACAGCTAATTCCCGACTTTTCAGGATCAAGTCTCCAGGTAGATGAACGTTTATCCTTATCGTGTATTAAAGGATTGATCCAACCCTGGTAGTATTGTACATCGACCTTTTGAATTTCACCTATTTCCCCGTTTGCGATCATCGTCTTCATTTGCCTGATCATAGGGTAACCGGTATAAGTATAAGTCACCGCAAAAACCTTATTGTTTTTCTTCTGAAGTTGATTCAGGATCTTTGCTTCTTCAAAAGTGGTAGTGAGTGGTTTTTCACAGATCACATGATAGTTATTTTCCAGCAGCTGTTTCGCCATTGGAAAATGCAGAAAATTAGGAGTGAGTACCGAAACTACCTGCATTCTTTCTTCTTCTGCAAGCTTTGCTTCCTCTGCCACAAGGTGATCGAGGTCACGATAAACTCTATTTGGGTCGAGCTGAAGTTTATCACCAAAATCAAGACTTTTTTGATGATTGGTATCAAAAACACCACCTACAATTTCAAACTGGTCGAACATATTTGCCGCGACCCTGTGCAGAATTCCTATCAGGGAATCTTCACCGCCGCCTAATATTCCAAGTTTGATCTTACTCATAATTCATTATTTAAATTTCAATATCTTTTTTATCGATCTTTTCGTTCCTGAAAAATAAGGCAAAAAGGAGCAGGACTCCAAATGCAAAAGCTGCAGGATATACCCAAATAGTTTCCCATTCATGCATTTTATCACCGGTAACGTAGGCATTCGTGATCAAGCCGGCTACATAGAAACCTATCAGCATTCCCACACCGTAAGTGGCGAGTGTGATCAATCCCTGTGCAGAACTCTTATATTTCGAACCGGCTTTAAAATCTGTATAGATCTGTCCTGATACGAAGAAGAAATCATAACAGATCCCGTGTAAGGCGATCCCGGTGATAAGCATAAATATTAGCTCTCCGGAATTTCCATAGGCGAAAAGCAGGTAACGTAAGGTCCAGGCCAGCATTCCTGCAATGATCGTTAACTTAAAACCAAATCTTTTAAAGAAGAAGGGTAGAAGCAGCAGGAATAATACTTCTGAGGCCTGGCCGATGGTCATCAAACCGGTTGGATTTTCTACTCCAACTTCAGAAAGGAATGGATTTGTATTCTGGTAATAAAAAGCCAGAGGAATACATATGAGTACAGATGCCAGGAAGAACATTAAAAAGTTTCTGTCTTTCAATAATCCCAAGGCATCCAGTCCTAGTGTTTCTACTACACTAACTTTTTTAGATTTATCTGCAGATGGTGGAGTTTTTGGAAGCGTAAAGCTGAAAATTCCTAAAAATGCTGAAGCAATACTTACCATCAAAAAGGTATTTTTCAGCATTCCTTCCTGTCTTGATTCCGGAGAATCCCAAAAGAAAATATAACTGATCACCAGTCCTGCTATGATCCAGCCAATAGTTCCAAAAACGCGTATAAATGAAAATTCCTTTGCAGGATCTTTCATCTGGGCAAAGCTTACTGAATTTACCAGTGCCAGAGTAGGCATATAGGCGATCATGTAAGCAAGTACCAATGGATAGAATTCAGTAAAATCTGTACTTTGATACATGAAGTACATCAAAATTGCACCTGTAAGATGTAAAATTCCGAGGATCTTTTCCGCATTAAAAAATCTGTCGGCAATCATCCCTACAATAAATGGAGCGATAATAGCTCCCCAGGATTGTGTAGAAAAAGCAGTTGAGATCTGAACATCTGTTGCATCTAAATTGTAACCGAGATAGGTTCCCAGTGTAACGAACCAGCCACCCCAAATGAAAAATTCTAAGAACATCATCAAGGATAATTGGAAGCGGACTAATTTGCTC
The DNA here is from genome assembly GCF_048285865.1 of Christiangramia marina. NCBI lineage: Bacteria > Pseudomonadati > Bacteroidota > Flavobacteriia > Flavobacteriales > Flavobacteriaceae > Christiangramia > Christiangramia marina. The sequence continues at coordinate 459,183 of NZ_JBLVTK010000003.1, read as the reverse complement.
ATAAATAGGAATTGTTGGAATTGATTTAAATTTGCTTTCCTGCTTTGATAAGTAGATCTCTGGTGGCGTTGATCCCTTTTTCAGGATCCATGTCTGTACCTTCATATTCGATACCGATAAATCCTGTATAGCCACCATCTTTGACTATCTGTAGCATTTTCTTATAATCGATGACTTCTTCGTTACCTTCCATGTCGAAAGTATATGATTTTGCACTTACAGCTTTTGCATGTTTCATCAATTTCTCCACGCCTTCATACTTTGGAAATTCCTCAATGCATTCTGCCTGCCATCTGGCACCGCCTTCACGTTTCAAACAGAAATTCCCAAAATCTGGCAGGGTTCCGCAGTTTTCCATATTAACGGCATCCATTACATTAACGAGAAGATCTGCATCTGAAGATAAATATCCGTGATTTTCTACTAATACATTGATGTCTTTGGTTGCGGCATATTCAGAAAGCTTTTTAAGGGCATCTATAGAATTGTTTTTCCAGTTCTCTCTTTTCTCGTCTCCAAACAGATTTACTCTAATGGAATGACAACCCAGAAATTGAGCGGCGTCCACCCATTTTTTATGATTTTCTACGGCCTGGTTTCTTGCTATGGAGTCGTTGGTTGCAAGATCTCCTTCACCATCGATCATAAGGAGTAAGTTTTGAACTCCAAATTCTTCACTTCTGTTTTTAAGTGTATCCAGTACTTTCTGTAAATCCTCTTCAGGTGTTTTGCTATTTTTTACTTTTTCAGCATAAAAACTTGTAACATATTCTACTCCTTCAAAACCCATTTCACTGGATTTTTCAGCAAAATCCATTGGGTCCAGGCTGCCTTCAAAAATTGGGCGGTGAAGGGACCATTGTGCTAGCGAAATTTTGAAGAATAGGGAATCATTTGTTTTTTCTGCAACTTCCTGTGATTCATTCTCTTTACTGGCTTCAGCTTGATCTTTACAAGAGGTTAAAGACAGGGAAAGGCTAATAGCAAGAAAGAGACTGCAGGCTCTAAGTGATCTGAAATTCATTTTTTTTGGTATGCTTAGGTTGTATGGCGTAAAGCCATTAAAAGATTGAAAATTAAATGTAGTCTTTTTTTTAAAGAAGTAAAATTATAGCCATAAATTTATATATTTGGTAGACTTCGAACTATTTTTTCAACGATAAATCAATGTATTGTGAATAACTATAATGAAAATGACAGCTATGATGCCATAGTTGTTGGAACAGGTATTAGTGGTGGATGGGCAGCTAAGGAGCTTACCGAAAAAGGTTTTAAAACACTCGTTTTGGAACGTGGTCGTATGGTAAAGCATGTCAAGGACTATCCAACGATGAATGATGACCCATGGGATTATAAATTCAAAGGGCAGGTTCCACTAGAAGAGAAAAAACGACAGCTTAAGCAGGCTAGAACCGGCTATACTGTTGCTGAACCTAGCAAGCACTGGTTTGTAGATGATATTAAGCATCCCTATAATGAAACAAAAAGATTTGACTGGATGCGTGGATACCACGTTGGAGGTAGATCGATCATGTGGGGAAGACATAGTTACAGATTAAGTGATCTTGATTTTGAAGCAAATAAAAAAGATGGCGTAGGAGTGGACTGGCCTATTCGATATAAAGATATTTCTCCCTGGTATGATTATGTAGAATCCTACATAGGAGTTTGCGGTGAGAAGTTAGGTTTGAGTCAATTGCCAGATGGTCAATTCTTACCACCAATGGAATTAAATTGTGTGGAAGATCATCTTAGGCAAAGTATTTCTGAAAATTTCGATGGTCGGATAATGACTTCTGGTCGTGTTGCTCATATTACCGGTGATAAAAAGTTCGAGGGCCGTTCTAAATGTCAGTTTAGAAACCGCTGTATTCGTGGTTGTCCTTATGGAGGATATTTCAGTAGTAACTCTTCTACTTTACCTGCTGCGGAAAAAACCGGAAACATGACCTTAAGACCAAACTCTATTGTGAGTGAAGTGCTGTATGATGCAGATACTAAACTTGCTACCGGAGTAAAAGTCGTAGATACTGAAACTGGAGAGACTATGGAGTTTAAAGCCAATGTCGTTTTTCTATGTGCTTCAGCCGTGGCTTCTGCAAGTATTTTAATGCAGTCAAAATCTGATCGTTTCCCTGATGGGATGGGGAATGACTCAGGAGAACTAGGTCATAATGTGATGGATCATCATTTCAAAGCAGGGGCATCCGGTAATTATGATGGTTTTCAGGATATGTACTATAAAGGAAGAAAGCCTAATGGGATATACCTGCCGAGATTCAGAAATCTTAACGGTAATAGTGAAGTTGATTTCTTAAGAGGTTATGGTTACCAGGGTGGCGCCAGCCGTACGAACTGGACAGATAGCGTTGCGGAAGCAGGTTATGGTGAAGATCTTAAGAAAGCGGTGACAGAACCAGGAGGCTGGAATATGGGATTGATGGGCTTTGGAGAAACACTGCCATATCACGAAAATAAAATGAGTCTTGATTATAATAAACTGGACGAATGGGGACTACCAACCGTAACTTTTGATGCCGAATTTAAAGAGAACGAGTTGAAGATGCGCAAAGATATGGTAGATCAGGCTGTGCAAATGCTTGAAAAAGCTGGATTTAAAGATGTTAGTGGTTACGATGATATTGGTGCTCCAGGTCTTGGAATACACGAAATGGGGATGGCCAGAATGGGTAGAGATCCTAAAACTTCTGTGCTTAACGGAAACAACCAGGTTCACGAAGCTAAAAACGTATATGTAACCGATGGAGCATTTATGACTTCTGCAGGATGCCAGAACCCTTCTTTAACTTATATGGCGATGACCGCAAGAGCGGCAGATCATGCCTCGAAAAACTTTAAAAAGTCTAATGCATAAAAGATTTTATCATGAATAGAAGACAATTAATAAAAAATCTCGGACTGGGTGCAGGAGTTTTTGTAGTAGGGCCTTCCGCATTAAGTCTTTTGCAAAGCTGCAAGAACGAACCTGATTATGACTGGCAACCCGTGTACCTAAGTGCCTCAAACGGACTTGCATTAAAACAGGTGCTTGATACTATTTTACCCGCGACAGATACGCCTGGAGCTTCAGATCTTAATATCGCACAGTTCATTGATTCCTACATGGATACAGTAGCTGAACCTGAAAGAGCTAAAGAGTTTAAGCGTTCTGCAGATGCGTTTGCACAAGCCTTTGAAAAAGAATTTGAAAAATCACAGGATGATGGGGCGAAAGAAGATTACGATCAGATACTTAAAAAGTATTTGAAAGCGACTCCAGCAGACCAGGAGAAATATATGAAACGTAATACAGAGACTCAGGATGCGCAAAATCAGGAGCCTGATGTTGAAATGGATTCAGATGCCGGAGCTTATGCCTACTTAAATAATGTGAGAGATATGGCAATATGGGCATGGAAGAACAGCGAAGAAGTGGGTGAGAATGTTATGTGGTATGATCCAATTCCGGGGGAATACATTGCTTGTGGTCCAGTAAGTGAACTTGGCGGCGGAAAAGCGATGTCTTTATAGATTCTTAGTCAAAATCATAAAAATTTTAGATTTATCAACAGTTGTTGGTAAAAAAAATCAAATTGTGAAATTTTTAATAATATGGCGATAATGTTCATTTCTTTGCATTATCGCCATTCTTTTGTGGATTCCTTAAAATTTGCTGCAACAAATTGACGTTTAAAAATTTCAAACGTTTGCGAAATACTTTAAATTCAGAATGTCGATTGTTTTGTTAACAATAAATTATATAAATTTATCGTGCTCAACGTGTATTTGAGCGATTCCAACTAAAACTTTAACTTATGAGAAAATTGATTTTCAGGAGCCTTTTGTTAATCGGAGCACTTATTACCTTCGGTATGGCAAAAGCGCAAACTGTAACCGGAACAGTGACAGATGAGAGTGGTCCGCTGCCCGGTGCAACTGTTTCCATCAAGGGAACATCGACGGGTACCACTACAGATTTTGATGGGAATTATACCATCAACAATGTTCCGGCAGATGCTACGCTTATGTACAGCTTCGTTGGATATGTAACACAGGAGGTGAAAGTTAGCGGTCGTGAGACCATCGATGTAAACCTTGAAACAGATGCTTCTGAACTTGAGGAGATAGTTTTAATTGGTTATGGAACAACAACTGTAAGGGATGCAACCGGTGCAGTTGCTTCGGTAACTTCCGAAGAATTTAATAAAGGTAACATTTCTTCTCCGGAAGAATTAATCCAGGGTAAAACTGCTGGTGTGCAAATCACACAGGCAAGTGGTGAGCCTGGAGCTGGGATTGCGCTTCGTATTCGAGGAACAACTTCAGTAAGATCTAATAACAATCCATTATTCGTCGTAGATGGTGTGCCTTTAGCTGGTGACGCTACTGCTGCAGGTGGTGGTGACCTTGGGATTGGTTCCAGCTCGTCAAGAAACCCTTTAAACTTCTTAAACCCTAGCGATATTGAAAGCATCAGTGTGTTAAAGGATGCGTCTGCAACTGCAATTTATGGTTCCAGAGGTGCGAATGGTGTTGTGATCATTCAGACCAAGTCTGGTAGAGGTGCCCAGGGAGGTTCATTTTCTTATGATGGTTCTGTAAGTATTGCAAATGCAGCAAATGAATTTGATCTTTTAAATGCTGAACAATTTCTCGATGCTGTAGAGCAATACGGTGGAGACAGAGATGCTCAGGATTTTGGAGCAGATACAGACTGGCAGGATCAAATCCTTAGAACTGCGATCTCTCAAAACCATGCATTATCTTATATGAACAGTTATAGTTCTGGTAACCTTCGTGTATCTTTAGGGTACAATGGAATTGAAGGTGTAGTTGAGAATTCCAAAATGGAACGTCTTACAGGTCGTTTGAACGCGAATCAAAGATTTTTTGATGACAAGTTAAATCTTGGATTACAATTAACGCTTTCTAATGTGCAGGACGAAGCGGCACCAATTGGAAATGATGGTCCTTCTACAGGTGACTTGCTAGGTGCAGCGTATTACGCAAATCCAACATGGCCTGCTGAAGTAGGTTTTGATCCGGTTGGAAACAGTAGAAACCCACTTGAGATTCTTGAGTATGTTAAGAATGAAACAGAAACCGATAGAATTCTTTTAAACCTTTCTGCAGATTATGATATCCTGGAAAACCTTAATGCCAAAATTACCTTAGGTTATGACAGAGCTGAATCTGAGCAAAATGCTTCGGTTTCAGGAAATGTTATCAACTTCGATAATGGTTCACCAGGAAATGGTCGTGCTCAGTTAAACGATCTTGAAGCTACGAACAGATTGATGGAATTTGTAGTTAACTACGATAAGCAGTTTGATAACTCTACTTTTTCAGCTTTAGTTGGTTATTCTTTCCAGGATTTCCAGAGAGAAGGTAGATATGCTAATGGTTTTGGATTTGCATCTACAGATAACGGAGCAATGTCTTCAGAATTAAGAGGTGATATTGATGCTCTATATGGAGCGGTAAATGGAGGCTTCAACCAGTTACGTTACAATGCTGATGGGTTGCTTGTAGACAGGTTATTTACAGATAATGGTCCTGTATTAGGAGAATCTGTTAATGATCCAGGGGGAATCAATACCAGAGTACTTACAAGTGGTACCTACGATAATACAGATGAAATTCAGTCTTTCTTTACAAGGTTGAATTACTCCTTGATGGACAAATACTTATTTACGTTCACCATGAGAGCAGATGGATCTTCAAGATTTGGTCCTGATAATCAATATGGTTATTTCCCTTCAGGAGCATTTGCCTGGAAGATCGACCAGGAGGATTTTTCTCCAGACGCTTTATCTACTTTAAAACTTAGACTTGGATATGGTATTACTGGTAACCAGGAAGGTCTTGGATATGGAAACTTTACGATTCGTCGTGTGCTAAATGGCTACGGAATTGATAACGGTGGAAACATAAACGGAGGTGGACTTGGAACTGCTGGATTCGCGAACCCAGGGTTGAAATGGGAAGAAACTGCTCAGGCTAACGTGGGGATCGATTATGGATTCATGAACGATAGATTATCTGGTAGTCTTGATTTTTACTATAAGGATACACAGGATCTTCTTCTTGTAGCAGAACAGGCTCAACCTTCACCGGTACCTTTCACTTTCCAGAATCTTGATGCTAGTGTAATTAATAAGGGTGTTGAATTCGCAATTGATTATGATATCATTGATAATGATAATTTCTTCTGGAACTTTGGTTTCAACGTAGCTTATAATGATAACGAACTTCAGGATTTTGATGGTTTGATCCAGACGGCTCAAATTTCAGGTCAGGGTCTTACCGGTGCTTTTGCTCAGCTACTAGCTGAAGGACGTCCATTGTTTTCTTACTACTTAAGAGAGTTTGGTGGATTTGATGAAAATGGTCTTTCTATCTATCCTAATGGAGATGAGCAGCAGTTCGTTGATAAGAGTGCACTTCCAACTACAAATCTTGGTATTAATACCAGAGCTGAATTTGGGAATTTTGATGCCTCTATCTTCTTTGCAGGACAGTTTGGTCACTATATCTATAACAATACTGCCAATGCATTCTTTACTGCAGGTAGTATAAACAGTGGTAGAAACGTAACTACAGATGTACTTACAAACGGAGAACTTCCAGCGAATGCTCCAGATGTATCAACAAGATTTCTTGAAAAAGGTGATTTCTTAAGATTACAGAATGCAAGTCTTGGTTATACCATTCCTCTTGCTGAGGACTCTTTCGTAGAAAATCTAAGAGTTTATGTAAACGGTCAAAACCTTTTCGTGATCACAGACTATTCAGGTCTTGATCCGGAAGTTAGTGTAGATAAATCACTAAATGGTTTGCCAACAGCTGGTATCGATTATACAGCATTCCCTAGACCTAGAACGGTAACATTTGGATTAAATGCTAAATTTTAAAAAAAAAGAATGATGAAAAATAGAAAGTATTTTACTTTAATTCCAGCCTGTGCACTACTTGTCTTTAGTGCATGTACAGACCTGGAAATTGAGGAAACAGATTCGATCATCGTAAACCAGACCGGAGAATTTACCGGAGTTGGTGACGTAGATGCGACCTTGAGCGGTATCTATGATGCCGTACGGGGACAATTAGAAAATCAGGCTAACCTTTACGCTCTTAATGAGGTAAGTACAGATGAATTTCTGGTACCCACCAGAGGAACAGACTGGGGTGATAATGGTGTTTGGAGAACATTACATCAGCACAGCTGGTCTCCAATTCACCAGCATGTAAGAGATACCTGGAATGAGCAGAACTCTATCATTTTCAGAACTACTGAAATCATTGACGACAGGAGTAATGCTACTCCACAACAAGATGCTGAAGCAAGATTCTTAAGAGCCTTCGCTACATTCTGGGTGATGGATCTTTACGGTCAGGTACCTTTTAGAGGACCAGACGAGGGGATTGATGTAGATCCTGTTGTAATGTCCAGAGCTGAAGCTTTTGATTTCATAATGGAAGATTTGAATACCGCAGCAGCAAATATTTCAACCGCAGGTCCAGGAACTGAAGCTACCAATCGTGCGACTAAAGCAGCAGTTCACTTCATGCTTGCTAAAATGTATCTTAATAAGCATATCTATACAGGGACAGGTTCTCCAGATGCTGGTGACATGCAACAGGTGATTAGCAATGTGGATGCAATTAGTGCTATGGGCTTTGGTCTGGAAGAAGGTTACTTTGGAATCTTCTCTCCAAAACTTGATAATGAAACTATCTGGTACACAAATTCCGGTGTTGGTAACGTTATGTGGCATACATTACACTATAACCAGAATACACCAGCGAATGGTGGTGGTGGTTGGAATGGTTTTACCACTCTAGCTGAATTTTATGACCTTTTCGAAGGTGATCCAAATTCAAATTTTATGGGTGATGGTCAGGAAGAGCGTAGAGGATATGTTCCAACGGAAGGTTCTCCTGTAGGAGTTGACTT
>NZ_JBLVTK010000003.1:430125-451168 GCF_048285865.1 Christiangramia marina | reverse complement strand
TCTCAAATAGGATTTGGGATGCTAGTAGGTCAGCAATACGGGATCGATGGTTCTAAACTACAGGCTGAAGCTGGTAAAGATCTTAGTTTTACAAAAGAACTTCCAGGACTTTTAGGTAATGGTCAGTCTACCGGGGTTCGTGTGATCAAGTACCACCCAACGAATGGTTCTTTCACCGGGCACAAGATCGTTTTCAGATATGCAGATGCTCATCTTATGAAAGCTGAAGCTGCACTTAACGGTGGTGGTGGAGACGCTACAGAACTGGTAAATGAACTTAGAACGATACGTAAGGCTTCTCCTCTTAGTTCAGTTACTTCTGAAGATATTATCGATGAACGTGGTAGAGAGCTTTACTCTGAATTCTGGAGAAGAAATGACCTGATCCGTTTTGGTAAGTTTACTGAAGCATGGGGCTATAAAGATGCTTCTGAAGATTACAGAACATTATATCCAATCCCGGCATCGGCGATTATATCTAACCCGAATTTAACTCAGAACGAGGGTTACTAAACTTTTAAAAATTGAATGAAAAGAGGGCTATTTTAGTCCTCTTTTTTTTGTTATACATTTGTTAAAATTCTTTACCTTTCAACCTGCTCCTCAACGCGATTTGTTATGCAGAAAGCCATTCGGCTTACATATTTCATTTTAATCTTTATCCTGTTCTCAGCCTGTGAGAAAAAGAAAACTCTTTTTATAAAAAAAAGCAGTGAATCAACCGGAATTCATTTTAGCAATGAGCTTGATCCGGACTCTAAGTTGAACATCCTTAATTATTTATATTACTATAATGGCGCTGGAGTCGCTACTGCAGATTATAATAATGATGGACTTCCAGATCTATATTTCACCTCCAATGAAGCATCAGATAAACTCTATCTCAATCTCGGAGATTTTAAGTTTCAGGATGTAACTGCTCAAAGTAATATTGATAATTCTATAGGATGGACTACTGGCGTTTCCAATATCGATATTAATAATGATGGGCTTATGGATCTTTATATTTCTAAAGTCGCAGGAATCGAAGGTCTGGAAGGTCATAACTTATTATACGTGAATGAAGGAGTTGATTCCGTAGGAAATCTAAAATTTAAAGAAAGCTCTAAGGAATACGGTCTGGATTTCAGTGGCTTTTCTACTCAATCAGTTTTCCTGGATTATGATCTGGATGGTGACCTGGAACTGTTCTTACTCAATCATTCCATTCATCCCAATAGAAATTATGGTCGAGGCAGTAAAAGAATTTCATTCGATGCCCGTGCAGGAGATCGAATCTTTAGAAATGAAGGGACAAAATTTGTAGACGTTTCCTCAGAAACAGGAATATTTCAGGGTCCTACGGGCTATGGTTTGGGTGTCGCCGTTGGTGATCTAAATAATGACAATTATCCAGATATCTACGTTGGAAATGATTTCTTCGAGAACGATTATGTGTATGTCAATCTACAGGACGGTACTTTTCAGGATTTAATAACCAGCAGCCCACAGAGTCTAGGTCATACATCGCATTATTCCATGGGGAATGACATTGCCGACATGAATAACGACGGCCTGGCAGATATTGTATCACTTGATATGCTTCCTGAAGACCTGCATACCTACAAGACTTCCGGATTGGAATTTCCTTTTCAAACATATTCCAATTACTTAAGAAATGGATTTGCACCGCAGTATATGCAAAACACGCTGCACATTAATCGCGGTGATCTGAAGTTTTCTGAAGTAGCTTATCTGAGTGGTGTTGCTGCGACCGAATGGTCCTGGAGTGCCTTGTTTGCAGATTTTGATAACGATTCGCATCAGGATCTATTCATCACCAATGGTATTAAAGGTGCCACCAATAATATGGATTATATAAAATTCATTTCTACGGAAGAAATTCAGCAGCAAATTAGTACTGGTGAAAAAATAGATCTTGAAAATCTTACTAAGCGCCTTCCCGAAAAAAAGGTTGCTAATTATATTTTCAAGAATACCGGTGAACAGAAGTTCACAAATGTTTCTGAAGAGTGGTTACCTGCTCAGGAAAGCTTTAGTCATGGCAGTGTTTATGTAGATCTGGATAATGATGGCGATCTCGATCTGGTTACCAATAATACTAACGATGCCCCTTTTATTTATGAGAATACTACGACAAAAAGCAACTTTTTAAAGGTCGATCTGCAGGGTCCTGAAAAGAATAGATTTGGGATTGGAGCCAAGGTCACTGTTCATACAAAGGAAGTAAGGCAGATGAAAGAACACTACCTGAGCAGAGGTTATCTGTCTTCAATCGCTCCAGGTTTGCACTTTGGTTTAGGAACGAATACAATAGTGGATTCTGTTACTGTTAAATGGTATGATGGCAGTAAAACGGTATTAAAAAAGGTGAAATCGAATCAAAAAATAGTTTTAAGGTATTCAGCTTCACAAAAGAATAAAAAGGAAAGGGTAGAGTTTCCACGATATATAATTGAAACTGATTCTATTTTAAATTATAAGCATATTGAACAGGCAAGTCTTGACTTTAATAGACAAACGTTAAGCTTGTTTGCGTATTCAAACCCAGGACCAACCTTGGCGACTGGGGATTTAAATGGAGACGGAAATATAGATTTGGTTCTGGGAGGTGGCAAGTCACAGACGCTACAGGTCTTTTTCCAGAAAGATGAAACTTTCAGGAAATTGGAGACTTCAGCATTTGAGGCAGATGCCATTTCAGAAAACACCGGCATCGCCATACTCGATCACGATAATGATGGCGATCTGGACATACTGGTGGTAAGTGGTGGAAATGAATTTAGGTCTGGCGAAGCAATTCAGCCAAAACTATATGTGCATGAAAATGGACATTTCAGAAAAGACAGCATTAATTTTAAAGGACTTTCCTTAAATGCTTCAGGAGTTAGTGTGGCAGATGTCAATAATGACGGATTTCAGGATATATTTATTTCATCCAACCTCAAACCGCATGAATTTGGTTCCAGCTCAAAGCAATTTCTTTGGATTAACAATAATGGTCAATTTAGAGATGCCACAAGGGAATATTTCAAAGAACTTCCCGGGAGCGTTCAAACTTCGAAATGGATTGATTTTAACAGAGATGGCTATTTGGACCTAATACTGGCAGGACATTGGAACGGGCCGATGATCTTTCTCAATAATAACGGGAAGTCCTTTTCGAATATGGAAAGCAATTTATCAGATTTTAAAGGGTGGTGGAATGATCTTGAGCTTGCCGACTTTGATAATGACGGTGACCTTGATCTTGTAGTTGGAAATTGGGGTCTTAATTCCAGGCTTACGGCAACACGGGACGAGCCCGTAAATCTTTACCTGAACGACTTTGATGGGAATGCCACTTCAGATCCTATTTTAACATATTTTTATAAAGGTGAACAAACCGTATTTGCTTCAAAAGATGAACTGGAACAACAACTACCATATTTGAAGAAAAGATTTAATACCTATGAACAGTTTGCAAACGCAAAGCTTTCAGAAATATTTCCGAAGGAAAAATTAGAAGAAGCACAAGTGAAAAACGTCACAGAATTAGCGTCCTGCTATTTCGAAAATCTTGGAAATGGAACGTTCAAAAAACATGAATTACCTTTTGAAGCTCAGGTTTCACCAATGATGTCTATAGAAGTTTCAGATTATAATGCTGATGGTTTCCATGACATTCTTTTGGCAGGAAATAACTATGAAATAAGCACTCAATTAGGTAGATTAGATGCCTCACACGGTGTTTTACTATTAAATGATGGCAGCGCAAATTTTACAGTTTCGAAAGAATTTCCAGCGATCTCCGGGGCGGCACGTGACATTGGGAAAATATGTGTGGGAAATCAGGAATATGTGATCATCATCAGGAATAATGATTCCCCTGTAATTTTAAAATCAACGAATTAAAATGAATAGAACCAGGTACTTTCAGGTTTTAGCAATTTGCTTTTCAATATTTTTAGTCTCTTGCGATTCAGATACAAAAAAAGAGGAGGATGATTCCGTAGAAAATATTCGCTCTCAGAATACTCTATTTACTGAAATGCTTCCAGAAGAAACAGGAATTGATTTTATAAACGAAGTTAAGAATCAGCCAGACTTCAATATTTTCAAATACCGGAACTTTTATAATGGTGGTGGTGTTGCCGTTGGAGATATCAATAATGATGGACTTCCAGACATTTACCTAACCGCTAATATGAAACCGAATAAATTGTATCTCAACAAGGGTAATTTTGAGTTTGAAGATATTAGTGAATCTGCGGGCGTGGAAGGTAACAAGCCATGGTCGACCGGAGTCAATATGGTCGATATCAATAATGACGGACTCCTCGATATCTACGTGAGTAATGCCGGAAATATGGAAGGCGACAATCATGATAACGATTTGTATATAAATAATGGAGATCTAACTTTTACTCAAAAAGCTAAGGAATTTAACCTGGCAGAAACCGGATTTAGCACACATGCATCCTTTTTTGATTATGACAAGGATGGTGATCTGGATGCCTATATTTTGAATAATTCCAACATACCAGTGAGCACTCTTGGCTTTGCCGAGCAAAGAAATATTCGAGCACAGGACTGGGAAGGAGTGCCTAAAATTTTTAGAGGAGTAGGAGATATGCTGCTAAGAAATGATGATGGCGTTTTTACCGATGTGAGTGAGGAGGCTGGTATCTTCGGAAGTTTGATAGGTTTTGGTCTTGGAGTGATGGTTAGTGACTTTAATAACGACTTGTATCCAGATATTTATGTATCCAATGATTTCTACGAGCGTGATTATTTATATATCAATAATCAGGATGGTACTTTTACTGAAGAGATTGAAAACTGGACTCAGCATTTATCTCTTTCTGCGATGGGAGTGGATATGGCAGATATCAATAATGATGGTTTTGCGGATATTTTTATTACCGACATGCTTCCCGATTCTGAAGAAAGAGTAAAATCTGTGATGGAATTTGAAGGGTATAACGTCTTTAAACTGAAGCAAAGCAAGGATTTTTTTCAGCAATACATTCATAATACCCTGCAATTAAATAATGGGAATGAGTCATTTGCAGAGATCGCTCATTTTAGCGGTGTTGAAAGTACAGACTGGAGTTGGGCAGGACTTATCTTTGATATGGACAATGATGGAAACCGTGATATATATGTCACCAACGGAATTAATCATGATCTAACCGATCTCGATTTTGTTGAATTCTTTGCCAATGAGATCATTCAGAAAATGGCATTAACTGGTAAAAAGGAAGCAATCGATTCCATTATCAATAAGATGCCGGTAACCAAACTGCCTAATTATGCTTTTCAAAATCAGGGTAATCTGAAATTTAAGAATAAAGCTGAAGAATGGGGATTAGGTTTGCCAAGTCTTAGTAACGGCAGCGCCTATGGTGATCTTGATAATGATGGAGATCTTGATCTGGTCGTAAATAACGTAAATATGAATTCCTTTATTTACAGAAACAATTCTGAAAAAATCGCAGATCACAATTACCTTAGAATTAAGCTGGAAGGAGGTGATAAGAATAGGTTTGCGATTGGAGCTGTTGTCAAAATATATGCAGGTGATGAGATCATTATACAGGATCAAAATCCATCTCGCGGCTTTCAGTCCTCCATGGATTATGTGATGAATATTGGCCTAGGTAAGAAACAAAATCTAGACTCCTTGAGAGTGATCTGGCCAGACAACGCGACTCAATTGCTTGAAAATGTGAAAACCAATCAAACTTTGGTTCTGGATCATTCCGAAGCTAAGGATCAATTTACGATCAGGAAACAAACAAATTCAAAAACTCTGCTTACCGAAGTTTCCAACGATCAACTGGAAAGTCATTCAGAAAATCAATATACCGATTTTGACTTTGAAGGAATGATCTACAAAAAATTGAGTCAGGAAGGTCCGGCCATGGCAGTTGGTGATATCAATAATGATGGAAATGAGGATGTTTTTATTGGAGGGGCTAAAAAACAAGCTGGAACTATTTATCTGAATCGTGGAAATGGAAATCTGCAGAAGATGCATCAACCCGCTTTAACAGCCGATGCGATGTTCGAAGATACTGCAGCAGCGTTTTTTGATGCAAACGGCGACGGTTATATTGATCTAATGATTGGCTCTGGAGGGAATGAGATTGGTGAATCGACGAATTACCGTCCTAGACTTTACCTGAACGATGGTCGAGGGAATTTTAAACCAACGCAGGCGAAGATCCCTTCTGTAGAACAAAATGTGGCGACGATTGCTCCTCATGATTTCGACAACGATGGCGATGTGGATATCTTTATAGGATCCAGAAGTGTTGCGGTAAATTATGGAATTGATCCACAGCATTTATTTCTCGAAAATCAAGGGAATGGTGAATTTGTTAACGCTACTGAAAGGGTCGCTTATGATGTGAAATATGCAGGGATGATTACCGATGCAACCTGGGAAAATATAGATGGCGACGGTAAAAAAGATCTGGTCACAGTTTCAGATTGGGGTTCGCCTCATGTGTATACAAATTCCGGAAAAAGATTAAGCTTGCTTAAGAATGACCTGGAAAAGTATACTGGATGGTGGAATACGGTGGAAGCTGCAGATCTGGATAATGACGGCGATATGGACCTGGTTCTGGGGAATAAGGGAGCCAATCTTGCCTATGAGACAAGTTTTGAAAACCCAATGAAGCTATGGGTCAACGATTACGATGATAACGGAACTATCGAGCAGATCGTAACTTTGGATAAAGATGGAAAAGATTATCCATTGCATATGAAAAAAGAGATAATCTCTCAGCTGGTTTTTCTAAAAAAGGAAAATATAAAAGCTTCAGAATACGCTAAGAAAACCGTGCAGGAATTAATTCCTGATCAAAAGATTCAGAATTCCATTGTGAAGCAGGCAAATATTTCAGAAACTATTATTGCTATTAATGATGGAACAGGTCAGTTTAAGATTCAGAAACTTCCAGGAAGAGTTCAGTTCTCTTGCGTTTGCGGGATTTCCTGCGTAGATGTGAACAATGACGGAAATCTTGACTTGGTAATGGCCGGAAATGATTTTGAATTCAAACCACAATTTAGCCGACTTGATGCTGGCTATGGAAGCGTATTGCTTGGCAATGGTGAGATGAATTTTGAATGGAAAGATTTTAAAGAAAGTGGATTCCATATTCGGGACGAAGTCAAGTACCTGAAACGTATTCGTGATAAGAATGGTAAGACTTTTATAATCGCTGCTATTAACGACCAAAAACCTCGAATTTTTGAAATCAGCAATCAGTAGATTCTTTCTTTATTCCCTGCTTATTTTTGCTTTCTCCTGTAGTAAGGACAAAGAAAAGGAGCAGGAATCACTGTTTTTTAGTAATCCTGAAGCTAAGGTAACTGGGATCGATTTTGTCAATGAGCTTACAGAAACCCGGGACCAGAACATTCTGGATTATCTCTATTTCTACAATGGAGGTGGAGTAAGTATTGGCGACATTAATAACGACGGACTTCCGGATATTTATTTTACTGGTAATCAGGTTCTAAATCGGTTGTATCTCAATAAAGGATCTTTAAAATTTGATGACATTACTGCAACGGCTGGAGTTGGTGGTCAAAGTAGCTGGAATACGGGTACTACTATGGCCGATGTTAACGGCGATGGATTATTAGATATCTACGTTTCTGCAGTCGTTGGCGTTAATGGGTTTCGCGGCCACAACGAATTATTCATCAATAACGGTGATCTTACTTTTACCGAAAGTGCTGCTGAGTATGGTCTCGATCTGGACACCTACAGTTCCCAGACTGCATTTTTTGACCTTGACAATGATGGTGATCTCGATGCATATATTCTGAATCATGCCGTGCATACGAATGAATCATTTGGGCCGGCAAATATTCGCAACAACCGTGTTTACGAAAGCGGCGATAAATTGATGCTGAACGAGAATGGTAAATTTCGGGACATTAGTTTACAGGCTGGAATCTATGGTGGAGCAAACTCTTACGGACTTGGAA
The DNA here is from genome assembly GCF_048285865.1 of Christiangramia marina. Lineage (NCBI taxonomy): Bacteria > Pseudomonadati > Bacteroidota > Flavobacteriia > Flavobacteriales > Flavobacteriaceae > Christiangramia > Christiangramia marina. The sequence continues at coordinate 443,176 of NZ_JBLVTK010000003.1, read as the reverse complement.
TCACTACTGCCGATTTTAATAATGATGGTTTTACAGATGTTTATATAGGAAATGATTTTCATGAAGATGATTACTACTACATCAATAACGGGGACGGTACCTTCAGCGAGGAATTGAAAACAAGGTTTGGTCATACATCCAGGTTTTCTATGGGAAATGACGCAGCAGATATTAATAATGATGGATTCTTAGACTTGATCACGCTAGACATGCTACCAGAAGACGAGACCGTTCTAAAATCTTCCGCAGGAGATGATAATGTAAACCTTGACCGCTTTCGCATAGAGAAACTGGGTTATCACCCGCAGTACACCCGCAATATGCTACAGATCAATAAAGGCGGTGAGTTCTTTGCAGAAACAGCCTTGATGAGTGGAGTAGCGGCTACCGACTGGAGTTGGGGACCTCTGTTTGCAGATTTCAATCAGGATGGATCTCTGGACCTTTTTATAAGTAACGGGATTCCCAGACGTCCTAATAATCTGGATTACGTGAAGTATACTTCTAACGAGCAAATTCAGAAGAAACTGGATAAAACCACAATCGTGGATAACGAAGTGCTCGACAAAATGCCTTCCGGAGCTGTGACAAATTATGTATTTAAGGGTTCCGGGAAAGGACAGTTTGAAAATGTAACCAATAATTGGATTGCAAATGATTCCATTATTTCAACCGGAGTGGCTTATGGCGATCTGGATAATGATGGCGATATCGATATTGTGACCAATAACATAAATGCACCTGCCAGTGTCTATATTAATGATTTTGCTGAAGGAAATTATTTAAAACTGAAACTTCAGGGATCAGATTTGAATTCCTTCGGAATAGGTGCAAAAGCGATTATTTATACTTCTGAAGCTGCTCAAGTTCGACAGTTATATACCACTAAAGCTTTTCAGTCTTCATCAGAACCTTTGATGCATTTCGGTTTAAAACAAGGGGAGACTGTGGATAGTTTAAGAATTATCTGGCCTGGAAATCGTTCTCAACTCATTATTTCACCAGCGCTGAATTCTACTCTTTCGCTAAGGTTTTCCAATGCGAATGATAGCATCAATACTGCTGAAATATTTAAAACCCGAAGCAAATTTCAATTCCAAAGCAGTGAAAACTTTGGGATCGATTATGAGCATAAGGAGAATACTTATAATGATTTTGATGTGCAAAAGTTAATACCACATCAAACTTCAGATCTTGGACCTGCTGTTAAGGTAGCAGATCTAAATAACGACGGGGAAGATGACATCATTTTTGGTGCTTCCAGGTTTCAGCCTTCAGTTGTCTATTATCAGGAAAAAGGCAATTTCAGAAAAAAGAATTTTAAAGCATTAATCAGTGATTCATTGGCTGAAGACGCATCGATTTCTATTGCTGATCTGAATAGTGACGGACTCCAGGATATCCTAATCGCCTCTGGTGGAGGAGAGTCTGTTGGCAAAAATCGGTGGCTGAAGGACAGAATCTATTATAATTCTAAAGAAGGAGATTTCCAGGAGTCAGAGTTGTTTCCTGAACTATTCCTTAATTCTTCTGTGATTAAAACTGCCGACTATGATAATGACGGTGATCTGGATATTTTCATTGGCAGTAATGCACAAAATTACCAGTATGGAGCGATCCCAAAGTCGGTGTTATTACGAAATGATAACGGAAAATTCACTGAAGTACAGCCAGAGATCTTTGAGAACATTGGTATGGTGAACGATATGATCTGGACAGATATTGATGGTGACAATGATCTGGATATGATGATGGTAGGCGAGTGGATGTCTCCGCAAATCCTGGAAAATAATAATGGAACATTTGAGAAATCGGCTGCACTGGAAAATATGCAGTTAAATGGATTATGGCAAACCTTGATTGCATCAGATATTGATCACGATGGTGATATGGATTACCTTTTGGGGAATTGGGGTCTTAATACCAAACTAAAAGCTTCGGCAGAACATCCTTTGAAATTATATTACAAAGATTTTGATCAGAATGGCCTCACTGAAACCATCCTGGCAATGGAAAAAGATGGGAAGTATTATATGCCGTATGGTCTTGATGAATTGAGCGCACAGTTGAACCAAATGCGCAAGAAGTTCACTCAATATAAAGACTATGCTGGTAAAAGCATTGACGAAATCTTTTCTGAAAATGAACTGAACTCTGCAAGCCTGCTGGAAGTACATACATTATCTTCCGGCTACATGGAGAATAACAACGGGAAATTCAGTTTCCGGGCTTTTAAAGATGAACTACAAATAGCTCCCATACGTGCGATGCTCAGTTATGATTTTAATAAAGATGGCAGGACTGAAGTTTTGGTAGGCGGTAATTATTTCGGGATAACGCCTTATCATGGTAGATTTGATGCGATGGGTGGAATGCTGATGTTAAATCAGGATAAAATTCTTGATTCTTATGAAATTGGTTTAAATTTATCACAAAAATCTGTTAAAGATTTTTCGATTATTGAAATTTCAAACAAGTCCTATCTTATAGTGACCATAAATAATTCAGAAATTGAAATCTATGAATTCAGTTTTTAAAATAATTACCAGTATATCGTGTTGTCTGCTTCTTTTCATTTCCTGTGCACAGGAAGAGAAAGAGATTGTCGTGACAGCAGATGATTTTCATGCTGCTAATGAGCACATCAGTAAAACGATGGTGCACGATATTTTTTCCCCACCGGTGGCAAGTAGAGTATATGCTTATTCCAATATTGCTGCTTATGAAGTCATGGCTCAATTTGATGAGAATTACCAGAGTCTTTCAGGACAATTAACCAATCTCGAGGAAGTTCCAACTCCAGAATCGAATCTTACAAACCCGGAAGTGGCCGCAATTGTGGCATTTTACGACATCGCAACCAGCCTGGTATTTTCAGAAGATAGAGTGAGGGTTAAAAGTGATAGTCTCTTCACGAAGTGGAAAAATACGAATGAGAGATCCTTTAAGGTTTCTGAAGCATACGGGAAAAGGGTGGCCGCTCATATAAAAGATTGGTTGAAACAGGATAACTATTCTGAAACCCGAACCATGCCTAAATTTTCTATTCTTACAGATGATGAAAGCAGATGGCAGCCAACGCCACCTTCTTACATGGATGGGATCGAACCGCATTGGATGAAAATAAGACCCTTTGTGATAGAGGATGCGGACCAGTTTAGACCAGCGCCACCACCAGAATTTTCTATGGAAGAAGGTTCAAGATTTCATACAGAACTCATGGAGGTTTATAATATTAGAGAGAAAATCGCAAAAGATGAGGATAACAGCGAAGAAATGGCAATCGCCAAGTTCTGGGACTGTAATCCCTATGTTTCGATATTACGAGGGCATTTAATGTTCGCTACTAAAAAGATCACTCCAGGAGGTCACTGGATGGGAATTGTAAAAATTGCCTGCGAGAAGGATGAAGCCGACTTCAGCAAGTCTGTTTATGCGTATTCTAAGACTGCCATAGCTATCGCAGATGGTTTCATTAGCTGCTGGGATGAGAAGTACCGGAGCAACCTTGTGAGACCTGAAACTGTTATCAATAAATATATAGATGAGAACTGGACATCTGTACTTCAAACTCCGCCATTTCCTGAGTATACAAGTGGACATTCTGTAATTTCTGCGGCTGCTGCCACGGCCTTGACAGATATTTTTGGTGATAACTTCGCTTTTGATGATGATACTGAAGTAGATTATGGACTACCGGTTAGAAGCTTTGAATCGTTTAATAAAGCTTCAGAGGAGGCAGCGAACAGTAGATTGTATGGAGGAATTCATTACCGGGCTGCCATTGAAGTTGGGATGACCCAGGGACAGGATCTGGGAAAATATGTCATCGAAAATCTTCAAATGACAAAATCTTCTGAAAACTCTGAATTAGCTTCCAAATAGTATGATCAAGAAGTTTATTACTATCCTGCTGGGTGTTTTACTCCTTAGTCTGGCGTGGTTTTTATTTATAAAAGAATACGATTATCAGTTTAGATTTCAGGCAAATCATTCGCCTGCCATGGTTCAGCAAGAACTTAAAAAAATAGAAAGTTATAGCATTTTTGATGGTGAACCTATAGTCTCGAATCAGCAAACTGAAGGGTATGAGGCACTAAAACAGACCTTGCAATTTGGTGATCAGGAACTCGAGCTTCTTTGGGAATTGGAAAATCAGGCTGATACAGTTACCAGTATATCTGTTAATGTAACATCTAATGAGAAAATACAGAACAGACTCGCTATTTTAAATCCATTTGCTGAAAGCAGGTATATTGATAGTCTTGAAAATTCTTTTCTCCAATTTGGTAAGGAGCTACTAAAGAAACAGGCGGCTTATAAAGTGCAGGTAGTAGACAGTATTGTTTACTCCCCGGCATTGGATTGTATTTGCAAACCTGCTGAAGATATCAAGGTTGAGAACAAGGCAATGCAAATGGTCAGGGATATTGGCTATCTTGAAGATTTTCAGATTTCCCATAAATTAAAACTTACCGGATATCCATTTGTAAAGATCCAAGACTGGGATCAGGAGGCCGGTACTATAGATTATGATTTTTGTTTCCCGGTGAATCTTGCCCAGGATATAAGGCCCAATACATTTATAGAATTTCAGCAATTTCCAGCTACTACATCTTTGAAAGCGATCTATAATGGTAATTACAGAAGTTCAGATCTGGCCTGGCACCAATTGCTTTCTGAAGCTAAAAAGAGGGATCTTAAAACAAGTAACTTACCCTTGGAGATCTTCTGGAACAATCCTAAAACTGGTGGGGAAGCATTAAGCTGGAAAGCTGAGATCTTTATGCCTGTAGAGCCTGAGAATTAAATTCTGCCGGTACCACAACCTTTAGTTTTTCATTCATAATACTTATGATTACTTCGGAACTTTCTCCTTTAAACTCCCCGTCAATCTGAAAGGCTACGGGCGTTTTGCAGATGATCTTTGCTTCCTCAGCCTGAAAGGTTTCAACAACATCTGAATTAACATCGGTTTCATTGCGTATGGTCTTAATAATCTCTGCAAGGTCTAGTTTTCTGTAAATAATGATCTCAAACTTACCGTCGTTCATCTTCCCATTGGGATTGATATTGGCCCCGGTACCATATTTGTTTGCATTCGCAATAGCGAGAAGCACACCGCTGGTTTGTTGTTTTTTAAAATTGGTTTCTACCTCAAACTCAAAAGGATATTCACTCGTTAGCAATGTTGGAAGTGATTGCAGTAAATACCCGAATTTCCCTCGAAATCGGGATTCTTCATAATTTTGAATAAGTTCAGCATTGATGCCAAGATCACTGAGATGAAGACAGATATCATCGTTAATGTTTAGCAAATCCATTTCAAAAATAGCATCACCAAAGGCTATTTTAACCTGTTCTTCAAGAGATTCGGGGATCCCATAATTTGTAGCTAATCCATTTGCAGATCCTGCAGGAATTATTCCCAGGGGAATGCCATAGCTTTTGATCGCTTTGGCTACCAGATTAATGGTCCCATCCCCCCCAATTGCAATGATTCTTTCAATCTTGAGCGAATCCAAACGATCCTGAATCTTCTTAACATCCTCCTCACCAGTAGTAGCGAAAAGATGTATAGTTATTTGATTGGTTTTCGCATAATCACGTGCCTTCTGGATGATCTGCTTTTTATCCAGATCACCAGAAATAGGGTTAACTATCAATAAAACTTGGTTAAAATTCATGTGTTATTGGTTGAAATACATCTAAAATTAAGTATTTTGGAACGGAAGTGATTTTAAAAAAAGGCCAAATTTTGAAGCTTGATCTTAAACTTTATCGGGGTTACGTAAATGAAGAAGAATTAGTCGTTTTTGGACATCTGTTCCAGTCCTGGGCTCCAGATAAGTATAGTGTTGACAGAAAGGGAATTAAGCACGCTTATGCTTTACTTCACAAATTCCGCATTGAACCGCTCCCTAATTATGAGGTCCATTTAAAATTCCAGGATCTTGAGGTTAAAACTAAAACTCAGGAAGACGGATATTTTAGATTTACCGTACCCTATCACTCTAAGATAGAGCCAGGATGGCACGAGTATGAAGTTATTTGCAATACAGGTGAGATTGGAATGATAGAAAAAGGTGAGCTTTTAAAACCACATCCGGGCAAGCTTGCCATCATTTCAGATATTGATGATACTTTCCTTGTTTCTCACAGCAGTAAGTTCTTTAAAAAGATCTACGTAATGCTATCTAAGAATATCAACAATCGTAAGATATTTGAAGAGGTAAAGGATCATTATCATAAGCTGAGCAGGGCTGGTAGAGAAGAAGATAATTCTTTTAATTCATTTTTCTATGTGTCATCCAGCGAATGGAATCTGTACGATTTTATTGATGAATTTGCACGGCTGCATGATCTTCCCAAAGCTGTGATCAAATTAAAGCAGATCAAGACCGGGTTGATGGACTTTATTAAAACGGGTAGGGGAGATCACGATCATAAGTTCGTGAAGATAAAAGATATTATATCCTTTTATCCACATCTGGAATATGTCCTTTTAGGTGATGACTCTCAGCATGATCCTTATTTGTACGAACGAATCTGTAAAACATTTCCAAAGAATATTAGAGCGATCTACATTCGGCAGACTTCCAAATCACCAAAAAAAGCGGTTCAGAAAGTGTTAGCCAATATTGAAAGTATGGATGTTAATACCTGTTATTTCCAGGATAGTAAAACGGCGATCGATCATTCTGATAAGATCGGAATCATTTAGGATGCATTAACAAAAAAAAAGCCCTTCCGGAGAAGAGCTTTTAATCTATTTATTCTATTTCAAATATTTGGGTTTCTTTAAAAGCCGACATTTCTATTTGTTTTATTTCTGCCTTGAAATCTGGCCATTCTTCCTGATAGAATTTATTTGTTTTATTTAAAGCTGCCTGAAGTTGTTCCCGCGCCTGGTTCATAAGGATCTCTTCAGTTTTTGTGATACCATTCTGCCTGGATCTTACATAACTGGATGCTGTACCAAGCCTGTTCATCACTGTATTCTCTCTGTTTCGTGTGATTCCCTGTCTGTCATCAACTTTCCCTAGAAACAGCGCTATGTGTTCCTCAAGTCTTTTGGTAATGGAATCTACACTCTTTAATGCCGACTTCCTTTCTGCAGTATCTTCCAGGTTTTGTTTAAGATCTTCCGCGAAATTTTCTGCGGTGTTCTTACTCTGCACTAATTGCTCTACCGCATCTGCAGCGGTTTGTTGCCATTTCTCGATCTTCTGGCCAGCTTCATATACTTCTGAAATACTCTTTTCTGAAACTTCCAGACGAGGATCTGTCTTTACTTCTATCATTTCTTCAGAAGTTTCTCCGTTAAAACTCATTACGAGGCGATAATTCCCCGGTTTTACAGCAACACCGCCTGGTTCTCGTTTCGATTCTCTGATAGATCTTGAAGGCCTGTCTGATCCCTTTTCGTCAAGATACCATCTCATAGTGTAAATACCAGTGCTATTAGGCGCCTTCTGCTTCAAAGTTCTTATTAAACGGTCTGCATCGTAGATTTTCAGATTTATACTATCGGCATCAGCTTTTTTATCTTGCTCCTCATCTTCAGCTTTATCTTCTGAAACATTCGCTTTGTCAACTTTATTTTGCTCTTCCGAAGAATCGATTCTAATAAAGTAAGAGATTGGTGCTCCCTGTTCTCTATTTTCGCCCTGATAGACCGCGTCCCCACCAAATCTGCTCCCAGTTGGTTGCTGTGTAGCATTGTGATAGGCAACAGGTGGTGCAAATAAGCTTAGTTTATTCTCTACAATCGTATTTTCTCCTGCAAGTTTTCTAAAAGGCCTAATATCGTCAAGGACCCATGCTGCACGGCCAAAGGTGCCAATTACCAGATCATGCTCACGTGGGTGTATTACCAAATCCTTTACTGATACTGTAGGAAAACCATGGGTGTATTTCTCCCAGTTCTTACCGGCATCAAGTGAAATATACAGGCCATCATCTGTTCCCAGGAATAATAAATTTTCCTCTTCCGGGTCTTCTACAATGCTTAAAGCATAGCTTTCGGTATCATCGTTACCAACAATTCGCTCCCAGCTTTTCCCATAATTTCTGGTTCTATAGGCATAAGGCTCATAATTGAATCTTCGATAATCATTTGCGACTAGCAATGCCTCGCCTTTTCGCTTATTACTGGCCTTGATCTGTACGATCCAGCTCCCTTCCGGTAGTTTTGGTAAGTTAGTGGATACATCTGTCCAGCTCGCGCCTCCATCGCGGGTATATTGAACTTTCCCGTCATCTGTTCCAACCCATAACATATCTTCTTCTAGGGGAGAAGGCTCGATAACCAGTATGGTGGTAAAGTTTTCAGCTCCGGTGGCGTCCATGGTGAGTCCGCCACTTTCAGTTTGTTTCTGCTTTTCAGGGTCATTAGTAGTTAGGTCTGGTGAAATGATTTCCCAGGTTAAACCTTTATCTGTGCTTTTGTGAACAAATTGACTTCCGAAGTAAATAGTATTATTACTGAACGGATCAATATTTATAGCAGAATTCCAGTTAAATCGAAGTTCAACATCAGGATCTGGATGCGTTGGTCTAACCGAATAGTTATTTCCGGTTTCATGATCGTATCTGCTAACATATCCCTGCTGACTCATACTCCAGCCATATCTGCTGTTGTCTGGGTCTGGGACAACATCAAAGCCGTCACCAAAACTAATTTCCTGCCAGTAAGAATTTCGGATTCCCTGTGCTTTCCAGACATAAGCGGGTCCTCTCCAGCTTCCATTATCCTGCATTCCACCATAAACGTTGTAAGGAAATTCATTATCCACAGCAATATGATAGAATTGAGCCACAGGAAGATTGGCTACGAATCTCCAGCTCTTACCTCGATCTTTAGAAATATTGAGTCCGCCATCATTCCCGTCCATCAAGAAACTTCCATCTTCCGGATGAATCCAGAAGGCGTGATGATCTGGATGTATACCATTGTCTACACCATAGGCAGGCATCAATTCCTTAAAACTGTTTCCTCCATCTTCAGAAACATTGACGTAGGTAAAAACGGAATACAAGCGATTCTCATTCTGAGGATCTACAAACAAATCTGAATAATAAAATGGTCGGTTTCCAATTTCATCCTTATCGTTAATCATTTTCCAGTTAAACCCACCATCTTCAGATTTATAAAGTGCATTCTTTTTGGATTCAACCAGTGCATACATAATATTTGAATCTGAAGCTGCGATCGCAAGTCCAATTCTACCCAGATCTCCTTTGGGAAGTCCGTCCTTTTCTGTTTTCTTTTTCCAGGTCTTCCCACCATCGTAGGTTATGTAAAGTCCGGAGCCTTCACCACCCGATTTAAAAAACCAGGGATCTCTCTTATGTTCCCACATGGCCGCGACCAGCTTAATGGGGTTATTTGGATCCATCACCAGGTCTGCAGCACCTGAAAGATTATTGGTATACAGAATTTTGTTCCAGGATTCTCCACCGTCAGTAGTTTTGTACACTCCTCTTTCTTCGTGCGCACCCCAGGGTGAACCTATTGCCGCGGCATAAATTATATCGGGATTATCGGGATGTATGATAACGCGGTGAATATGACGGGTCTTTTCCAAGCCCTTACTAGTCCAGGTTCTTCCGCCATCCAGACTTTTATAAATTCCATAACCACCATTCAGACTATTTCGGGGATTACCTTCACCGGTTCCAACCCAGATAACCGAAGGATTTGATTGTTGCACCGCAACAGCGCCTATAGAAGCAGTAACTTCATTGTCAAATATAGGTTCCCATTTAATACCTGCACTGGTAGACTTCCATAATCCGCCAGATGCTGTCCCGGCGTACATGATATTAGGATCACTAGTAACCACATCTATGGAAGTAACACGTCCACTCATTCCAGCAGGACCAATATTTCGGGGAGTTTTGTTTTTAAAAAGTTCAAGATCGAAGTTCTGTGCTGTAAGATTAGTGGTAATTATTAAAGCAAAAAGCTTCAACAGGTAGGAATATCTCATGAAAATGTTCAGATTTTTAAATATGATCTCAAGTTAGCAATTTTCTCTCAATCGAAATTTAAACACAACTCCAAAAAAAAAGGGACTTTTTAAAGTCCCTTTATATTATTTTCTTCTGTTGAATTCCCTACGATTATAAAAATCTTCAGGATCATCTAAATTCCTGTCATCATGTTGCCAGTGCTGATATTCGTCGATTGACTTTTCAGGTTTAAACCCTGTATGTTTATCGTGAAAGTCCTGAGAACGATGGTGATCATCTATAGGTTTTCTAAATTCATTCGCAGATCGCCCGGAATAGGAATCATCCTGCGAAGTTCTGTGCTCTGAAGTATTTGCCTCTTCACCAAGCTTACGATCTAAAAATTGTCGATCGTCTCTGCCGGTATCAATTCTTGTATCCACCGCAGCCTTACGATCATTCGAAGAATATTGCATATTCTCCCGTTCTCTTTCTACTCTTCTCTCTTCTGCGGAAAGCTTATCATACCCATGATCGTGATCATCGTTTAATCTGGATTTATCTCCATAAGTGCTCTCCGTTTTATGCAAATCATCTTGAATGTTATAATCTCTGTCTCTGTTGTACGATCCCAACACATGATGTTCATAGTTTCTGCTAATATCTGTACCTGATCGATAACGTTTGGTTTCGGCGAAAGTCTGATAATCTATACCCTCTGTAAATACATATTGATCAGTAGCATTGATATCAATAAGTCCAATAGGAATTATGATATGGTTTTCACCATCTTTGTTGATGAACTCCTTAAATTTACTTTGATGTGGAGTGGAGTAGGGGTCATGGTTCCTGTCTATGATGTCCTGTTCTACCTGTACATCTACATAGACTACTTTTCCTAATTCTTTATTTACCAGTAGGTTGTCTACTTTACCTATTGTCTTATTATCTCGATCCAGTAGCTTCCATCCACGAATATCATGATCATGACTGTCTACTTTATATCCTTTTAGCTGGCTCAAATGTACCAGGTGTTTTTCTGTTGTACTCATAACTAGATTTTTAACTTAGGAGGTTAGTGTTTGCATTAGAGTTCTCAAGTATCAATGCAATATCATCAGTCTCATCAATTTCATTATCATCGCTCTCAGCCATACTTCCATAGAAATATAAGAACGCAAGAATTGCGAGGATAATCACTACGAGAATCCACGGCCATACTGGTTTTTTCTTTCTAATTTTTATTTCTGCCATATTGTTGATTTTTTGGTTATTCTAAAGTACTACAGAGCAGTGCCAAAAAGATTTAAGTATTGTGTAAAGTATTGTTAATTAGAAACAACGCATAAAAAAAGCCAGGACAAATGCTCTGGCTTTTCATTAATAGTTGGTTGATTCTAATTTATCTGAACGTGCCACTTGGGAATACAACCAGACTTTCATGGCCATTCTTACCGACTGCAGCAACTCCAAACAGGTAATTATCTATTACAATTCCCTCTAAAGTAAACGAAGTAACATTACCTACAAATCTTGAGTATTGCCATTGCGGCGAAGTAGTATCTCTCCAATAGATCTTGTAGCCAGCGATCTCACCATCAACTGATTCCCATTTCAACTTTGTACTCGGTTCAACAATTCCTCCAATTTCAACTTTTTTAGGTGCTGGTGGAGCCCAGGCCAGTGAGGCAAGGTTGATGGCATTTACCGCCGTTAATTTCTTAGCATAGTCAAAATTCACTCCAGATACCACGTCACCGTACTCTATACCGTTCTCGGTTCGAATATCCTGGTGTTGCCTGTTATAGTTTTCATGAGCTTCCATGATACGAACCCCAGCAAATCCAAGATCATTGAAAGGTCTATGGTGCCCACCACGGCCAAATCTATCCAGCCTGTAGATCATCATAGGGTTCATTTCCGGCATATATGTTTCAACATTCGAATGTATATATCTTGCAAGTTGTCTTGAGATTCCATCAACTTCACCACCATAGAATCTTCTCATCCTTCTTTCGTTTTCAGTTTCGGTTGGTGGAACTGGTTCAGAAAATATTCGGAAACTTCGGTTGTCAATCACTCCATCTACACCTTCAATATTTCCGATCATATCATTATTAAGAATACCTATGATATCCCAGCCTTCTTTTTTCGCATATTCAGCCAGACCTTTACCACCAAAAAGACCTTGTTCCTCACCAGATAAACCTACATAGATGATACTGCTTTCAAAATCATAATTGGATAAGACTCTTGCGGCTTCCATGGTTCCAGCCATTCCGCTGGCATTATCGTTCGCTCCGGGAGCATCTGTAGTGAAATCCATAGTGTCGCCATTTCTCGAATCAATATCACCACTCATGATGACATACCGGTTAGGATACTTGCTTCCCTTTTGGATCGCAACTACGTTCACTACCCATGCCTCCTTAGGAATTCTTTGTCCGTCTTCCGGAGTCACGAAATCTTTTTGATAAAATACATCTAGACAATCGTTACAATCTGCAGAGATTTTGTCGAATTCAGATTTTATCCAACGTCTGGCAGCGCCAATTCCACGAGTTTCAGAAACTGTGTCGCTAAAAGTGTTTCGTGTACCAAAACCCGCGAGTTTTCGAATATCGTTTTCGATACGATCTGCACTTACATTCTGAATGATTTCGTAGATCTTTTCATCTGTATCCTGAGCTTCAGAAGTATTAGATATAGTGCATAGACCCAGCATTAGAATGGCAGTCTTGAAGGTAGTTTTTATCATAAATGGAAATTTCTTTTAAAAATAGGGAAGTTATTTAACTCTATAAAATAAGAAAGCCCCGGTATTACCGGAGCTTTAACTTCTTGATAGATTTGATCCAAAAAAATTAGGCTTGCATTTCGTGCATTTCTGCTTTAGCCTGATTGATCTTTTCTTCAGACTTATTGCTTGCGAAACCTGCTTTAGTCTTAGATTTAAGAGCTTCCACTTTGTGACTAAGAGAATCTGTAAAATCGTTGATTCCTCTGTTCGCGTCTTTGATATAACTGTTGCTTGTATCAGCAATAGTTTTTCTCGTTTCTGTTCCTTTTTTCGGTGCGTATAGTAATCCAAGTA
>NZ_JBLVTK010000003.1:418533-430093 GCF_048285865.1 Christiangramia marina | reverse complement strand
AATAATAATTTCCCTGCTTTCATAATATTTGGTTTTAAACTGGTTCGATTTAAATTCAGGTGCTAAATTAAATAGAAATTGAACCTATGCCATCATCTGCTAGTTAATGTATATTTAAACTTTCGATAGTATTCATAAATTATTTAACAACCTAAAATCATTAGTTATTTTTGCGGAAATTCTCCAGCAAGGTGCGGACTTTCAGAGTACCTTCCACATAGTACCTGGCGCTTGTTTTTTTGATGCCTACTTTAACGGTAACGCTGTCTTCCGGAAGATCTTCAAACATATATTCATCTGTCCAGTCGTCACCAATTGCGAAAATAAAATCGTAATCTTTTCCTACCAGTTTTTTTGTAGAGGCCTTTCCTTTATTCACGCCGCTGCTCTTAATTTCCAGTACTTTATTTCCTTCCAGCACACTTAATCCGCGATTGGAAATAAGCTCTTTTAAAGTTGTACTCAATTCATTGGCACGAATCTCTCCTAGTTCAGGATCTGCTTTTCTGTAGTGCCAGGCCAGAGAATAATTCTTTTCTTCTATAAATGTACCTGGTGTTCTATCCACAAAATTTTCGATCACTGGACGAACGGCATCCATCCACTCACTTTTTACATTTTCTGAAAGTTCCCATTCTCCATCGATCTGTCTCATCCAGACTCCATGTTCAGAGATTAGTTCTACCGGTACATCCTTCCACCAGGTTCCTAAAGTGTCTTTATCCCGACCACTTATTAGTATGACATCTGTTTTGTCATCGGCATTCAGATCACGTATAAGTTCTTTAAGATCGGCATCAGGACGGGCGTTCTCAGGTTTGTCTGTAAAGTTTACTAGTGTACCGTCATAATCAATGAATAAAATCCTTCTTTCGGCTTGCTGGAATTTAGTCATGATCTCCTGTGTAATTTCAGAATTGATCTTGATAGACTGAAAGGACTCTCTGTTTTCTTTCGTAGATCTAAGAGACTTCATAAAGTCACCTGCCCATTTTTCTACACTATAGCGTCTCAATCGCTTCTGAAGCATTTTATTTCTTTCGATCTGTTCTTCCTTCGGCATTTCAAAAGCGGTTTTTAATGCTTCGGCCACCTGCTCGAAATTATTAGGATTAATGATCAGCGCTTCATTCATCTCATGGGCAGCTCCGGCCATTTCACTTAAAATAAGAACTCCTGTATGATCTGTGCGCGTTGCGATATATTCCTTAGCTACCAAATTCATTCCATCACGAATTGGTGTTAGCAAAGCAATCTCACAGGTAGTATAAAGGTCGATAAGGTTTTCAAAAGGCATGGAACGATAGAAATACCAGATGGGAGTCCAGCTTACGGTAGAGAACTTCCCGTTGATACGTCCAACAAGTTCGTCAATTTCTCGTTTCAGCCTTCTGTATTGAGGTACATTGGATCTTGAAGGGACAGCCAACATCACCAGCCGTACTTTCTCAATATACTCAGGATTCTTGTCAAGGAAGTATTCATAAGCTCTTATACGGTGTGCAATACCTTTAGTGTAATCCAGTCTGTCTATACTAAGTATCAACTTAGCATCTGGTGTAGATTCTAAATGATGATCCAGTCTTTTCTGTAATTCAGACTGGTCTGCAGAAGTACTTTCGTAATGATCCAGTGCAGCCTGTTCAAATTTCTTATAATCGATACCCATAGGGAAAGAATCTACTTTAACGATCCTGTCTGGAAGGGTGATCTGGTTAAAATCGACCTGGTGTCGCAAAATCCGGCTAACAGAACTTAAAAAATGTCTTTCATAATCATAGGTGTGAAAACCTATAAGATCTGCCCCAAGCATTCCCTGTAATACTTCATCTCTCCACGGAAGCGTTCTGAAAACTTCATAAGAAGGGAAAGGGATATGATTGAAGAATCCAATAATAGCATCTGGTGCCTGTTCTCTTACCATATTAGGAACCAGTAAAAGTTGATAATCATGAACCCAGATCACATCACCTTCTTTATAATGTTTTAGTATTTCATCTGCGTACTTTTGATTTACTTCCTTATAGGTATGCCAGTAATCATCGTCAGATTCGGTGTACTCCATAAAATAATGGAATAGAGGCCATATGGTACGATTACTAAAGCCATAATAAAAGCCGTCGATCTCATTGGCATTTAGATGGACGGCTACACAATTCTCTTCCCGGGCCTTTTGCTGAACTTTATTCTTCAGATTTTCGGGAATTTCCTCTTCGGTCATTCCGGGCCATCCTATCCAGATACTGTCTCCATCTTTATGAAATGATTTTAAGCCGGTTGCGAGTCCTCCCACGCTAGGTGTCACTTCGAGATGATCTTCAGAAATAGAAATTTGCAGTGGTAAGCGGTTGGAAATAATGATTGTTTTGCTCATAATTAATTATAAATGCCGTGGTCGCGAAATTGATTTTTATTAAATTTCCGAAAATCATTTAAGACAGCCATTGATTTATAAGATTTTTAAGATATATGGATAATCTCGACTACGGAATAATAAGCAATTGTAAAAGTGCAGCTTTAATCTCCAAAACAGGCTCCCTGGATTGGTGCTGTATGCCAAATTTTAACTCCTCTGCAGTTTTTGCAAAAATACTAGATGATGAAATTGGAGGAAGTTTTGAAATTCTTATAGGGGATGACTATAAGATTACACAGGAATATCTTTGGGAAACTAATATTTTAAGTACGGTATTCGATAATGGAACTGATGCTTTTCAGTTAATAGATTTCATGCCCAGGTATCCTCGTGAAGATGGATCTTATTATGCGCCACCAGATGTTATTAGGTTTTTCAGATTAATGAAAGGAGAACCAAAATTCAGTATTAAATATAATCCAAAACTGGATTTTGCAAGAGAGAAAACCTACAATGAGAATAAGGGTGATTATATAAAGAGTTTTACGAAGGAAGGTAAGTATGATTCTGCTTATCTATATTCAAGTTTGAACCTGAATGATATTCTGCAGCAAAAAGAGATCACTCTTACTGGAAATGCATATTGCCTTGTTGGCTATCATGAAAAACTGGTAGAGCAAACCCTGGACAGGTCTTATTTGAAATTCCAGAGAACAAAGGTCTACTGGATGAATTGGGCAGATAATACAACCAGATATACTCATTACGGGCAGGAGATTATGAGAAGTGCGCTTGTGCTTAAAGCATTGAGCTACAAAAAGTCTGGTGCTGTACTTGCCGCCGCGACTACAAGTCTGCCGGAAACAATAGGTGAGGAGCGAAACTGGGATTATCGTTTTTGCTGGATTCGTGATGCTTCCATGGTGATCAAGGTGATGGCAGGTCTGGGACATATAAAATCTGCCAAGGATTTCCTTCAGTTCATCATAGATATTATTCCGCATAAGGATGAGAAGATCCAGATCATGTACGGGATCAATGGTGAAAAGGAATTAACCGAACATATTCTAAGTCATTTAAAAGGTTATGAGGGATCCAGTCCCGTTCGTACTGGTAATGCAGCATATATTCAAAAGCAGAACGATATCTACGGTATTTTGATGGAAGTGATCTACCAGCAATTCCTGATGTTCGAAACTTCGCTTGAAAATTCTGAAGCACTGTGGACCGTGGTTCGTGGTATTGTCATGATCGTTGAAGAAAACTGGACGAAACCAGATAAAGGTATCTGGGAGCTTCGTACAGAAGACAGACACTTTGTATTTTCAAAATTACTTTGCTGGGTAGCTGTAGACAGAGCTATAAAGATTGGTGAGGTTCTGAGAATGGGAATTAACGATACCAAATGGATCGCATTAAGAGAAGAAATTTATCAGGATATCTATGAAAATGGCTGGAATGAGGAAAAACAGGCTTATACTCAATCCTATGGTTCGGCAGATCTAGATGCATCTACACTATTAATGCAACCTTACGGTTTTATTGAAGCAGATGATCCACGATTTGTGAGCACAGTACAGGCTACTGAACGGGAGCTTTGTGAAGACGGATTGATGTATAGATATAAAAATAACGATGATTTTGGGAAACCAACCTCGTCATTTACGATTTGTACCTTCTGGCTAATTGATAGTTTATATAAAATTGGAGATAAGAAGAAAGCTAAAGATATGTTTGATCAGTTGTTATCCTACAGTAACCATTTAGGTTTATTTAGTGAGGATATCGACTTCAAAACCAAACGCCTGCTCGGGAACTTCCCACAAGCATATTCACATTTAGCGCTAATTGAAACAGCTGCAAATTTCTCAAAAGGAATTTCTGCGGAAAACGCCTTGTTTCAGGATTAAGTCAATTCCTGATCTTTTTCTATACTTACCCGGGCCTTCGGAAGATGTCCCGGGTAATTTTTTTGTATGAAATCAAGCAATTTCTCTCTAAGGTGTACACGAAGATCCCAGGCTGTAGGTGAATTTTTTGCACTTACAAGTATTCTTAGCTCCACAGTCTTTTCCGAAGCATTTGTAACCTGAAGTACATTCACGTTACCATCCCAGAGAGATGAGTTGTTTAATAACCTTGTAAGTTCTTCCCGAAGTGGTTCTAAAGGCAGGCCATAATCTGCATAAATAAATACTGTTCCAAGTATGTCTGCGGAACTTCTTGTCCAGTTCTGGAAGGTTTTTTCAATAAAGTACGTTGTGGGAACTACCAGTCTTCTTTTATCCCAAACCCGAACCACCACGTAGGTAAGATTGATCTCTTCGATCCAACCCCATTCACCTTCAACGATCACGACATCATCCAGGCGGATAGGCTGAGTGATAGCGATCTGTATACCTGCAAGCAAAGTAGCAATAGCCTTTTGTGCAGCAAGACCTATAATAATCCCGGCAATACCAGCTGAGGTCAATACACTTATCCCGACAGAGCGTATACTTTCAACGCTCATCAAAGCAATTCCAACGGCAAGTATTACAATAATGAAAATCACAATGTTCTCAAGGATCATGTACTGTGTGTAAACCTTCCTGGCTTTGAGATTATCATCACTAGCCATATCGTACTTCTTGAGCATTCTTTTTTTAACTACTCTAAACAGTAAGATCAGAAACCAGGCAACACTTAGAATGATACCCACTGTACTAAGGTGACTAACAATTTCATAGGTGGCTTCAAACCTGAAAATTTTACTAATGATTGCTATTCTGGCAATAATAGAGGCTAGAAAAATCAATAATGGTAACCGAATCTTATAGGCGAAATTAACCGGAAGTATATTCGTTGGATTTTTACCGAGCTTCCTGATGATATAAAATGCAAGACCGAAACTTACCATTAAAATGACAAGCGCTGAAACGAGGTAAAGAAGTCCGCTTTTTTCCAATTCGAGCATAATTCAGATTTAGATATTCTAAAATTAAAATTTTGAACGCTTAGTTGCTACAGGTTTACAGAAGATTAACCTAAAACGTTTTAGCCTTCGTCATCCATTATCTTATCCTCTTTAACATCTTCTGAATTTTTATCATCGAGTACAACGCGCTCCCGTTTTAAATAAATTCCGTCTTCGAGTTCACTGATGTAACGCACAATATTTTCTCTAAGCTCGCAATGTAGCGTCCATGCAGTCGGAAAATCCCTGGCACTTACCAGGCATCGCAATTTAAGGTAATTGTGATCCATACCTGAGGCTTCAACAAGTGGCGATCTATCTTCATCACCATCCCAGTCGTCTGAAGCTTTTAATAACTCTGTAAACTTTTCACGTACTTTTTGAACGTCTACCCGATGATCTAAAAATAGTTCGATCTCCATAATATTCTGTGGGTTAGACATGGAAAGATTCTCAAAACTTTCAGTAATTACATCAGACAGAGGTATGACCAATCTCCTTAATTTGAAAGTATTAACGACCATATAAGTAAATGTGATGTCTTCCACGAAACCATATTCACCTTCAATAATAACCGCATCACCAATCTTTGCAGGACGGGTCAAAGCGATTTGAACGCCGGCGATAATATTACCCAGCGTACTCTGTGCTGCAATACCAACTACCACGGTGGCGATTCCTGCGGAAGCCATTAAAGATATTCCCAGTTTCTCAAGAGAAGGGAATTGTGAGAATATGACTGAAGCACCAATAATTACGATTATAAAAATAAATATTCTTCTACCTACAGAAATATAGGTCATCAAGCTTTTCGCTTTGCTATCTTCCTCGGTTCTTACATCGCCTACTTTTTCCACAGCAAAGAAGTCCATGATATAATCTATAATACGCATGATCAACCAGGTAAAAATTGGTATAAGGACAATTAGAATAAACGTATAAATACCTTTTGCGAGAGATCCGGTAAATGAAATTAGATTATTGAGTAATAAATAGAAAGCCAAAATTCCTATCGCGGCTCCTGCTGGAGATGCCAGCCTATAGGCAATATTCCGGATCCAGTAGCGATTCACACCAGAAAATGATTTTCTTATAATGGCACTAACTCCTTTCGCGATTAAATAGCAAATCAAGATAAGAAGCAGGGTTCCAAAAACTTTCCAGACTGGTATTCCCAGAACTTCGAAACTAATCCAGTCAGGGATCATTCTATCCAGTCTTCTGGGACCATAGGTTGTATATAGAGGTTCCGTATTTTCTACAGTTTGTGATGAAATAAGCCAGATTGGATGTTTATCTTTGTACTTCACACGTTGTACTCTAAAGCTTATATCACGATCGTCCAGCGTTGTAGTGCCAAATAATAGACTTCTTCTTGGTTTTCCCGCTACAGCCTTGTTTGTTGAGGTACTTACATCAATTTGTCCATCGGGACGATCAGGCAGGCCATCCCACCCAATAGAAATTCGTTGCTCAAGAACGAAATGTAGTTTTTCAGCAAGAATCGCTGCATCTGCTTTCGAAATATTATCAGGCAACAAATTAAAATTCATTGCATACAAAGCTTCTTCGTAATTATCGTTTCTGGCCTCTACTATAAAATGTTCCAGTGCAGCCTGTGGGGATTGCAGATTTATAGTGTTAGGAGGGAAGCCAATGCCGTCATTCCATTGTTGTGTTTGGTAGTAGGCATCTGCATATTCACCAATATCATTTGTGGCAACAGCGGCCGAGTCGCTAAGCACCGTCGCCTTACTAGGCAGTTTCTGATCTTTAGATTTGTTGTCTTCTGTTTCCTGCTGAAATGCAAATACCGTTTGCTGCAAAAATAGAATGGAAATACATAGCCACAAGTGGCGTAAAGAGCGGTTCATGAGTGATTTCTTTGGTCGGTCAACTAAGGTACTCAATTTTCGATTTTAAAAAAAGGGCCGGCTGATAAACGAAGAAAGCCACCTAAAAGGTGGCTTTCTGTGGTTATATTTTGGTTGATTAGTTTACGAAACCAGTTCTTGGTCCTCCATTAGCGAAAACTGTTCTCATACGAGCTTTCTGACCTTCAGAGAACATATACATACATGCATCATTAGTATAATCCATGTAGTTCATAGTCATATCTGTAGATCTACAGTTTACAGTAGGATAAGAAGGACAGCTGTAGTTAGGTCCATCAGAAGAAGGAGTATCTGCTACGAAGTCATCCTGTCTACATCTACCATCACCCCAGATGTGACGTAAGTTTAGGTAATGTCCTACTTCGTGAGTCGCTGTTCTACCTTTATTGAATGGAGCAGAAACGTATCCAGTTGTTCCAAAGTACTGAGGAGAAATTACTACACCATCTGTGGAAGCTGGTCCACCAGGGAATTGCGCATATCCAAGGATACCACCACCAATGTTACAAATCCAGATGTTTAAAGTATTAGATGGAGAAGTTGGAGGGTAGGCATATTTCATAGCATCACTAGTTCCCCATTCAGATCTTGAGTCACTGTATCTGTTTACTCCAGCAAGAGTAAAACTGATTTCTGAATCTGCAACCAATCCAGCAAATTCACTAGGAACATTACCTGCATCATTGTTTGAAGCTCTGAAGTCCTCATTCAAAACAGAAATCTGAGAATTGATTTGAGCATCAGAAATATTTTGCTGAGAGTTACTGTATATAACATGAACTACAACAGGAATATTTACAATTCCAAGATTATCACCTACTGGTGGCTCAGTGGTTCCTCCACCACCGGATCCTGGTTTGCCTTTACCGTTAGTACTTTTTGCTAAAATAGAACGCGTATTCTGTTCTACGTCGTACATTTTCTTGTGTAAACCTGGATTCTCATTTAATAAACGATTAAGGTTTCTCATTGAGTAACACTTCGTTTTGTCATCTTCAGTCTTTTTGCCGTCTGCCTCAGCATCTGTGTAAAGATAAAAATCACTCATGTCTACCTGAGCTACTTCCTGGTCAACACTGTTTTCTGTAGGATCTTGCTCACAAGAAGCAAATAGGAAGGCCATAGCTGCCATTCCAAGAAAAACTTTTTTCATAATGTTAAGTTATTGTTTGATTTAGAGCCAATATATCTAAATATTTAGAAACAATTAACTATTAAGCCATCAAATTATAACATTATTGAAACAAATATTATAAAAATAAGAAAGCCACCCGATTAGGTGGCTTTTTCTCAGTTTAAAAGAATGTTTCTAAAAACAGTATTTGTTCTCAGAAGTTAATTTCTCTGCGATGGTATTTCGAAGTGCCACAATATTAGGCAGATTCGTATACTTGGTATATCTCTTGAGACCCATAAGCATCATACGTTGCTCGTCTCCTTCGGCAAAAGAAGCAATTCCCTCCTTTGCCTTAGTATTCACAGTATCCACTGCATGGTAGAGATAAAGTTTAGCCATGGCGATCTGTTCCTTCTGAGTATCTACTCCAAATCTCTTGGCATTTTTCTCTGCTCTAAGAATTCCAGATTCAGCCATATAAACTTCTATTAGAATATCTGATGCAGCTAATAATAATTGCTGGTGTTCTTCTAATTGAGGACCGAATTTTTGAACGGCACTACCTGCAACCATCAAGAAAACCTTTTTCAGTTTACCGATCATTTCCTTCTCTTCAGCGAACAATTCAGAATAATCTGGTTTGTCCATGGAAGGAATTCCAGTAAGCTCATCTGCTACTTTCGTAGCTGGCCCTAGTAGGTCAACATGTCCTTTCATGGCTTTCTTAACCAGCATTCCTACAGATAACATCCTGTTGATCTCGTTCGTTCCTTCATAAATTCGAGCAATTCTGGCATCTCTCCAGGCAGATTCCATTGGTGTATCTGCAGAGAATCCCATTCCTCCAAATACCTGGATACCTTCATCTGCACAATTCTGAACATCTTCAGAACATGCAACCTTCAGAATAGAACATTCAATCGCGTATTCCTCAACACCTTTAAGTTCAGCATCTGCATGTGAACTACCTTCTTCCAGTCTAATATTTATACGATCTTCGATATTCTTAGCCGCACGGTAAGACGCTGCTTCTCCAACATATGCTGAAGTAGCCATCTCTGCAAGCTTGGATTTTATAGCTCCGAATTTTGCAATTGGTGTATTGAACTGAACTCTATCATTGGCGTATTTAACTGAAAGATCTGTCACACGACGCTGGGCGTCTAACGAAGCTGCAGCAAGTTTAATACGACCCACGTTTAACGCGTTCATTGCAATCTTAAAACCGTTTCCACGGTCTGAAAGCATATTTTCTACTGGCACCTTGGTTTCATTAAAGAAAACCTGGCGGGTAGAGGAGGAGTGAATTCCCAGTTTCTTCTCTTCCTCTCCAAAGCTAATACCATTACCTTCTTCGTTCTCTACAATAAAACCGGTAATGTTCTTATCATCTTCAATTCTGGTAAATACAATAAACACATCTGCAAAACCAGCATTGGAAATCCACATTTTCTGTCCACTAATGCTATAATACTTTCCATCTTCAGAAAGCACAGCTTTTGTTTTTCCTGAATTTGCATCAGATCCTGCACCGGGTTCTGTAAGACAGTAAGCTCCAAACCACTCACCAGTAGCTAATTTGGGTACGTATTTTTTCTTCTGCTCTTCGTTACCATATAAGGTGATTGGCATTGTACCAATTCCTGTATGTGCTCCGAAAGCAGTAGCCACAGATCCTGTAGCACCAGATATATAGTCACAAACAAGCATGGTAGAAACGAAGCCCATCCCTAAACCGTCATACTCTTCAGGTACCGCAACACCCAAAAACCCTAGTTCTCCAGCTTTACGCATTACCTCCTCAGTAAGAGCATAGTTTTTCTTTTCGAATTCTTCTTTATGAGGCCAGATCTCGCGCTCTACAAATTCCTGCACGGAATCACGCATCATTTTCTGCTCCTCGTTGAAATCTTCCGGCGTGAAAACGTCTTCACTTTTAGTTTCCTTTACAAGAAACTGACCACCGCGAAGAAGATCTTTTTTTGTTGTATCTGTACTCATTATAATTTTAATATTGACAGGTAACCTGCCTGTTAGTTAATTTACTAGTTTAAAAATTCGAAAACTCCGGCAGCGCCCTGTCCAGTTCCAACACACATGGTCACCATACAATGTTTATTCTTCAGGTCACGCTTGCGCATTTCATCGAAAATCTGCACTGAAAGTTTTGCCCCGGTACAACCAAGAGGGTGGCCCATGGAGATCGCTCCACCATTTACATTCAATTTGTCCTTGTCCAGTCCAAGTTCGCGAATAACTGCCAGTGATTGCGAAGCAAAAGCTTCGTTCAATTCGATAAGCTCCAGATCATCCTGTTTCAAACCAGCTTGTTTTAGAGCCTTCGGGATTGCATGAACCGGTCCAATACCCATAATTCTGGGCTCAACACCTACTGCAGAATAGCTTACCATTCTTGCTATCGGCTCAAGATTCAGTTCTTTAACCATGTCTTCGCTCATTACCATCACGAAGGCAGCACCATCACTCATTTGTGATGAGTTACCTGCAGTGACACTTCCGCCTTCCGCAAAAACAGGTCTCAATTTATTCAGAACTTCTACTGAAGTATCTTTTCTTGGACCTTCATCTTTATTTACGGTATAAGACCTTGTCTTCTTTTTACCGTCTTCAACATAAGTCTCATCGATGGTAATTGGAACTATCTGATCCTGAAAACGATCTTCCTGCTGAGCTTTAATCGCTTTCTGGTGAGAATCATAAGCGAACTGATCCTGATCTTCTCTGGATACATTGTACTTATTCGCTACCGCTTCCGCAGTAAGACCCATTCCCCAGTAATAATCTTCATTGCCGTTTTTGGCAACTTCATAATTAGGAACTGGCTTGTAACCTCCCATAGGGATGTAACTCATGCTTTCTGCACCACCTGCGATCACACAGTCTGCCATTCCCATCTGGATCTTAGCAGTTGCTATGGAAATTGTCTCGAGACCTGAAGCACAATACCTGTTAACGGTCATACCCGGAACATCTTCGATCTTCAATCCCATTAGTGAGATCAATCTACCTACGTTCAAACCCTGTTCTGCTTCTGGCATCGCATTACCAACCATGACATCATCGATACGAGTCTTGTCAAAATCTGGCAACTTATCCATCATATACTGGATGGTTTCTGCAGCAAGTTCATCAGGTCTTTTAAATCTAAAAACACCTCGGGGAGCTTTCCCAACTGCTGTTCTATATGCTTTAACTATATATGCTGTTTTCATTTT
>NZ_JBLVTK010000003.1:374845-418495 GCF_048285865.1 Christiangramia marina | reverse complement strand
ACTTCATGAACTTCTTAATCAAGGTGAAATTCATTTTCTGAATCTCCATCAAATCATTAATAATCGGTTTAATATTCTCTTCTGAAACTAATTTAAGACGTACTGAAATTAATAATTGCGTAATTAATTCGTTTGATGAACCATTCGCGATACCCAGAAAGTTTTTAAACTCGCCATCGGTATTTCTTCCAGCACCTTCCGCTATATTAGATGGGATTGATACCGCACATCTTCTTATTTGACTTTTTAATCCAAATTTTTCTTCAGGAGGAAATTGAGAAGAAAGTGTATAAACCTCTTCTACAACGGCCATGGCCATTTTCCAAATTTTAAGTTCCTGAAAGTTGTGCATTCTTTTATCTTCTTACGTCTAAAATCTCAGATCTATTATCTAGTTTCTTAAAGGTTTTCCTTTTTTCAACATATGCTGAAGACGTTCCAGCGTTTTTCTCTCTCCGGTCAAGGACAGAAATGCTTCTCTTTCAAGATCAAGTAAATACTGTTCACTTACCATCTGGCTGGATGATAGATCTCCACCGGCCATAACATATGCCAGTTTGTTCGCGATCTTATGATCATGTTCGCTAATGTACTTACCTGCAGCCATCTGGTCTGTTCCTACCATGAATGCTCCAAGAGCCTGTTTTCCTAATACCTTAATATCTGAGCGTTTGATTGGCATGGTATACCCATTTTCTGCCATCAACAACGCATGTTTCTTCGCGATCGCCAATTGTCTGTCTGGATTGATCACTACTATATCTTTTCCTTTCTGAAGAATATTAAGATCAAATGCTTCATATGCTGAAGTAGATACTTTTGCCATTCCAATTGCCAGGAAATTTTCTCTTAATCGGTTTAACTCTACATCATCCTTCTCAAAAGTATCAGAAGCGCGCAACGTCATCTCCTTGGTTCCACCACCGCCAGGTATGACCCCAACACCAAATTCAACAAGTCCGGTATAAGTTTCTGCAGCGGCAACAACCTTGTCTGCATGCAAAGAAAGTTCACAACCTCCTCCTAAAGTCATTCCATGTGGAGCGGCTACCGTTGGAATAGAGGAGTAGCGCATTCTCATCATGGTATCCTGGAAGTATTTGATGGCCATGTTCAATTCTTCATATTCCTGTTCTACCGCCATCATAAAGATCATTCCAATATTGGCTCCTACAGAAAAGTTCTTTCCATTATTCGCCACTACCAGACCCTGATAATCTTTTTCAGCCATATCAATGGCTTTGTTGAGTCCGTCAAGAACGTCACCACCAATAGAATTCATTTTACTTCTGAATTCTACGTTAAGGATCCCGTCGCCAAGATCTTCTACCACGACTCCGCTATTCTTAAATACCTGCTTGGATTCCCTGATATTGTCCAGGATGATAAAACTATCCTGGCCAGGAACTTTAGTTTGCTTCTTGTCATTGATGTTATAATAGTAAGTATTACCATCTTTTACAGTATAGAAGCTTTTACTTCCATTTTTCAGCATTTCACTTACCCAGGCTGCAGGTTCATAACCTTCAGCTTTCATCATCTGAATACCCTTTTCAACTCCAATGGCGTCCCAGATCTGGAATGGTCCATGTTCCCATCCAAAACCAGCTTTCATCGCATCATCGATCTTGTATAACTCGTCTGAAATTTCTGGAATACGATTCGAAACATAAGCGAATAGTGCAGAGAAATTCTTTCTGTAAAAATCACCGGCTTTATCTTTTCCTTTAATCAATACTTCGAAACGATCTGCTACATTATCGATAGACTTGGTCATTTCAAGAGTTGCAAAAGACGCGCTTTTACGATCTCTGTATTCCATGGTATCAAGATCCAGAGATTTGATCTCGCTTGAACCATCTTTATTTTTTACTTTTTTATAGAATCCCTGACCCGTTTTACTTCCAAGCCATTTGTTCTCCATCATAGTATCGATAAAGTTAGGCAGGGCAAATAGATCATGCTGCTCATCATTTGGAACATTTTCGTGAAGACCGTTTGCAACATGCACGAGAGTATCCAAGCCTACAACATCCACTGTTCTAAAGGTTGCCGACTTCTGGCGTCCTATCACCGGACCAGTCAATTTATCAACTTCCTCTATGGTCATTCCCATATCTTTAACGGTATGGAACAAGCTCATAATCGAGAAGATACCAATTCTGTTACCAATGAATGCAGGAGTATCCTTAGCTAATACAGCATTTTTCCCAAGAAATTTTTCACCGTACATTTTCAGAAATTCCAGAACTTCAGAAGAGGTTTCCTTTCCTGGTATGATCTCAAATAATCTTAAATATCTTGGTGGATTAAAGAAGTGAGTTCCGCAGAAATGCTTTTTAAAATCATCAGATCTTCCATCGGTCATGAAATTGATAGGAATACCTGAAGTATTTGAAGTTATAAGAGTTCCTGGTTTTCTGTGCTTTTCAAGGTTTTCAAATACCTGTTTCTTAATGTCCAAACGTTCTACTACAACCTCTATAATCCAGTCTACTTCTGAAACTTTTGAAATATCATCTTCCAGGTTTCCTGTAGTAATACGGTTAACGAAATCCTTGTGATAGATTGGTGATGGTTTGGATTTTACTGAAGCCGTTAAAGCGTCATTCACAATCCTGTTTCTTACGACCTTGTCATCCAGGCTAAGCCCTTTTTTCTGTTCTTTTTCATTGAGCTCACGGGGAACGATATCAAGTAGAAGTACTTCCACTCCAATATTTGCAAAGTGACATGCAATACCACTTCCCATTATACCGGACCCAATAACTGCAACTTTATTAATCCTTCTTTTCATTATTTGATTTTTATGGTTCAAAAAAACCAAACCTGTCAAGGCCTGGTTTATTATTGTTTTACACTAATTTCTTCAGTATATATTTTCTTCTCACTAATAAGACCAGTAATGGTGTTGGCTACCTGTATAAAAGTTTTAAGATCCTTATCGCTCACATTTTCCTTTACAGACTCATCGAATCTCAATACAACTCTCTTAGAATAATCGCGCATTTCTTTTCCGAAGTCTGTTAAATAAATAAGTACACTACGTCCATCATGTGGATTACGTTTTCTTTCTATTAAACCTTTTTCTTCCATGGTTTTTAAAATTCGCGAAAGGCTGGTAGCTTCCATTCCCATTTTTGGACCCAATGAGGTAGATGGCGTTCCATCTTCCGGATCGATACTCAATAAGGCAAAACCTGTAGCCATCGTACTTCCAGCCTTACCTGCTTCTTCATTATACATTTTAGAAACAGCCATCCAGGTGGCACGCAAAACATAATCTATGGTTTTCTCCTTCATGGGGGATTTTGGATTGATTCCAAAGTTAGGAAAAAATATTATGCGTGCATAATAAAATGTCTTTAAAAATACTAATATGTTGTTTTAATACTATTTAAATTCCTAAAACCAAAAAACTCCCCGGTAGTTGGGGAGTTTTTATTAGCATATTCTTAATGATAGATTAGAATCTACCATATAGTTTCTCGTAAAGATCCTGGTATCGATCACGAATATTACGTCGTTTTAGCTTCATAGTAGGAGTAAGGTGCTCGTCTTCTACCGTCCATGGTTCTGGGGTTAATTCAAATGTTTTAACTCTTTCCCATTTCCCGAATTTCTGGTTGTAGAAATCTACTTCTTCCTGAATACGTTCACGCACCATGTTGTTACGAGATATATCTGCAGGATCACCTGAGTCAAGATCGATATTCTTTCTCTGTGCCCATTCTGTTATGAATTCGAAGTTAGGCTGGATCAAAGCTGCCGGCATTTTTTCTCCATCTCCAACCACCATGATCTGCTCAATAAATCTAGATTGTTTCATGGTATTTTCGATAAGCTGCGGAGCAACATATTTCCCTCCAGATGTTTTGAACATCTCTTTCTTGCGATCTGTGATCTTAAGAAAACCATCTTTATCGATCTCTCCAATATCTCCTGTATGGAAGAATCCTTCAGAGTTAATTACTTCCCGGGTCTTTTCTTCATCCTTATAATAACCTTTCATTACATTAGGCCCTTTGGTAAGGATCTCACCATCTTCAGCAATTTTAACTTCAACATTATCCAGAACTTTTCCAACAGTTCCAATTCTGAAACCTCCATTACGTTCATCATTCACTGCGATTACCGGAGATGTCTCTGTGAGACCATAACCTTCCATCACCGGAATTTCAGCTGCGGCAAAAACTCTGGCAAGTCTTGGTTGCAATGCTGCACTTCCAGATACGATTAGGTCTATATTACCACCCAAACCTTCTTTCCACTTTGAAAATATAAGTTTACGGGCAAGTTTTAATTTTGTTTCGTACCACCAGCCATTCTGGCCGTATGGTTCATATTCAAGTCCAAGCTCTACAGCCCAGTAAAATAATTTTTGCTTCACGCCACCTAGTGCAGTTCCTTTAGCAATGATCTTATCATATACTTTTTCCAGCAATCTTGGAACGGCAGTAATTACATGTGGTTTTACCTCTTTCAGGTTATCGCTTATCTTTTCGATAGATTCAGCAAAATAAACCGATACCGAATAATACTGGTATAGATAAAGGATCATTCGCTCGAAAATATGGCAAATAGGGAGGAAGCTCAAACCTACGTAAGTTCCGGTATCGAAAGGAACACGAGGTGCACTTCCAAGTACGTCACTTACAATGTTCTTATGAGTTAACATGACACCTTTTGGTCTTCCTGTAGTTCCGGAAGTATAAATTAAGGTAGCCAGATCATCTTCTGTAACTGCCTTCTTAAGTTTTTCTACTTCATCCTGGTTTGCCTTATCTTCTCCAGATGTTAGAATTTCTTTCCAGTTCTTACAGCCAGCGATCTCGTCAAAACTATATACTTCCAGTAGACTGGTTGTAGCTTTGATACTGTTTAGCTTATTAAGGATCTCTTCATCTGAAACAAAGCAGTAAGTAGCTCCACTATGATTTAGAACATATTCATAATCTTCTTCGGATATCGTTGGGTAGATTGGCACATTTTGAGCGCCGATCTGAAGGATTCCAATGTCCATTATATTCCACTCAGTTCTATTATTAGTGGAGATAACTGCAATTTTATCATTCGGTTTCACGCCAAGTCGAAGAAGTCCCCGACTAATTGCATTCGCCTTATCAATATATTGCTGAGTCGAAACAGTTTCCCATTTTCCATCATATTTAGTAGCAAAAGCAACCTCCAGCGGATGATTTTCTAATTGATAGTAAGGAAAGTCAAATAGACGTTTAATGTCGTTCATGAAAAGGAAAGATTTTAGATATACCTTGCAAAATAGCAATTTTCAAAGCTCATTCAAATCAAATATGATAAAAAAAAATCTTATTGTTTGAGTATTTACTAAAAACTGACTAATAAGTGCTATCTCCTAAAACTGTTAATTATTCCTTAAACTCTTCAGTATCAATCTAAATTCGGCTTCATCAATAGATTATTATTCCCTAAATTTTTAAAGCTTTTCCAACCAAAAAAACTTGAATATTTAAGTCAAAACCAATTTGTTAATCTATTTTTTAAAAATATCAGCGCATTTGTGGATTCAATCTGCAATAGGTTTATGCATTTCTCGATTCTGAAATTCAGTATCTCAAAGAAGTGGTAGATTTTATTGATATGCGAAAACTCACTGCGACGTAAAATTATGCTGCTTATTGAAAAGAAAAAAGGAACCATTCGGTTCCTTTTTATACATTATTTCTCCAGCCATTTTCTGGCATTCACAAAGCCTTCCAGCCAAGGTGACACTTCATCTTCGCGTCCATCTGGATAATTTGCCCAGTTCCATTGGAACGTAGATCGTTCCATATGTGGCATCATTACCAGGTGCCTACCACTTGCATCTGTAAGTGCGGCAGCATTGTAATGTGACCCATTAGGATTTGCCGGGTAGCCTTCATAAGCATATTTTCCCACGATGTTATAGCGGTTTTCCTCATAAGGGAAACTGAATTTACCTTCACCATGTGCTGCCCATATTCCTAACGTACTTCCCGATAAAGTGGAAAGCATAACAGAATTGTTCGGCGGAATCTCTACGGAAGTAAAATTACACTCAAATTTCTGCGATTCATTATGTAGCATCTTCGGTTTTTGCTCATGTTCCGCATTAATAAGGCCTAGCTCAACAAACAGCTGACATCCGTTACAAACTCCAAGACTTAATGTATCTTCTCTCTTAAAGAAATTTTCCAGTGCAGCCTTTGCCTTTACATTATATAAGAAGGCTCCAGCCCATCCTTTTGCACTACCAAGAACATCTGAATTTGAGAATCCTCCAACAGCTGCAATGAAATGTATGTCTTCAAGGTTTTCTCTTCCGGAGATCAGGTCGGTCATGTGCACATCTTTCACGTCAAAACCTGCGAGGTACATCGCCCGGGCCATTTCCCTTTCAGAATTAGAACCTTTTTCACGAATGATCGCGGCTTTTATTCGCGGTTTCTTATCATCCAGTTCAGGTAATTTTCCAGTAAAATGTTCTGAAAATTTAAATTCGAGTGGTTGCCTCTTATAGTTGTTGAATCGCTCAGTTGCTTTATCGATCCCGCTTTGACGTTCATCCAGTAAAAAACTGGTTTTGTACCAGGTATCTCTTAATTCAGCAATATGAAAATGGAAATCATCATCACCAACTTTAATATTTAGCGCAGCACCTTCAGTCGCAGTTCCAATCTTATAATAGTCTATTCCAAGTTCCTTCATGAAAGATTCCGCAGTATCGTCCTTAGCCTGGAATACTATTCCGCAGTTTTCATTGAAGAATAACTTAATGATATCTTTTTCGCCTAGTGCACTCAGGTCAAGGTTTGCACCTAAATTGACATCGGCAAAACACATTTCTAGCAAAGTAGTGATCAATCCGCCAGATGCTACATCGTGACCAGCTGCGATCATATCGCTCTTGATCATGGATTGCATGGCGTTGAAGATATTGCTGAAACGCTCATCGTTCTTTACAGTAGGAGCTTCATCGCCAACTTTATTGAGAATCTGGGCGAAAGTAGAGCCTCCCAGTTTATAATCATCTCCGGAAAGATTGATATAATAAATACTTCCTGCGTTTTTCTTTAAAACCGGTTCTACAACCGCTTTAATATTGTCACAATGCCCGGCAGCAGAAATTATCACCGTCCCTGGTGAAAGAACATCGCCATCTTTGTATTTCTGTTTCATGGAAAGAGAGTCCTTCCCGGTTGGTACATTGATCCCCAGAGAAATTGCAAAATCTGAAATTCCTTTTACCGCTTCATAAAGTCTCGCGTCTTCACCTTCGTTATTACAGGGCCACATCCAGTTCGCGGAAAGTGATATAGATTTAAGTCCTTTTTCTAAAGGAGCCCAGATGATATTTGACAAGGCTTCTGCTATAGAATTACGGGAGCCAGCTACAGGGTCAATCAATGCAGAAATAGGGGAGTGTCCAATGGAGGTTGCAACTCCTTCCTTGCCTTTGTAATCCAATGCCATCACTCCGCAATTGTTTAAAGGCAACTGTAAAGGTCCTGCAGTTTGCTGTTTAGCAACGCGTCCAGAAACACAACGATCCACTTTATTAGTTAGCCAGTCTTTACAGGCCACAGCTTCTAGTTGCAAAACTTGTTGTAAATACTCGTGAATTTTCTCCTGTTGATAATTGAGTTTTTCATAATTGCGAGTAATCGTTCTGTCTTCCATGATCGTTTTAGGAGAGCTTCCAAACATATCTGCCAGAGCAAGATCCATTGGTTTATCGCCAGATTTCATGCCTTCAAAGGTGAATCTATAATCACCGGTTACGTTTCCAACTTCATACATTGGAGAACGTTCACGATCTGCGACTCTTCTCAAAGTATCGAGATCTTTCTCGCCAATGACCAGTCCCATTCTTTCCTGGGATTCATTTCCAATAATCTCCTTAGCAGAAAGGGTTGGATCTCCAACAGGTAAACTATCAAGGTCTATTTTTCCACCTTTTTCTTCTACCAGCTCACTTAAACAGTTCAAGTGACCACCAGCGCCATGATCATGAATGGAAACTATGGGGTTGTTCTCGCTTTCTACCATTCCACGAACCGCATTCGCAGCTCTTTTCTGCATTTCTGGATTGGAACGCTGGATGGCATTCAATTCTATACCACTGCTAAATGCACCAGTATCTGCTGAGGAAACAGCAGCGCCACCCATTCCAATTCTATAGTTTTCTCCACCAAGAACGACGATCCTGTCATTTTCTTCAGGAATATCCTTTAATGCCTGGTCCTTTTTTCCGTAGCCAATACCACCGGCGAGCATGATCACTTTATCGTAACCCAGGGAGCGCTCGTGTTCGCTATGTTCGAAGGTAAGTACAGATCCTGATATTAGTGGCTGACCAAATTTGTTACCGAAATCTGAAGCTCCATTAGATGCTTTTATTAAAATGTCCATTGGTGTCTGGTACAACCATGCACGTTTTTTCATTCCATTTTCCCACGGTCGATCTTCTTCAAGTCTGGAATACGAGGTCATATAGACTGAAGTTCCTGCCAATGGAAGTGACCCTTTACCCCCAGCAAGCCTGTCCCTGATTTCTCCGCCACTACCAGTCGCGGCTCCGTTGAATGGTTCCACAGTCGTTGGAAAATTATGAGTTTCAGCTTTAATGGAAATAACAGATTCAAAGTCCTTTATTTCGTAATATTCCGGAACATCGGGAGCTTTGGGAGCAAACTGTTCAACAACAGGTCCATTTATAAACGCAACGTTATCCTTATATGCTGAAACGATCTCGTTTGGATTTTCTTCGGAAGTTTTTCTTATCAGTTTAAAAAGAGATACTGGTTTTTCCTCGCCATCAATAACAAAAGTTCCATTAAAGATCTTGTGTCTGCAATGTTCTGAGTTCACCTGGGAAAAACCAAAAACTTCAGAATCCGTAAGTTTTCGATCCAGTTTTACTGAAAGATCTTCCAGGTATTTAACTTCTTCAGCATTCAATGCTAAACCTTCCTGTTTATTATAGGCTGCGATATTATCGATCTCTATAATTGGCTTGGGCTCAACATGAATATCAAAGATCTCCTGATCGAGTTGCTTGTATTTCTGAGATAACATTGGATCAAAGTCAGAAAAATGTTCGTCAACTTTCAGAAATTCTTCGATTCTAATGATTCCGGTAATTCCCATGTTCTGAGTGATCTCAACAGCATTCGTACTCCAGGGAGTGATCATTGCGGCACGTGGACCAACAAAAAAATCTGCCAAAGCAGATTTATTTATTTGAAGAGTATTTCCAAAAAGCCAGTTTAGTTTTGAAATAGACTGTGCAGAAAGGTTGGAATGCGTTTCAACCGCAAAAACCTTGGTAGTTTGATTTCCGAAGAAAAGGATCATGTAAGTTGTGTTTGTGTTGTTTTGAACAGGACACAAATTTACTTTTTTGCCTTCAATTCATGAAATTAAAACTTGTCAATATCTTATTTATAAATGGACAAATTTTAATGCTTTGGAAGTATTCCTATTTCTAAGCCTGTTTTTCCAGTAGCGCCATATAGAATCCATCATAGCCACTTTCGCTGGATAGAATCTTCTTTTCTCTTAGCAAACGGAATTCTTTACCATCATCTGTTTTTAGAAACTTCTGAACCTGTTTATCATTTTCTGAAGGAAGGATGGAACAGGTTGCATACACCATTTTTCCACCTTTTTTCAAGATCCTGGAATATTGCTGAAGGATCTCAGCCTGAGTTTTGTTGATCTTTTCCAGAAATTCTGGTTGTAATTTCCATTTCGCATCTGGATTTCTACTAAGAACTCCGAGTCCGCTACATGGAGCATCGATTAAAACCCTGTCTGCCGAATTATACAATTTTTTGATCACTTTCGTGGTCTCAATACTTCTGGTTTCCACATTATGAGCGCCAGCACGTTTTGCACGTCGTTTTAACTCCTTCAACTTATTCCCATAAATATCCAGCGCAATGATCTGGCCTTTATTCTCCATAAGTGCAGCCAGGTGAAGGGTTTTTCCACCTGCGCCTGCGCAGGTATCTACAACTCTCATTCCTGGTTGTACGTCAAGAAATTCTGCCACTCTTTGAGAATTTGCATCCTGAACTTCGAAAAGGCCATCCTGGAAGGCTTTCGTTCTAAAAACGTTAGAGCGCTCTTTGAGCTCCAGTGCCTCAGGGTAATTTCTAACTTTATTAGTTTCAATACCTTCTTCCAGTAGTATACCAGCCAGTTTATCAGGATGAGTTTTTAAGCTATTGGCTCTTAGAACTACCGGTGCCTGTGTATTTAAAGCGCTTAATTCCTGCGTCCATATTTTTTCACCTAATTCCTTAACACCAAGTTCATCCAACCAGTCTGGTACAGATTCTCTGTATTTTCGAGTTCTGCTTAGCTCGTCAAATTTCCCTTTGATTCGTCTTACCGGAGTACCTTCAAACTGTGGCCATTCCGGGATCTTAACGCCTCTAAGCACACACCATACAGCGAAGATCCTAAACAGGTCCTCTCTGGAAAATGGTTCTTTTACTTCAGCAATTTCAGCATATAGTCTTTTCCAACGAACTATATCGTACGTGGTTTCAGCAATAAAACTGCGATCTCTTGATCCCCATCTTTTATCACGCTTCAGCGTCTTTTCAATTACCTTGTCGGCATATTTTCCATCGTTGAAAATTTCAGCAAGAGCATCTATAGTTGCAAAAACGAGATTTCTGTGTAGGCGCATAATTCTTCTTTAAGCCGGCAAAGTTACGTTTTTTTGATTCGGAAAAATCTATATTTGAATCAAATCTATTTTATGAAAAAACTGGTACTACTTCTATTAGTCCTAACTGCAAGTTGCAAAAATAATAATGAGTCTGAAGCTGATGATTCAGCCTCTACAAGTAAGCGGGAAAAGTTTAGTGAGGTTCATATCGAAAATATACTGGAAGATGATTCATTGAGCATCAGGGCGATACAGGTGATTGGTGAGAACCTGGCCTTTGCAGCGAATAAAGGGACTTATGGCTTGTATAATGCAACGACCAAAACCTGGAAGACGAATACTCAGGCTTATGATAGTGTTTATCCAGAGTTTCGAGCCATCGCAAGCACTTCGAACGACTTCTTTATGCTTGGGGTAGGAAGTCCTGCGTTATTATACAAAACTGGTAATAATGGCCAGTTGGAACTGGTCTATAAAGAAGATGATGAGAAGGCGTTTTATGATTCCATGACTTTCTGGAATGATACAGAAGGAATTGCGATGGGCGATCCTACTGATGGCTGTATTTCTATTATAATCACGAGAGATGCTGGAAAAAACTGGGAAAAACTTGACTGTGAGCAACTACCTGCAGCTGTCGAGGGTGAAGCAGCTTTTGCAGCCAGTAATTCAAATATTGCAATTTATAAGGATGAAACCTGGATCCTTACAGGCGGGATGAAATCGAGAATTTTGTATTCACCAGATAAGGGGAAGAACTGGGAGATTTTTGATACCCCACTTGTTCAGGGAACTGCCACTTCAGGCGGTTATAGTGTTGACTTTTTTAATTCTGAAATTGGATTCATCATTGGTGGAGATTATACCAAATCAAAAGAGAATAACGGAAACAAAGCGATCACTACAGACGGTGGTAAAACCTGGAATTTAGTTGCAGAAGGGCAGGAGCCGGGCTATAGAAGTTCGATTAAATTCGTTCCCGGTGGTGATGGGGAGGAATTAGTTGCCGTAGGTTTTGAAGGCATTGATTATAGCAAAGATGGTGGAGAGACCTGGTCAGAATTGAGTAAAGAAGGATTTTTCACCATTAGATTTATCAATGACTCCACTGCATATGCGGCTGGAAGTGGAAGAGTAGCAAAGCTTAGATTTAAATAAAAACAGGCCCGACATTTAAAGCCGGGCCGTTTCATTCTAACCAAATACTTAACCAATATTATTCGTCACTCGATCTATTATTTTCCTTTTTCGCTCTGTATTCTCTAATGAGTTTTTTATGAAATTCGTCCTCGAGTTTATGTAGTTTTATAATGTCTTTCGCTGTAATAATTTGTTTCAAATCCTTGAAGAGTTGTTTTTTGATTTTGTATTCTTCGTTTTCTACAGAAAGGAATTCATTAAGAAGATCTTCAGCCTGGTCCTCATTATAGCAACTTACATCTTCCAGTTCTATATGCTCACGTTCGTGAAGTTTTCTCTTCTTACGCTCGTATTCATTATAAATTGGCCAGAATTCCTGAGCCAGTTTATCGGTGAGCTCGAGTTCCTGAGTAATAAAAGCTACTTTTAGAGCTTTGATCCTTTTGTGTTGTGCTTCCCGATCTTCGTTTTTTTCCTGTGCCAGTAAAGTATTCGCTGGCAAAAAAAATAGAATTATTAGTAGGTATCTTTTCATAATTAGTCCATTATATAAGATGGATCTTCCACGTTTTCATCGATATATTCGAAAGCTGCTTCAGTATCAATTTCAGTAAAGTCAGCTTCCAGATTACCTTGAGTAATCAAATCTGAATATTCAACACTATTAAGGTCGATACTTCCCATTTCATAACTGTCGTACAGGTAATTTTCTAAAGCCGTAACCTCTATATCATCCCAACCAAGATCGTTCGTTTGATTGGAAGGAAAGAAGTTGCCTAGCATGATGACCATGATTGCAGCTATGGCCGAAGCATACAGCCAGTATTCTTTCTTAAATAACGTTACAACTTTAGTTTCAGGAGCTAAAGATTTTGAGAGGATATTATCTTCAAGCTTATCAAAATAATTATGTGGCGTCGTAAAGCCTGAACTTTCGATTGCAGGTAGTTCATTTTCGTAAGAAATTTTATCCATAAGACTATTTTCAAAATCCTGGAAATAAGTTTCCGGGACTTTGAATCCAGAGTTATTCTTATGTTTAAAATTATCAAGTTTCATCGTACTTATGACTTAGTATTTAAGTAATGGTTTAATTAGACTTTAAAAATTCTTCGATCTTCTTGGTCGCAATGTGATACGAAGCTTTCAAGGCTCCCTCACTAGTACTCAAAATCTCTGCCATTTCTCTATATTTCAGTTCTTCGAAATATTTCATATTAAAGACCTGTTGCTGTTTCTGCGGAAGCGTGGCGATAGCTTTTTGTAATTTCAATTGTATTTCGCTTCCTTCAAAATAAACATCACTTTCAAGATTGTCAATAATTTGATCCTGGAGTTCTTCTGAAGTGATCTTTAAGCGCCGCGCTTTTTTATTGATGAATGTAATGGCTTCGTTCGTCGCGATACGATACATCCAGCTGTACAATTTGCTATCACCCTTAAATTTATCAATATTTCTGAAAATCTTTATGAAGGTATTCTGCAGAATATCATCTGTATCATCATGACTTTTTGCAATATTCCGGATATGCCAGTACAACCGCTCTTTATAAAGCGTTATTAATTCCCTGAAAGCTTCCTGGGAAGTGGATTGCTTCTGCAATCTTAGGATAAGATCCTGTTCAGCTTCTGGTGTGTTGGACATAATAGACGTTCAATACAAAGATATTTAATTCGATCATCGTTCAAAACGATGTTTAAAATAAATGCATGTAAGTAATAGCTTACAGGATAACTCAATAATCAGATGAAAGGAATGATTTTCGGATTAAATGCAAAATAAATTTGGTGAATATGTATTTTAACGTATATTTACAACAGTTAAAAGATTTAATCCTTTTTTTGCCCCTTAAAAATTGAATTATATCGAATTATTCTTGCTGCCCCAAGTGAGAATAATAATTAAAAAAAGGATGATACCTATGTAGTCATCCTTTTTTTTATGTCATTACTTCATTTGGTCATTCAAAAGACTGCATAGCTACCAGTTTCTTATAAGTACCATTGGCATCAATCAATTCCTGATGTTTTCCCTGTTCCACTATCTCACCTTTTTGCATCACGACAATCTTGTCTGCATTCTGTATCGTAGATAATCTGTGCGCGATCACAATAGAGGTCCGGTTCTTCATCATATTTTCCAAAGCTTTCTGAACCAGTTTCTCACTTTCAGTATCCAGGGCAGAGGTTGCTTCATCCAGTATCATTACTGGTGGATTTTTAAGTACAGCCCTAGCAATAGATAAACGTTGCTTCTGGCCACCACTCAATTTGTTCCCGCTATCTCCAATATTTGTATCCAGTTGTTTTGGAAGTTCTTTTACGAATTCCCAGGCGTTGGCAATTTTTAACGCCTCAATAATTTCTGCATCTGTAGCATCATCTTTACCAAGTGCGATATTACTACGAATACTATCATTAAATAATATTGAATCCTGAGTAACCAGGCCAAGCAAATCCCGGAGATCAGATTTCTTTATCTTC
This sequence comes from Christiangramia marina, assembly GCF_048285865.1. Taxonomy (NCBI): domain Bacteria; kingdom Pseudomonadati; phylum Bacteroidota; class Flavobacteriia; order Flavobacteriales; family Flavobacteriaceae; genus Christiangramia; species Christiangramia marina. The sequence continues at coordinate 404,187 of NZ_JBLVTK010000003.1, read as the reverse complement.
CTGATATCGATTCCATCGATCTTAATAGTTCCGGAATTTACATCGTAGAATCTGGTGATCAAATTTGCAATCGTAGATTTTCCAGATCCAGATTGTCCTACCAAAGCGACGGTTTCACCTTTGTTCACGTTAATAGAGAATTGTTTTAATACCTTATCATCTTCATAAGCGAAATCCACATTTGAGATCTCTATGCCTGTTTCGAAATTCTTTTTATCAATGGCGTCTGGATGGTCTGTTATGGTAGATGGTGTTTCGAGAACCTGCAGGATCCTTTCTGCTGCCGCATCACCTTTCTTTACGCTGTAAGTAGCTTTAGAAATTTGTTTTGCCGGAGTCAGGATGTTGTAAGCCAATCCCAGAAAAGCTATAAAAGTTGCTGCATCCAGAGATTCCTCAACAAGAACCATATTACCTCCAAACCATAAAATTACAACAATAACAAAGATCCCCAGAAATTCACTGGTCGGTGATGCTAAATTTTGCCTGTTAATAAGACTATTCAGGATTTCCTTGAGTCTATTTGTGCTTTGCTGAAACCTCTCATAAAATTTACTTTCTGCATTAAAACCTTTTACGATCTTTAAACTGGAAAGTGTCTCCTCAACAATACTAAGAAAATGTCCGTTTTCTTCCTGAGCAAGATTCGACTTTCGCTTTAATTGCTTTCCAATCAAACTAATGATAAATCCAGCGATTGGAAGAAATATAAAAACGAAGAGCGTCAATTGTACACTCATCACTAACATTGCCAGGATCGTAAATAAAATGGTGAGGGGTTCTCGTACAATGAGTTCCAGAATGGAAAGAAACGAAGTTTGAACCTCGTTTACATCGGCAGTAATTCTTGATATCGTATCACCTTTTCTTTTTTCTGAAAAATAAGCTACTGGCAAGGCAAGAATCTTTTTATACATTGCATCACGAAGGTCGCGCAACACGCCATTCCGAAGAAATGTAAGAAAGAAAGAACTTAGATAGCCAAACAGGTTTTTGAGAAAGAAAAGGAGAACCACAATTCCGCAGATAAATATAAGTGCGGCAACTTCATCCTCGTTCACTCTCTGCGTGACCTCGTAATTAAAGTAATCTGAAAAATAATCTTTAGCGTTGGAAATTCCAGTATAAACTGGTTTCTCAGCAACCCTTTTTGTTTTATCAAAGAGTACCTGGATAACAGGTATTAGCGCGATAAAAGATAATGTACTAAATATCGCATAGAAGATATTACAAATAATATTGAGGATCGCAAACTTCCTGTACGGCATTGCGAACATCATGATCTTTCTAAAATAGGTCATTTAAAGAAATTTAGCCCAGTTTTAATTCATCTTTGATTCGGGCAATCTTATCACTTAATTTCTGATTTTCAGCATCATAATTGTGAATATCATCCAGCTGAGAATTTACGCTGATGTAGAACTTGATTTTTGGCTCTGTACCACTCGGTCTTGCCGCGATCTTCGTTCCATTTTCAGTATAATATATCAGAACATTTGATTTTGGAATATCGATAACGGATTCTTTTCGCTCTAAAACATTTTTTGCAGTAGAGGCGTGGTAGTCTTCAACTAAGACCACTTTTTCTCCATCGATCTCTTCCCATGGATTTTCTCTGAGATCTACCAGCATTTGTTTGATCTCCTGCTCACCTTTGATTCCTTTTTTGACGAGGGATATAAGTTCTTCGCGAAAAAGACCATGTTCTGTGTAAAGCTCAAGAAGTTTCTGGTAGAAAGACTTTCCTTCTGCCTTCATTTTTGCTGCGATCTCACAAGCAAGTAGTGTAGCGGTTACCGCATCTTTATCTCTAACAAAATCACCAACCATATAACCAAAACTTTCTTCACCGCCACCAATAAAATTCATTTCGGGGTGGTCCTTGATTAGTTTTGCGATCCATTTAAATCCTGTAAGAACTTCTTTGTATTCTACTCCGTATGATTCGGTCAAATTCTTCATCATTGGAGTGGAAACTATCGTAGAAGCAACAAACTCCGATCCTTTGATCTTATCCTGTTTTTTCCATTCCTCAAGCAGAAACCAGGTCATCACCAACATGGTTTGATTTCCATTAAGAAGTACCATTTTACCATCTAAATCACGAACGGCAACTCCAAGCCTGTCACAATCAGGATCTGTTCCAATAACAATATCTGCATTGATCTCTTCTGCTTTTTCCAAAGCCATTTTTAATGCTTCAGGTTCTTCCGGATTGGGTGATTTCACTGTCGGAAAATTGCCATCTGGTTCACGCTGCTCCTCAACAATATGAACATTACTGAATCCTGCCTTTTCCAGAACTTCAGGAACCATTGTAATAGAAGTTCCGTGGAGAGAAGTGAATACTACTTTAAGATCGCTCTTTGCGGTAGCTGAAGTATCAAAACTTCCATTTTCTACAGAAGCTTTTGCAAATGAATCGTCAACCTTCTTGTCGATCTTCTCGATCAAAGATTCGTTCGCTTCAAATTTAACTTCAGTATAGTCAAGATTATTAATGGTTTCGATCACTTCTTTGTCCTGCGGTGGAACTAACTGGCCACCATCCTGCCAGTAAACCTTGTAACCATTGTATTCTGGTGGGTTATGGCTTGCGGTAAGCACAATTCCACAGTGACAATCTAATTCTTTAACGGCAAAAGACAATTCAGGAGTCGGTCGTAGTTCAGAAAAGAGATATACTTTGATATCGTTCGCCGAAAATACATCTGCGACAACTTTGGCTAACGTATCGCTATTATGCCTGCAGTCGTAAGCAACCGCAACTTTAACCTGCTCTCCAGGAAAAGATTTTTTCAAATAATCTGAAAGTCCCTGGGTATTTTTACCTAAAGTATATTTGTTGATACGATTTGTACCAACACCCATAACACCACGCATTCCACCTGTACCAAATTCAGCATTTTTATAAAAGCTTTCTTCCAGCTCACCTGGATCATCATTTATAAGTCTATTGATCTCGGTTTTAGTGTCTGCATCAAAGATATCAGTAAGCCACGCCTGTGCCTTCTGAAGAATTTCAGGTTTATTAGTTGCCATAATTAGTTGGTTTTGCTAAACAAAAATAATGATTAATACGGGAAAGGTACTAAATATTACTGGTGGTTTTTCGTATCAGGTAGCGCTCTTTCTCGCGTTTTGAACGAAGAATAAGCTCTCCCAGAAAACCAGCAAGAAAAAACTGTGTTCCTATGATCATCACTGCAAGTGAAATATAGAACCATGGATTCTGAGTTACCAGTACGTTGGGTAGGCCATGATAAAGTTTATAAAGCTTGGAGACACCAATAAGGAATGCAGAGACAAAACCAATGATAAACATTAGAACGCCCAGTGCTCCAAATAAATGCATAGGTCTGCGTCCAAATTTGGAAAGAAACCAAATGCTAATTAAGTCCAGGAAGCCATTAATAAATCTACTGGCACCAAATTTTGTGTTTCCATATTTACGAGCCTGGTGTTTAACTTCCTTTTCGGTAATCTTATTGTAACCAGCATTTTTAGCAAGTACAGGAATGTATCGATGCATTTCACCATAGACATCGATGTTCTTGATCACTTCTTTTCTGTAAGCCTTTAGTCCGCAATTGAAATCATTTAATTTTACTCCGGAAGTTTTTCTGGCAGCGGCGTTGAATAGTTTGGAAGGAAGATTTTTGGTGATCACATTATCATAGCGCTTCTTTTTCCATCCTGATACAAGGTCATATTGCTGCTCCTTGATAAGCGCGTATAATTCTGGAATTTCATCAGGATTATCCTGAAGATCGGCATCCATAGTGATGATCACTTCACCCTGGGCTTCGATAAAACCAGCATGTAAGGCCTGGGATTTCCCGTAATTTCTATTAAAACGTATGCCTTTCACACGATCATCGGCTTCAGAAAGTGATTCGATCGTCTTCCAGGAACCATCTGTGCTGCCATCATCAATAAAGATGATCTCATAAGAAAAGGAATTGGATCGCAATACTTTTGCGATCCAATTATATAATTCAACCAAAGATTGCTCTTCGTTGAGTAATGGTATGACTACCGATATCTGCATTTATTATGCGTTTGTCTTATCTTTCTCTCTAAAGATCAAAGCTACGATTAATCCTATAATTGAAAAGAAAATCAATTGTCCTCCAAAACTAATAGCAATATTTTTGAGCGAAAAGTTGTCCTGTTTTGCAGCTTCAGCCATGCCAGCATTGATCTGCTCTTCTGTCATTCCGAAGCCTTCCAGCATTTCGGCTTGTTTCTCTAATGTCAATTCTTTTACGGTTTCTGCAGCTTCCGGATCTATGACATTAAAAAGAAGTAGGGTAAATATGGTAGCCAGGAGCAAGCCAATAAAAACGGTTAGAAAATAAGGTGTAAAGGCCTCTTTAAAGCTAAAAAGTGAGGCGCTGGCGGCTTTGGATTTTTTAACAGCCATGGTCGCAAGAGTCACGATCAATATTAAATTAACGAAAAACATATACCATTCGGTCATCAATGAGACATCGAAGGCATAAATAAGTACAGTGATTAGAATTAAAGCGATCCCAAGGTACATTCCGTAACTGGTTCCTAATTTTTTAGTTGATTGTTCCATTGTTCAATTAAAGTTTGATTAGTTTAGCAGTTAGTTAACAAATATAAGGAAACGTTACACTCCATAATAAATAAAAACTTTTTTCAATTTTATTTGTTCGTAAGTAGTAATTAGTTAAATTTGCACCTCGAAAATTAAAAGATCAAAGCGATGAAGCAGGGAATCCATCCGGAAAATTATAGATTAGTAGCATTTAAAGATATGTCTAACGAAGACGTGTTTTTAACTAAATCTACAGCAAAAACAAAAGAAACTATTGAAGTTGACGGAACTGAATACCCGTTGGTAAAACTGGAAATTTCCAGAACTTCTCACCCATACTATACTGGACAGACCAAATTACTGGATACTGCAGGTAGAATTGACAAGTTCAAGAACAAATATTCAAAATTCAAGAAGAAGTAATTCTTCCGGATTTTCGATATACAAAGCCGCTTTTAGCGGCTTTTTTCATTTTAGCAGCAGTCCGTTTCGCTGGAAACTTTATTTTTGCTGAATCAAAGCATACGATATGAACTATATTCTATTTGACGGTACTTTCCGAAATAATCTATTACCATTTACATTCACCAGGCCAGTAGCTGATCTACGAATCGGGATACTAACTATCCGTGAAAAATGGGAGCAACGATTAAATGCTACTACTTCAACTAAGACTGAAGAATATCTTTCTGAAAAGTGGCCATTGAAATTAGAGAGTTCAAATATCTTTATCAATGCTTCTGTGTTACCGGATGATATATTGCTGGAGGAAATTTCAGTACTTCGGCATGGCGAAAAATTAGTTTTTGAAGATATCCTAATAGCATACAAGTTTGAAGGGAATTCAGAACCATCTATTGAAGATCTTCAGCTAAAAGAATCATCCAGAAAGCCTTTTATAGTTGCTCATACCTGGGATATATTTTCGAAAAATGCAGAGGCTATCCAGATAGACTTTGATCTTCTAACTAAGGAAAGAACTTCTCAAAAAATAGATTCTTCAAATTACACCAAGAATTCAGAAAACATATTTATTGAGGAAGGTGCAAGCGTAGAAAATTGTTCATTAAATGCCAGCGATGGCCCTATTTATATTGGTAAAGATGCTACAGTTATGGAAGGATCGCTTATCAAAGGCCCTTTCGCATTAGGAGAATCTGCAACGATCAAAATGGGTGCTAAAATCTATGGCGCGACTACTATTGGACCTTCATGTAAAGCGGGCGGTGAGATTAGTAACTCTGTATTGTTTCAGAATTCTAATAAAGGACATGACGGCTTTTTAGGAAATTCTGTACTTGGTGAATGGTGTAATATAGGAGCCGATTCTAATAACAGCAATCTTAAGAATAATTATGCCCCCGTTCGTTTATGGGATTATGAGACAGAAAGATTTGCCGATACCGGCTTGCAATTCTGCGGACTTATAATGGGAGATCACAGTAAATGTGGTATCAACACCATGTTTAATACCGGGACCGTGGTAGGAGTGAGTGCTAATATTTTTGGAAGTGGTTTCCCTAGAAATTTTATTCCTTCTTATAGCTGGGGTGGAAGTGCAGGAACAACTACATATAAACTAACTAAGGTTTTTGAGACCGCCAGACTGGTAATGCAACGCCGGGGAGTAGAGCTTACCACAGCCGATGAAAAGATTATGGAGCATATTTTCGATTATTCCGCGAAATGGCGACGGGATTAAACTCTAGAAACCCGAGTTGATCATTTGATTTTCAGTTTCATAAATGATTTTTCAGAAACACTTTAAGTTGGTATCTTTGCAGCCCGAAATACAGGATTAGACGAATTGATCATGAGCGCAAAAAAAGTAGCATTTTATACCCTTGGCTGTAAGCTGAATTTTTCTGAAACTTCCACGATCGCTAGATCTTTTGAGAATGAAGGATTTCAGAGGGTGGAGTTTGATGAAGCAGCAGATGTTTATGTGATCAATACCTGTTCTGTTACTGAAAATGCAGATAAACGATTTAAAACCATTGTAAAGCACGCACAGAAGGCAAATGAAGATGCATTTCTTATTGCTGTAGGCTGCTATGCTCAATTGAAACCAGAAGAACTAGCCGAGGTAGATGGTGTGGATATGGTCCTGGGTGCTACTGAAAAATTCAAAATTACAGACTATCTGAACGACCTCACTAAGAATGATCATGGTGAAGTTCATAGTTGCGAGATCGATGAAGCCGATTTCTACGTGGGTTCTTATTCTATAGGTGATCGTACCCGGGCTTTTTTGAAAGTTCAGGACGGATGTGATTATAAATGCACATATTGTACCATTCCTTTAGCCAGAGGTATTTCGAGAAGTGACCGCCTTGAAAATGTCCTTCAGAATGCTTCGGAAATTTCAGAACAGGGAATAAAAGAGATCGTTCTCACAGGAGTAAATATTGGAGACTACGGGAAAGGTGAATTCGGAAATAAAAAGCATGAGCATACTTTTCTTGAGCTCGTACAGGCACTGGATGAAATTGAAGGGATTGAAAGACTTCGTATTTCATCCATAGAACCAAACCTGCTAAAAAATGAAACGATCGATTTTGTAGCTTCAAGTAATACTTTTGTGCCTCATTTTCACATTCCACTTCAAAGTGGAAGTGACGATATGCTCAAGCGTATGCGCAGGCGCTATCTGAGTGATCTATATGTGGATCGTGTAAATAAGATAAAATCAGTTATGCCAGATGCCTGTATTGGAGTTGACGTCATTGTTGGCTTTCCAGGTGAAACTGATGAACATTTTCTGGAGACCTATAATTTTCTTCAGGAATTGGATATATCATACCTGCATGTTTTTACTTATTCAGAAAGGGATAATACTCCGGCAGCAGAGATGGATGGAGTAGTCCCATTAAAAGTGCGAAAGAAGAGAAGTAAAATGCTAAGAGGCTTATCTGCTAAAAAACGCAGAGTTTTTTATGAAAGTCAACTTGGGAATACATCAACGGTTTTGTTCGAAGGCGAGAACAAATCAGGTTATATTCACGGGTTTACAGAAAACTATGTGAAGGTAAAAGCACCGTGGAATCCTGAAATGGTAAATACACTTAAAAAAGTGAATCTTACCGAGATCGATGAAGATGGCCTGGTAAGATTCGAAATGCTTCAGGAAGAATTGGTTTAAATATTTATCCCTACAGGAAGTAGATCTTTATATTTTCTTCTGTTTTTCCGCATGAAACCGGCAATAGTTGGGTTTGTAGGAACCACTCTCATATTGGTTTCGCTTATCCTGGAAAGAACCGCTTCAATAAAATCATTTTGCCTGTCCAGAACTTTCTCAGATACTTTGATCTTGGTTAAGAAGATCTTTCTATCCTGTTGAGAATATTCTATAATGCAGAGTTCTCCATCAATCTCAGTTTCAAACTGTCTCAAGAATTCATTGTCTGTAATCTTCATTTCTTCTACATTCATATTTCAAGATTTAATTCATAGGTACTTCAATAAAAAGCACCATTGATTCATTTTTAACGTCAACATTTATCTTAGGAGTATTCCAGATACCAGCAGCATCGCGTTTTGAAAGCTTTAAGTCATCAATTTCTGAATCTCCTTCTATCATAAAGATGTAAACACCATTGGCCTTGTTACTTAGGTTATACTCAATATTCCTGCCAGCTTCGGTCTTTTGGATTGATAGGAAGGCGTTTTGATGTATTTTCAAGGCATTTTCATCATCATGACCCATTGGAGCTACTACTGTAACCAACTCACCAGCATCTAACTGTTTGCTATAATTCTTTTGGTCATAGCGGGGTTCATGTCCGATCCTATCCGGGAAGATCCAGATTTGGAGCATGTTCAATTCTTCAGTAGACGAATTAAATTCGCTATGTTCCACACCCGTTCCGGCGCTCATTACCTGAACTTCGCCTTTCTCAATGACTGCGGTGTGTTCCATTGAATCTTTATGTCTTATTGCGCCCTGAAGAGGGATAGAAATGATTTCCATATCCTTATGTGGATGGGTGCCAAAACCCATTCCGGATTTAACGTAATCGTCATTAAGTACACGAAGCAGTCCAAAATTTGTTTTATTAGGATCGAAATAGTTAGCAAAGCTAAAGGAGAAATTAGCGTTCAACCAGCCATGATTAGCGGTGCCACGAGATCCTGCAGCGTGAAATATTTTATCCATTATTTATGAGTTATAAGATTTGAAAGTCTAAGATTAAAGGCTAATTTTGATTGTTCAATTTACGATTTTGTGAGTGCATTTCATGTAACTCGCATGTTAAAAAGATTAGTTTGCAGAAGCGTACACATGTTTATTTCATGCCTGGTATGGCAGCAGCTCCAACAATTTTTGAAAACCTGATTTTACCTGCAGAAAAGTATGAAACACATTTGCTTGAGTGGGTAATTCCTGAGACAGATGAATCACTTGAGGATTATTCGAAAAGAATGCTTCAGTTTATCAAACACGAAAATATTGTATTGATAGGCGTTTCTTTTGGAGGGGTTATTGTACAGGAGATGGCAAAGTTTCTGGACTTACAGAGACTTATTATCATTTCCAGCGTGAAATGCACGCATGAGTTACCTCCCCGTATGAAGTTTGCGGCTAGAACGGGCTTATTTAGAATTGTGCCCACAAGTTTGGCGAATTATGTAGACCATTTCGAGAAGTATGCCATTGGACCTTTTCTTAAAAAACGTGCGAAATTATATAAACAGTATATTTCAATTACAGACAAGCAGTATCTGGACTGGTCTATAAAACAGATGGTGAGCTGGAAGTGTGAAAAGCCTGATGAAAAGGTAATTCATATTCATGGTGATCAGGATGAAGTTTTTCCAGTAAAAAATATTGACAATGCGATTATCGTTAAAGATGGAACGCATATTATGGTAGTAAATAGATTCAGGTGGTTCAATGAAAATCTACCTGGAATTATCGAAACCGGTAAATTGATTAAAAGAACTTAAATAAAAACATATGAATTTATTGAAAAGCGCATTGATCTTTGTAGGGATTCTAACAGTCCTGGGAATAAGTATTAATGCATATGTACAGGATGGGGAATTAAATTCAAGTGAATCCGGTAGTATATTAGCTGATACGATCAGGAATCGTAGTGTTGCAACTAACTACCGAATCAAGGCGTTGCCTGTACCAGCAAACCTGGATTTTGCAGGAGAGCCCGTTCCATTGGAAGATCCTGATGTTTATGAAAGAATGGATAGAGAACTTTTGGTGAATACTTATTGGCAATCGAATGCTTTGCTGCTTATAAAACGAGCTAATAAGTTCTTCCCGATCATCGAGCCGGTTTTAGAAGAAGAAGGTATCCCTGAGGACTTCAAGTATCTTGCGGTAATAGAAAGTGGTTTGACTCAGGCTGTATCACCTGCAAAGGCAGTTGGTTTCTGGCAAATCCTTGAAGGAACAGGAAAGGAGTATGGATTGGAGATCAATTCGAATGTTGATGAACGGTATAATATTGAGAAGTCCACCCGTGTAGCTGCAGATTACCTGAAGAAAGCAAAGGCACGTTTTGGCTCGTGGACATTGGCCGCGGCTTCATATAATGCAGGTCAGTATGGTGTGGATAAGCAATTGGATAGACAGAAGGTTGATGAATACTATGAATTATTGCTAGGAGAAGAGACCGGTAGATATGTGTTTAGAATTCTTGCCTTGAAAGAGATCATGAACAATCCGGAGAAGTATGGATTCGATTACGAAGAAGAAGATCTTTACGCGCCAATTCAGCTTAATAAGGTTAAAGTAGACACTGCTGTAGAGAATTTCCCAAATTTTGCGAGAGAATTCGGAATCAACTATAAAACTTTAAAGATTCATAACCCCTGGTTAAGGGATGATCATCTCAATAATTCGTCAAGAAGGACTTATTATATTGAGATCCCTGAAAAAGGTCAGTATCCCAAACTAGATTAGTCTACACTAACATTATCTGCATAAACTTCATCGTACTCGGGAACCAGGTTTTTTGAAATCGAGGTTTCCAGTGCGATATAGTTTTTTTGATAAGCCGTTTCGAGATCGGTTGCCGGTCCTGAGAATACGCTTCTTCGAATGGAGGTGATCCTTTTATCTTCGGAAAGTAAGAAGCAAGTTGGAAGTCCCAAGGAATGCTTCAGTTGTTTCACGACGTAACCACCGTTATTTTCTGATTCATCCACATAAACTACTGAAATTTCTGAATCAAATTGATCTGAAAGTTTCTTTACAGTTTTTCGCTTATCCCAGAACAACACCACAAAATCCACCTTATCAGAGTATTCTTTCGCTAATTTGTTAATTGCAGGAATTTCTCCCTTAGCAGGAATACACCAGCTGGCATAAGTAATAAGGAAAGTTGGTTTATTAAAATCGTAAAGCTCAACTTCACGATTTCGAAGGTTTTTGAATTTAAAATTATTCATGTAAGAACCTGCAAGTTGTTCCGAAGTGAATTCTTCGAAGAGCTCCTGGGCTTCTTCATATTTATTAGCTCTAAATGCAGCATCTGCCTTTTTATTATAGTCAGATAAATGCTCAAAAAGCGCTTCAGTAAAATAATATTTGTCGTCCAGATCTTGCTGGGCGAATAAGTGGGGCGTAATAAAAAGAAGCGTTAACAAAAGTAACAGTCTCTTCATAATCTATTTTTCGGGGCTTACCCTTTAAAAGTATTATGAATAAAGACGATTCAGAAAAATACTCGTTTAAATACCAATTTACTTGTTGAAAGAAAAAATCTTAAAAAAAACTCTTAATTAGATCTTTTTCATTTGCTCTTTCATCATTCGAATCTGGTCGTTTAGCATTCCATGTTTGTCGAGTTTTTTAGCTTCACTAAGTAGTGTAGTCGCTTCTCTCTTTCTTCTTTTGGTCATGGCGATTCCAGCAAGGTTTAATTTTGCCATGGCAAGGTCATGATCCATTGAAAGTCCAAGTTTGATCGCACGCTTAAAGAACTTTTCAGCCTGAGTCATATTGGTTTGAGAAACCATTAGACCATGCAGGTACCAGTAATATCCCTGTTGCTTTGGTACTAGTGCCTTTTCGGGATCTTTAATCTTATCAAGCCATTTTTTTGCGCCGGGAAAATCTTGTTTTCTAAGTCTAAGAAAAGCCAGAAGTATCATTTCATTCTTAAAATAAAGGAAGATAAAAATCCCGGAAAGTAGAATGAGAGCAATTCCATTTCCAATTTCACCTTCAATAAATTGCCAGACAGCAACGGCGATAAGTAATCCTGCGATAAATAGTTTGATATTCTTATTGAACATAGATAAGTTTGTTTTCCGGCGGCAAAGGTAGTAAAAACAATTAAAATTTTTTATGTTTAGTATTTGCAGTACATAAAAAGCTTTGTATATTTGCACGCAGTTTTTAAGACAGATAAACGAATTTTAGAAGATAAAAGATATTCACAATGAAAAGAACGTTTCAACCATCCAAAAGAAAAAGAAAAAACAAGCACGGCTTTAGGGAGCGTATGGCAAGTGCCAACGGTAGAAAAGTCCTTGCTAGAAGAAGAGCAAAAGGAAGAAAGAAACTATCTGTATCTTCTGAAAACAGACATAAGCATTAATGATTATCATTAATTGAAATATTAAAGGTGTTACTTTTTGAGTAACGCCTTTTTTTATACCCCAACGCTTCTTAATTTTATAGAACACAACTAACAACACGATCAAATCTTAATCATGCCTAAAAACAACAACATCAAGTGCGTTTTAATCATTGGTTCTGGTCCAATTATTATTGGCCAGGCCTGTGAGTTCGATTACTCAGGTACTCAATCTCTTAGATCTCTGCGAGAGGATGGGATTAAAACCATACTTATCAATTCCAATCCTGCAACGATCATGACCGACCCTTCCATGGCCGATCATGTATATCTTAAGCCACTTACCACAAAATCCATTATTGAAATTCTGAAAGATCATCCCGAGATTGATGCTGTTCTACCAACTATGGGTGGCCAGACTGCACTGAATTTATGTATAGAAGCAGATGAAAAAGGGATTTGGAATGATTTTAATGTAAAACTTATTGGTGTTGATATCGATGCGATCAATATTTGTGAAGATCGTGAGCAGTTTAAACAGCTAATGGGAAGACTTGGAGTGCCAGTCGCTCCGGCCAAAACGGTGACTTCTTATTTACAAGGAAAGGAAGTTGCCCAGGAATTTGGATTTCCATTAGTTATTAGAGCGTCATTTACTCTTGGTGGGGGTGGAGCCAGTTTTGTGCACCGTGCTGAAGATTTTGACGAGATGCTTTCCAGAGGTCTTGAAGCTTCTCCAATTCATGAGGTGTTGATCGATAAAGCATTGTTAGGCTGGAAAGAATATGAACTGGAACTACTACGCGATAGAAACGATAACGTAGTAATTATTTGTGCTATTGAAAATATGGATCCAATGGGAATCCATACCGGTGACTCGATCACAGTTGCTCCTGCGATGACGCTTAGTGATAAGACGTATCAAAAAATGCGTGATCTTGCAATTAAAATGATGCGCAGTATTGGTGATTTTGCCGGAGGTTGTAATGTGCAATTTGCGGTTAGTCCCGATGAAAAAGAAGATATCGTTGCAATCGAGATCAATCCTCGTGTATCGAGATCTTCAGCTTTAGCCTCTAAAGCAACGGGATATCCTATTGCAAAGGTCGCTACAAAACTGGCTTTAGGTTATAATCTGGATGAACTTGAAAATCAGATCACCAAATCAACTTCAGCATTATTCGAACCTTCACTTGATTATGTGATCGTAAAGATCCCGCGCTGGAACTTTGATAAGTTCGAAGGATCAGATCGTACATTAGGTCTTCAGATGAAATCTGTAGGGGAAGTGATGGGAATTGGGCGTTCGTTCCAGGAAGCTCTTCATAAAGCTACACAATCGCTTGAGATCAAACGAAATGGATTGGGTGCAGATGGAAAGGGTTATAAGGATTATGACCAGATCATAGATAAATTAACCAACCCAAGCTGGGATCGTGTCTTTGTGATCTACGATGCCATACAAATGGGAATACCTCTTAGTAGGATTCACGAGATCACGAAGATCGATATGTGGTTTCTGAAACAATATGAGGATCTTCACGCTCTTGAAGTGGAGATCACTAAATATAATAAAGAAAATCTTCCGAAAGATCTTCTGCTGGAAGCCAAACAGAAAGGTTTTGCTGATAGACAAATTGCACATATGCTTGACTGTCTGGAAAGCGAAGTTTATAAGAAGAGAGAAGAATTACAGATTAACCGGGTTTACAAACTTGTGGATACCTGTGCTGCGGAATTTGAAGCTTTAACTCCATATTATTATTCCACCTTCGAGGAAGGAATTCGTTCCAAAGACGGAACGCATTATACAGATAACGAAAGCAAGGTTTCAGACAAGAAAAAGATCATAGTGCTCGGTTCCGGTCCTAATAGAATAGGACAGGGGATAGAGTTTGATTATAGCTGTGTTCATGGTGTTCTTGCTGCTGCAGAATGTGGTTACGAAACGATCATGATCAACTGTAATCCTGAGACAGTATCTACAGATTTCGACACTGCAGATAAATTGTATTTTGAACCTGTGTTCTGGGAGCATATTTATGACATTATTCAGCATGAGAAACCTGAAGGGGTTATAGTACAACTTGGAGGTCAAACGGCTCTTAAACTTGCAGAAAAACTTGATCGCTACGGAATCAAGATTATGGGAACCAGTTATGAGGCCTTGGATTTGGCTGAAGACAGAGGTAGTTTCTCAACTTTATTACAAAAGAACGATATTCCTTATCCAGACTTTGGAACTGCAGAAAATGCAGACGAAGCCCTTAAACTTGCTGAAGAACTGGATTTCCCTATCCTTGTAAGACCATCATATGTACTTGGAGGTCAGGGGATGAAGATCGTGATCAATAAGGATGAACTGGAAGCTCATGTGGTAGATCTTCTTAGAAAAATTCCTAATAATAAATTACTTCTGGATCATTATCTTGATGGTGCAATAGAGGCTGAAGCAGATGCTATCTGTGATGGTGAAGATGTCTACATTATCGGGATCATGGAGCATATCGAGCCTTGTGGAATACATTCTGGTGATTCTCATGCCTTGTTGCCGCCTTTCAACTTAGGAAACCTGGTAATGCAGCAAATCAAGGATCACACTCGCAAGATCGCTCTGGCGCTCAATACTGTTGGATTGATCAATATTCAATTTGCGATCAAGGATGATAAGGTATTTATTATCGAAGCGAATCCAAGAGCATCGAGAACAGTGCCGTTCATTGCAAAGGCTTATAAAGAGCCTTATGTAAATTACGCAACCAAAGTGATGCTTGGTGAAAAGAAGGTGAAGGATTTCAACTTTAATCCTCAGCTGGAAGGTTACGCCATTAAGCAGCCTGTCTTTTCATTCAATAAATTCTACAATGTGAATAAGCAGCTAGGACCTGAAATGAAGAGTACCGGGGAAAGCATCCTGTTCATTGATAGTTTGAAGGACGATGAGTTCTACGATCTATATTCCAGAAGAAAAATGTACTTAAGTAAGTAATTAAAATTTTATAAGCTAAAGGTCATTCTGAATGCTATGTTCAGAATGACCTTTTTTAATAGTTGAAAATGAAAGAATTCGTTTTAATCTTTGGTGGAATAATGGGGGCGCTCGCTGTAATCTTAGGAGCCTTCGGAGCTCATGCCCTTAAAAAAACCTTTAATGATGATCAATTAAAGAGTTTTGAAACCGGTGTGAAATATCAAATGTATCATGCGAACATATTGATCATTACAGGAATAGTATTTCCTTTTACTCAAACTGGACAGCAGCTCACCGCCTGGTTTTTTATGATCGGGATCTTGCTATTTTCCTTCAGTATTTACGGTCTCACTTACAGTAGTTCGATCGATAAAAAGCTAAAAATACTCGGTCCGGTTACTCCTCTGGGTGGGTTGTTTCTAATCCTGGGATGGATCTTTTTCACTATAAATATTGCTGAAATAGCTGTTTATCTAAATATCTGATTATCGGCAATCTGTACGCTGTAAGGTGTAGCGATCATTCAGCTTAAAATCTTTGTTTCTGAAGCTGGTTTTTCCATTAGATTCTTCAGTTTCTGTAAAGCCTTCAACGAAGCCATCAGGGCTTTTCAAAAAGAATACTTCTCTTTCTGATTCCTTCCCTTCTGAAGTATATTGGTAGCTGGCAAAAAGAGAATCATTGGAAATTCTTCCTCTAATACTACCTTTGTTCTGGTCTTTCTCGAACAGTGAATAAGACAGATCGCCTTCTACAATAGAATCATCTTTGATCCTTAAAGCCATATAGATCGTATCCTTACTTTCAAGGTAAGTGTAGCATTCGATCTTTTGAATACTTTCGGTCTTCGGAGCCGCTATTTCCTGTTTTTCTACTGAAACCTCATCAACTTTTTCGGGTACTTCAGATTTACAGGCAAATAAAAAAATGCCTAGAGAAAAGAAAATGTAGGTAGTGCTTTTCATAATTCAGCATAAAAATAGGACAATTATTGAATATCTGATTTTCTGCTTCTATATTTTTCAGCAAACCATGCGATCAAAATAAGTTGTGTGGAATGATATAGCATTATGGGAAGTAGTATCAATCCAGAATTTGCTGTACTTCCGAAGATCACCCGAACCATTACAGAACCATGAACTAAGGATTTTTTCGTTCCGCAGAATTGAGCAGTAATGGTATCGCTTGTGTTCAATTTTAACGCCTTACTTGCGAACAATGTGCCGTAATACACCAGGAAGAAGAGAACAATAACGATTCCTGCCATTTTTAAGATCTCACTCCTGCTAATATCAGCAAAGATGTTTGAAGAAAATGAATTGCTGAAACTTGTATAAATGATCAATATAATCGTAGCCTTGTCAAAATTACTAAGCTTTTTACCGTGTTTTCTGGCCCAGTTTCCCAGAAACTTTTGAAGAAATAATCCAATTAGCAAAGGTGCTACGATTTGCAACATCAATTTTTGCAATACGCTAAAAAAGTCAAAATCTGTTGAGCTTTCCAGTACCAGTCCCAACCATAGTGGCGTTGCAAATATTCCAATAAGTCCGGATAAACTAGCATTAAATATAGCCGCAGGCAGATTTCCTTTCGCCAGCGCGACCATTACTATAGATGATGAGACGGTAGAAGGTAAGGTTCCCAGAAAGAACAGCGCAATCCAGGATTCAGATTGCAGTCCCTCTTCAAATAGAGGTAGACAAGCGATACATAGAAGTGGGAAAACAATAAAAGTGGTTAAATGAATAATGATATGAATCTTATAGTTCATCAAACCCTGTTTAAACTCTGCCGGCGATAATTTGAGTCCGTAGAAAAAGAATATGAGTCCAATTCCTATGTCGGTAATAGTTTTTAAAGGTAGAATTTCCGGGCCCTGCGGAAGAAAGTATGCTATTACGATCGCAACAAATATCGCTATGATAAACCAGTTGGATTTCACGAATGCATCTCAATTTTAGCCTTATGATCTTCCAGAATATGCAAATATTTTTCAGAAGCAAAATCGGTTTCATGAAATTCATTTACTCTGAAATCCTTCATTTCCTTACGTTTTATACTTTTAGCGAAACGCCGAATTTCATCATCAGATTTCAGGACTAAACCTGGAACTTCAATGGAATTCCCTTCTTTATCCTTTGCAACCATTGTGAAATACGAACTGTTGCAATGTTTAATATCACCCGTTTGAATATTTTCAGATTCCACGCGAATTCCTATTACCATAGAGCTTCTACCCACATAATTTACAGAAGCTTTCATCGTCACCAGTTCACCGATCTCAATAGGCTTCAGAAAATCAACGGTATCCACGCTTGCAGTAACGCAATAGGCTCTTGAATGTTTCGAGGCACATGCGAAGGCTATTTGATCAAGAAGTGATAATATATAGCCACCATGAATCTTGCCGTTAAAATTGGAGTGAGAGGGCAGCATCAATTCGGAGATAACGACCTGGCTTACTTCAACGCTTTTATAATTTTGCTGCATATTATCTTCTAAAATGTGGACTTTGAGATTGCTCTACTTCAGTAATAAAATATTTGCTGTCTCCCCAGAAAAAGAAGGTGGAATAGCGTTCTATGTAGGTGAGCTTTACGTAATTCCCTTCATATTCCTGAAGATCTTTGATCACTTCGTCATTTTTATCGAGAACAGAAAAACTAAATATCTGAGCACCGCTTATTCCCTGGCTTATTTCACCTTCCCAGGTTTTTGTGATCACTCCTTTGCGGCTGAATTTGATGAGCTCACCGCTTCTGGTTCCTTCACTATAAGGCACAAAATATACAAATGCATAATAAAGCAGCCAGAGTATGAATATACCACCTAGTATATATATTAAAGTTTTTTTCATATTATTGATTTTTATAGATCAGGTTGAGGAAATCTTCAAGTTTGGAAGGTTCAAGCCATCGGGTAACTATAACTAATTTTTGTTTTTGGTCAATGATGATAAAATTACCTCCAAATCCCGCTGCGTAAAAAAGATCATGATCTAAACCATCCATATGTCGGTCTCCTTTGGCATTCAGCCACCACATATAACCATAATTAGTGTTGGAAGTAGAAGGTATTAAAGCCTCTTTAATAAGATCTTTTTCAAGAAGTTTTTGATCGTTCCACACGCCATTACTCAGGAATAATAATCCGAACCTGGCCATATCTTCAGTATTGATAAACATGCCGCCACCAGAATGACCACCGCCGCTTACAGATTGCATTTTATAGCCATCGATGGTTGTCCAAGAATTGTCATAACCAAACCAGCGCCAGGAATGTGATGCCCCAATTGGGTCCATAATATTTTCCTTCAAAACGGCAGGCAAAGGCTTTCTGAAGACTTGCAGTAGGCTGTAAGCGAGTACATTTACTCGCACATCATTATATTTAAAAAATGTACCCGGTTCATTTAACTTACGGGATCTCCAGCTATCGATATTTCCATTTGCCGAGGGTCTGTCTGCCCAGTCATGGCTATCCCACAACTCACCACTCCAGTCAGAATTTTGCTGAAGTAAGTGTTTCCATGTAATTTTAGAATTGTGTGGCCCGTCAAATGTGCCATCCCAAACATATCCTGATACGGTATCATTGAGGTTGTGAATGATATTTTTCTGTATAGCAATCAACGCGGTAGTAGAAAGAAAGCTTTTGGTAACGCTAAAGGTCATGTCCACTCTTTGAACATCGCCCCATTCAGCAATTTTATAGCCGTTTTTTAGTATCATTCCTGCCGGACCACCACGGCGCTTTACTGGTCCCATAATCTTGTGAAAAGGTTCCCGTTCAAAACCTTTTAAAATGGCTTGTTCAAGGTCTCGGGCTCCGGAATATTCATTTTTCTTAGCAAAGTCGATTGCTGCATCCAGGTTGAGATCGAAAGTTTCAGGTGACCTTGATTCCCAAAGTGTATCTGAAGGGAAATAGATCTCCTGCGCCTGGGTGGTGCATAAAAAGATGTATAAAATTGAACTGATCCAGAATTTCATGGCTGCAAGATATTTAATTCTTGTTCAAAGTTTCTGAATTTGAGTCTCGAATTAGCTTAGGATCGATCTGTTTTGAGGCTTTAGCTCCAAGTTTTTTCAATCGCTCCACTTTTCTAATAAGATTTCCTTTTCCAGTTAGTTTTTTCATGGCTCCGTCATACGAATTCTGAACTGTACCAATCTGTCTGCCTACTTTTTCCAGTTCTATAGTGAGATTTGTAAATGAATCATACAAAGCACCGGCCTGGTTCGCGATCTCTATCGCATTTTGCTTTTGCTTTTCATTCTGCCAGATACTTTCGATCGTTCTTAGTACCGCGAGTAGTGTAGTAGGAGTAACCAGAATAATGTTCTGCTCAAAGGCTTCGTTATAAAGATTAGGGTTTTCGTTGCTGGCAACTGCAAAGGCAGCTTCAATAGGTATGAATAGTAGTACAAAATCCGGACTTGCTTCCTGGTGAAGCATCTGGTAATTCTTTTTACTTAATTCCTGTACATGCTGTTTCAGGGCCAGCAAATGATCTTTTAAATGAGTAGATTGCTCAGTGAGATCTTCAGCATTTATATATCTTTCATAGGCATTAAGTGAAACTTTAGAATCCACGATCATCTTTTTATCACCCGGCAGATTGATCACTACATCCGGGATTACACGTTTTCCTTCCTGTGTGGTGAAACTTTGCTGCACATCATATTCGTTGCCTTTGGTAAGTCCGCTTTTTTCCAGAACCCGCTCCAGGATCATTTCGCCCCAGTTTCCCTGCATTTTGGTGTTCCCTTTTAAAGCCTTTGTCAGATTGTTTGCTTCTTCGCTAATTTTAATATTTTGCTCATTCAGAAACCGTAAGTTTTCTCCCAGTTCTGCATGTCTTTTTACTGAAGCCAGGTTGCTATCATTAATTTTATCTTCAAATTCCTTTAATTTTTTATCAAGTGGATTCAAAATTGCAGAAATATTCTTTTGATTCAGATCAGTGAACTTTTCAGATTTTTGCTCGAAGATGCGATTAGCGAGATTTTCAAACTGCTCATTGAATTTTTCGTGCAGTTTCTCAATTTCCAGCTTCAGGGTCTTACTTTTCTCTACCAGGTGCTCATTCTCGGCTTCTTTCTGTGTTAGTAGAATCTGAATTTTTCCACGTTCATTTCTAAGAGTTTCCAACTGCTCTTCTTTTTTATGAAGCATCTCTATACTTTCATTTTTGAGCTGTGCTATATTATTTTTGTAATCCTCTAACTGACTGTTATAAAGCTTTTTATCACTATCTATCTGAAGTTTAAGTTGATCGATTTGATACTCAGCATTTTTTAAAACCTCTTTAGATTTTGTGCCTTTCACAAAGTATGCAAGCGCGAAACCTAATGCGAAAATGAATAGACAGAGTATTATCAGGAAAACCGGTTCAGGCATAAATCGTAGTTTGCTAAATATAATTATTTCGGAAATTCTTCAGCGTATTTTATCGGTTTTAGCTGCTTATTCTGAAGCTAGCCGATTGCCTGTCGAAGGTAATAAGTTCAGAAGGAAATAACGAATCGAATACACCAGAAGCCATCAATTCATTCGGTGTACCAGTAAATGAGCTGCCTTCCTTTAGAATGATTAACTTATCACAAAGTTGTATAGCCAGGTTGATCTCGTGAGTGGCAAAGATGATCGCCTTACCGGTCTTTTCTGTAAGTTGTTTCAGTAATTTCAGCATGAACGCTTTATGGTAAATGTCAAGATGAGTGGTAGGTTCATCCAGGATGATCAAAGAAGTGTCCTGTGCAATTGCTCTGGCTATTAAGACCTTCTGAAACTGTCCGTCGCTAATTTCATAGCACTTTGCATTTGCGAGTTCTTTTATATTAACAAGTTCTATTGCATTTTGCACGGCTTCTTTATCTTCCCGATCCAGTTTCCCGATCCAGTTCGTGTATGGTTGCCGACCCAGAGCGATCAATTCCCGGGCGCTTAAATTCCTTGAAACATGTTGTTCAGTAAGTACAAGGCTAAGCTGTTTTGAAAGCTCTTCTGAACTGATATTGCTTATGTTTTTGTTGTTTACAATGACTTCACCCTTAAGAGGTTCAAGTGACCTACTTAATGTTTTAAGTAAAGTGGATTTACCAGCGCCATTTACTCCTATAACTGCAGTAAGTTCGTTTTCATCGATCTCAAAATCAATATTTTCAGCAATAATCTTCGATGTAGATCTTTCAGAATAACCTATGGAGAGTCCGCTAGTTTTTAAAATGCTATTTGAGCTTTTGTTCTCCATTAAAAATTAAATCTACGTTTTCTTATAAGAAGCCAGATAACTACGGGGGCTCCAATAAGCGATGTAATAGCATTTATTGGTAAACTAAATTCACTGCCGGGCATTTGAGAGACTATATCACATAATAACATTAAGATAGCTCCACCAAAAATTATCGCCGGGAACAAAATAATATGGTTTGCAGAAGGGATGATCTGTCTAATTAAATGCGGTACCGCCAGCCCTATGAATGCAATTGGACCAGCGAATGCGGTAATACTGCCAGCGAGCAGGCTGGTTGCCAAAATCACCAGAAATCTATTTCTTTTAATATTGGTTCCCATACTTTTTGCGTACTGTTCACCAAGAAGCAAGGAATTGAGATTTTTTATAGAAGCAAGAGTGATCAGGATGCCTACGCTCCAGAAAATAGTCAGGATACTTACTTCTTCCCAACTCAGGTTTCCCAGGCTTCCGTAAGACCAGAATATATATTGCTGTAAATCTGCAGCCGGGCTAAAATAAGCCAGCACACTAACAATAGCAGCAGTGAAACTGGCAAACATAAGGCCAATGATCAATATCGCCATAGTGTCTCTAAGTCTTAATGACGCAACGATAACAGCCAGTAGCACCAGTAAACTACCTAAACTCGATGCTATGACGATACTCCATTTTGATAATAATATTACGGCAAAACCAGCACCAAATAGTGCAGATCCCATAAATACAATGGCAACTCCCAGGCTTGCACCACTGCTTAAACCCAGAACATAGGGTCCGGCGAGCGGATTTCTGAATAACGTTTGCATAAGCAAACCACTAACTGCCAGGCCAGATCCTGTAATGATCGCTGTGATTGCCTTCGGTAATCTGAATTCCAGAATTATATATCTCCAGGTTTCTTTTTCTACTGCAAAACCAGTAAGAGAGGCAATGACTTCAGAAAAAGGTATGCTTACTGATCCCAGGCTAATATTGAGTAGCAGGCAGCATAGAAGGGCAACTCCCAGGAAGACTATGGTTAAAGTATACTTTTTCCTGCTCCACATTAGTTGAGAGGTTTAAAAAATACATTCTCATGATCCTGAAGAAGATTAGGATGAAAGATTGTGATTAGGTCTTTTAAGATTAGATCTGGGCGTTGTGGACCAAGTTCATAAAAAAGAACTCCGCCAGTAGCGCCTTTTGATAAGCTCACGGTATAAACCTCTTTATACTTAACTGCTTTGAATTTATCGTAGTGAACCGAGTTCTCAGTAAGTTGACCATAGCTCTCAAACTGGCCGGAACTTATCCAGGTATCGGCATTACCAGCTTTGTCAAGTACACTTTCGAATGAAAGCGCCAGACTGCCTTCTCCTTCAGTATCAGCATATAAATAACTCGCATTAGCATCTTTAATAAATTGCGCCTGCCAGCTATTACCATAGGGAACATACCACTTGTCGTTATACATGGAACCGGCTATCACTACTGGTTTAGTTTTAGATAGAGAAGCTAATTCTTTTGCTTTAAGGTAGGAGGTTTCAATATCATCGAATATTTTTTCAGCCTCCTCATTTTTGTCAAACAACACACCAAAAAACTTGATCCATTCAGCTTTACCTAAAGGTGTTTTTTCAGTCCAGTCTCCGTTGTAAAGTACAGGAATTCCGGTTTTTTTTATTGTTTCAAGACTTTTATTAGAGGCATCGATCGCAAATCCAACAACCACATCTGGCGATAGATCGATAAGAATTTCTGTATTGATGTTCTCATTTTGACCAAGTTCCTGCACTTCGCCTGAATCGATCAGTTTTCTTGTTTTTTCTGAAGATATATAACGAGTTCCGGGAAATCCACTTAATTTATTTTCCAGGCCCATGGCTTCGAGCGCAGGAATATGGGTCGTAGAGGTTACCACAATTTTTTTTACGGGAATCTCCAGTTTTTCATCAAAATCAATACTATCTGGAAATGTGGAATTAGCAGAATGCAGCAAATATCTAAAAGGCGCTTTAGCTCCGGGCCATGGCGATGCAACTTCCAGAATTTTATAAGTTTCATAGGATTTAATGCTAAAGCCCTGCGCATATTTCATGGTGATAGTTTCACCTTGCTGGTTTTCAGGTTCCTGCCGGGATGAATGGTCCTTGCAGGAAATGAATGCTATGAATAGGAAAATGAATGTTAACTGCTTCACGAATGTAATTTGGTCATCAAAAGTAAGATTATTTAAATTTTTGAAAGACTTACCAAACTTAATTGTTTATTTTCGCCTCGAAATTTTGGTTTGACGTCGATTTATTTCTGCGTTAATTAAAAGGGAATCAGGAGAGATTTTATCATTAACCTGAGCTGTTCCCGCAACTGTAAGCTTAGCCCAATTGGGTGGCTGCAATTATTCTTCAAACCACTGCCAACAGGCGGGAAGGTAAATTGTAGTACGTAAGCCAGGAGACCTGCCCGAATTTCGACTAGTATCGAGTGACTTTCGGGATAAAGGTCGGCAGATTATGAACAGAACTAACTACATTTTTATAATCCTTATTGGCATTTGCTGTTTTTCAGCTCGTGCTCAAACTGATTCTATTCGATGGTTACAGGAGGTAGAGCTCAGCGATAGCAAACTTAAGAGTAACTCTTCAGGTCAGCATTTGCATTCAATCGCCGATTCTATTGTACAATACAGCGATCCAGCTTTAACAAACGTGCTTAAATTCAATTCTCCTTTTTTCTTTAGAGAAAATGGTTTTGGGATGGTTTCTTCAGCATCTGTGAGAGGTACTGGTGCTTCTCAAACTGCGGTGGTATGGAATGGGATTAATATAAACTCTCAGTTTACCGGGCAAACCGACTTTAATACTATCAATTCCAAAGCGTTTGATGATATTAATCTAAGGCCTGGCGGTGGCAGTGTTTTATACGGAAGTGGCGCAATTGGAGGAACCATTCATCTAAATAATTCTTTGAGATTCAACAATGGAAGTTCGATTTTTGTATATGCCGGAGCAGGTAGTTTTGATACCTATCAGGCTAGCGCAAACGCTCAGGTTTCTAGCGACAAAACAGCTCTGAATATCTCTTTATCCGGTATACGTTCAGCGAATGATTATGATTATCCAGTAAATGATTTTAAAAATGAAAATGGAGACTTTGACAATATAGCTTTGAATGCAGCCATAGGTCACTGGCTTACGGAAGACCACTTGGTAAAATTTTACTCTAATCTTTACCAGGGAAATCGCGGTTTTTCTGGTACTGTATTTATAGATGCAAATAGTAAATATGAAGATAGAAATTATCGAAATTTACTGGAGTACAAGGCTTTCTTGGGAAAATTCACAAGTAGCCTGAAGTTTGCGTTGCTAAGTGAGGAGTTCAAATACTATGAAAATAGAAATTCATTTGACCATTCCTTTGGTTCAGCTAAAACCGGAATTATAAAGTATGATCTGAAGTACGAAGTATTTGAAGATGCTTTTCTGAATTTGATTGCAGACTATACAAATATTGATGCTGAAGGTTCGGGGATTGAAGACCAGAAACGAGAAACTTCAGGAGTTGCGCTACTTTATAATCAATCCTTGAGAGATTTTCAATATGATATAAGTCTCCGAATTGAAGAAACTTCAGATTTTGAATCACCGATACTATTCTCTGTAGGATCCAAATATCAACTAACAGATAATTACCTGCTAAGATTCAACTTTTCAAAAAATTATCAAATCCCAACCTTTAATGACCTATTCTGGTTACAAGGTGGAAACGAGGATCTACAACCAGAAAACTCATTGCAATCTGAAATTGGAGTGGATTTCAGAAATAAAAAGCTGGAAATCAATGCGACCGTATTCTATATAGATCTTGAAAATCTTATACGCTGGATACCTAATGAAACTGGAGTCTGGCAGCCTAATAATACAAAATCTGCCTACAATTACGGTCTGGAACTTTTTGCAACATGGCAGAATAATTTTAAAGCCTCAAACCTAAAGCTTACAGGAAACTACGCCTATACTAGATCTATTGATAGATCAAATGGAAATCAATTGATCTATACTCCTTATCATAAAGCAACTGCGCAAGCTTCGTACACCTTCTCAAATTGGAATCTATTCACTCGGGGATTATATAATGGGAAGATTTTCACTTCAACCGATAATATTTATGAGCTCGATTCCTATGCCATCGCCGATCTTGGAATTACGCGGCATTTGAACACAAAACCTGCAATTCGAATAGGTGCCGAAGTCAATAACCTGTTTAATAAAGACTATCAAAGTCTTCCAGGCAGATATATGCCCGGAAGATCATTTAAAACTTTTCTAACTATTAAATTTTAACCATGAATTTTAAACACTATTTCAGCCTGTTGGCACTAATTTTTTTACTGAACTCCTGTAGCGACGATGAGGATTGCTGTGCAATTCCACCAGGTGAGGATAAAGAAGCATTTGAAGAAGGCATTTTTGTATTGAATGAAGGGAACTTTGGTTCGGGAAATTCTTCTGTATCCTTTATTGATGAAGAAACCGGGGAAGTTCAGTCCCAAATATTTAATTCAGTAAACGGAACCTCACTAGGCGATACTGCGCAGAGTATTTACCTTTCTGAAGAGCTGGCATTTGTAATTTTAAATGTATCCAATACAATTGAGATCGTAAATCGAAATACATTTGAAACTGTTGGCCAGATTTCAGAAAATTTACAAAATCCGAGATTTGCGACGATATCAGGAAATTCTCTATACGTAAGCAACTGGGGAGATGCTACCAATCCTGATGATGATTATGTTGCTGTTTTTAATTTATCTGACTATTCTTTTGAATCTTCTATTGCTGTTGCTGAAGGACCGGAGAAGATACTAGCAAATCATGGTTCGATCTATACTGCACACAAAGGTGGATATAATTTCAATAACATCATTTCAGTAATCAATACCTCTACGAAGGAGGTTTCTACTGAAATTGAAGTAGGAGACGTGCCAACTTCAATAATCCTTGATGGTTCAAACTTAATCGTATTATCTGCAGGGAAACCATCATATGCAGATGTTGAGACTGCGGGAAGTATTAGCGTAGTCGATATGAATGTGAATACAGTATTGAATTCTGCAGAATTTCCTACATCGAGCATTCATCCAGGAAACCTGGTACAAAGTGATGACAGGTTTTACTTTACAGTAGGTAAGGCAGTTTACGAGTACCAAAGTGGTGGAGACCTTCCTTCCGGACCAAAGTTCAGATTGGAAGATGTGGAGTCTTTATATGGTTTTAATGCCAGAAATGGGATGCTGTATGCTGCTTCAGCGAATGCAAGTTTTACCGGTAACGGACAGATTTTTGTCTATGATGCTTCTAATGGAAGTCTTTTAAATTCTTATGAAGCTGGAATAAACCCCAACGGAGTCTATTTTAATTAATGCTGAAATCTATATTATAATAAAAAACCCAGCTCATTGAGCTGGGTTTTTTATACTTATAAATTAAAATTACTTAGAAAATTCTAATCTTTTATTCTGACCTGGAAGTTCAGGTAATTCGTCAATATACATTTTCTGATATGTTGCCTTTTGAACTCCAGACTCGCTGAACTCGTTATACCAGTATTCTTTCTGAGTGGAAATCATACCTCTGTTTCCAGCGATCACATTTAAAGCAGCATTCAGTAATGGATCTGAAGGTTGGCCTAGAACCCCGAGATCTGAGATACTCTCAACTATTTCAGTATCTGGTGTAATACCGTCGAATGGTACACCTACATCATTTGAGTTAACAGACTCATAAACCAATGGCTGAATCGCATACGTATGATCTGGATTAGCTCCAGTTCTTCCAAAATTACTTGAGTCATATAGGGTTACAGATGCCTGTGATTTCCCTACAGTTTGGTCTCCTATTGTAACCACATCTATGTAAGGAGCAAGCCCATTTACTACCAGTTCACTGGCCGAAGCTGTAGAACTGGAAACGATTGCGTATAATCTTGTAAGATTTAGACTGTTGATCGCCTCACCTCCCTCAAGAGTTGTAGTAAATCTGTTGAACAACCTGTCTGGATCATTGCTAAGGAAGTAATTCTGGTAATCGGCATTCCACTGTTGTTTAGCGAATATCTCACCGGTAAACTGTCCTGTGATCATACTAGCTAGCCTGGTAGCTGAACTAACACGGCCACCACCATTATAGCGCAGGTCAAGAATCAATTCGGTAATTCCCGCAGCCTGGAAATCTGCAAATGCAGCGTTCATTTCATCGTCAAAGTCGGCTACAAAGCTATTGTAAAGCATATATCCAACCTTGGTTGCATTTACATCAAGTACATTGGTAACAAGGATCGGGTTTTCTGTTAATACCTGAGTATCGATAGTTACTTCTTCCCCAGTTGAAGATACAGTATTATCTTCAATAGTAGCAAGTCCAAAGGTAAGTGTAGTTTCCTCTAGTAATCCGCGATAATTAGAAATGTTAAGCGTTTGTCCATTTAATGTGGTAAACAGGTCTCCTCTTTCTATATCAGCATTTTCGGCGTTAGATCCAGGAATGATATAACGAACTACACCAAAAAGATCATCACTTCCAGAAAATCTATAAAGTCGGAAATCAACGCCCGTCGTTTCAGAAACACCAGCAAAGCTATTCTCTAGGGCTATATAATCATCGGTAATAAAACTAAAACGGTCCTGGTCTATCGTCAAACCATCATTGAAAAGACTTTCAGGAGAATCGAAGGTCATTAAATACTCGTTAAGTTCGCTTTGCGTGTTAAAAAAGCTATTTCCAAGTTCAGGAACCTGACTTTTATAAACATAAATCTCGTTCATTCCTTTCCAAACAAAATCCTTGATCTCCAATTCAAGATTTTCTTCCGGAGTTTCACCAGTTACGGGTGGCTCTACGGGTTTTTCAGTTACTCCGGTTCCATCATCACTAGAGCATCCGGTAAGTAAACTTCCCGCAACAGCAAAAAGCATTAAGTATTTACTTATTTTCATAATATAATTAGGGTTTAATTTTTCTAATTTTTTTCTAAAAATACTTACATATCGACAAATAAAAAATTTATTGTAACAAATCTGTTGTCTATTCGTCGTAAGTATATCAAGGCAGTACAAACTAACCATCTATCAATGCAAGAGCGCATCTTTCTTAATCATATCAATCCTGTAAAGGATAAAATATATCGATTGGCGTTGAGACTCCTCACATCAAGAGATGCGGCTGAAGATGCTACTCAGGAAGTGATATTAAAACTATGGAGCCGAAAGGATAAGATCAAGCATTATGCCAATGTAGAAGCTTTTGCGATGACGGTCACTAAGAATTATTGCCTGGATCAATTAAAACTAAAGCAGAATAGTAATCTGAGAATTGTACATCAAAATTACGAAAGCAAACAAATTCCTTTACAGAGAGAGATAGAAGTAAATGATGAAATGCAGTGGTTGGGCAGGATTATTGACAGTTTGCCTGAACAGCAAAAATTGATCTTTCAGCTAAGAGATGTGGAACAATATGACTATGATGAGATCGCTGAAATTACAAACATGAATCATACAGCTATACGCGTTGCGCTTTCCAGAGCAAGGAAAGCAATAAGAGAAAAGCTGATTAAAAAACATAACTATGGAATTAAATAGAATAGAAAAGTTACTCAGTCGCTACGAGGAAGGTGAGACCACTCTTTCTGAAGAAAAGGAATTAAGAGAATATTTTATTGAGGAAGAAATTCCTGAACATTTGGAAACGTATGCATTGCTTTTCAAATTTCAATCACAAGAAAGTAGGACTACATATAAGGAGAGTGAACCCTTAGAACTAGATAAGAGAAACTACAGGTTTGCATGGACTTCAATAGCTGCAGTGATCATCGTTGCCTTGGTTTTTTTTTACTTCAACCAGCCACAGGCATCTTTAACAAATTCTGAAATGAGTTCTATCACCGAACAGGAGCAAGCTCTTGAAAGGACGAAACAAACCTTGAAAATGGTTTCAGCAATGATGAATGAAGGCGCCGCAGACCTTGTTTATTTGCAGG
>NZ_JBLVTK010000003.1:369815-374802 GCF_048285865.1 Christiangramia marina | reverse complement strand
CTATAAACCATGAATAAGTTAGTAATTGCCCTGCTATTAGCTGCAGCTCCAATGTTTACCCAGGCTCAGAACTTCGAGAAATATGAGAATATGAAAGAAGTCGATGCGATGGTGATGACCAGTAAAATGTTTAAAATGCTGGCTAAAGTAGACCTCAGTGAAAATGATCCGGAATCTCAACAGTATATGAAGCTTATAGAGAATCTGGAAAGAATCCAGATCTATAAATCATCAAACCCTAAAGTGATGTCTCAAATGTCAAGTGATGTAAAATCTTACCTGGCTAAAGGCAGTCTTGAGGAGCTAATGCGAGTGAATGACGATGGTAAGAATATTAAATTTTATTCTCTGCCTGGGAAGAATGATAATTATGTAAGCGAACTTTTTATGTTTCTTGAAGGAACCGAAGGTTCAGAGCCTATGAATATCATTCTTAGCATTACGGGCCAGATCGATCTTTCACAATTATCGAAATTAACGGCAGACCTAAAAGTTCCTGGAGCCGAAGAATTAAAGAAAGCTAACAAAAAATCTTAATCTTATGAAATCAATCAAATTATTAGTCTTAAGCATCTTTACTTTAATTGCAGTGTCCTGTAATAACGAAAAATCTTTACAGAAGTATTATGTAGAGAATCAGCAGGACACCGACTTTCTGGCTGTAGATGTTCCTACCAGTTTATTCACCAATGCAGATGCGCTTGATGAAGAGCAAAAGTCTACCATGGAAACTATCAAGAAGATAAATGTACTGGCTCTCGAAAAAGAGGCGAATCCTCAGAAATTTGAAGAAGAAAAAATTAAACTGGATGAGATCTTCCAGGATGAGAAATATCAATTATTAATGCGATTTGGTGGTAGCGACCGCAAGGCGGCTCTGTACTTTATTGGTGAGGAAGATGCTATCGATGAACTAATCGTATATGGATATGATAATGAAAAAGGGCTTGGAGTTGCTCGGGTATTAGGTGAAAATATGGATCCTGAGAAGATCATGGATATGATGCAATCATTAAAATCTGAAGATATTAATACAGGTGGAATAAAAGGAGTGATCGATATTTTCGGGAATTCTCAACCGAAGCAAAAAGATACTACTGGAGTTGAAATGGAAATAGCTGCAGATACTTTATAGAATAGTAAAAAGTATTTTTTTAGTTAGTTGAAAGAAAAAGCCTCCGGAACGTCCGGAGGCTTTTTTAATGAATTGAGAAGAGATATTTATATTCCAGTGTAATTTTGTGGTGTTATCTTATGAAGTTCAGTTCGAACTTCTTCAGTCACGTCCAGCTCGTCAATAAACCTGGAAATACTTTCCTTCGTAATTCTTTCATTAGTTCTCGTAAGACCTTTCAATGCTTCATAAGGATTTTTATAACCTTCTCTTCTTAGAATCGTCTGAATCGCTTCAGCAGCAACAGCCCAATTATTCTCGAGATCTGCATGTAGTTTATCTTCATTTAGGAGCAATTTATTCAGCCCTTTCAAGGTGGATTTAAAAGCGATGATCGTATGACCCATTGGAACACCAATGTTTCTAAGAACTGTACTATCGGTTAGATCACGTTGTAGCCTGCTTACCGGCAATTTTGCTGAAAGATGTTCGAATATCGCATTGGCAATCCCAAGATTTCCTTCTGAATTTTCAAAATCTATAGGATTAACTTTATGTGGCATTGCTGAAGAACCTATCTCACCTTTTTTGATCTTCTGTTTAAAGTAATCCATCGAAATATAAGTCCAGATATCGCGATCCAGATCCAGTAAAATATTATTGATGCGTTTGAAAGCATCAAATAATGATGCCGCATGATCATAATGTTCTATTTGTGTAGTAGGGAAGGAGTGGTGAAGCTTCAATTTCGATTCTACAAAATTCTGTCCAAAAGCTTTCCAGTCGGTATCTGGGTATGCTACTTTGTGAGCGTTGAAATTCCCAGTTGCTCCTCCAAATTTAGCTGCGTGAGGAATATCTTTTAAAAATCGTAGCTGCTCTTTGATTCGAACTACAAATACCTGAATTTCTTTTCCAAGTCGGGTAGGTGAAGCTGGTTGACCGTGGGTACGGGCCAGGAGTGGAATATCTTTCCATTCTTCAGCCAGGGATTCCAGTTTTTTTACAATTTCATCCAGTTCTGGAAGGTATACCTCTTCCGTAGCCTCCTTTAAACTTAGTGGAATGGCCGTGTTATTAATATCCTGAGAGGTAAGACCAAAATGAATAAACTCCTTCGAATCCTGCATTCCAAGCTTTTCAAATTCTTCTTTCAGAAAATATTCAACTGCTTTCACATCGTGATTAGTAACTTTTTCGATCTTCTTTATAGCCTGTGCATCTATCGAAGTAAAATTTTGATACAGCTCTCTCAGCTTCGGGAAGTTTGCGGAATTTACATCCTGAAGTTGAGGTAAGCCCTGTTCATGTAGTGCAATAAAATATTCAACTTCTACCAGGATACGATAGCGTATCAATGCTTCTTCACTAAAGTATGCTGAAAGTTGCTTGGTTTTGGATCTATACCTTCCGTCTATTGGAGATACTGCAGAGAGCGATGTCATTTTTTGGTTTTAAAAAATTAAAGCATAAAGATACTTCTTCCTGATTGACTAAAAAACATATGTTACAATTTCCTCAGGATCTTCAAAGCCCGTGATCTATAACCCGGAGTTGAAGTAGAAATATTCTTTTCCAGAAGCGATATTAATTCAGTTTCAATCCATTTTTCTTCATTTCTGAGATCATAAATATTCTGCATGGCAAAAACTTTTACTGCAGTTTTCTCATCGTTCATTAAATATTGAAAGGAAAGCCGAATAACTTCTTTTTTTTCAGCATGATGAAGATGAATTGAAGAATTACTATGGAAATGTGAATCAACCAGAAAACTGAATATTTTCATAATACATCTTTTGGAAGAGCTATCTGAATACATTTTTCCATTATTAATAATAGCAGTAATAGATTCACCCAGTATATCAACATTATCACGTCCAATTATCTCAATTATCATCCATGCCTTCATTGATAATTGCTGAGGGAATTTGATGAATTCTATGGTTTGTGGCAAAAGATTATTAGTTAGGACTAATTCTGAAGCATGTTGACGGGAAGCAAGTTTCAAACTGGTGTTTTCCAGAATTTTCTCAACTCTTTGCATTAAGCTAATAATTGTGCTACAAGCTTTGGTATACCTTCCACAGCCTTTTTGCTTATTATTTCAAGGGACGCATTTTCACTAATATTTGGTTTAGGATCGATAAAATATACCGGACATTTCTTCGGAATAAAATCTACCAATCCGGCAGCCGGATAGACCTGCATGGAAGTACCTACAATGATAAGAATATCTGCTATTGTACAATGATCTGCCGCCTTTTGAAACATTGGAACGGCTTCGCCAAACCAAACAATATGAGGTCTCAATTGTTTGTTGTGTTCACAGAAATCTCCACTTCGAATATCTTTTCTCCAGTCCATCACCAGGTTTTCATCAAAAGTACTTCGGGCTTTTAATAATTCTCCGTGAAGATGTAAAACATTAGAGCTACCAGCTCGTTCATGTAGATCATCAACATTCTGAGTAATGATTTGTACATCATATTGTTTTTCAAGATCTACTAGGGCATAGTGAGCGGCATTTGGTTCTACTTCCAGAAGTTGTCTTCTTCGTTGATTATAAAAATCCAGTACTAATTCTTGGTTATTTTCCCAAGCCATTGGTGAGGCAACTTCCATCACATCATGACCTTCCCATAAACCGTTTTCATCCCTGAAAGTTTTTAAGCCACTTTCAGCGCTAATTCCTGCTCCGCTTAGTACAACTATTTTCTTCATTTCTTAAGGATTTCTGATTAGTAACGCCAGCTTGAAGTTTTAAAATACAAAGAAATTATGATTAAGCTTCCAGATAATTGCCCTCTCAATTCATCTACCTTAAAATTTTTCAGCTATTAATTATTGAAAATCAGGTGTTATCAGATATATTATTAATGTCGAAGATAAATACCAGCGAAACGCTTCTAAAAGAGCACAGTTTTTATATTTTAGTACAGCCATGACCGACCAGAAATTACTTGAACATTTACAGGGATTGTTGACCCAGCGCAGGATCGATCTCTTCGAAAAAGTTCTGACTCAAAGAACAGATCATTTTACCGTAGTAGCCCAGGATGTTTACCAATTGCATAATACCAGTGCGGTGGTTCGTAGTTGTGATGTATTCGGGATCCAGAACTTACATGTTATAGAAGAAAACCTGCCTAGACGAATCGACAAGGAAATTGCCATGGGAGCTCAGAAATGGGTAGATGTGCATCGATACAATACCTCCCGGGAATGTCTACATGAATTACGGCAACAGGGCTACCAGATCGTAGCCACCACTCCTCATAATAATTCAACAATGCTGGCAGATTTTGATATTGCAAAACCTTCTGCCATATTTTTTGGAACAGAGCAAAACGGACTTTCAGAAGAAATTCTCAGAGAGGCAGATGCAAGCATTAAAATTCCTATGTATGGGTTTACTGAAAGTCTGAATATTTCAGTTTCTGCAGCGATCATACTTCAGTCTTTAAGAGAAAAACTTGACACTTCTAATATAGATTGGCAGTTTTCTGAAGAACGAATGCAAGAAGTAAGGCTGGCCTGGACAAAGAAAACCATAAAAAATTCAGAGGAGATTATTGAACGTTTCCGTAATCAGTAAATATTCGTAACTTTTAAATCCTAAAGCCGAGCAATGACCCTGTTTTTCTACTTAATTATTGCCTTAATTACTTTTTTTGCATTTCTGCACGCATGGGCCAAAAAGGACTTTGATGTTAGCAGGACCGTGGTGATTAATAAGTCCAGAGAAGAAGTCTATGGCTTTGTTCGTCAGCTAAAAAATCAACCTTTATGGAACCCATTATTTCAGCGTGATCCTAATGCGGTTTTAAAATATAAGGGGCCAGATGGTAAAGAGGGCGCTTCTTTCTATTGGAA
>NZ_JBLVTK010000003.1:366785-369773 GCF_048285865.1 Christiangramia marina | reverse complement strand
AACCAAGCAGGGCAGGGTTTTTGAAACTAAAATACTTTTTATAAAACCGGTTAAGGTTAATGCACTTACGTATATAGGTGTTAAGGAATTGGATAGCGAGAAAACCAAGATTGTCTGGGGAACTAGAGGAAACCTTGCGTTTCCGCTTACTATCATTAGCATTTTTTATTCCCCCGAAAAAGCAATGGGAAATAACCTTGATCAGGGATTAAAGGAATTAAAACAGATTCTCGAAAATCGCTAATTCTTCTGAAGAACTTTGTATTCTTCGTAACAGCCGTTGATGGCATTTAAGATTTGCAGATCATTTGCCGTTCGCATAAAATCTTCAGAATAGTTGCAATTATTCAGGATTTCATCAATTTCAGCGCGGTTTACCTGTAATAACGCCATTAAGGTTTCCCGATCAAATTTGTTCCGAAGGAGATCTTTAATATCTTCATCCTTCTTCATCTCCCTGAGTTTCCGCATCTGTTTTGGTCTTGCGCCAAATATATTATAGACGAGATCTGCAGGATTGGAAAGGGAGCGTAATGCCTTCGTTACAGCGTTGGGAGATTTGTCACCACCTTCATATCCAGAATTTAAACCAGAAATACTATAGCGGTAATTATCATAAATTGGAATATTCTTAGCGTCGATCTCAAGGTAGCCTGTAAGGTTATTGGAAGTAACCGTTACTTCTTCAAGATCAAAACCCAGCTCGGTCATCTTAACCTTTACATTTCCGTACTTAAGCCAGTCATTGGTGACTCGAACTCTAATCGATCTAAATCCCAGATAAGAGAAATATAAAGTATCATTAACAGTTGCCTGAAGTTTGAATTCCCCTTCTTCACCAGTAGTAGAACCTTTAACCTGGTTAAGGTTCACAATATGTACATTTTCAATAGGCTTGTCATTAGCCGCATTCATTACCGTACCGGCAACAATATCTACTTCCTGTGCAGATAAGATACCTGTAAGTAGAAAAAATAATAGGGGTAAATATGTTTTCATAGCAATCGAGCCTAAAAATAGAAAATCTTCATAAAAAACAGTGCCAAACTTAAACTAAGTTTGGCACCTTTTATTTTATGCTTTCGATCTTCTTCTTTTTATAGAACTCTCGACATTTTTGTTTCGGCTTCCTTTCCGGTTACCTTTTTTGTCTCCTCGATCTGAACCGCTACGTCTTTTTCCGAAGCTGCCTTTATCGTTAAAGCTTTTTCCGCCGCCTTTACGACCGCCGCCACCGCCTCTTTCTCGTCTACGACCACCGCCGCCATCAGACTTCTGGTCTTTAGTGATTTCCACATTCACATATCTACCATTTTGCTGATATTCTGTAAATGTTTTAAGAATTAGATCAGCGTGCTTCTCATCTGTATTAAAGAAAGAAAAACTTGCTTTACAGTCTACTTTAAAGATATCATCCCTATCAAGGTTTAGTTCACCTGTAAGGAAGTCTTTAAGACTCTTCCAGTCATAACCATCTTTTGAACCTACATTTATGAAATACCTTGTATTACCTTCTGAAACTTCTGGTCTACCTCCTGCAGATTCTGAAGTAAGATCTGGAGCCTTTTCATAATAGTTAAAGAAACGAGTGAATTCAACTGAAAAGAATTTTTTTATCAATTCTTCTTTAGTGAAATCTTCCAGGGCTTCATTAATGTTTGGAAGATAAGGATCAATATCATGATTGATCTCCGTTTTCTTTATATCATTCGCTAGATGGAATAACTGGATCTTACAGATCTCTTTTCCATCAGGAATTTGCTTTTCTTCAAATTTCTGCTGAATGATCTTTTCAATAGTACGGATCTTACGAACCTCACTTTTGGAAATGATCACCATAGATACACCGCTCTTACCAGCTCTACCTGTTCTACCGCTACGGTGAGTATAGGTTTCTATTTCATCTGGTAACTGGTAGTTGATTACGTGAGTGATATCATCTACATCAATTCCACGAGCAGCAACATCTGTAGCTACCAGCATTTGGATTTGTCTACTTCTAAAACTCTTCATTACCAGGTCACGTTGGTTCTGGCTAAGATCACCGTGCAACGCAGCAGCGTTATAACCATCTTCTATCAGCTTTTCCGCAACCTTTTGAGTATCTCTTTTTGTTCTACAGAAAATTACTGAGAAGATATCAGGATTAGCATCTGCCAGCCTTTTTAGTGCATCATATCTGTTTCTATGATTTACCAGGTAGTACTCATGAGTAACGTTAGACGTTCCCATGTTCTTTGATCCTACTGTGATCTCAACAGGATCTGTCATGAATTTCTTAGCGATCTTTGCAACCTCCTTTGGCATAGTAGCTGAAAACAACCATGTCTTTTTGTGTTTTGGAGTGTGTGAAAGAATGCTTTTGATGTCTTCATAGAATCCCATGTTCAGCATCTCATCTGCTTCATCAAGAACACAATAGTTAATAGAAGAGATATCTGCAAGATTTCTTCTAATCATATCCTGCATTCTCCCTGGAGTTGCAACTATGATCTGAGCTCCTCTTTCGATCGCTCTTGCCTGATCTGTAATACTAGCGCCACCGTAAACGGCAACCACATTTAGAGATCTTTTGTATTTACTGTAGTTCTTCAACTCATTGGTGATCTGTAAACACAGTTCACGAGTTGGCGATAAAATTAAAGCCTGAGTTTTTTTAGAATTGGAATCTATTTTCTGGATAAGTGGAAAACCAAAAGCTGCGGTTTTCCCTGTTCCTGTTTGTGCCAGAGAAACCAGGTCGGTTTCCTGAGATAGAAGAATAGGAATTGATTTTTCCTGTACTTCACTTGGGGTTTCGAAACCCATGTCGTTTATGGCCTGTAGCAAATCTGCGTCCAGTCCGAGTGCTTGGAATGCGTTCATTCTTTTTTGTAAGTATTCGATTATCGTATGTAAGTGTTACATAAGAAGCGAATCGACATACTTAAACCTAAACTTCCAGTAACACATCCTCACCCTGAGGAATTTCAAGCCGCAAAGATACGT
>NZ_JBLVTK010000003.1:351211-366742 GCF_048285865.1 Christiangramia marina | reverse complement strand
CTGATTATGAAATAGATAAGTAATATATGAGTTCTTTAAAAGCTTTTGCACGATGGCTAATTTCCGATTTTTCTTCCAGATTCATCTCGGCAAAGGTTTTATCAAATCCCTTGGGTTGAAAAATTGGGTCATATCCAAAACCATTTTCTCCACGTTCTTCCCTGGTGATCGAACCCTCACAAATCCCTGTAAAAAGATTTTCGTTCTCTTTTAAATTTAATGCGATCACAGTCTTAAATCTTGCAGTGCGATCATCACGCTCCTCGAGCTGATTCAATAGCTTTCTGCGATTTGCGCTATCATTTTTCATTTCACCAGCATATCTGGCAGAGTAAACGCCTGGAGCTCCAGCCAGGGATTCCACTTCCAGTCCAGTATCATCCGCAAAGCAGTCATAACCATACCGACTCCGCACATATTCTGCTTTTATAATGGCATTTGCATCGATAGTGTCGCCGGTTTCTTCAATATCTTCATTACATCCAATGTCCTGCAGACTTAGTAATTCAATATGATCTGGAACTAAGGCCTGGATTTCCCTGAACTTATTTTTATTATGTGTGGCAAAAACTAATTTGATAGTATTCATTATCTATGATGGTAAGGTTCGTTCTTTAGTATAGTAAAGGCTCGATACAATTGTTCAGTAGCGAATAGGCGCACCATTTGATGAGAAAAGGTCATTTTCGAAAGAGAAATTTTTCCGTTCGCTCTTGTATAGATGGCATCAGAAAAGCCGTATGGGCCGCCTATTACAAAAATCAAACGCTTCAATCCCGTGTTCATTCTTTTCTGAATATATTCTGAAAATGCTACGGAATCATACTGCTTACCGTTCTCATCCAGCAATACCATAAAATCTGAATTCTGAGTCCCGCTCAATATAAGATCACCTTCTTTGGTTTTTTGTTGATTTTCATCGAGATTCTTAGTTTTTTTAAGGTCCGGGATCACTTCCAGTTCAAATTTAATATAATGCTGAAGTCTTTCAGAATAAATGTTTATTAGCTTTTCAAGCTCCCGTTTATCGGTTTTCCCGACGCACACTAATTTTATGGTCATCCCGTGATTTTAGTACAGACTTTACTACATTTACAAAAATAAGCAGAGAAAATGATCTCACCGGAACAATTCGAAAAAGAAATAGATTTAATTATAGAAAATGCCATTCGTGAAGATGTTGGAGACGGGGACCATAGTTCTCTGGCTTGTATTCCAAAGTCCGCAAAAGGCAAAGCAAAATTGCTTGTAAAGGATCAGGGTCTTATAGCGGGAGTAAGATTCGCAGAAAAGGTATTTCATCACGTAGATCCAGAATTATCTATCGATCTTAAAATTCGAGACGGACAAAGGATATCGAAGGGAGACATTGCTTTTTACGTAGAAGGTTCTTCGCAATCTATTCTTAAAGCAGAACGACTTGTTTTAAATGCTATGCAGCGAATGAGTGCAATTGCAACTAAAACCGCAACTTTTGTGGAAAAGTTAGAAGGCACCGGAACTAAGATCCTGGATACACGTAAAACTACACCGGGTATCCGAGCTCTGGAAAAATGGGCAGTTAAGATTGGTGGTGGCGAGAATCATAGATTTGCGCTCTACGATATGGTCATGTTAAAGGATAATCATATAGATTTTGCCGGAGGTATTACCAGGGCAATAGATAAAACAAAAGAATATCTTTCAAATAAGGATCTCGACCTCAAGATCATCGTCGAGGCAAGAAACATGAATGAGATCAGGGAGATATTAAAGTCAGATGGGATCTATCGTATACTCATAGATAATTTTAATTATGAGGACACCAGGAAAGCTGTGAATCTTATAAATGGAAAATGTTTAACAGAGAGTAGTGGAGGTATCACCCTGGAAACTGCGCGTTCTTATGCAGAATGCGGAGTGGATTATATAAGTAGTGGTGCGTTGACGCATTCTGTGTACAATTTAGATCTGAGTTTAAAAGCCGTTTAATAATGGCACCTAAAAAAGCGTTTAACTCCAAATTAAAGGATCTTTCGGCCTGGTGGAAACGTTGGTCGAAAGGGGTTGTTTTACCCGGCCTGGATGGATTAACGCTTTATAATTTATGGATCATTTATTGGGGAGGGATCGTAAAAGGAACCTTTTCTACCCGGGCAAGCAGCATTGCATTCAGCTTTTTTATGGCAATCTTTCCATTCCTGCTATTTGTGCTGAATTTGATCCCTTACATTACTTTCATTGATGATTTCCAGATAGAATTTCTGGTTTTTATGGATTCTCTATTGCCTCCTGAAACTTCAGATTTCTTCGGAACTATTTTCGAGGATATAGCAAGTACACCAAGGGGAGGTCTATTATCTGTAGCATTTATACTTTCAGTATTTTTAATGACCAACGGTGTAAACGCAATTTTCACAGGCTTTGAATTTAGTTATCATACCAATAAAAACCGGTCAATTCCCCGGCAATATGCTGTTGCATTGGGAGTTGCACTTATATTGGCATTGTTGTTGCTTATATCAGTCATAGGTGCTGTATATACGACTTATGCTATCGCCGATCTAACAGATCTGGGATTGGTTAGTAAAGAAGGAACTGGAGCACATCTATTAAAATACATTGGATTTGTTATTCTAATTTATACATCTGTGGCGATACTCTATTACTTTGGGACCAAGGAAGCAAGGAAGGCAAGATTCTTTTCTGTAGGCGCAACCTTTACTACCATTCTTATTATTATTGCTACCTTTTTATTTAGTTTATACATTACGAATTTTTCAAATTATAATGAATTATATGGTTCTATTGGAGCTTTATTGATTCTTATGTTCTATATATGGCTCAATTCCAACCTTTTATTACTTGGTTTTGAACTAAATGCTTCATTGATTAAATTGAAAAGGAATTTTAAATAACTTTAAACCAAACTAAACTTACAAACATGAAAAAACTAGCAGTTTTATTTATTGCAATGATGAGCTTTGGCTTAACTTCAGCTCAAACAGAAGTTGGTGGCGTAAAACTTCCAAATTCTGAAACATTCCAGGGGAAAACCCTTCAGCTTAATGGAGCAGGAGTCAGAGAGAAATTATGGATCGACCTTTACGCAGGCGGACTCTATCTTTCTGAAAAATCTTCCAGTTCTGATGCTATTATGTCTTCAGACAAGCCAATGAGCATTAAATTACATATCGTAAGCAAACTAATTAGTAGCGATAAGATGGTGGACGCTGTGAATGATGGTTTTGAAAGCTCTATGAATGGAAACACTAAACCACTTGCTGCAGAGATCAAAAAATTTAAAGGTTTCTTTATGGAAGAAATCACTAAGAATGATGTTTTTGACATTGTTTATCTTCCAGGAACTGGTGTGACAGCTTACAAGAACGATAAAGAACTAGGTACTATTGCTGGAATGGAATTCAAGAAAGCTTTGTTTGGAATCTGGTTGTCGAAAAACCCGGCGGATGA
This sequence comes from Christiangramia marina, assembly GCF_048285865.1. Lineage (NCBI taxonomy): Bacteria > Pseudomonadati > Bacteroidota > Flavobacteriia > Flavobacteriales > Flavobacteriaceae > Christiangramia > Christiangramia marina. The sequence goes on along the minus strand of NZ_JBLVTK010000003.1, from coordinate 363,289 downwards.
TGATCTTAAAGATGCCATGTTAGGTAAATAATATGGGGAAGTTTTTATTAGTTCTCTTAATTCTTCCACTATTCACTCATAATCTTCGCGCACAGGATGTTCTGGGGAAATGGGAGAATAGAAACGAAGAAGGTGTGGTAAATAGTATTATCGAGGTTTATGAGAAAGATGGTATGATCTACGGAAAAGTAGATCGAATTATGCGCGAGGAAGACAGGGATAGACTCTGCACAGAATGCGAGGGTGATCTTAAGAATAAACCGGTTGAGGGAATGGAAATTATGCAGGGCCTGGTGAAGGACGGCGAAGAATACAGTGACGGAACTATTGTAGACCCAAAAACTGGGAAGGAATACCGCTGTAAGATCTGGATCGATGAAGAGGAACCGGATGTGTTGAATATTCGTGGATATATCGCTTTATTCTACCAAACCAGAACCTGGCAACGAGCCGAATAATAAACTACAAGCATAAAGCTGCCTGGAAAGTCAGACTTATTTTCATAGAATTAAAGTTTCTTAATACTTTTGATTTCTTGGAAAAAGTCGCTGTTCAGGCAGCTTTTCGTTTTTATCAATTTCAGCTTATATGTCACAATTTGTAGATCTTATTTTACCCTTGCCACTGGACAACAGGTTTACGTATGTTGTCACCAATGAAGAGGCAGAATTCATTCAGGAAGGAATGCGATTGGCTGTTCCTTTTGGTAAGAACAGGATTTATACAGGCATCGTGGCTAAAATTCACGGTACACCTCCAGAAGTATACGAGGCAAAACCAATTCACCAGATCATAGATGATACTCCGCTACTTACTCATAACCAGTTGAAATTCTGGAACTGGATTGCTTCCTATTATTTATGTACGGAAGGAGATGTTATGAGAGCAGCCTTGCCCGGAGCATTTTTACTCGAAAGCGAAAGCGTCGTTAAACTTTCTTCGGAAGTCAAAATTGAGGACGAAATGCTTACCGATGACGAGTATTTGGTTACTGAAGCGTTGCAAAGGCAATCTTCGATGAAGATACAGGAGATCGAGCAGTTACTTGACAGGAAGAAAGTATTACCTATCATAAACAAGCTGGTAGCAAAGAATCTGGTAGAACTCAACCAGGAAATTTATGAGCAGTTCAAACCTAAGGAAGTTCGCTATGTAAGTCTTAATCCTATGTATGAAGCAGAAGCTGAAATGCATGGCCTGTTGGATGAACTATCCAAAGCACCGAAACAGCGAGAGGCTTTGCTTAGCTACTTCAGTTTAACCGCAAAATCTCGAAAAGCTCTTAAATTAAAGGAACTTTCAAATGCATCCGGAGTTTCTGCCAACGTTATAAAGGGATTAATTCAGAAGGAAATATTAATTGAAGAATACCGGTCTACAGACAGGATTCAATTCAATTCAGAAATTAGTAACCACGAAATAAATTTCAGCAGCGAGCAACAGAGAGCATTTACAGAGATTACAGAAAATTTTGCTGAGGATAATGTGTGTTTGTTGCATGGTGTTACTTCTTCCGGGAAAACAGAAATTTATATTAAACTTATAGAAGCAGCTCTTGAAAAAGATAAACAGTCATTGTATCTATTACCTGAGATCGCACTAACCACACAACTTATCAAACGGTTACAGGATTACTTTGGTGATAAAGTCCTGGTGTATCACAGTAAGTATTCGGTAAATGAACGGGTAGAGATATACAAACATGTAAAAGAAAATAAGGACAAAGGCAAAATCGTAATTGGAGCTAGGTCATGTATTTTCCTACCATTTCAGGATCTTGGACTTATTGTAGTGGATGAGGAGCATGAAGCTACTTTCAAACAATTTGATCCTGCGCCAAGATATCACGCTCGTGATGCTGCGGTGGTTCTAGCCAATATTTTTCAGGCTAATATCGTACTTGGATCGGCCACGCCTTCTGTAGAATCCTATTTTAATGCCGTACATAGTAAGTATGCTCTCGTGGAACTTCATAGCAGGTTTGGTAATGTATTGATGCCGGAAGTAGAGGTAGTCGATATAAAAACTGCGCATAAGAAAAAGAAGATGACCGGGCATTTTTCTGAAAGAATGATTGAAGAAATTGAGTCCAGTCTAAAGGAAAACGAACAGGTAATACTTTTTCAGAATCGTAGAGGTTTTTCGCCAATTCTGGAGTGTAATACCTGCGGGCATTCACCACAATGTCCAAATTGCGATGTTAGTTTAACTTATCACTCGCATAATAACCAGTTGCGATGTCATTATTGCGGTTATCATATTGCAATGCAGCATCAATGTATGGCTTGTGGTAGTAATGAGATTACCACAAAAGGATTTGGAACTGAGCAGGTGGAAACTGAACTAAAAGCGCTTTTTCCAAAATACAGTATTGGTAGAATGGACCAGGATACTACCCGAGGAAAATATGCTTATGAAAAGATAATCGAAGCCTTTGAAAATCACGAAACAGATATTCTTATTGGGACTCAAATGCTTAGTAAAGGACTGGATTTTCGAAAGGTGAGCCTGGTTGGGATTATGAATGCAGACAACCTTCTTAATTTTCCAGATTTCAGGGCGCATGAGCGTAGTTTTCAATTAATGTTACAGGTAGCAGGAAGATCGGGCAGAACTAAAAAAAGAGGAAAGGTTTTGATCCAGAGTTACAACCCACACCACCAGATCATTCAGCAGGTATCCACAAGCGCATATAAAGAGATGTATGAGGAGCAACTGGAGGATCGCTACCAGTATCAATATCCGCCATTTTATCGTCTCGTACGGTTGACGCTAAAAAGCAGGGATTTCTCCAAAACCAATGAGGCAGCAGAGTGGCTGGCAAGAGCATTGGAGAATGTGTTCGATAGATACGTCCTGGGACCTGAATTCCCGCCTGTAGCCCGAATTCGTAATGAATACTATAAAAATATTCTGATTAAGATCCCGCAGAAACAAAATCTGGGAAAAACGAAAGCAATGATCTCCAGAATTTTAAAATCTTATCAGGCTATTGGCGCATTCCGGTCGGTAAGAGTAATAACAAACGTAGATCCACAATAAAAAAAAGCCACCGGTTAAGGTGGCTTTAGATTTTTAGAGTGTTGATCATTCTTATTGTATCGCACTGAGTGCTTCTACCAGATTCGCTTTCTTATGTCGGCTCAATGGTAATAATTCTTTATCGATCTCTATATTTTTACTGTTATACCTTTCAATCTTATCCAGATTCACGATATAGGATTTGTGGGTACGCAGGAATCTTTCGCTGGGAAGTTCTTTTTCAAAAGACTTCATCGTTGCTAGAACCACAAAGTTATCTTTCTCAGTCACAAACTTCACATAATCTCCAAGAGCCTGGATGTACTTTAGCTTATTTAGAAATACCTTTCGATTCTTGAGATTGCTTTTTACAAAGATAAAATCATCATCTTCCTGTATTGGGGCCTGATGTTTAAGTTTGTAAAGATTAACCGCTTTATTCACTGCATTATTAAAGCGGTCTTTAGTTACGGGTTTGTGAATATAGTCTACGGCATCATAATCAAAAGCCTTGAAAGCATACTTGGTCTTGCCGGTAACAAATATTATTTGTGGTTTGTTTGGAAGATTATCAAGTAGTTCAAAACCTGAAAGAATTGGCATTTCGATATCTAAAAAGATTAGATCTGTTTCGGTATCTAACAGGCCGTTCTTAGTTTCTATAGCATTATTATATTCGGCAACCAGATTAAGGTTAGGATGGTCTTTTATCAATTTAACGATCGATAACCTTTGCAGGCTCGAATCATCAACAACAGCACATTTAAGTAAAACTTCTTCCACGATAATTAGGTTAGACTTTAACAATATTACTCATTATATATAACAAATGCAAGGTGCATATTATTTAGCTGGTTAAAAATAGTATTTTTACCTGGGTAATATGCTTTGAAATATGAATAATAAATTCTATTTTTGCAGCCGATTAAATTTAAAGTAGAATTTTATGAACAACTATGAAACTGTTTTCATCTTGAATCCCGTTTTATCTGATGAGCAGATAAAGGAGACAGTTAAGAAATACGAAGATTTTCTTGTTTCTAAAGGGGCTAAGATGGTAGCTAAAGAAGATTGGGGCCTAAGAAAACTGGCTTATGCAATCCAACACAAGAAGAGTGGTTTTTATCACTTATTTGAATATGAAGCTCCAGGTGAGGTTATCGAACCTTTAGAGTTGGAATTCAGAAGAGAAGAGCGTATGATGCGTTATTTAACTGTAAAGTTGGATAAACATGCAATTGCTTGGGCTGAGAAGAGAAGAAAACGTAACAAGGAAAAAGCGTAATCATGGCAACATCTATTGAACAACAAGCAAAAGGAAAAAAAGACGGAGAGATCAGGTATCTAACTCCTCTTAATATAGAAACTACCAAAGCGAAAAAATACTGTAGATTCAAAAGATCTGGTATTAAGTACGTTGATTACAAAGATCCAGATTTTCTTATGGGGTTTGTAAACGAGCAGGGTAAATTGTTACCTCGTCGTTTAACAGGTACTTCTTTGAAGTTTCAGAGAAAAGTGGCTACTGCTGTAAAGCGTGCTCGTCACTTAGCACTAATGCCTTACGTAGGTGATTTATTAAAATAAAAAGAGGCAGTTATGGATGTAATACTTAAAAAAGACGTAGACAATCTAGGTTTTAAAGATGATGTTGTGGCTGTTAAAAACGGTTACGGTAGAAATTATCTTATACCTCATGGATACGCTGAACTGGCAACTCCTTCTGCAAGAAAAGTTTTATCTGAAACTTTAAAGCAGCGTGCCTATAAGGAACAAAAGCACATTGACGAAGCTAAGAAACAGGCTGAGAAACTTAACAATATTGAGATCAAGATGACTGCTAAGGCAGGAGCTGGTGACAAGTTGTTTGGTTCTATCACTAACGGTGATCTAGCTGATGCTCTTGCTAAGGAAGGTGTAGAAATTGAGAAAAAATTTATTAGCATCGCCGGTGGAAACATCAAGCGTTTAGGACAGTATGATGCAACTTTACGTTTTCATCGTGAAGTAGTTTCAAACCTAAGTTTTGACGTTGTAGGGGAAGCTTAATATTATAATTTTATAGCAAAAAGCCCGCTCATTTATGAGTGGGCTTTTCTTATTCTTAGAAAAATGAAATACGCTCGATTAACCAAAGAACAATTTGAAGAGATGCATCAGGAATTCATTAATTTCCTGGCAACTCAGTCCATCACCGGTGAGGAATGGGGTAAGATCAAAAAAGAACAGCCTAAGGTTGCTGAAGATGAAATGGATCTGTTTAGCGATCTTGTATGGGAAGGAGTCCTGAATAAGGTTGAATACCTGGAGCATTTTTCTCCAAACCAGGTCTTTCTTTTTTATATTTCTGAAGTAACTATCAATCTGATCGCGATCAAGGTAGATAATGAGTCTGTAGACATTACAACTCGCGAAGGTTATCAATGGTTACAGACCAATCTTATGAATGAGATGGTGAATATCTATACCTCTTCAAAAGCTCTTAGTGAGGATAGAAACAAGGATATTTTCGCTTTGATCAAACAGGGGGCTAATATCACAAAAGGGGAACTATATGCTTATTTTAAGGATATTGTAGATAAGGATGCTTAGAACTATTCGTATCTAAGTGATTCAATAGGATCTTGTTTTGCTGCTTTTGCAGCCGGATAACTCCCTGCAAGTATAGCCACGAATATGGTGATCCCGGTAGCCCATAACATGGCTTTCCATGGTGTGGTGAAATCGAAATCCAGGGAAGATGATACGCCCCAGCCAATAAGAATTCCTAGCAATATACCAAGTAGACCACCAAGTTGACCAATCACCAAAGTTTCCAGGAAGAATTGCATTGCAATAGTATTTTTCTTGGCACCTAGTGCTTTTCTAACTCCAATTTCGCGTGTTCTTTCGGTCACACTTACCAGCATGATATTCATTAATGCGATGGATGATCCAAATATGGTAATGATTGAAATAATCCAAGCTGCGATATTCAAAGCGCCAGTAATTTGAAGAATACGATTAATAAGATCATCACTTCTCTCAATTCCAAAATTATTATCTTCTTTCGGGTTTAATCCACGAATATTTCTGAAGGTAATAATAGCTTCATCCATGGCCGATTCCAGCATTTCCTTATCGTCCACCTTTACACTTAAGCTATAATTGATATTTGGCTGAGAAAAGATCGAGCGAGCATGCTGAATAGGGATAAAAACTCTTAGATCCTGATTATTTCCGAAGGTGCTTCCTTTACTTTCCAGAATTCCAATCACTCTGAATTTCGCCCCGCGAATACTAATCGTTTTATTGACAGGATCCATTCCATTGAAAATTACGTCTTTATAGTCGGCACCAATCACCGCAACATTATTATTATTGTTAATATCGAAAATGTTGAACTCTCTTCCTTCTTCAACTTCAAGTCCGGAGTTCTCTAAATAATATTCATTTACTCCGAGAACTGAAATATCCGGATCTGTTTTTTCATTCTGATATTTGATTTCTGCAGATCCCGTTCCCGTAAATGATATCGCGGTTTCAGTAAATGGAAACTGAAAATTCTCCTTAAACTCGGTCACTTCCCTATAGCTAATTGTGGGATTTACCTTCCGGTCCTCATTGCTTATTCGCTCTCTAAATTCGTAACGTTGCAGGTTAAAAGTATTTGCGCCCATTGAAGCAAAATCCTGACTAATAGTGTTTTCCAGTGCTGCTACAGCACTTAAAATCCCAACTAATGCTGTGATACCAATAGCGATGATGAGAACAGTTAAGACAGTTCTTAGTGACTGATTTCTTATGGAACTTAGGGCAATTCTAATATTTTCCCGCAGGAGTGAAAACATGGGCTAACTTTTCGATCTTAACGATTAGACTATAAAATGATAGGATTGTTACTTAAAATATCAAATTTGTTTGGGTTCACTCAAAAATTAAGATATTTGCAGTCCTTTAAAAATCACATTTCAGCTTAGAACTTTATGGCACAAAAACCGTCAATTCCAAAAGGTACCAGAGATTTTTCTCCGGAAGAAGTAGCAAAAAGAAACTACATTTTCGATATTATCAAAACTCAATTTAAAAGTTTTGGTTTTCAACCTATCGAAACTCCTAGTTTTGAGAACTCTTCGACCCTTATGGGGAAATATGGTGAAGAAGGAGATCGCCTGATTTTTAAAATTCTTAATTCAGGTGATTATCTTAAAAAAGCTGATGCGAAAGCTCTTGAATTAAAGGATAGTACAGCATTGACTTATTTTGTAAGTGAGAAAGCACTAAGATATGATCTTACGGTTCCTTTTGCCAGGTACGTAGTACAACATCAAAATGAGATCGAGTTCCCTTTTAAACGTTACCAGATACAACCCGTTTGGAGAGCAGATCGTCCTCAAAAAGGAAGGTTCAGGGAGTTTTTCCAGTGTGATGCAGATGTGGTGGGAAGTGATAGTCTATGGCAGGAAGTGGAATTCATACAATTGTATGATGCGGTATTTACTCAATTGGGTCTGGAAGATGTAACGATCAAGATCAATAACAGAAAGATCTTATCAGGTTTTGCTGAAGTTATTGGAGAACAGGATCGACTTATAGATTTTACTGTAGCGCTGGATAAACTTGATAAGATTGGTGAAGCTGGAGTACGAAAAGAAATGCTGGATAAAGGTATTTCTGAAAAGGCTATTGACAAAATATCTCCAATTTTTGATCTTAAAGGTTCTTTTGCTGAAAAAGTCTCAGGATTACAAACTATTCTGGAAAGTTCAGAAACCGGTATGAAAGGTATTGAAGAATTGCAATTCATACAGAATGCTGTAGCTGAAATGCCTCTGAAAACCGCTACTCTCGACCTTGATGTGACTCTGGCACGCGGACTCAATTACTACACCGGAGCTATTTTTGAGGTTGCTGCTCCAGAGAAAGTTAAGATGGGAAGCATTGGTGGAGGAGGAAGATATGACGATCTTACCGGGATATTTGGTTTAAAGAATATGAGCGGAATGGGAATTTCGTTTGGTCTGGACAGAATATATCTTGTACTTGAAGAATTGGATCTGTTTCCTGAAACTGTGCGTGAGAACACCAAAGTACTTTTTATAAATTTTGGAGATAAGGAATCTTTATATGCAATGAAGTCTATACGGTCTTTGAGAAATGCCGGAATTACTGCTGAACTTTATCCAGACAGTTCCAAAATGGGTAAACAAATGAAATATGCCGATAAGCGAGATATTCCATTTGTCATACTTGCTGGTGAAGAGGAAATTGAACAGCAAACCTTCACTTTAAAGCATATGAAATCTGGTGAGCAGGATACAATTAGTCTGGAAGATCTTGTATCGAAACTTTCATAACCTAATGGTTGCTTGCCGCATTTAAATTTTCCATTTCTTCCTTGGTCAGTTCCATGTTTACAGCTTCTTCAAAACTTTTAAGATGCTCAGGTTTGGTTGCACTTGCAATTGGAGCAGTTATACCCGGGCGCTGAATTATCCATCTTAAAGCAATCCCTGCCTGGGAAATATTGTGATGGTCTGATATATCTTTGAGTGCGTTGAGTATTTTTTTACCTCGATCGTCGAAGTAATCCTTAAGGAACTGTTCACGGTCACTGCCTTTTATATCTTCGATACTTTGATATTTTCCAGAGAGGAATCCGCTGGCTAAGCTGAAATAGGAGGTAACTCCTAGATCATTTTCCTGGCAGATTTTCTGAATCTTCCCTTCGAACTTGTTTCGCTGCATCAAACTATATTCCGGCTGGAAAACCTGATACTTTGGTAAATCCTCTTTTTTCGAACCATCTAATGATTCCTGTAATCTATCAGGACTCAAATTTGAAGCTCCAATATATCTTACCTTTCCCTGCTCAATTAATTTCTGATAGGCTCCCAGGCTCTCTTCTACGGGTGTTTTATTATCATCCCAATGGGTGAAATAAAGGTCGATATGATCTGATTGCAATCTTCTTAAGCTATCTTCGACTGCATTAAGAATATGTGTTTTGGAAATATCCTTATCGCCACCTTGTTGCATACTGGAACCTACTTTGGTGGTAATAGTCAATTTATGCCGGTTGCCTCTGGACTTCATATACTTTCCAATAATACTTTCAGATTCACCACCAGAGTTACCTTTAGCCCATCTTGAATATACATCTGCAGAATCAATAAGGTCAAATCCCATATCCAGCAGGTGATCCATCATTCTGAAGGATTCTTTTTCATCAATCGTCCACCCGAATACATTTCCGCCGAAAACAATAGGAGGAGTATATAATTCTGTATTTCCTAATTTTTGTCTTTTCATAATACTAACTTTTATCTAATTCGGTTTTTGATGTTTGTCTTAGAGATAATAATATCGAACCTATTAAAATTAAAGCTATAAAACAAAGAGAGATCCAGATTGGTATCTCGTATAGATCGCATATCTGGAATTTAATTCCAACGAAAGCCAGTATAATTCCCAGACCTTCGTTTAAGTAAATAAACCTGTCTTTCATATCTGCCAGTAAAAAATACAAGGCACGAAGACCCAGAATGGCGAATGCATTTGAGCTAATAATTATAAATTCATTTCTGCTAACTGCTAATATTGCCGGGATAGAATCTACTGCAAAGATGACATCGGTTAGTTCTATGATGATCAAAACGGTTAATAGAGGAGTGGCAATCTTCTTACCATTTTCTCTTACAAAAAAGTTGTCTTCCCTGTAACCTTCAGTTTGAGGAATCATTTTTCGTACACATTTGAAAATTCTATTGTTATCAGGATTTGCTTCAGTAATATCACTTTTAAAGATCTTATAAGCAGTATACAGCAAAAATCCACCGAATATATATATGATCCAATGTACATTTTCGATCAGGGCAATTCCGCCGAAAATAAAAATGACTCTTAGAACGAGAGCGCCAAAAATTCCCCAGAACAATACTTTGTGCTGAAATTCCTTTGGCACTTTGAAGTAGCTAAAGAGTACTGCCCAAAGGAACACATTGTCCATTGACAGAGATTTCTCGATCAAATAACCGGCGAGATATTCTCCTGCGGCAAGAGAACCCTGCCACCAATAAATCACAGCAGTAAATAAAAGCCCCAGGCTTATCCAGCCGGCACTATACCACGCCGCTTCCTTAGTATTTATCTTATGAGGCTTTCTCATCACCAGTTTTAAGTCTACGATGAGGAGAAGAATTATGAAGGCAGAAAAGGCTATCCATACCCACGGTTGTACCATGAAATCTTCGGAAGCTGCTGCCACAGGCTCAATGTATACGGTAAAATTATATTCGTTTATTATCACAATTTTTTGAGCAAATAAAGCTCAAAATTGGATATGAGATTTGTTTTTACAACAACTATAACAATTAGAAATTGAGTAGTTTTTTTTAAGCTGAGTTAGTTTAGAATAACTAAGAAAGTAGCTGTAAAATACATAAAACTAATTACTTAGGATGATTTTAGGAATTAAACAAAAATCATAAAAAAATATTAATATAAGTGATATGAATAATTGTGACCAGATTATTCTCTAGCTTTAAAAGGTATTCTAGTACTTATTAGAATCAATTACCAACCAAAACCATACAAAATGGAAATTAAACAACATCCTGATACCGAAGAATTGGTATTGAATATTAATGGGCGAGATGTTAGTATGAAAGTTTCTGCATGGACAACTCTTGTTGATGCTTTGCGAGAACATTTACAACTTACAGGAACTAAGAAAGGCTGTGATCATGGTCAATGTGGGGCCTGCACAGTGCTAGTAGATGGAAAACATATAAATTCCTGCCTGACCCTCGCCGCGATGCAAACAGGTAAAGAAATTGTCACTGTAGAAGGATTAGCGAATGGTGATGAATTGCATCCAGTGCAGGAAGCATTTATCAAACACGATGCATTCCAGTGCGGCTATTGCACACCCGGGCAGATATGCTCTACCATTGGACTACTGAATATGAATAAAGGAAGTGATCCTGCGGAATTAAGAGATCTCATGAGTGGAAATATTTGTCGCTGTGGAGCTTATGCCAACATTTATAAAGTGGTGGAGGAATTAAAAGACAGAAATACCGAAGCTTTATCTAAAAACAGCAATTAGACATATGAATAATATTTCCTACAAACGAGCACAAAGCGTGGAAAACGCGATCGAACACATAGGTTCTAAAAAAGAAAGTAGCAGATTTATTGGTGGAGGAACTAATTTGCTGGATCTTATGAAATATCGGGTTGAGAATCCTGAGCATTTAATTGATATCAATCATCTGGATCTTTCGGAAATCGAAAACTCAGATTCTGGAGGTTTACTACTGGGAGCGACCAGGACCAATGCAGATACAGCTTATCACGAACTAGTAGAAGAGCGATATCCACTACTTTCTGAGGCTATGCTCTCTGCCGCTTCAGCGCAATTAAGAAATATGGCAACCAATGGCGGGAATCTATTACAGCGAACCAGATGCTTCTATTTTTATGATACTTCAACTCCCTGTAATAAAAGAGAGCCGGGAAGTGGATGTTCTGCTTTGGAGGGTTTTAACCGGTTACATGCAATCCTTGGCGCAAGTGAGCATTGTATAGCAACGCACCCTTCAGATATGGCGGTAGCGCTTGCGGCATTAGATGCGACAGTTCATATTAGTGGAGCTAAAGGTGATAGAACAATTGCCGCCACTGACTTCCATAAACTGCCTGGTGACACCCCGCACATAGAAACAAATTTAGAACCGGGAGAGATCATTACGGGAATTGAGCTCCCAGAAAAGGGTTTTGCTAAAAACTATCATTATTTAAAAGTCAGGGACAGGCCTTCTTATGCTTTCGCGTTAGTTTCAGTAGCTGCCGCAATTGAATTAGAAAACAACACAATCAAGGACGTTAGAGTTGCTTTGGGTGGAGTTGCACATAAACCCTGGAGAAAACCTTCCGTAGAAAAAGAGTTTATTGGGAAGCAAGCAAATACAGAGAATTTTGAGCAATTAGCAAATAAACTAACTGAAGGAGCTAAAGGATACGGTGATAACGATTTTAAAATACCACTGGTAAGAAAATCCATTGTAAGAGCAT
>NZ_JBLVTK010000003.1:348899-351174 GCF_048285865.1 Christiangramia marina | reverse complement strand
CAAAATATATAGGGAAACCTACCAGAAGGGTAGATGGTATAGAAAAAGTAACAGGGAATGCTACCTATAGCGCTGAATTCAATCCTGAGCATTTAGTACATGGATATATTATCAATAGTACTATTTCCAGAGGTAAAATTGTTGCTATTAATGATAAAGAGGCTTTAAAAGTGCCGGGAGTTCGACAGGTGTTTACCCATAAAAATATCCCGGAAGAAGTTAAGATAGATTCAGATTATACAGATCCTCTGGCTCCTCCCGGTAATCCTTTCAGACCATTCTATAATGAAGACATTCTGTATAACGGGCAACCGGTTGCGCTAATCGTTGCAGATTCTTTCGAAACAGCCGCATATGCCGCCGGACTGGTTAAAATAGATTATGAAAAAGAGGAAGGTTGTGAGGTTGATCTTAAAGCAAATCTCCAGAATGCGACGAGAGAGGACGTTCCTGATCCACCAGAGCCCAGAGGTGATGCCGCAAAAGCTTATGAATCTTCTAAACATCAGGTAGATGTAGAATATTATTTGCCTCGCCATTATCAAAATCCTATGGAGACTTTTGCGACCGTAGCGATCTGGAATGCAGAGGAGCAGGGCTTTACCATTTATGATAAAATACAGGGAGTTGGAAGCAGTCAGCAATATATTTCAGGGATCTTCAATCTGGAAAAAGAAAAGGTCAGGGTATTGTCTCCTTTTGTAGGTGGCGGATTTGGGTCTGGTTTAAGACCACAATATCAACTCTTCTGTGCTGCGATGGCCTCGAAAGTTCTAAATTTGCCGGTGAAGGTTGTAATGACCAGAACTCAAATGTTCACTTTTGGGCACAGGCCTGCTTGTTTACAGCGTTTAAAACTATCATCAGATGAATCAGGCAAATTGAAATCAATAAATCACGAGGCATTTGGAGAAACTTCAAGGTTTGAAATGTTCAACGAGACCGTTGTGGACTGGTCTGGAATGATGTACCAGTGTGATAACGTTAAACTGGATTACCAACTCGTGCCTTTGGATGTATATACGCCTATGGATATGCGAGCACCCGGAGGAGCTACAGGAATGTATGCCCTGGAGTGCGCTATTGATGAACTGGCCATTGAAGCTGGGGTAGATCCGCTGGAGTTCCGTTTAATAAATTATGCTGATATTGATCAAAATGAAGGTAAGCCTTATTCCAGTAAGGAATTAAGAGCTGCTTTCCTCAAAGCATCAGAAAGTTTTGGCTGGGAGAAAAGAATTGCAAAGCCTGGAAGCATGCAGGATGGTAATAATCTTGTTGGTTATGGAATGGCCACTGGAGTGTGGGAAGCTTTGCAGCAGGAATCTTCAGCGAAAGCTATATTAACTTCTGAAGGGAAACTTACAGTTAGTAGTGGGACGGCAGATATTGGTACTGGAACATATACGATCATGTCACAGATAGCGGCGGAAATTGTAGGTATTCCATTGGAAGATGTAGAATTTCAGCTTGGAGACTCTAGTTTGCCGAAGGCTCCAATTGAAGGGGGATCCTGGACAGCATCTTCAGTAGGTTCAGCAGTAAAACTTGTTTGTCATGCGCTTCAGAAGAAAATATTTGGATACGCTCAACAGAGTTTTCCAGAAGAACTAAAGGGAGCAATATTCGAAGAAGCGGAGTTCAGTAATAGACATCTGAGCGTAAAATCTACCCGATTTAGTTATTCTGAAATTTTAGCTGCTTCCGGTCAGAAATCTGTGGAGACCAGCGTTAATTCTCAACCCGCAGATGATCGCAGTAAGTATTCCTGCTATTCACATTCCTGTGTTATGGTAGAGGTTCATGTCGATAAGGATACTAAAATGATCACGGTTCCCAGAGTTGTGAGTGCGATAGCAGGAGGTAAGATTCTTAATCCCAAGACGGCTGAAAGTCAGATTCTGGGTGGTATCACCTGGGGAATTAGTATGGCGCTAGAAGAAGAAGGAATGATGGATAGTCGTAATGGCCGAATCATGAATGCGAACCTTGCTGAATATCATGTTGCAGTACAAGCAGATATTCAGGATCTTGAAGTGATATTCGTTCCAGAACATGATGAAATCGTGAATCCGCTGGGAGCTAAAGGTCTGGGTGAAATTGGTATTGTAGGAGTTGCTTCTGCAATTTGCAATGCGATCTACAATGCTACCGGTAAACGTGTGCGAGAATTGCCAATCACACTGGATAAGTTAGTGTAGATCAAGAAATAGAAAAATTATAAAAAGTAAAAAGGGATTTCGAAAATACGAAATCCCTTTTTTTGTAGCGAGAC
>NZ_JBLVTK010000003.1:284539-348834 GCF_048285865.1 Christiangramia marina | reverse complement strand
TTCACAATTTTGCATTTAAAGGAACCTTTCAGAAGCCTTACTATTTAAGGCCTCACATGATTTCTTTAATGCGGGTGCAAATATAAAAACAATTTGTATTGTCGCAAACTTTATTTTCTAAAATATTTATTTTGATTTCTTTTAATCCTTCTAATTAATATCTATATTGCCCGAAACTAACTAATTTAGAATGGAAGAAAAGACAAAATACGAAATGGAGTTTCCAATTCAGGCTTCTCCTTCGCTATTGTATCAATATATTTCGACTCCCTCAGGTTTAAGCGAGTGGTATGCAGATAACGTAAATTCCCGTGGGGAATTTTTTACTTTTATTTGGGAAGGTAGTGAGGAGAAAGCCAAACTAATGAGTAAGAAAAGCGATGAACGAATTAAGTTCAAGTGGGTTGAAGATGAAGATTCGCCATATTTCTTTGAATTAAGAATACAAGTGGATGATATCACCAAAGATGTTTCCCTTATGATCACAGATTTTGCTGAAGAGGATGAGATCGATGAAGGAAAAATGTTATGGGAAAATATGGTTTCAGATCTAAAACAGATATTAGGTTCTGCCTAGAAATGTCTTAAGATAATAGTACCTTTGCCCCGTTTTAAACGGGGTTTTTTTATGATCAATTTAAATGGAAATATAGTTCAGGATTCAGAAGCTAATCTTTCAGTTCTCAACAGGGGCTTTGCTTATGGAGATTCAGTTTTCGAAACTATTAGAGTTATTAATGGAAAAATAATGTTCTGGGAAGACCATTATTTTAGAATGATGGCTTCCATGCGAATTATGAGAATGGAAATCCCATCCAGCTTCTCACCAGAATTCCTGGAGAAAGAAATTGTTAGCATCGTTGAGAAAAATGATCTTAATGAAAAAGCTGCAAGAGTACGATTCGCCGTATACCGTGAAGAAGGTGGTTTTTATGCACCTGCAACCAGAGAGATCGCTTACGTGATGACCGTAGTGGAAATGAAGAACTCGTTTTACTTATTAAATACAGAGGATTACGAGATCGAATTATTTAAAGATCATTATGTGGGAAGCGGACTGTTATCAACGATCAAGTCGAATAACCGTGCGGTAAATGTTTTGGGAAGCATTTATGCTAAAGAAAATGATTACCACAACTGTTTGCTTCTGAATGAGAAAAAGAGCGTAGTCGAAGCTCTGAATGGTAATCTATTTTTAGTTTCAGGTTCCAAAATTAAAACGCCACCAATCACAGATGGTGTTTTAAACGGAATCATTCGGAAACAATTACTGGAGATCATTAAAAAAACTGAAGATTACGAATTAGAAGAAGCTTCAATTTCGCCTTTCGAATTACAAAAAGCTGATGAACTCTTTATCACTAATATTGCGGTTGGTATTCAGCCGGTGTCGAAATATCGTAAGAAATACTTCGAGTCGACGGTAGCTAAAAACCTGCTTAGTAAGTTAAATGTAAAAGCAAGGTTGGGCTAATTAATTGTAAGAAGGGTTCTCTGGTGAGTTTGACCATAACATGTATTCTCCACCTAATTCCAGCATTTTATCCTTCCAGAAGGAAGAGTAGGGCTTTTCAAGAAGGTCCTTGTTATCCTCGTTTGCAGTGACCACCCATGAATGAGAATTTAACTCATCATCAAGTTGCTGTGCATCCCAGCCTGAATATCCTAAGAAAAACTTTATCTGCTTATCTGAAATTAGATCTTTAGAAATAAGTTCCATTACAGCTTCAAAATTACCACCCCAGTAAATTCCATGAGCGATCTCAATACTATCAGGGATAAGATCTGGGATTTTATGTATAAAATACAAATTATCCTGTTCTACGGGACCTCCATTATAGACATCAAAATTCCCTTTGATTTCAGGGATAAGATCTTTAAGTGTGAAATCAAGAATTTTGTTCAGGATGAATCCAACCGATCCGTTTTCGGAATGGTCGGCAAGTAGAACCACCGAGCGATTAAAAGAGACATCTCCAATTATGGATGGTTCTGCAACGAGAAGATGGCCCTTGGTTGGTTTCAACGCAATCATTTGTAGCAGTCTTTAGAACTAAACTATATTTTTTCTGTTAAAAATGCAATACATATCTAAATATTTTAGATAAAAAAAGCCTTCCTAAGGGAAGGCTTATGATATTTACAATGCAAATTATTAGTTCACAGCTTTTTGTAAATCAGCTCCGGCTTTAAATTTCACTACGTTTTTAGCAGCGATCTTGATAGTTTTTCCGGTCTGTGGGTTTCTTCCTTCACGAGCAGCTCTTTTAGATACAGACCAAGATCCAAATCCTACTAATGATACTCTATCTCCTTTTTTAAGAGATTTTTCAACGTTTTCTAGAAAAGATTCTAGTGCTTTTTTAGCTGCTGCTTTAGAAATTCCAGCATTCTCAGCCATTGCGTCGATTAAATCTGTTTTGTTCATAATTTGAATTTTAAATTAATTGTTGGTTAAACATTCTGTTAAACTGGTTTACAAATTTATACGGATTTCCCGTCCACGCAAGTAATGACAAGGGAAAAGCCCGTATTTGTTGATAACTCGGTTGATTTGTTAATAAAGATAATTGTTTTTTATTAAAATGCAACCAAATCAGCATTAATAAGGGTTCAGCGCATTTTCGCTTTTTCTGAGAATTTAAAGCCATTCAAAAGCGAATGCGTTTCCATTTTACGTTTTCCAGGCAATTGGATCTGTTTAATTTCAATGAAACCACCATGCGCAGCAACCAGCAATTGCTTTTCTTTAATTAGGACCTTTCCGTAGAAGTGATCATGTTCTTCTTTATGGTTAATCACATCGTAGATCTTTACAGTCTGTTCCTGCGCATCACCATTATCTAAATAACACCAGGCAGAAGGGTAGGGATTGAGTCCGCGTATATGATTGTATATTTCATTTAAAGGTTTCTCCCAATTGATTTTGGTGTTCTCGCGATTCAATTTTGGCGCTTCTCTAAGCATTGCGGAGTCTTTCTGTGCTATTGGCTTGGTTGTACCTTCAGAAATAGCTTTTAATGTTTTTACAACCAGCCCTGATCCTTTGTTCATCAATCTATCATGAATGGTCTCCAGGTTTTCATGTTCACCTATCACAACAGATTCCTGCATGATCATGGCGCCGGTATCAATTTTCTCATCCAGAAAAAAAGTGGATATTCCAGTTTCTTTTTCACCATTCATGATCGCCCAGTTAATTGGAGCAGCTCCGCGATACTGAGGTAGTAAGCTCGCATGTAAATTGAAAGTGCCAAGTTCAGGGTAGTCCCATACAGATTTAGGCAGCATTCTAAATGCTACAACTACCTGCACATTTGGATCGATTTGCTTCAACTCTTGTTGAAATTCTTCAGATTTAAGATTAGTAGGTTGTAGAACTTTAAGATCTTTAGAAACGGCAAAAGTCTTTACGGCACTTTCTCTTAACTTTCTTCCTCTTCCAGCTGGTCGATCTGGAGCAGTAACCACTCCAACTACATTATAGCCGGCTTCAAGAATTGCTTCAAGGCTTTTCACGGCGAATTCCGGAGTTCCCATAAATACTATTCTGAGATCAGTCATTTATTAATATTTTGTACTTGTTAGTTATCGTTTTTTGTAAAATGCCTCGCTCCACCAGTAACCGTATTACCTTCAGAATAGAGGATTCTTTATAGTTTAATAGAGAAGATATCTCTTTAGTGTCTAACGCCCTGGATTTTAATAATTTTTGCAGCGCCAGAAAAATTTCATTCATTTCATCACGACTTAAACCATCAGTTTCAGCATTGCAAACCGAACACCTGCCACACTTTTCAGGCTTAGTTTCTCCAAAATACTTCAGCAACTGTATCTGTTTACAAACCTGGTCATTCTGGACGAAATCGAGCACTGCCGATATCTTTTCTCTTTTTGTTTTATTGTATTTAGTTATAAATCCAGAAACAGGATTTATAGTGGATTCATCTTCCCTGGGTGCCAAAAAGGTAATAGAGGCATCATGTTTGGCAATCGAGAACTCTATGATTTCCTGTTGCTGTAAGTCTTCAAAAAGGCTCAGACATTCAATTTCCTGAAGATCTGCTTTCTCGGCTACAGATGACATATTAAAGTTGACCAGGTTATCAAATACACCACCATAGTTTCTTAACAGAGTTCTTAAAAGGTGCGCATATTTTGGATTGTCATCAAGATAAATTTCCAGTTGATCCCCGCTTAATTTTATCATTATTTCAGTTTTCTTCTGAAACTGCTGAGACAGTCTAAGGACACTGCAACGATCTAGAAGTTGTAACGCGTTATAGGTCTTACCTGAAATTAAATGATATTGATTACAGAAGCTGGCAAAATTAAAATCATACACCTGATTTTCACCTTCACCATATGCTATGCTGAAATAAGCGTTTAGTTTTCTATAGATAAATTTGACATCTTCAACAGACGCGAGATTGTTTATAAACTGATTCCTTAGAACTGGAATGTCGCCAGCATTGGTCAGTATAACGGCTTTAGAAATCTCTCCATCTCTTCCTGCTCTTCCTGCTTCCTGAAAATAGCTTTCTAGACTTTCAGGTAGATCAATATGCACAACGGTACGAACATCTGGTTTGTCTATACCCATTCCAAAAGCAGTTGTTGCAACCATTACACTGGTATCGTTGTTCATCCATGATCTAAACTTTGCAGTTTTGTCCTCCTTTTTCATTCCGCCATGATATGCAGCGGCCGTAATCCCATTCTTATTAAGAAAGTCTGTAATCTCCCGGGTGGCATTTCTGCTTCTTACATAAACAATGGCAGAATCATTTCCCAGTAGCCTCGTTAATCGAAAGTATTTATCTTCAGTTTTGACAACCTCGTAGAACAGATTGGTTCTTTCAAATGATTTTTTAAATACTGCCCTGTTCCTTAACTGAAGCTGCTCACAGATATCTTCCACTACCATTTTTGTTGCCGTAGCCGTAAATGCTGCCACAGGTACTTCAGGTATAATTTCGCGAACTTCTGAAATATTGCGATACGCTGGCCTGAAATCATGTCCCCATTGAGAGATACAATGCGCTTCATCTACAGCGATCAGGTTCACGTTCATTTGCTTCAATCGTTCTTTGACAATATCCTGCTGAAGCCTTTCCGGAGAGAGATATAAAAATTTGAAATTTCCGAAGATGCAATTGTCAAGATTCCTATCCAGATCGGAGTAAGAGATTCCGCCAGTAATAGCCATCGCTTTGATATTCTTTTTTTGAAGAGCCTGTACTTGGTCTTCCATTAAAGAGATAAGTGGTGATACCACCACGCAAATTCCTTCTTTTATCATCGCTGGTACCTGGAAACAGATAGATTTCCCACCACCGGTAGGAAATAAGGTCAGCGTATCCTGATCATCGAGGATAGCCTCGATCACTTCCAGCTGTGAAGGCCGGAATTTCTGGAAGCCCCAATATTTTTCTAGAATTTTTAAAGCTTCCGTTTGCAAGAGATTTATAGTTGGTTCAGTATAAATTTAGTTCTTTCTGCCACACTTGATTTAGGAATTTCAATAGGACTATAGCCAAAGCGTTTGTAAGTGTCATACAAATATTCTGAAATTCTTACCGCTTCTTCATAGGTTTCGTAGCGCTCATTATCGCTTTTATAAATCTCCTTCCATGGTGGTAAGATAAAAACTTTATCATAGGCATGCTCCTCACAGGTCGCACTGAATATCTCGGGATAAACAGTGTTAAAATAATCCATATAGGCAACAACATCGGGCAATCCACGATCTAGAAAGATGCGATTCGCTGAGGAATTAGAAGCTTCCTTAAACTGATTTAATCTCCCTTCAAGTAATTTTTCACTGAATAGTAAGGGCTGCTCCAGAAAGAGCTGATCGATACCATCTCTTTGTGCTTCAAGGGTTACCTGCCTGGAGATCTCATGGATACAGTTTTCTCCTTTAGCTTCCAGTTCGTGTATGATGGAAGACTTTCCAGTACCGGGTCCACCGGTAATAACAATTTTCATAGTTTTCACCCGGCAAATTTCGGTAAATGAATTTGATTATAAAAATGTTGTCTTTCCTTGTATCTTTGTCATAAAAGAAGGAGAAAACTATGAGTGATTCGACAAATCCGGAGGAATTTTACGCAAAACTTAAAAAACAGCTTCAGGATACTGCGATGTGGCCTGCAGAATATCTTTACAAATTTATTGTTCCAACAAAAGGGGAGAAGGTAACACAGGTTGAGGATATATTTGATAACATGGGAGCTGTAATCAATACCAAACAATCTAAAAAAGGAACATATACCAGTGTTTCTATTAACGTTAGGATGAAAGATCCTGATCATGTGATTGCTAAATATAAGGAGGTTGCTGATAAAGTTGAAGGGGTAATTTCTCTTTAATAATCGCACAATTGCGCTATTTTATTGTCATTCTTACTGAATATTTAGTATTTTGCACGCAGGAGAAAACTTCTATTAAATTACCTAATTAAATCTCAATTTTGACAAACGCTTTAGAATATAACTCTGAAAGGAGTAAACTGATCATTCCTGAATATGGCAGACATTTGCAGAAAATGGTCGAACATGCTGTAGAAATCGAAGATGATAAAGAACGTAACAAAGTTGCTAATTCAATTATTGCTGTAATGGGTAATATGAATCCTCATCTTCGTGATGTGCCAGATTTTCAGCATAAATTATGGGATCAGTTATTTATAATAAGTGATCTTAAGCTAGATGTTGAGTCTCCTTTTCCAAAACCAACGAGGGAAATGCTTACAGAGCGTCCTGAAATGCTTGATTATCCAGAGAATAATCCCAAGTACAGGTTCTACGGAAACAATATCAAGCGCATGATCGATGCAGCAAAAGATAAGGAAGAAGGGGATTTCAAAGATGCCCTGGTGATGACTATTGCCAATCACATGAAGAAATCTTACCTTAACTGGAATCGTGATTCTGTAGATGATGAAGTCATCATTAATCATTTGAAAGAATTGAGTGGTGGAAAGATCAATCTCAAAAATGCTGACGAGGATCTAACCCAGGCTTCAGAACTTATTCGCGGAAGCGGATCCAACAAGAAGAAATACTCGAAAAACAAAAAACATACCGGCGGCCGTAAGCCTGGTCGTAAACGCCACTAATATTTTTCTTTAATGGGAACATTTCAAATAGAAGGCGGTCATCGTTTGAGCGGGGAAATACAACCTCAAGGAGCAAAAAACGAGGCGCTGCAAATTTTATGTGCAGTATTGTTAACCGATGAAAAGGTGGTTATCAATAACATTCCAGATATACTGGACGTTAATAAACTAATCAACTTACTAAAAAATCTTGGTGTTAAGATCGAAAAACTGGGTAAAGGAAGTTATTCCTTTCAAAGTGATGATCTGGACATGGAGTACCTGAATAGTGAACAGTTCAAGATCGATGGAGGAGGACTTCGTGGTTCTATCATGATCGTAGGGCCTATGCTGGGAAGATTTGGAAAAGGTTTCATTCCTAAACCTGGTGGCGACAAAATTGGTCGACGCAGACTCGATACTCACTTTGAGGGTTTTATGAAGCTGGGTGCCGATTTCAGATATAATAAAGAAGAACGATTTTACGGAGTTGAAGCTCCTGAAGGTTTGACCGGGAGTTACATGTTGCTGGAAGAAGCTTCAGTAACCGGAACTGCCAACATTGTGATGGCCGCAGTACTTGCAAAAGGAAAGACGACTATTTACAATGCAGCCTGTGAACCATATTTACAGCAATTATGTCTCATGATGAACCGCATGGGTGCTAACATTAGTGGAATAGGTTCTAATATGCTTATCATAGACGGTGTAGAGAAGTTAGGAGGTTGTGAGCATACAATTCTTCCAGATATGATTGAAATTGGATCATGGATTGGCCTTGCCGCAATGACCAAAAGTGAAATCACTATCAAGAATGTAAACTGGGATATGTTGGGTATCATCCCTACGACCTTCAGGAAACTGGGAATTACTGTCGAAAGAAAAGGTGACGACATTTTTATACCTGCACATTCTGAAGGTTATGAGGTGCAGAGTTTTATTGATGGCTCGATCATGAATATCAGTGACGCGCCATGGCCAGGTTTTACCCCAGACCTTTTGAGTATCATCCTTGTGATTGCAACTCAGGCAAGAGGAAGTGTTTTAATACATCAAAAAATGTTTGAAAGCAGATTGTTCTTTGTAGATAAACTTATAGATATGGGAGCGAAGATCATACTTTGTGATCCACATAGAGCTACAGTGATTGGCCATGACTTTCAATCTCAGTTAAAAGCTACTACCATGACCTCTCCAGATATTAGAGCTGGAATTTCCTTGTTGATTGCTGCACTTTCGGCCAAAGGAACTTCAACGATACATAACATCGAGCAAATTGACAGAGGTTACGAAAATATCGAAGAAAGATTAAAAGCGATAGGAGCGAAGATCACCAGAATAGCCTAACGGTTTTTTCCTCGGAAATTAAAGCATAAAAAAAGCTGTTCGTTAGAACAGCTTTTTTTATGCTTTATGTATTCAGGTTAGACTTCTGACTTCGCCTGTTCCTTATGCTCCTTATAATGAAAGAGATTTTGCTCCTTGATCATTTTTGTGGTTTTTTCTGGAAGCATATCTTCCCATCCACTTTTCCCTTCGCTAATCATTTTTAGTACTTCGCGAGAATAAACATTCAGCGTATCTGGATTATAATTTTTGATATCCTCGACACGTCCATTATATTTAAAGAACTTGAATAATTCCTTCATTCTTGGGTGTACTTTCAGGTTTTCGCTGGTAGTGAGTTCACCAGTTTCCTCATCTTTCAGTGGATATAAGTACACCTTTAGATCTTTAAAAAATAATTTTCCGAAGGCCTCAAGAATACCGCCGCTTAGATGTCTATAGTATTTTTCATCAAATACGTCCACAAGATTCTGAACACCCATGGTAAGACCCATACGCTGTTTGGAGTATCTGGAGAAATATTCTACTACCTTGAAGTATTCCTGGAAGTTAGAGATCATAACTGTTTGTCCTAGCGAACATAAAAGTTCTGCTCTATCCATGAAATCACGTTCATCGATCTCCCCTTCAGCTCTCAAGTTGGATAGGGTGATTTCGAAAATGATCTCAGTATTTTCTTCAGAAACCTTACTCTCGTTGAAGAATAATTCTTTAGATCTTTCATACATATCCATGTTTACCTTGGTAACAGGTCTAAAGCTACCACGCAGCGCAAGAATATTCTTTTTGTAAAGTATTTTCGCAGGAAGTACATTATTTCCATCAGGGCCGAACATTACCGCATCGGTCATTCCATTCTTGACCAACTGTAAGCTCATTAGCCTGTTATCCACATTCTCAAAACGAGGACCCGAGAAATTGATCGTATCAATCTCGATCTGATCTTTATCTATATGATCATACAGGTAACGTAGTAGTTTTTTTGGATTATCGTACTTGTAATAAGCGCCGTAAATAAGGTTAACACCCAGTATTCCTAAGGTGTTTTGCTGGTGACGGGCGTCATTCTCATGAAATCGTACGTGTAGCAGGATCTCATTATAATCTTCTTTAGGATCTACCTGATATCTAATTCCTACCCAACCATGACCTTTGTATTTCTTCGCGAAATCTATGGTAGCTACAGTATTGGCGTAAGTAAAGAATAATTTGTTTGGATGTTTTTCACGAGAAATACGCTCTTCAATAAGATGGGTTTCGTGAGACAGCATTTTCTTCAGCCTTGCTTCAGTAACATATCGCCTGTCATCTTCAACTCCATAGATCGCGTCACTAAAATCCTTGTCATAGGCACTCATGGCCTTAGCGATGGTTCCAGATGCACCTCCAGCACGAAAGAAGTTTCGCACTGTTTCCTGCCCGGCACCAATTTCAGAAAAAGTTCCGTAGATATTTTCGTTAAGATTGATACGCAGGGCCTTACTATTAATAGAAGGAACATTTTCAAATTCCTTATCGCCCATTATGGTAATTGGCATATTTTATTGTTTAGGTAAGCATTGTTAATTGCGTACTCCAAAAGTACTAAAAGCGGTAGGCATACAAAAAAATATATTTACTTTTGTGTCAAAAATAACAGCATTTGGAAGTTACATTCTTAGGTACTGGAACATCACAAGGTATACCAATAATCGGGGTGGATCACCCGGTCTGCTACAGCGATGACCCCCGCGATAAAAGGCTTCGGGTCTCTGTATTGGTTAACTGGAAAGGAAAGAATATATTGATTGACTGTGGACCAGATTTCAGACAGCAGATGCTCGCCAATAATGTGAAAAAACTGGATGCTATTTTTTATACACATGAACACAATGACCATACTGCCGGTCTGGATGACATAAGACCATACTTTTTCAGGCAGGGAGACATTCCTATTTTCGCACATCAAAGAGTTTTAGATTCGCTAAGAAAAAAGTTCGATTATATTTTTACTTCGGAAGATCGATATCCTGGCGCTCCTGCAGTTATTGAGAATGTAGTGCGTAATGAGGAGTTTCAATTCGAGGGTTTGAATGTTTTACCTGTAGATTTTAAGCATAATAAATTACAGGTATTTGGATACAGACTGGGAGATTTTGCCTATCTCACTGATATTAAAACGATTTCTGAAATAGAGATCGCCAAACTGAAGGATTTAAAAGTTCTGGTAGTAAGTGCATTAAGAAGAGAGCCACATCATTCACATTTCAATCTTGAAGAAGCTCTAAAGTTTGTAGAAATGGTGAAGCCGGAAAGAACATATTTTACACACATAAGTCATATGCTGGGATTTCATGCGGAAGTCGAGGAAGAACTTCCCGAAAACGTTCATCTCGCATATGACAACTTAAAAATTGAAATTTAGCATGCGTAGCAAGATTCTAATGTATCTATTCATCTTCGCCTTATTATTCTGCATATTTATTTATGTAAATGATAAAAGAATTCTGGATTCAAAGCAGGAAAAGATCGAGCAGCTTGAAGATAAGCTTTCTGAGGTAGAACTCAATCAAAAGCAACAATCTATAGCAACAGAGGATTACTTCAATTTGAAGGATAATGAAGATGCAATCACTTACTTTCAGAATAACGGAATAGAGACCGAGGGACTTATCACAAAAATCGAAGATGCGATCATTTCTAAGAACAGCGCTTCAAATGATAATCCTTTGGTTCCACATGCTGGTATGGAAGGTTCCATGAGAATCAATAAGATAAAAGTTCTGAATCACAAATGGATCATTGCCGACTTTACCGATGGCTCTTACTGGGGGGAAGTGTTCTTAACTTACACTATTCAGGAAGACGGGACTCCGGTATTTAATACTGAGAAATCATTCCTATATCCTAAATATTAAAGTCTTTTTTGAAGCCATTCTTTGAGTTCAAAGAAATTCTGTGGAGCAACGCCGTGGCCGACTGGAAATTCAGAATAAGTAAAATCTACGCCAAGGTTTTCCAAGAATGGTTTTGTTCTGCGAGCCCAGTCTACAGGAATCACCTGGTCTGCAGATCCATGCGAGCAGTAGAAAGATAGCTGACTAAGATCATTTTTAAGATAATCCCGCCCGAATATCTCTTTATTGATATAACCACTAAGAGCAATCACATTATCGATCTTTTCCGGGTAAGTCAATGCCACGGCATAACTCAAAATACTTCCCTGGCTAAAACCTAAAAGATTTATTTTCGACGCATCTACAGGGTAGTTTTCGATCACCTGATCGATAAAAGTAGCGATCATATCTCGAGACTTAATAGCTTGTATATCATCACTAAACTTTCCATTCTCGTTATCAAAGTGTATAGCATACCACGCGTTTCCATATGGTTGCATTGAATAGGGAGCTTTAGCAGAAATTATAAATAATTCCTCTGGCATTTCCTCTGCAAATGAAAAAAGATCGTTTTCATCGCTTCCGTAGCCATGTAAGAGGATAACGGCAGGCGCATTTTCAACGCTTACTTTAGGTTTTCTTATAATATGATCTAAAACAAAATTGTCTTGCATTACTTAACTGTACTTAAAAATTTTTGAAATAAGGCGCCAAGAATCGGTACTTCTTTGGTTTGACCCTGTATTGCTGTAATGATTCCGTAACCCCAAAGTACTATAAAAAACAGGTAGAAGGCTCCTATGATAAACACCTGGTCAAATAGTCCCATTAGAGCTCCAAGAAGGTAAAAGGTGATGTTGATCCCAAATGCCTGTCTTATATGAAAACTAGCAAATTCATTCTTTTCTTCCATATTCATGAAATAGGCAATTATGGTTCCTACAATAGTGATATAAGAGATAATTGCACTGGTCTTTGCGTTACCTTCTGTTTTCATGTTTATGATCTTAGAATTAATCCTGCATTGTTTACAATTCCAACAGCTTTTCCCTTTAATTGACTATCCAGAAAGATGCTGTTCTTAGAATCAGATAGAATATCGTTCTTTCCGAAGGTATAGTTTACATCTGGCAGGAATAGACTAAGATTGGCAGGATTACCTTTTTCGAGTTTTGATGTTTCAAGCTTAAAGCGCTCTGTTCCGGAAGTTAGAAACTTGATGGTTTCTTCAGTAGTAAAAATAGTTTGCAAGGCGCTGAAAGCCGATTCAAGCCCAATAGTACCATACAATGCATTATCAAATTCCACTTTTTTATTTTCCACGTCTATTGGATTATGGTCTGAAGTAACCATATCTATAGTGCCGTCTTTCAATCCCTGAATTAGTGCTTCATTATCTACCTGAGTTCGCAAAGGAGGTAGAACCTTTGTATTGGCATCGTAGTTCGATAGCATTTTGTCTGTAAGAAGCAGATTGTGAATCGCCACACTACAGGAAACATCCATACCTTTTTTCTTTGCTTCTCTTATAAGTTTAACCGACTTTGCCGTTGAAATTGTAGGAATATGTAGTTTTCCACCAGTATATTCGAGAATATAAAGATCGCGGGTGATCTGCAGTTCTTCAGCTAGATTCGGGATACCTTTTAGGCCAAGGGCAGTACTATTCTCATGCTCGTTCACCATACCGTTGGTCGCAATTCGATTTTCCTGCGGATAACTTTGTATTAAAGCGTCAAAATTCTGCGCATACTGCAAGGCAATTTTAAGAAGATTGGGATTTTTTAAAGGTGATTTATAATCTCCAAAACTTATCGCACCGGCCTGTTGCATGTCCAGTAATTCGGCTAGATCTATACCTTCACTTTTAATGGTCAGGGCACCAATGGGATAAAGGTTTACCGGGTGTCCCGAACTTTTAGATTTCACGGCAGATATGGACCCGCTATGGTCAAGTACAGGATTGGTATAAGGATTTAGTGCAACGCCTGTAAATCCTGAGCTTCCTGCAACTTCGAGTCCGTTTTCTATGGTCTCCCTTTCTTCATAGCCAGGTTCTCCAAAACAAACACTACTATCAAACCATCCTCTGGAAACATGCAAACCTTCAATCTCTACATGTTTAACATCCTCCTTTAGTATATCCTTTCCAATTTCGGCAATTACTCCATTCTCGATATAAATGTCGGTCGTTTGCCCGTTCAAAGGCGAGGACTCATCAATAATTGTAACCGCTTTCAGAAGTAATTTCATTTCAGAAGTTTTAATAATAGCATTTCAATTGCTAGAAATATGATCGCAAAAATAATAAACCATTTCCAAAGCGAGCTGCTTTCGTTTCCTGCTTTTACTTCGGAAAAGTATTCTGCTATAGATTCATGATTCTGAACTGAAAATATCTCCGGATCTAAGTATTCGAGCTCACTCTCTTTTCTAGGTTCGTTAAAACTCAAATTTGATATGATTTTGTCCTGGCTCTTGATTTCATAATTTCCGGCATCCAAATTTTCTGAACCAACACTTATGGAAACCCGGTCAACAAATCTTTGCTGCTGCGGAATAAAATCCAGGTTAACACCGGTAAGATGAAGCACATGATCCTGTTCAATTTTTGCCGGTATAGATATTTCTTCTAATTCTGAGGTTTGGTAATAAAGTTGAGCAGGAGGGAGGCTTTGCAGTCCAATCTGGTATAGAATAGGTACAATTAAAGGTGAATTCTGAAAATTTGATATTTGCTGATTTAATGGAGCTGTAAAAATATAGGTATTGGACTTAGATATAAGAAAAGGATCATTGTTCTGGAAACTTAGAATACTGTTACCGGAGATGTTACTGAAATAACCATGCACACGGGGATACTCGAAATTTTGAATCTCCTTTTGAAATACATTTTCCAGCAGTGGATGATCAAAGTTAATAGTAGTAATCAGTTTTTCGCCCTCGGTCCATTCAGGCCTGTATCCCAATTGAAATTTCTCTGAAAACCGAATTAATTCAGTTCCGTTTTTTGAATTTGGAATAAATAGAACACTGGAACCTTTGTCTGAACGTTGTTTGATATTGTTCAGGTTCGCAACACTTAGTTCACTTACTTCATTTAAAATGATCAAACTAGCCTGCTGAATATCGGTATATTCAATTTTATTCGCTTCGCTTATTATTAGATTAAATTCAGGTTTAGTATATAATCTTTGTAGAAAATTAGAATCCTCATCAGAAATAGCGAGAACATTGATTGGGGGTTGTTCAGAAATACTGAAGTAGACGATATTATCATATTTCAAGCCCTCATCGTCTATAACAACTTTTCCATTAAGGATGGGTTGTGATGGTATGGAAAATATTGTACTGATATTGGTGTTTTTGGCATCGATTGTTTTCCTGCTTAGGAGTTGAGATCCGTCATACATGGATATAATTAAACCATCTTTCTTTAAATTTCCGGATAATAGAACTTCAATATCAAGCATTCCTGCCTTGGAATTTACCAGATAAAGAGAATCAATCTTTAAATTCCGGGTACTTTCAGGGGTTAGTTTTATACTACTAATACTTTTGTAAGGAACGTCTATTTCCTTTTGACTTAGAAATACTTTCTGAAAATCTGAAATTAGCAGCAGATTTGAAGAATCAATTTCGCGAAGTTGCTGGGTTTTCAACAGAACACTTTTCAGGTCCAATTGTTTTGAAGTATACTTTATCTCCTGAAGTATACCTTTTAATTCATTACCAGACTTTTTAGTATAAAAGGCATCATTTGTGACCAGACTATATTCTAAAGTAACATCGAGATTTTCAAGAAGCCCATTTCTGGCTATTTCCAGGAGTTCGTCATCTTGATTCTTAAGTTGCATACTACAAGAATTATCCAGGTAAATGATCAAATTTTTAGTGGAGCCTCCAGATTCTGCGGGAAAATAGGGTTTGGCAAATGCAAGTATTAGAAAGCCTAGCAGAAACATTCTGGAGAAAAGAACCAGAAACTTCTTTAGCTGAGAGCTTTTGCGC
This sequence comes from Christiangramia marina, assembly GCF_048285865.1. NCBI lineage: Bacteria > Pseudomonadati > Bacteroidota > Flavobacteriia > Flavobacteriales > Flavobacteriaceae > Christiangramia > Christiangramia marina. The sequence goes on along the minus strand of NZ_JBLVTK010000003.1, from coordinate 333,498 downwards.
GTCTGCTGAACGACACGTTTTAAGAATTTAACGTTGGTGAAGTCTTCCTTCTGAAATCTGCGTAGTTTAAAAAGATGAACCAGAATAGGAATTATAAGCAAAAACAGTGCATACAGTAATTCCGGATGTTCAAATTGCATAGAAACAAAGCTGTTTCTCAAATATAGCTAAAGACTCAGAAGTTTTAGTGTCGGGGAACGCTAAATTTAAAATTACTTCCTTCACCTTCGGTAGATGAAATACTCACTTTCCCATGCAAGGATTCTACTAACTTCTTCACTGTAGCAAGCCCAATTCCACTACCTACATTTCCATCACGGTCGGCGGTATCGAGCGTAGCAAATAATTCAAAGATCTTTTCAAATCTTTCCGCAGGAATTCCATTTCCATTATCGATCACTTCAAAGGTGTAAAATTCTTCTTCTGGAGTGAATGCGATCCTGACTTTTCTTATATCCTTATCGTTGTATTTGAGTGCATTACTAATCAAATTCATGAAGACCTGCGTGAGCGCAGCTTTATTGACAGCGGTCAACTCAATATCTTCTGGGTAACTAATCTCAATATTGTTGGAAACCGTATAAAGATCTACGATAGGCTTTAAAAGCTTGCCTAAATTTATATTAGAAGCTTCTTTTTTGATGACATGATCACTGCGATAAAAGCTTAAGATACCATCAATATAATTTCGCAGAGAATAAGAGGCTTCAACCAGAAATTGCAGGTATTGGTTCGTTTCTTCATCGAATTTCTCCTTGTTTTCATCTTTAAGTAATTCACTGAGTGATATGATATTCGCAAGGGGAGACTTCAAATCATGCGATACCAGACTCGCGAATTTCTCTAACTCCTTATACTTTTCTTCCAGTTTATTCTGAACAGTAAAAAGTTTCTGTTTCTGCTTTCTGGACTCAAATAACTTTAAGGCTTGTTTTGATAAGGCTAGAAGCGCTGCTTCCTGCTTGGAACTAAGCTCTTTCTCGTATGTGTCAAAAATACAGAAAACCGCTATAGCATGACCATCGGGATTATATAACGGGACACCGGCATAAAAACTATATTCAGTAGAATACAATCCTGTAGCCGACTCAAATATTTCGGGATCTTCTGAGCGCTTTAGACAGAGAATAGGAGTTTTACTTTTGATCGTTAGGTCACAAAAAGAATGCTCTCGTTCGACCTCAGTAGATTCGGCTCCATGTACAGATTTGTTCCATATACGATCCCGATCAACGATATTTATTTTGGCGATCGAAACCTCGCAGGCGACTGTGGCCAGGAAAGTAAGATTATCATAATCTTCGTCTGGTCCCGTATTTACAATTTGATATTCCTTTAAAGCGGCCCGCCTTAATTTCTCATTAAAAGTGCCTGAATTTTTCTGCATTTCCCCTTACATTCTTGATTTAAAGTTATTTAAATTTAAATAACTTTTTCAGAATAAAAGCTTAAACCGGGATATTATGTCGTAAAACGCTGAACTCGAACACAGTACCTTTATTTTCTTCAGAATTAACCGTAATAGTACCTCCAAGACTGTTTACCAGCTTTTTAACTGTGGAAAGTCCAATTCCATGACCTTTCTTACCTCTACGATCCTGTTTAGCCACCGTAGTAAAAAGATCGAAGATTTTAGATTGCTGTTCCTGTGCGATACCTATCCCATTGTCACTAATTTTAAAATTGAAAAAGTGCTCGTTTTCTGTACAATCAATATCGATCACTATTTTTTCCTGATCATTGTATTTAAGACTATTATTGATCAAATTCATGAAGATCTGCCCTATAGCTGAGGCATTTCCATCTATCAATAGATTATTATCGGGTAGATTGATCTCACAGTTATCCGCGATCTGGAGAAGATCTATAATGTCCTCCAGCATATCGTTTAAAAAGAATTCTTTTACACTATTCTCACTATGGTGTTCGTTGGAATAATGATCAAGTAAGCCATTTATATAGTCACTTAGAGTAAGCCCGGAATCCTTAAGGTAAGAGATATATTTCGCTCCTTCTTCACCTAATTTCACAGCATACTTTGCTTTGAGAACATCTGCAGTAATGATCATATTTGCAAGAGGCATCTTAAGGTCATGAGATACAGTGCTCGCAAATTGTTGCAATACCTGATAGCTTTCATCAAGCTCTTCTTTCATTTTTTCAAGCACACTGTTGGCTCTGCGTGTTTCCAGTAAAAGCTCCACCTGTTTCCCTAAAGATTTCAATGCCATTTTCTGTTCTTCGTCCAGATGATGCTCTTTGGAATCATAAACACAAAGCGTTCCCATAGGATAGCCTTTTGGATCCAGAAGTGAAATACCTGCGTAGTAATTAATAGGTGTATCTGCAGTAACGAAAGGATTATCAGAAAAGCGATTATCCTTCAACGCGTTTGGAACTTCCAGTAAATTCTCAGGATCTGTAATGGTATGACCACAAAAGGAAACATCTCGAGGTGAACCTTTCAAATCTGTTCCATAACTGGATTTGAAAAAATTACGATCGGCATCGATCATATTTACCACCGCGATTGGCGTTTTACATATATAACTAGCGAGCCTGGTAATATTATCATAAGCCTCTTCCGGAAGAGTATCCATTATATTGAGTTCTCGCAGAGACTCAAGTCTTTGAAGTTCATTCACTGGCTTTTCCGGAGTTATCATATATGCATCCTGTTTTTTAGGTTCAAAGAAAGATAAATATACTGATGTTAAAAATACTAAAACCGATCTTTTTCATAAACACCCAGACCAAAGAGTGCAAAATCATATTTAACGGGATCCAAGGGATCCATTTTTCTCAATTCCAAGTCGAGCTCTTTTACTGCTTTAGCATCATTCGCTTTCCTGTGCAATATCCCGAGTTTCCTTGCAACGTTACCAGAATGAACGTCTAAAGGACAGCTAAGTTTTGCTGCAGGAATGGTTTCCCATATTCCAAAATCCACGCCATGCTTATCTTTCCTGATCATCCAGCGCAAATACATATTGATTCTTTTTGCTGCTGAATTTTTCAGCGGATCACTTACATGTTTCTCGGTTCTTACCTGGTGAGCTAATTCGAAAAAGATCTTTTTTAGTTCATGGATGGCATTCTGAAGATCGGTTTCAGTTTGATATTTGATAAAAATATTCTCCAGTCCGCCATGCTCAAGATAAATATTCCGAAGTGATTTTAGAAAATACTTTAGATCATTCGCATTAAAAGTACGATGAACGAAACCTTCGAATCTTTCAAGATCCTGTTCTGAATGATTTAAAATAAAATCATAGGGAGCATGATCCATTAATTTCATCATCTGGTTAGCATTTTTTAAAATGCTTTTACGGTTTCCCCAGGCAATCGTTGCTGCCAGAAAACCCGAAATCTCAATATCTTCTTTCTTCTGAAATAAATGGGGAATACTAACCGGGTCCTCCGCAATGAATGCTAGTGTGTTGTACTGAGCCGTTTTAAAATCAAGAAATTCTTTTAATTCTGACTTTTTCAAATACTGGTTTTTATTTCAGGAGCAATTTTACCGTCTACCATCGTAAGTTTTCTATCTGCCATATTCGCCAGTTCTTCATTATGCGTAACGATCACAAAAGTTTGATCAAATTCATCTCTGAGCCTGAAAAATAACTGGTGAAGATTTTCCGCAGATTCTGAATCCAGGTTGCCTGATGGTTCATCTGCAAAGATCACTGCAGGATTGTTAATAAGACTTCTGGCTACCGCGATTCTCTGTTGTTCTCCGCCACTCAATTCTCCAGGTTTGTGAGAAGCCCTGTTTTTAAGCCCAAGAAATTCAAGTAATTCCATAGCGCGGTCTTCAGCCTCCTTTTTTGGAGTTTTATGAATAAATGCTGGAATGCAAATATTTTCCAATGCTGTAAATTCTGGAAGCAACTGGTGAAACTGAAAAATGAATCCTATATGCTTGTTTCGGAATTTAGAAAGTTCTCTGGATTTGAGTCCGTAGATATCAGTTCCATTAATAAGAAGTTCTGAATTTTTATCTTTTCCCGGTTTGTCCAGAGTCCCCAGGATTTGCAATAATGTGGTTTTTCCAGCACCTGAAGCTCCAACGATCGAAACGATTTCTTTCTTCTTGATATGCAGGTCTACCGACTTCAATACGTGCAGATCCCCGTAATATTTATGTATGTTCTTTGCGATTATCATGAATGCGAAATAAACATTCCGAAATTAGCCAAATTGCACACATTCCCCAAGTTAACTGCGGAATATGTTTCGGAGGTTATTGTAATCTATAAAATAAACGACCCTAAGGCTTAAATTGTGCCGTGCAGGTTTTGAAAATAAATTATCCAGGCTATCTGAATAATTGAGCTCACTCAGTTTATCTTCATTAAAAATCGAGTTTCGATACAGGAGCACGGCTTCACTACCGGGCGCAAACTGCCAGCGGTAGCTTAGATCCAGATTCCAGATATTAAAATTCGCGTCTGGATCTCTGAAAGTATTAGTATCATAACTGGTAGGTTCAAGTTCACCTTCTGCTATCAATTTCTGGAAGGAGTTATCACCAAAACTTGCCGTAGACCAGAATTGTCTCGCACTCAAACTTAAGCCTTGTTTTGTATTGAAATTGTAATTCGCTCGAATAGAATTTTCTACAGTTTTCTGATCTCTTATTCCGAAGATGATATTGTCATTTACTTTATTTACGAAACTGGGACGCTCTTTTTGCAATCCGTAATCAAACTCATAAACCATATTGAACCTGTCACTAAACCTGAATCTTGGTTCAATGCTCAAACCATAATAGGCATAATCTGTATCGAAATATTCTTCCACATAGATCCTGGAGTCAATTGCAAATTTCTTTCGATAATCTGATGATATAAAAAATCTTGAACTTGCAAAAGGTTTGTAGGTAACATACGTATTTTCAGCCCTGGTTTCAAAATAGTCTCTAAACTTTGAATTGAAATCCAGAGACCCTCCAAAAGCAAAACGCTCGCGAGTCATCGCAAAGAAATCTCCGCCCATTCCGGTATTGATCGTTTTGTCTGGTTTGTATCTTCGAAGGTGCTGGCCGTATAGACTAATTTGAAAATTGTTGAGATTACCCTGTGGTTCAAAGATCTGGTAGGAAGTCCCCCAGAAAATATTGTTGTAATTGTTCGTAAAGTTGATGCCAAGGTCGTTAATGTCGAAAGTCTCGTTCGCGAACTCATGAGCAACTCTATACCTGAAATTTCCTTTCGTACGGCGTGCTGCAAAATAGGAGGCAAAACCAGTAAGATTCTGGCCGGGAAGATTGACGTTACTCATCTTTGCCTGTCCTTCAACATTAAAACTGTTCGCCTTGTTGTACACGTCAAACAGGAAGCCTGTCACATTCCCATCTCTAAAGTTTCCATCACGTGTCACATTTGTATTAATCAGTGTTATAGATGAGTTTTTATTAAACCTTTGATCCAGAACAACAATATTATAATTGGCAAGTGGCTCGGTGATCTTGGATCTTGTGTTGCCAGTTAAAGTATCGCGAAATACTGCTTTCGCTTCGCTGGTAATTGCATTAAAGACTCCAATACCTAAACCACGATCTGTTCTTCCTGAAACTTTCAGCGCATTAAGAAGATCTGTTCTGCTCGGATTTTCAATAATTTCCTCACTATCAAGTCTGCTGGTTTGAGCCGTGTTGAAACCAATAGGAGTACTCCCAACTCTTCTGGAATAAAATAAATTTCCTTTATTAAAAAGCTCAGTTCCTTCAGTAAAGAAAGCGCGGTTCTCACCAAAGATCTGTTCAAAAGGACCCAGATTCAATTCAACTTCGTCATAAGCTGTCTGTCCAAAGTCTGGCACTAAAGTCATATCCAAGGTAAAGGAATCATTAATACCATATTTCAGATCCATTCCAGCGTTGAAACTAAAATCATCACTGCCGTCAAATGAGTCAAAAGCAGATTGTATAAATGGATACAGACTCAGGCGAACAGGGGGATCAATATTATTAATCCCAGTAAGTAAACCTGTGTACTGTGCCATTTGTCCTACCGACTTATTGATATAGTTCCAGACATATGTTTCATTTCTATGCGTGATCTCACGTGAAAACTGCAAGCCCCATCTTTGTTTTTCAGTTTCCGGAAATCTCAATGCAGAATAAGGGATCTTCATTTCAAGATACCAACCATTTTCATCCTTGGAAACTGCCGACTCCCATACTACATTATAACCATAATCCTCCTGAGATCCTGTAATGCGTGCATCGGCTTGCGTTCCAGCAGAGGTTACTATAAACCTGGTCTGGTTCTCACCATCATCATAAGTGTTGATGTCCATCAAAAAATATTCAGATTGTTGAAGATTATCCCGCTGAGTAAATTGCCTGATTGTTTTATCTGGATCACTTTCCTTCATGGTCGCAGCAATATAGATCGCAAGATCATCATATAAGATCTTGACTTCTGTAGCGTGGGATTCGGGAATTGGAGTACCATCTCCAGGCTCAACCATTACAAATTTTTCCGCTGTAGCAGCTTTCTTCCATACTTCTTCCGAAGCTAGTCCATCGATCTTTGGTGCTTCCTGTATACGAGTTGCCTCGTAATTTTTCCTAATTTCTGAATTTTGTGAGGATAAAATGCTGCAATTGATGATAATAATGAAAAGCAGCCAGTATTTTTTCGACATTTATTGATGAATGTTCAATATTGATATTTACGTAAAAGTAAATGCTAAAATTTTATCGGCAAAGTTTTTCATTAAATTCCCGTTAAACGAGGTATTTCTTGTTTAATTAGACCTTAAATTTGATAAACAAAAATAATATTGCAGGTTATGAATGAAGATAATTTGAAGAAAGCGACCCTTGCCGGAGGATGTTTCTGGTGTACAGAGGCTGTTTTTCAGAGATTGAATGGTGTAGAAAAAGTGGTATCAGGTTTTACAGGGGGTGCGATCAAGAATCCCGCCTATAGAGAGATCATTACAGGCCGCACCGGACATGCAGAAGCAATACAGATTACATACGATCCAGATAAGATTGCATACAACGACTTACTGTTGGTGTTTTTTGCGACTCATGATCCAACGACACTTAACAGGCAGCAGAATGATGTTGGAACCCAATATAGAAGTGCGATATTCTTTCATGATGAAGAACAGGAGAAGATAGCGAGAAAAACCATAGAAGTTATTGAAGAAGAAAATGCGTTTGAAGATCCTATCGTAACCGAAGTTACTGAAGCTTCCGCTTTTTATGTTGCAGAACAGGAACATCAGGATTTTTACAATCAACACAGGCAACAACCATATTGCCAGTTTATAATTGACCCGAAAATATCAAAGCTGAAAAAGTATTTTTCAGATAAGCTTAAGCAAACTAATGATCATGGCATATAAATTTTTTGAAGAATACAACCAGGAGGTTACTGGCAAAATGAAACAGAGTTTTCAGGACATCCTTGTGGGCGTTGGAGAAAATCCCGAACGAGAAGGAATCGTTAAGACTCCTGAAAGAGCTGCCAAAGCAATGCAATTCTTAACTCAGGGATATGAAATGGATGCGGAAAAAATTCTGAAGAAAGCTATGTTTTCTGAAGATTATGATGAAATGGTTGTAGTGAAGGATATAGAATTATATTCACTTTGCGAACATCATATGCTGCCATTCTTCGGAAAAGCTCATATAGCATACATCCCTAACGGAAAGATCGTAGGATTAAGTAAGCTTCCTCGTGTCGTGGATGTTTTTGCCCGAAGGTTACAGGTACAGGAGAGACTAACCCATGATATTCTGGAATGTTTGAATAATACACTGCAACCTCAGGGAGTAGCTGTGGTCATCGAAGCGGTACATATGTGTATGATGATGCGCGGAGTGCAGAAGCAGAACAGTGCCACCACAACATCGGGTTTCCGTGGACAGTTCAAAGAAATTGAAACCAGGAATGAGTTCCTTAAACTTATAAGCTCCGACCTTAAATAGATTTGGCACCTTATTTGCTTTTAAATAGTCAAAACCAAAAAACATGAAGCTATTTAAAAATAAATTATTTGCAAAAGGTCTGGTATACGACCTTGTAGGGATGGCAACTGTTGCAATTCCATTCGTAGGTCCATTTCTGGATTTACTATGGGCGCCATATGCTGCTAAAAAGATGAGAGATATGTATCCGGGTAGAAAAGGTAAATTAGCCTCAGTACTTGTTTTTATTGAAGAGATCCTTCCAGGAACTGATATAATTCCAACTTTTACACTAATGTATCTATACACCTATGTCTGGAAGAAGGAACCTATGATGCAACCACAGGTGATCGAAGTAGAAAGTTATTAGAATTTACCAGATATAAATAAAGAAGGGCTACTAATTTCAGTAGCCCTTTTTTATTTAAATATGAATATTAGCAGAGAGCATGATGTTTCTCCCAATATTAGATATGCTATCATTCTTTAATCGGGACAGGTGTGCAAAATAATCCTTATCAAATAGATTGTTCACACTTAGTCGCAATTCAAATAACGCGCTGTTGGTTCTAAGCTCAGTTCCGGCACCCAGATTCACCAGGCTGTAACCACCAGTTCGGGTTTCAAAACTGCCAGGGTTTTCCTGATCAAACACATTCTTTAGTGTTATAAAACTATAAGAACCCGATAATAACTTCCCTTTATCAAATTCAACCCTGAATGTGTTCGTAAGAGAATTTGCTGGAATTAATGGAAGGTAATCATCATTATCCAGTTTTCCGGTTACTGTTTCAAAGCTACTTTCCAGGTGAAGCCAGTCCAATGGATGTGGGTGAAGGTGGATACCTATTTCGCCACCATACAATTTAGCGTCATCTTGCTGATAACGAAATACATTCTCATCATCTATAATTTCTCCAGACGGACTTATAAATATATAGTCATTTACATTATTAGAAAACCCATTTACAAAAGCTTCGAAATGTTGATTTCTCCATTCCACGGCAAGATCAATCTGGAAATTCTGTTCATTATCTAGATCAGGATTTCCAATCTCGTATCTGTTAGCACCATTGTGAGAACCATTAGAGGTTAGTTCAGATAAATTAGGCGCTCTAAAGCCACTGGCAAGATTTAACCTGGTGGTAAGATTATCGGTAATATCCAATTTTGCACCTAAAGCTCCATTAAAGCTATTGAACTGTCGATCTACTTCATCAAGTATATCACCGTCCTCTGCGATATAGGATTCTGTTTCAATAGATCTGTTATCATATCGTATACCTCCTTGAAAATCAATTCTTGGTAAGTGATAATGAGCAGTGGCGAATAAACCAAAATCAGTAGTAGTAGCATCGGGTATTAAAATTTCCTCACCAAAATTCTCGTTGCTCTGCCACATTCCCTGTACTCCGGCAATAACGTCCAGGTTATCGAACTTGGGGAAATTGTATTTTAGATTATAGTTTAAAGTTTCCAAATGCATCTCAAGAGCTGGTTCATCACCTTCATGATCTTCATTTCCATGTACATCCTCTTCATGCTCTTCGCCCTCGTGTTCTTCGTGCTCTTCACCTTCATGATCTTCGTGATGATGATGGTCTTCAAATTCCTGGCGATCGTTAAACTGGTAACCAACTTTAAGGTCGATACTGGAATTATTCAGATAAAACTTGTTATCAAGACTCAGGATATGGTTGTCGATATTCTGGTAGGGTAGAAGTGGATCTTTATCAGTGGATTGAACACCCAGTTCTTCCGGAATACCAATTTCTGAATTATTAAAGTTATATCGTAGATCTCCTTTATAAACACTGTTCTGCAAACCAATTCCCGCTTTGATATCTTTCTCATTAAAACGAGTATTGGTAACTCTTTCTCCATCTCCTGTTTCATAATCACTATGAGCAGCATAACTTCCTCGTGCAATAATTTTTAGTCGTTCACCAGCAGTAGAAGCCATTAAACTAGTTTGATACCCTAGCGTATTTGTAAAATAATCTGACTCCAGACTTGCTTTCGTGCTATTCTCAGGGGCGTATCTTTCGGGATTCAGATATAAAACTCCACCAATGGCATCACTTCCGTAGAGTAAAGAGGCAGGTCCTTTGATAACTTCCACGCTGGCAATCCCTTTAGAGCTAATTCCCAAGCCATGCTCATCGCCGTATTGCTGATTCTCTAAACGAACTCCCTGAGTGTACACTAGCACTCGATTAGAACTAAGTCCTCTTATTACAGGTTTTCCAATACCCAATCCCGTGGTTAGATTTTCAACTCCCGCTATTTGAGTAATTCCTTCGGAAAGGTTTACAGCTCCATTTTTAGAAAGTTCAGAAACACTTTCGCGTTCCACCTTCATCACATTATCACTTTGTAATTGGTGAAATGGAGTAGATACTATAACCTCTTCCATTTCTATGGCTGAAGAATTTAATGTAATGGTAATATTCTGGGAAGGTAGAACCACATCCTGGGTATAACTGGCGTACCCTATCGAAGATACCACCATTTTAAAATTACCGCTTGGCAGATCTGATATATTAAAATTACCATCAAAATCTGTCATCGTCCCTCTTTCGAGAGCAGGGAAATAAATATTTGCACCAAGAACTGGTTCCTGAGTATCCTGATCGGTGATTTTTCCGCTCAGGGAATTTTGTCCATATATAATAGACTGAACTGCCAATAGCAGTGTCAATAGCATTGTATTACGCATTGAAATATTTTAAATGATTATTACTGCATTATCCTGTAATAGATAAAGCTGGTGGACCACGTAGCTCATAGCATAATGGTTCATAATCATTTAAAAATCGATAATAATCGCAGGTAAGAGTAGAGGTATAGAATACCTCAGTAAATTCAAAACTCTGGACGTCCAGAGATATAATTGGATTCTTTTGAAATTTATGAAGTTCGCAATCTAAGGACTTATCATGATAATGCTGATCTGCATAATTATTACATATTTTATGTCCATGATCTGAGAAAATATGCGAAAAACTCACTCCGCTAGGAAGCAGTATGAGGACTGCCGTAAAAGCTAGAAGTATGTTCTTCATCAAAACCATATTAGGTATCAAACATTTTAGCCAGACCGAGCCTGCTCAACATTTTCTTTTCGAAAGCCCAGAAAAATTGAAACTGACCAAATATCCAACCAAAACTCACCAGCAAGATTTGGTATATTGGAAATATCAATAAAATTCGAAGTGTCCAGTAAATGCTCCAGTGTGTAGTTTCAGATGTGATTCCCAGGAATTGACAGAGCGGGCCGGCAATTTTCGCAGAGGAAGAACCCGTAATGGCGAAAACCAGCAATATGATAAAAAGCTGCCAGTTATCATCAATTCCCCATCTAGCCTTCAGTTTTTTCATACGGCAAATATACGATTTTGCTTAAAAAATCAAATTCGTGTAGGAACACTAAATCGTTGGTTATAATGCCGGCTGAAAAAAACAAAATAATTGTACAGCAAATAATTTACCTCATACCCATAATTAATGTTCGGATCGTAGTTTATTTGATTGATATATAAATTGGGATCGTAGGTTTGTGGTTGCATAACCCTCGTATTATATTCAGTTACCAGAAACTGGTTTTTATTTTCCAGATAAGACTGCGTATGATATCCTCTAGGTCGAGCATAAGAATTGATGAACAAATTGAATCCTGGCTCAATGATAATTATTTCATATTCAAGACTATCATTGGCGATACGAACAGTATCGTTAGTTGCATCCCTGTCCTTAAAATCTCTGGATCTACCGGAGCCACAACTATAAATAAATAAAGCCAGTAGGCAAATGTAAATTATATTCTTCATAACAATTTAATTAGCTGCAATAAGCATTCCCTATTTCCCTCCTGTAAAACCTCCTAAAATACTGTCTTCGGAAGAGTCTTTATCTTCCAGAGCGATTCTTCCGGCAGGTTTGATAAGATCTGCGGTATCATTTGATCCGCTCGTAATTACTTTTATATATTCTTCTGAAGCTTTTTCAGAAGCACCTAATAACGTTTGTTTAATTTCAGTAAGCTCCAATTTGCCGTCTAGAGATAGGATTTCAGAAATGATCGAAACCGTAATGTTTTCAGCAATAGTTAAAAATTTTTCTGAACTATGAGACTCTACCTTGAAGGTATCTTCCAGTAATGAGTTCATCACCTTTTTATCTTCCGAAGAGATAATAGAACTTTCCTTCAATAAATCTGCAAACTTTAAATCACTAAATTTTGTCAGTTCTGATTTGGATTTAGATAGTTCAAGTTTAGATATAGTCCATGGCAACAGGCATGCGAATATTTGCAGGACCCATTCCTTATCCAGTTTGAACTCCGCATGAGTATTTTGGATTAGGTCTTTACCCTTTGAAATTTTGAAAAGATCCAGAATATTTGCCATTGACTTCTATTTTTTAAATATTTTGATAATTTGATGTGCCAGTTCTTCTCCAATTCTTTCCTGAGCCTCACTAGTTGCAGCACCAATATGCGGACTAAGTGAAATACTTTCGTTCATCAATAATTTTATAGCTGGGGAAGGTTCATTCTCAAAAGTATCCAAAGCAGCAAAAGAAACCTTTTCATCTTCGATCGCATTCAGAAGCGCTTCTTCATCTAAAATACCACCACGAGCGGTATTGATGATTCCCACACCCTTTTTCATTTTATCAAATTCTGCTTTACCAATAATTGGTTTAGACTGTGCGGGAACATGTAAACTAATGAAATCTGCATGTTCTATTAGCTGCTCTACAGGTTCAGTCTTAACAGGAATGGTAACTTTCTGGTCATTGTAGAAATCCAGTGTGATCTCGGTTTCTCCAACTTCCTTATCGCTGGCAACCACACGCATACCAACTCCTAAAGCAATTTTAGCAACTTCACGACCAATTCTGCCCAGACCTATAATTCCAAGTGTTTTGCCACGCAATTCAGATCCTCCAGCATAGGATTTTTTGAGATCCTTAAATCTGGAATCACCTTCCAAAGGCATATTTCTATTGGAATCATGCAATTTTCTGGCACCTCCAAAAAGATGAGCAAAAACAAGTTCTGCCACGGAAGCTGAAGAAGCTTCGGGAGTGTTGATCACGGTAATACCTTTACTTCGGGCGTATTCCACATCGATATTATCCATACCAACACCGCCGCGTCCAATAACTTTAAGATGTATACAATTATCTATAATATTCTTGCGAACCTCTGTAGCACTGCGTACAAGAAGTACGCTAATACCATTACTATTTAAGTAATCTTCCAGTTGATCCTGGGCAACTTTTTTTATGATAACTTCAAAGCCGGCATCCTTTAATAGTTGTACACCACTTTGTGATAAACCGTCATTTGCTAATACTTTCATTCTAATTTATGTCTGGATTAGTTTATTTCTTTTTCTAATTTCTGCATGAGATCTACTACTACCTGCACACTTTCAATTGATAATGCATTGTACATGGATGCTCGGTATCCACCCACACTTCTATGTCCGCTAAGACCATTCACGCCAGCATCCTTCCACAATGTATCGAATTGATCTTTATGAGCCTCATCTTTAAGGTTGAAAGTTAGGTTCATTGGGGACCTGTCTTCTTTAGCGGCAAAGCCTTCGAATAAAGGATTACGATCAATTTCTTCATATAAAAGAGCTGCTTTCTCGGCATTTCTTTTTTCCATGGCATCAATACCACCATTCTTTTTGATCCATCGCATAGTAAGCATGGAAACATATACCGCGTAAACAGGAGGTGTATTAAACATACTATCTTTTGAGATATGCACCTGATAATCCATCATGCTTGGAATCTGCCGGTCAACATTGCCCAAAAGGTTTTCTTTTACAACGACAAGAACAGTTCCGGCTGGTCCCATATTCTTCTGGGCTCCGGCATAAATAAGATCAAAATCTTCAAAATTAAGTTGTCTAGAAAATATATCACTACTCATGTCGCAAACGATGGGAACATCAGTATTTGGAAATTCCTTTATCTGTGTTCCAAAAATTGTATTGTTACTGGTGCAGTGAAAATAGTCTGCATCCTCAGGAATTGAATAGTCTTTCGGAATATAATTGAAGTTCTTGTCTTTTGAGGATGCTACTTCTATCACCTCACCAAACAATTTGGCTTCCTTGATCGCCTTGGAGGACCATGTACCGGTATTAAGGTAGGCCGCTTTGCTATCCAGTAAATTATAAGCGGTCATTAAAAATTGCATACTCGCGCCACCCTGAAGAAAAAGTGCTTTATAACCTTTATCCTGTAACCCTAAAAGTTCAAGAGCTAAATTCTGGGCTTCTTCCATAACCGACACGAAATCTGCACTACGGTGAGAAATCTCCAGTATCGAAAGACCAGAGTTGTTAAAATCCAGAATCGATTGGGAAGCTTCCTGAAATACTTCCTGTGGTAATATGCACGGACCTGCGCTGAAATTATGCTTTTTCATTAGTGTGTATTATAAGTGTGTATTCACAAAGATGCCAAATTTCGAAGGTCTTTGCTGTTATCGAAATGATAAGATTAAAGTTTACTAAGGAATTCTATAGTATCAATATTGTCTGCGTAATCCCACAGTTCTGGTTGTTGTGTTTTACCAAATGCAACTTCATTAGGCTTTGGATCTTTCCTTACTATACACTGCAATTTTTCGGAATTGGATTCTAGAACTTCTTTCAGGTTATCCTCATCCTTGTAGGTCTGGTAAAATACTGTTGCGATTGGAGAACCAAAACTTTCATCCTCTTTCAGCATTAAAAAACCGTTATCAAGGATCTTATATTCGCTCATTAAATAAACTGCCTTGTTGTAATCATAATTATTGGCATATTTATTTTCGTTGATAATAGGATTCCAGGAATACATAGCCTTGAAGAACTGGTCGAAATCATATCCTTCAGGCACATATAATTTAGATACATTACGACATCCTAAACCATAATAAAGAAAGATGTCCTCACTTAAAGCCTCAAGTTCTTCTTTAGATTCATTACCAGTAAGGATAGCTATAGAATTCCTGTTCTTGCGAACAATATTTGGTTTTCCTTTAAAGTAATATTCAAAATACCGGGCAGTATTATCACTTCCGGTGGCGATCACCGCATCAAAATTCTCTAGTTTCCCCTTGGTAAATTCTATCCGGTTCTTATATTCTGAATTCTGCTCGATAAGAAATCGAGCGATAAGAGGCAGTAATAGCTCATCACTCGAGGATTGTTTTATCTGTACTTTGTGATCACAGATGATCGTGGAAATAAAATCATGGAAACCAACCAGTGGAATATTTCCAGCCATGACAATCCCGATTTTTTTTCCGCCAGAATTTGAAAGATCATAGCGACCTATCCATTTTTCAATATTCTCGAATTTTAATGCTTCGCTCCACTGCTGAAGTGAGAATACAATATTTTCCCGGGTAAACCATCCGTTACGATGAATGGAACCATCGATCTTCTCATGTATTTCGTTAGTAAGCTCATCTAGTTCTGAAAAATCTGGATGTCTTTGAACTCCATCGATCTGAAACTGACCTAAAAATTTTCCTAATGCAACAAGGTTTGAAGTATGCGCTTCGATTGTCATGTTCATATTTGGTTATGAGGGTGGCCTATCTTAAATTTGTGAAGCGAAATTAAAGTTTCCGAAGCTATTAACCATAATTTTCTCTAAAAGCTCAGGTCTTTTTTCGCTCAGTACTTAAATTTACCAATAAAAACAGAGCTATGGCAATTGTAATAACCGATGAATGTATAAACTGCGGTGCATGTGAACCAGAGTGTCCTAATACGGCAATTTACGAAGGTGCAGATGACTGGAGATATGCAGATGGAACCGATCTAGAAGGTGATGTGGTACTTCCCGGAGGGAAAGAAGCCAACGCAAATGAAGCTCAGGAACCTATAAGCGATGAAATTTACTATATAGTACCAGATAAATGTACCGAGTGTAAAGGTTTTCACGAAGAACCTCAATGTGCGGCAGTTTGTCCTGTAGATTGTTGTGTTCCAGATGATGAGCATGTTGAATCTGAAGAAAAATTACTTCAGAAACAAAGTTTTATGCATCACGATTAAAGATCGATTTATAAAATACAAACTCGCCAATCGGCGGGTTTTTTTATGTGATGCTAAATTTTAGTTCACTTCTATAGACTGAAGGTGACCTCCCGGTAAATGCCTTGAATTGCTTATTAAAATGACTAAAATTGTTAAAACCACTTTCAAAGCAAACATCGGTTATACTTATCTGTCTTTCGTGTAATAGTTTAGCTGAATGCGCAAGTCTGTACTCATTCACAAACTGAGTAAATGTTTTTCCGGTAATTCTTTTAAAATACCTGCAGAATGCCGGGTTGGTCATACTAACCTTATCACTTATCTCCTTTAAACTAATTGGTCTCTGGAAGTGCTCTTTTACATAATTAAATATGATATTGATTCGGTCATTATCCTGTAAGTTAGTTTCCAGCAGAAAACCTTCAGCATTCAAAATCGTATAATCGCCAGTTTTTTCAAGTGAATTTAAAACTTCCAGTAATCCAAGCAATTTCTGGAAAGGATTAAGCTCTCGTAAGGATTCAATGATAGCTCCTATACGACGCTTAGTGTCGCTATGAAAAACGATTCCTTTTTTCGCTCTTTCGAGGAGGTCCTGGATTCGTGACATTTCAGGTGTGTTCAGAAAATCATTTCCAAGAAAATCATTTCTAAACTGTATCACCGTTTCGCAATTATGATTAGTAAGTCCATCGGTAAAAGCACAATGGGGGAGAAGCGAGCCAATCAATATAAGATCACCATTCCTGTAATAAGATATATGACTTCCTATTTGCCGCTTTCCGCAGCCGCCATTCACGTAAACCAGTTCGACCTCCGGATGATAGTGCCAAAAGGTCTTTTTCGAACCAACCTGGAATTTATCATGGGTTCTATATGAAAATGAACTCCCAAATCCAGGTTCTATTCTTTCCAGCCTTGGTTTCGATGTTGTATTCATAATATCGAGATTACGTCTAAAATTACATCTGAAGAATAATTGCTTGTGGAACAAAATTAGCAATTATATGTGCTGGATTAACCGATAACGTTTGAAATGGATTTCGTAAGGGTAATTGCGTACATAAACTGGATCATTTCACGCTACTTTTCCATTTGGATCTGGTCTAAGTTTATCTCAGTTAATCCAAGTATAACTTAAAACCTTAGATTATGAAAAACACAATCAACAATTTCGTAGTAGCAATCATGTTACTGGTATCATTCAGTAGTTCTGCCACAGATGGTGTGAATCTAAAAGTAGAAAATCAATATGATCTCATCGTAGAAATACAGAAAACTGAATATGGGTCTGAGCTTAGTCTTTTAAGTCAAAATGCAGAGGTTATTTTCAGAGATCAACTGGAGGAAAACGCCAGGTTTTCGAAGAAGTTAAATTTCGATTCGCTAAAAGATGGTGAATATTTACTAATTCTGAATAAAAAGTACTTTAGGTCTACCACGGTGATTACTAAATTAAATGATCAAATTAAAATTGACCAGGCTAATTACAAATTCGCTTTCAAACCTTGCTTTAAAATCGAAGAAGATCAGGTAGTGGTATATATGCCCAATCTAAATGAATCAAAACTCAGTGTTCAAGTCTTCGATCAGAAAGGAATCAAGGTAGGCAATTTTAAAACCAGAGAACCAGAACTTAGAAAAGCGTTTGATTTTTCTGAAGTGGATCCTGGCAAATACACCTTTATAATTGAAACTCCTGAAGATAGTTTTGAGCAAGTTATTGAAATAGGATAGTCAATTCGATTTTGAGATATAAAAAAACCCGCCAACTGGCGGGTTTCTTAAATTAAATTTTAAGCTTAATCCATTTTGCGTTTGATCTTATCGATCGCATTCTGAATAGATTTCTCAGGCTCGATAATATTGTTATTACCCCAGAATTGGGAGTCATAAAAACCAGATACATCATCTACCATCACGATATTAGGTCTAATTAGCTCCTGGTTCATTTTAAATTCTTCTTCAGAATATGGTTGCCAGTCGGTCACCACCATTTCGCTATTGATCTTGTATTTAGAATTGAAAATCTTTCGCTTCCAATTAACTACATAATCCATCTGCGCTTTTCCATAAGCAAAGTGCCACTTGCCGTTATTCTGAGCGTAATCAACCTGATAATTCAGTTCAGTAGGATAAACTTTCGCTCCGTTTGGTTTTTTCTTTACAAACATTTCCTGAGCTGCATTTCTATTATCCACGTTCAGGTTATAATCTGCCTTGACCAGAGTTGAAGTTTCAGCATCGATAAAAAGTTTCCCGTAATACCATGGATCTGACTCATCACGTTCTCTGAAATTTACAACATAGGTATATCGATCATTGATCTTGGCAGGCTCATCAAAACTAAAATCGTAACTATCCATCATACCTTGTCTAAGTACATACTCTGTGTATTTCATCATATCCAGGTATAATGTATTAAATGGGCCACCGCGTAATTTCAACGCCAATGTATCCAGTTTATCATAGTCTGTACTTTTTCTGGCTTTATACAAGGATACAAGATCTTTCTTACTGTCTTTATAAGAAGATTTGTGGATCTTAACAACTGCTTCAGATAAGCTAACATTACTCCATCCTTTCTTGATCGTTTCCCGGTAAAAGGAAGTCATAATACTTTGATCTGAAAGATAATTTTCATCCTTTTTGTCTAGCATGTCCTGAACCAGCAGGCGTGGATTCGTTGCCTTATATAGGCTGACTTCTGTAAGTTCTTCCATAGTTTCTGAAAGTTCTATTCGGGTATTTTCCGGTTTAAAATAATCCAGAGGAAGAGTTTTACTCTGAAATCCAAGAACTGATATGGTCACAGTTGCCTCTGTCATATCTTCCGGAACCTTGAGAGAAAATACACCATCTGCATTCGTGATGGTTGAAATGTTACTATTATTCAGGGAAAGGTATGCTGAAGAAATAGGCCTTCCGGTTCTCTCATTCACCACTTCACCTTTATATTCATTAAACGCTTTAGCCGAAGGCTGAAAAGCATATATCTGTAATGAACCTAGAATAAAACTTAGAAAAAATAGCAGGCTACTTTTTCCTGAAATAGGGTTTGAAAGTTTTGCATTCATAGTCAAATTATTAAAGTTTACTTAAACTTATACAATATAACTATTTAAATACTTATAAAGATGTGAATCAGCTAATTATTGAACTGAACGATTGTTAATCTTTCAATGAGCACGAATATCATATAATAGTTGTAGTCCTGAAAAATACCAAACCACACATGTATATTGTTTCAGTTATCCACACATTGAACTTGAAGCTCATCTGTAAACAATCATTTTTTCGTATGGCATGAAATATGACCATCAATTCTTCGTTATCAATGGATTTCAAAACCAATCAACTATGCATAAATTATGTTACGCCGCTCTCTTCGTTTTCTTCGGAAGTATTTCAGCTTCAGCACAACTATATAGTGAAGATCAGAGTGCATCTGTTACTGAGCAGGTATTAAAAGAACTCAACCGGGAGCGTTCATTATTAAGTCAGAATCTGGAATTTAGAATTAAAGAGATCGATTCCAAGATCACTAATCTGGACGAAAGTATTCGTACTTCAAATTCGGCTTCAGAAAAAGTAGAGAAACTATTGGAGCGAGTTAAGTTTTTAGAGCAGCGACAGGAAGAGATCGATAAGAATACAGTAAGTGTCTATAAGTACAATTATAGCTCAGCGGTTCTTAACCTTGCTTCTATGGAGCGCGAAATAAAACCTTTAAGTCTTTTTAATAGTTCGCGTGAATTTTATTCTACACTGGATAAAGTAAGTAATCCAATGAATTATGAAGGATACCAGCAGTGGTTTGGCAAATTCAAAGGGTACATTGAAGAAGAGAAAGAGGACGATGCTAAGCTGGAAGCGCTGAATCATATGTTGCAGGTGACAGGTGATCTGGCAAAAGGAACACCATTTACGGGAATGTTTGCAGGAAGCCTGATCGATGGGATCAGTCAGTTTGTTGGTTCACTAAATAGAAGAGACAAAGAGTTAAGAGAGAAAAGCATTAAAATGCTGAAGCTTACCACTAGCATTTCGCAATTTACCCATGATAAGGATCTTATCGAAACCGAATGGGAAGGAATTAATAAGAACCTGAATGAACTTAAAGAATTGCAACAGGAAGCTATTGAAGACAACCTGGTGCAGATCCTCGGCATCTCCCGCAACGGTTTTGCTGAAAAATTCACCAACGAAACTGATGCTAAAAAGCGAACACAGTATATTCTGGATATTTCCAAAATTGCTGAAAATAAGATCGTAGAGGAACGAAAGACAAATCCGGAAAACTGGAAGCAGGAATACCATGACCAGATGCTAACGGTACAGAATCTTAAAATACGTTTCGGGATGCTGACTTTCAGAATTCTGGAGAATCTTGAAAAATATGAAAAACTGATCGCTAAGTATGAAAATGACCCATTCCTGAAGGATGAGATGAAAAATCTAAGATTAAAACTAGATCTGGTAAGAAACAGTTTCGAAAGCACTTTTAATCCGCAGGAATATATAAGAGCTTCGAACGAAATGTATATTGTGGAGTAATTAAATTATTTCAATGTTTATAAAAGCCCTGTTGGATATATTCACAGGGCTTTTTTTATTCGGTCAAGCTGCGAAAAGGATGTATGTTATTCTCGAATCTAATACCTATCTTTGCAGCCGCAAAAACAAAGCATCTAAATTATAGTATATGAAAGCCGGAATTGTAGGACTGCCAAACGTAGGAAAATCGACACTTTTTAATTGCCTTAGTAATGCTAAAGCACAAAGTGCAAACTTTCCGTTTTGTACGATAGAACCTAACGTGGGAGTTGTAAACGTTCCAGACCAGAGACTGCTGAAGCTTGAAGAACTCGTAGATCCTGAAAGGGTTATTCCTGCAACGGTTGAAATCGTTGATATTGCTGGACTAGTAAAAGGAGCGAGTAAAGGAGAAGGACTTGGAAACCAGTTTTTAGGTAATATACGTGAAACCGATGCTATTCTTCATGTGCTTAGATGTTTTGAAGATGATAATATCGTACACGTAGATGGTTCCATAGATCCTATTAGAGATAAAGAAACTATAGACATGGAGCTGCAGTTGAAAGATCTTGAAACTGCAGATAAGAAACTAGAAAAAGTTAAACGAGCTGCCAGAACAGGTAATAAAGAAGCGCAGAAGGAGGAAGCTGCTTTGCTGAAAGTGAAGTCTGGTCTTGAAGCTGGAAAATCTGTTCGAGCGATCGATCTTACTGAAGATGAACGTAAAGAATTTATCGCGCCTCTACAATTTATCACAGATAAACCGGTAATGTATGTTTGTAATGTAGATGAAAGTGCTGCTGTTGATGGTAACGAACATGTAGAGAGAGTTAGAAAAGCTGTAGCAGAAGAAAATGCAGAAGTTCTTGTTCTTGCTGTTGGAACTGAAGCTGATATAACTGAACTTGATGATTTCGAGGAAAGACAGATGTTTCTTCAGGATATTGGGCTTGAAGAGCCTGGTTCTGCAAAACTAATTAGAGGAGCTTATAAGTTGCTTGATCTTCAAACTTACTTTACCGCCGGAGTTAAAGAAGTTAGGGCATGGACGATTCCCGTTGGATCTTCAGCTCCACAGGCTGCGGGTGTAATTCACACCGACTTCGAAAAAGGTTTTATTCGTGCTGAGGTTATAGCTTACGACGAGTATGTAAGTTTTGGAAGTGAGGCAAAAGTGAAGGAAGCTGGTAAAATGCGCGTAGAAGGAAAAGATTATATCGTAAAGGATGGCGATGTAATGCATTTTAGATTTAACGTCTAGTTGCTAGTATTGAAAAAATAATGAACAACACTTCAATTTGGGTTCATTCAGTTAATTAACAGCGTATCCAAAATCTTTGTTAATTACTTTCCTCTGGAACTGTTTCAGTTTTTCGGCTATTACCTTATATTTAGACCGAAACTCCATGAATCTATATGAGCGACAATACTAAATATACCGAAGATAATATTCGGTCTTTAGACTGGAAGGAGCATATCCGTATGCGACCTGGTATGTACATCGGGAAACTTGGAGATGGATCCAGCCAGGACGACGGTATATATATATTATTGAAAGAGGTTATCGATAACAGTATCGATGAATTCGTGATGGGTGCTGGAAAGACCATCGAAATCTCTGTGCAAAATCAGCGGGTGATCGTTCGTGATTTTGGTAGAGGGATCCCTTTAGGTAAAGTTGTGGATGTAGTGTCCAAAATGAATACCGGTGGTAAATATGATAGCAGAGCTTTCAAAAAGTCTGTAGGACTAAATGGTGTAGGTACGAAAGCTGTAAATGCTTTATCTTCTTATTTTAGAGTAGAATCTTCTCGTGATAGCAAAAGCCATGCTGCTGAGTTTGCAAAGGGAGAACTTCAGGATGAGGAGCATCTTGACGAAACTTCAAGAAGGCGAGGTACAAAGATCACATTCATTCCAGACGAGCTAATATTTAAAAACTATAAATTCAGAAATGAGTATATAGAGAAAATGCTTAAGAACTATGTGTACCTGAATCCAGGTTTAACCATAGTTTTTAATGGAGAGAAATTTTATTCTGAAAATGGATTAAAAGATCTCTTAGGAGATAGCATTAGCGAAGAAGATATGTTGTATCCTATTATTCACCTTCGTGGGGATGATATCGAAGCAGCGATCACTCACAGCAGAACACAATATAGCGAGGAATATCACAGTTTCGTTAACGGCCAGAATACTTCACAGGGAGGAACACATCTTGCTGCATATAGAGAAGCGATCGTCAAAACCGTTCGTGAATTTTATGGCAAGAACTACGAAGCCAGCGATATTCGAAAATCTATCGTAACCGCCATCAGTATAAAAGTGATGGAGCCGGTTTTTGAAAGTCAGACTAAAACAAAACTAGGGTCTACAGATATGGGAGGGGAGCTTCCAACGGTAAGAACCTATATCAACGATTTTATTAAAAGAAATCTTGATAATTATCTTCATAAAAACCCGGAAACAGCAGAGAATCTTCAACGAAAAATTCTTCAGGCAGAACGCGAGCGCAAGGATCTTTCCGGGATCAGGAAGCTAGCAAAAGACAGAGCTAAAAAAGCGAGTCTGCATAATAAAAAATTAAGGGATTGCCGCGTGCATCTTGGGGACAGTAAACATCAAAGATGTCTTGAAACGACCTTGTTTATTACAGAGGGTGATTCAGCATCAGGTTCGATCACCAAGAGCAGGGACGTGGTAACCCAGGCAGTATTTAGTTTGAAGGGTAAGCCTTTGAATAGCTACGGACTTACTAAAAAAATCGTCTACGAAAATGAAGAATTCAATCTGCTACAGGCAGCACTGAATATCGAAGATTCTCTGGAAGACCTGCGTTATAATAATATCGTAATAGCAACAGATGCTGATGTTGATGGAATGCACATCAGGTTATTGCTTATCACATTTTTCCTTCAGTTTTTCCCGGAACTAATTAAGGAAAATCATCTATATATTTTACAGACTCCGTTGTTTCGAGTAAGGAATAAGAAGGAAACTATTTACTGTTATAGTGAGATGGAGCGAAAGCAGGCCATGGAAAAATTGAAAGGTAAGCCTGAAATTACTCGATTTAAGGGGTTAGGTGAGATCTCGCCAGATGAATTTGTACATTTTATAGGAGAAGATATTCGTTTAGATCCTGTAATGCTGGATAAAGACAAATCTATAGAAGAAATGCTTAGCTTCTATATGGGCAAGAACACACCAGACAGACAGGAATTTATTATTGATAATCTCAAATTTGAACTTGACCTGGTCAATGAACTTGGCGTATGAGATTTACCAATAAAAGCGAGGTTAAGATAATCCCATCGATCTATATCGTGCTTGTTGCGGTATTCGTTACGAATCTATTCGTAAATATTGAGATCATGGCTTCAGATTCTGAACAGGAAATTACCTTCAGTCATTTTCTCCCCAATATCGCCACCTTGCTTTTAGGTCTATACGTTCACCGGATTGGACAGGCGTTCGATTTTGATAGTGATGGAGAAACTTTGAACTTTAAAAACAATGGAGTTTTTCTTTCAAAATTCATGGAATATCGTGTCAAGAAGGCTGAATTTCCGAAGAGAAAATTAGGGAAGTTCAAGTTTTACGACGTCGGAATTTATTCTGCCCTTACAATCTATATTAACTCAAGAAGAAAAAAAGGATACCGGAAATATACTTTCAATACCACATTTTTAAACCGAAAAAAGAAAAGGGGTTTAGTGGATTCACTGAATAAAGTTCTTGAAAACACCCCCAAAGTGACTGCCTAATGGAAGAAAACCTTGATGGAGCTCAGGAAGAGCAATTTGAAAATAAGGAAGAATTAATAAAGGTAACCGGAATGTACAAAGACTGGTTTCTGGATTATGCATCATATGTAATCCTGGAACGAGCCGTACCAGCAATTGAAGATGGCTTTAAACCAGTTCAGCGCCGTATAATGCATTCTATGAAAGACCTGGACGATGGCCGTTACAATAAAGTGGCGAACATTGTGGGTCACACCATGCAATATCATCCTCACGGTGATGCCAGTATAGGAGATGCCATGGTTCAAATTGGGCAAAAGGATATTCTAATTGACACCCAGGGAAACTGGGGAAATATATTAACAGGAGATCGAGCTGCCGCCCCAAGATATATTGAGGCGAGACTTTCAAAATTCGCTCTGGAAGTACTTTTCAGTCCGAAATTAACTGAATGGCAATTGTCTTACGATGGTAGAAAGCAGGAACCGGTAAATCTTCCCGTAAAATTTCCAATGTTGCTTGCCCAGGGTGCAGAAGGTATTGCCGTAGGTTTAAGTACAAGATTTCTACCACATAATTTTAATGAACTTATTGATGCCTCGATCAAACATCTTCGTGGTAAAACTTTTAAATTATTTCCAGACTTCCCAACGGGAGGTATCGCAGATATTTCCAATTACAATGACGGGAAACGTGGTGGACGCGTAAGAATTCGCGCACGTATCAATCAGTTAGATAAAAATACACTGGTAATAAATGAGGTTCCCTATGGAACCAATACCGGAAGTTTGATCGATTCTATTCTGAAGGCAAATGACAAAGGTAAGATCAAGATCAAAAAGATCGAAGATAATACCGCTGCTCAGGTAGAGATCCTGATACATTTACCTAACAATATTTCACCAGACAGAACTATAGATGCATTATATGCATTTACTCAGTGTGAAAACTCATTATCACCATTAGGCTGTGTAATTATTGATCACAAACCAATATTCCTGGGAGTTTCAGAAGTTTTAAGAAGATCAACAGATCATACGCTTCATCTTCTTAAACGAGAACTGGAGATAAAACTGGATGAGCTCCAAGAGCAATGGCATTTTGCATCGCTGGAACGAATATTTATCGAAAACAGGGTGTATCGGGATATTGAAGAAGAAGAAACCTGGGATGGGGTAATTCAGGCGATAGATCGAGGATTGAAACCTTTTACGACGCATTTAAAGCGCGAGGTTACCGAGGAAGATATTATAAGACTTACTGAGATTAGAATTAAAAGAATCTCAAAATTCGACATAGATAAGGCACAGCAGAAGATAGATGCGCTCGAAGATGAGATCGCCCAGATAAAACATCATCTTGACAACCTTATAGACTTTGCGGTAGATTATTTTCAGAAATTAAAGAAAGACTACGGTACCGGCAAAGAACGAAAAACAGAACTCAGGTTATTTGAAGATATTGAGGCGACAAAAGTCGTCATTCGAAATACCAAGCTTTATGTGAATAGAGCAGAAGGTTTTGTAGGAACCAGTCTCAAAAAAGATGAATATGTAACTGAATGTTCAGATATTGATGATGTTATCTGTTTTACAGCCGATGGTAAAATGATGGTGACCAAGGTTGATGCTAAAACTTTTATTGGTAAGGATATTATTCACGTAGCAATCTTTAAGAAAAAAGATAAACGTACGATCTACAATATGATCTACCGGGATGGGAAGGCTGGCAATACATATGTGAAAAGATTTGCAGTAACTTCAGTTACCAGGGATCGGGAATATAATTTAACTCAAGGTAAAAAGGATAGTAAAGTCCTGTATTTCACTCCGAATCCGAATGGAGAAGCTGAAGTAGTTACAGTCTTACTTAGACAGGTTGGAAGTATAAGAAAAGTAAAATTCGATGTAGATTTTGCAGATATTTCTATTAAAGGTCGGAATGTTAAAGGAAATATTGTCACTAAATATTCTGTAAAGCGTATTGAGCTGAAAGAAGAAGGTGTCTCAACGCTAAAACCTAGAAGAATCTGGTTCGACGAGACAGTTAAACGTCTAAACGTAGATGAAAGAGGAGAATTATTAGGGGAATTTAGAGGAGAAGATAGATTACTGATCATTACACAAGATGGTGTTGCAAAAACAATAAGACCGGAGTTAACAACCAGGTTTGATGAGGAAATGGTCATTCTGGAAAAATGGGTTAAGAATAAACCGATTTCTGCGATTTACTGGGAACCTGAAAAAGAACGTTACTATGTCAAGCGTTTTATAATCGAACATCCTGATAAAGAAGAGAAATTTATTAGTGATCACGAAGAATCCTTTTTAGAAATGGTTTCAACAGATTATTTCCCAATGGCCGAGATCGTCTATACCAAACCTAAAGGAAAAGAGCGTCGCGAAAACGACGAGATCAATATAGAGGAATTCATCGCAGTAAAAGGTATAAAGGCTTTAGGAAATCAACTCACTTCTGAAAAAGTAAATCAGATCAATCTTCTGGATCCAATACCTTATGAAGGACAAAATGAAGATGAATCTAACGAAGATCAAAGTTCGAAAGATTCTGAAGATAATATAACAGCAGAAGATATTAAAAATGGGACGATCAAAGCACCAGAAAAAAAATCTGGCGGCGACGGTCAACCTTCACTATTTGACGAGTAATGGGATTATTTAAAGAATTCAAAGAGTTTGCTGTAAAAGGCAACATGATAGACATGGCCGTAGGTATCATCATTGGTACGGCTTTCAATAAAGTGGTTGATGTTCTGGTAAAACAGATAATTATGCCGCCATTAAGCATGATTACCGATGGTGTAAATTACGCTGACAGGAAGATCATTCTACGAGATGGTGTTGGTACTGAAGGTGCGGCAGATTATGTAAATGAAGTTTCAATTGGTTACGGACTGCTTATTGAAACCATGGTAGATTTTTTAGTCATTGGTTTCGTTGTCTTTATAGTGGTAAAATTCATGAATCGTTTCCGGAACAAAGCTCAGGACCCAAAAAATCCAGAGGTCGTTACTCCCAAGGATATCGAATTGCTATCCAGTTTAAATGAGTTAATGGAAGAGCAGAATAAATTATTGCGGGAAAAGCGAGCTTAACGCTATTCTGAAACTTTCTTTACTTCCCCGCGGGCCTTTTGGGTTTCACCAACCTGGCCGTACTCGAACGTATAACTATTCTTAGAAGTAGTGAGGATCTTCATGTGGATTGGCTTCTGTTCAGCCATATTTTTAGGATTTGTATTCTTGATAATATACTCACATGGATTGATCCATCTTACGGAACTCGTATCTGTATTTCCCTGAAAAAACTCAATTTCTATCGAGTCATTCCTTACGAAAGTAGATTTTTGTAATTCTCCGTTTATAT
The DNA here is from genome assembly GCF_048285865.1 of Christiangramia marina. Classification (NCBI taxonomy): domain Bacteria; kingdom Pseudomonadati; phylum Bacteroidota; class Flavobacteriia; order Flavobacteriales; family Flavobacteriaceae; genus Christiangramia; species Christiangramia marina. The sequence continues at coordinate 305,834 of NZ_JBLVTK010000003.1, read as the reverse complement.
AAGTTTCGAACTCGAAAGTGCCAGTTCTAAAATCAGCACAGTTCCTGTTGGCTTCAAAACATGAGCTCAATGTGAGTAACAGGATAAAACAGAGTGAAATCATTTTGTTCATACTGCAAGGTAAGTTTTAATCAAATGAGAGTCAATTTTCGAAGGCTTCAAAACTACCATCCTCATAAAAAAATACTATTCGTTTCACCTTTTGGTTACTCGAAGTTTCCTGATTTAACTGAACATCCTTCGAAATATTAACTTCAGCATTTCTGGTCTGGGTTTCTTGCGTTGAGTGATCAGGTTTTGTTTGATGTACAACTTTATCATTACCTGAGTTGGTTCTGGGAGGGAAAGAACCCTTTCCATTTAACAACCAATATAATTCTACCTCGGGAAAATTCTTTACGACTTTCATGACAAAATCGAGACTTGGTTTATTTCTACCAGAAAGGATATGTGAAATGGAAGACCTTCCAACTTCTATTTTATCTGCGAAAGATGCTGCTGAAAGATCGTAATATTCAAGAATGCGTTGCAGCCTGGTTCCGAATTGTTCTGTGTTTACCATTGTAAATTACTTCTGATTTCCCCATTGATTACAAATGTAAATATAGCATATTTTAGTGTTAATACACATCTGTAAACAACAATATTTATGTTGAACAAATACTTTATAAAAACTAATCTAGATTATTGATAATGAATTAAAAATACCTTTTTTATGTCCAGTTTGGATAAATTCCTAACCATGCTTGTATTGAAGAAACCCACTTATTCACAACTGTAAACTACGGAGTGATTTCTACTTGTATACAATTGTAAATAATTGATTGTTTAGTTTTGTAAACATGACTGAGAAATCAAAAATGTGGTTGAGTAATCGCGATTATGATAAAGCCAAATACAGGAAAGTGGCAGGCCGCTATCTTCATAATGATCATCTGGAAGACTTTATATCTACCCATTCAGATAAACTTGTATTTAAAACTATAGGAGTTTCCGTAGAGAATAAGAAAATTTACGGACTGCGAATTGGATCTGGATCAAAGAAGGTTTTAATGTGGTCGCAAATGCACGGGAATGAATCCACAACAACGAAAGCTGTACTGGATTTTTTAAACTCTGTAGTGGTAGATGTAGATAGCTCTTATAATAAGTCACTACTTGAGCGTACAACCTTATATATTATTCCAGTACTTAATCCAGATGGCGCAGCGTATTATACGCGAGTCAATGCCAATGCTATAGATCTTAACCGGGACATGCAGGATCTTAGCCAGCCAGAAAGCAGGTTGCTCATGAAGGTTTACAGGGAATTCCAACCTGATTTTTGCTTAAACCTTCATGATCAACGCACCATTTTTAGTGCAGGAGAAACGAATCTACCGGCAATATTGTCTTTTTTGACGCCTTCGAGCGATATAAACCGCAGTATCACCGAAGCACGTAAGGACAGTATGTCTTTAATCGCTGGAATTGTTAATGATTTAAAAGATGAACTCGGGGAACGTGTAGGTAGATATGATGATGGTTTTAATCTTAATTGTGCTGGTGACACCTTTCAGAGTTTTGAAACTCCAACTATTCTTTTTGAAGCTGGTCATTATCCTGGAGATTATAACAGGGATGTAACGCGAAAATTCGTTTTTAAAGCTTTGAGAAGCTGCCTGGATCAAATAATGAATGATACACGTGTCGATTACCATCAATATTTTAAAATTCCTGAAAATGCTAAATGTTTTCGGGATGTGGTATTAAGGAATGTAAATATCGAAGGAGAGCAAAAAGATATTTTGATACAGTTCAAAGAAACATTAGTTCATGATAAAATACGATTTGTGCCCGTAATTGAGGATATTCTTAATAACTCAGTTTTATATGGACATCGCGAAATTGATGCAGCTGGTAAAATGATAAGATTGATGGAGGAGGGGTCAATTTCCGAAAACGTTATAGTTAATAAAATATTCTTAAATGATGATATTTTCGAGCTAAATCCCCAATAAAGGTGTTTTTATTTAGCAATAATTCAATGATTTTGTATTAATTTTGAATTTCATTAAAAATAGAACTTCAAGATGGCTAAGTTTAAATTAGACGACACCGACCACCAGATTCTTGACATGCTAATCGAGAATACCAGAACTCCATTCACCGATATAGCGAAGAAACTACTGATATCAGCTGGAACTGTCCACGTTCGTGTAAAGAAAATGGAAGAAGCTGGAATTATTATAGGATCATCGTTAACTCTCGATTACAAGAAACTTGGATACGCGTTTATCGCCTATGTAGGGGTTTTTCTGAAGAATACTTCACAAACAAAATTTGTACTTGAGAGAATCAACGAAATTCCATTCGTTACGGTTGCTCATGTAACTACAGGCAAGTTTAATGTGTTCTGTAAAATACGTGCTAAAAACACTCAACATGCGAAGGAAATCATTTTCCAACTTGATGATATCGAGGGTGTCTATAGAACAGAGACTATGATTTCTCTGGAGGAAAGTATCAATGATAAAAAACGTTTGATGCATTCCATATTTAAAGATATGTAATTTATACTAAACTTTTAATAAAGACCCTCTAAACCTAGCTGTTTAGAGGGTTTTTTTATACTTTTAAGTCAGTTGAAAAATATTGAAATTATGAATAGAGAACCTCGTTTAGATAGATTTAATGATAATGTGCTGGCAAAATACCAGGTCTATAATAGTATCTTTTTAACCTTGCCATATGACGAGATACAAAAGACCGGAGCTCTGTTACCACTTTTTCAGGAACTTTGCGAACGTGGTTTTTCTGATAAAAAGAATCCATCGGAGATCGTTGAACACTTTTTTGAACGTTATGGTGAAACACCTACAGAAGACGAGCGTAACGCTTTGCTTTTTCGTTTCATCCAATATATAGAACGCCAGGTAGTATTATTTGATGCTATTGAGGATGCGTCGTTCCCTATCGTCAATAATATGGATGGTCGTGGTACGCTGCGAAGTGTGAAGGAGGAAGCGGAAGCTAAGCAAAAAACAGAACAGTTAAAGGAATACTTGAAGAGATTCAATGTAAGACCTACTCTTACAGCACATCCCACCCAATTTTATCCTGGTGCAGTGCTGGGAATTATAACAGATCTGGATAAGGCAATCCAGAAAAACGATCTTGTTCGTATTAAGCAGTTATTAGCACAGCTAGGTAAAACTCCGTTCTTCAACAAAGAGAAACCAACTCCATATGACGAGGCGGTTAGTCTCATCTGGTATTTTGAAAATGTTTTCTACCAGAGTGCAAGTAAGATTCATAATTATATTCAGCAAAATATATTTGATGGAGAGGATGTAGGCAACCAGGTGATCAACCTGGGATTCTGGCCAGGAGGAGACAGGGATGGAAACCCGTTTGTAACTACTGAGATCACTCTAAGAGTTGCACGCCGACTTCGCCGCACAATTCTCCTTAATTATTACCGGGATATTCGGAAACTAAAGAGAAGACTTACTTTTAGAGAGGTTAATGAAATCATGGCAGAGATAGAGAAAGCTTTGTATGATTCAGCCGTTACAAATTCAGACACTCCAAAAATTTCCTTGGAGGAATTGGTGCTGAAATTGCAAACAGCAAGAGAGATTCTAATAAATAAGCATCAGTCACTATTCCTTGAAGAGCTTGATGACATGATCAACAAGATCAAACTCTTCGGTTTCCACTTCGCAACTTTAGACATCAGGCAGGATAGCTCGAAACACGAAGAAGTTTTTGCAGATCTTAAGAAATACAAATCAGAGTTGATTCCGGAAAATTTTGAAACTCTTTCAGACGAGGAAAAAATTGCCGTAATGACAACTACAGATGCCCAGTTGGATCCTGAAGAATTTGAAGAAGGGATGACCCGATCTACGCTTTCATCAATATATGCGATGATGGAAATTCAGGAGAAGAATGGGGAGCAGGGGGCTAATCGCTATATCATTAGTAACTGCGGAAGTGTGGAAGGTGTTTTACAGCCTTATTTGTATATGAAATTATGTGGTTGGAAAACACCAACTGTAGATGTTATTCCATTATTTGAAACAGTGCCGGATCTAAGAGAAGCACATCATGTGATGGAGAAACTATACAAGAATCCTGTATATAAAGAACACCTTGAAAAACGAAATAATAAGCAAACGATCATGCTTGGTTTTAGTGATGGAACTAAAGATGGTGGTTACTTAATGGCAAACTGGAGTATTTACAAGGCGAAGGAAGAACTTACTCGAATTTCCCGTGAGTACGGAATTAAAGTTGTCTTTTTTGATGGTCGTGGTGGACCGCCGGCAAGGGGTGGTGGTAAAACACACCAATTTTACGCTTCCTTAGGTCCAACGATAGAGAATGAGGAAATTCAATTAACAGTCCAGGGACAAACAATCAGCTCTAATTTTGGCACAAAGGATAGTTGTACATATAATCTGGAGCAATTATTAAGTTCGGGGGTTTCTAATGAAATTTTTAGTGAAGGTAAAAATGAACTGAATGATCAGGATCGCAATACCATGAGCGAGCTTGCTGAAATTAGTTACAAAACATATACAGACTTTAAAAAACATCCTCGTTTTATTCCTTACCTGGAAAAAATGAGTACACTTAAATACTACGCTAAAACCAATATTGGTAGTAGACCAAGTAAACGAAATAAATCTGCTGAACTCAATTTATCAGATCTAAGGGCGATACCCTTTGTTGGAAGCTGGAGTCAGCTTAAACAAAATGTTCCTGGATTTTTTGGAGTGGGAACTGCAATGGAAGAAATGGATAAACAAGGTAGGTTTGATGAAGTTCAGGATCTCTACAACAATTCTGAATTCTTTAAAACCTTGCTTGAAAACAGTATGATGAGTTTGACTAAATCATTCTTCCCTTTGACAGCATATATGAAAAATGATGAAGAGTTTGGAGAATTCTGGACGGTAATTCATGATGAGTTCGAACGTTCTAAGAAAATGCTTTTAAAAGTTACCGGTTATGATAGTTTGATGCAGAATCAGCCCGCAGGAAAGGCTTCCATACAAGCGCGTGAAAGGATTGTACTTCCATTATTGACCATTCAGCAACATGCGCTTAGAATGGTGCAGGAGTTGAGTAAAAATCCTGAAGCCAACCAGAAAGCGCTTGAAGTATATGAAAAAATGGTTACAAGATCATTGTATGGTAATATTAATGCTAGTAGAAATTCTGCTTAATGAGAAAATCTGAACTTACCAAAGGAGAAATAGGCGAATTTTATAGAGGTTATATCGATAGATTAGAACCAGAAGCTGAATTAGTTACTAGTCTCAAATCGAACACTTCAGAATTTCTTCAATTTTTAGAGAATATTCCGGAAGACAAATGGGATTACCGTTATGCAGAAGGTAAATGGACTCTGAAGGAGATGATTCAGCATATAATTGATACAGAAAGGATTTTTCAATTCAGAGCATTGGCAATTGCCAGGAATGAACCACAGCCATTACCAGGTTTCGATCATGATATATATGTCCTAAATAGTCGCTCAGAACACAGAGCGGTACCTGATCTTATTAAAGAATATAAAATTGTGCGGGAAGCGGGAATCATTCTTTTTGAAAGTATGACTATAGATATGTTAAAACTTGGTGGTGTCATGAACGATATAAATGCTTCACCCAGAGCACTCGGCTTTATGATGGTTGGTCATGCTATGCACCATATTGAGGTGATCAAAGAGAAATATCTTTAATGTTTAGCAGGATCAAGGTATTCGGCAAACTTCTCAAGAAGACTTATGTGAGCTGGGATAAAAATGAACCCTATGCCAGAAGCGCCACAATCGCTTACTATGCATTATTTTCCTTACCATCATTATTGATCATTGTGGTAAGTATTGCTGGTTATTTCTTCGGAAGAGAGGCCGTTCAGGGTAGGCTTACAGGTGAGATAGGCGAGTTTATTGGAACTGAAGCTTCTAAAGCGATTGAGGGCATGATCGAAAACGCTGCATTGTCGCAAGATTCTACATGGGCCATTATTTTTGGTTTAGCAATGCTCATCTTTGGTGCAACCGGAGTGTTTTTTCAGTTGAAAATCGCGATGAACAACATTTGGAACGTTGCGGCCAGAAAAACTAATTTCCTCCGTATGGTTCTTGATCGGGTAATTTCTTTGGGAATGGTGGTCGTTATAGGTTTACTGTTATTAATTGCCCTGGTAGTTTCAACTATTCTAAAGTTGGTTACAGAAACTATGCAGCAGCTAATTCCTGATATCACACAGGTTGCCATGTATATACTCAATTACGCACTGACGTTTTTCTTTATAACGACCTTATTCGCGATGATCTTTAAGCTTCTACCAGATATTAAGATTAGATTGAAAACCACCTATACTGGTGCTGCATTGACGACAGCACTTTTTATAATAGGTGAGACGCTTATTAGTATTTATTTTGGTCAAAGCGATCCGGCTTCAGTTTATGGTGGTGCGTCTTCAGTCGTATTAATTTTACTTTGGGTTTACTATACCTGTTTAATCTTATTCTTCGGAGCAGAGTTCACAGTACAGTATGCCCTTCTGAAGAAAGAGAAAGTTGAGCCTAACCGTTTTGGTGAACCAGCGATATACCAGGAGATGAAGAAACTCGAACAACGGAAAGTTCAGCTTAAAGAAGAAAAGTATATCGTAGACCGTTTGAAATCTTACCTGGATGCAGATGAAACTTCAGAAGAAAAAGAGTTTTAAAAAACCTTTAACTCATAAACATCCAGTTTTAATAGGCTTTTAATACAGATTCACTCTTCCTAATCCTATCTTTGAGTAACTAAAAAAAAGAAAAATTATGGATAAGAGAATTGCAATTTTAGCAACAGATGGATTTGAAGAAGTAGAACTAACCTCTCCAAAAGAGGCAATGGAGAAGGAAGGTTTCAATGTAGAGATTGTTAGCCTTAAGTCAGGTAATATCAAATCCTGGGATGGTGATAATTGGGGACAAGACTTTAAAGTGGATAAAACCCTTGACGAGGTTTCAGCAAAGGATTACCATGCTTTAGTACTTCCCGGAGGAGTAATTAATCCAGATAACTTAAGAAGAGAAGAGAGTGCATTGATCTTTGTAAGAGACTTTTTCAAACAAAGTAAACCAGTGTGTGCTATCTGTCACGCGCCATGGACTTTAATTAGTGCAGATGTTGTGGAAGGTAGAACGATGACATCTTTTAGTAGTGTTCGTAAAGATCTTGAAAATGCAGGCGCTTTATGGGTAGACCAGGAAGTTGTAGTTGATGAAGCTTTAGTTACAAGCAGAAATCCTGATGACCTTCCAGCATTTAATGCAAAGGTTATAGAAGAGATTAAAGAAGGTAAGCATGATTTACAACATGCATAATCCTAAATAATTATGAAATAAAAAGGGACGCAATTGCGTCCCTTTTTTTATTTGTCTTCGTCTTCTTCAGTATCATCCTTCTCTGGAATGTCTACAATAGGATCTGTAAATTCTGAATCTTCATAATCATCTTCATCAAAATTTGCCATAGTACTTTCAAGCCTGGTACTTACCTTCACCAGGTAAATAGTATCTTCAGTCTTTACTTCCACAGCTTCAACAGTCTCATTTTTAGCATTCTTAAAGGCGATAACCTGGTCATCATCATATCCATCAGGATATTTCTCTACAAGAAGTCCAAGAATTTCAGGAGTAAGCTTTTTATAGTCTACAATTATCCTTTTCATAGTGTGATTGGTTTATGCAAGTATAAATAAAATATCAAACGCCACACAAGGGAGTTGCCAGATATTCGATTAATTTAATGATTAGTTGTATTCAGAGAGTTATAAAAGTCGAAAGATTTGAAAATCAGCTCTTCAGGAACTATAACATCCAATTCAGGAACAGCAATATCCTTCAGCAAAACAAAATTCACCTGTCCGTTCGAGTTTTTTTTATCATGTTTAAGCAACGAAATAATCTGGTTGAGATCTTCCGTAGATATGTCGGTAAAACCGAATAGATCAATTATTATTTTTGAAATATCCCGTAATTTTTTCTGCGGAAAATTTAGAATTTCAGAAGATAAATAAGACTCTAAGATCATCCCGATCGCAATTGCTTCTCCATGAAGTAATTTATCTTTTTCAGAATTAGTTAAATAGAAGGATTCCACAGCATGGCCGAGTGTATGTCCAAAATTAAGATTTTTCCGGATGGACCGTTCGTAAGGATCCTGCGAAACGATTTCCGATTTTATATTCACTGAATGTTCTATGATGGTATCAAGGTCTGAGAGATCTAGAGAGCTCAGGTTGCTCATACGATTCCAGTAAGATTCATCGGCTATAAGTCCATGTTTCAGGATTTCAGCGAGACCACTCCGCATTTCACGGGAAGATAATGTTTGCAGGTATTTGCTATCTACCACAACCAGTTCTGCCTGTACGATTACTCCCACCTGATTTTTAAGATTTCCAAGGTCAACACCGGTTTTACCTCCAACCGATGCATCTACCATAGAAAGTAAGGTTGTAGGAACATTAATAAATGGAATACCACGCTTGAACGTTGAAGCTACAAAACCACCAAGATCAGTGACAACACCACCTCCAAGATTTATCATCAAACTCTTTCGATCAGCACCAAGCTCTGAAAGTGCACTCCAAACACCAGTACAGGTTTCAATATGCTTATTTTCTTCCCCCGGCTCAATTTCAATAACTTCAATTTGTAGCTCCGTAGTTATATTCTTTAGAAATAATCCTAAGCAATTCTGTTGGGTGTTTGTATCAACTAGAATAAATACTGAAGATGGCTTTTTATCTTCTATGTACTGGTTGATATTCGAATAAGATTCGCTACCGTAAAATACAGGATTGACCAGGTAATTAGCTTCATTCATGGTATTGGCATTTAGAGCTTTCGAAATTAAATAGAATTTATGAAAATAGTCATCTTCAATAATTATATTTGCCCGATTAACAGCATGAAATGATTAGAAAGAAGATATTCAACAACACTAAATCTGCATTCAAACTTAAATCAAATTCAGACCTAGACAGGGCGATTTTTTTGTTTAGCATGATGAATTATTCTGCTTTGGTAAAAGCAGGTAGCGCATTAACTAAAATGGCTTTGAAATTACACTTGCCTGTAGAAACTCTTATAAAGAAGACGATTTTCGAGCAATTTTGTGGAGGAGTTACTGAAGAAGACTGTAAACCGGTTACCAAGGAAATGTATGGGGAGAACCTTCATAGTATTCTTGATTACTCGGTTGAAGGTAAAGAGAGCGAAGAGGAATTTGATTCTGCAATGCGCAAGAAACTGAGTCTTATTGAATACGCTAATGAAAGTGATGAAGTTACCTTTGCTATGTTTAAGCCTACCGGTATTGGAAGGTTTGCTATATGGGAAAAGGTGAGTGAAAAGCTTAGTCTTACCGATGAGGAAAAGGAAGAGTGGGATCGAGTAAAAAACAGAGTAGAAACTTTATGTAAGCGCGCATTTGAATTAAAGGTTCGATTGTATGCTGATGGTGAAGAAACCTGGATGCAAACCGCTGCCGATGATCTTATGGTTGAAATGATGAAAAAGTACAATCAGGATGAAGTACTTATATTCAACACGCTACAATGTTATAGATGGGACCGGCTGGACTACCTTAAGGACCTTCACGAGCAAGGCCAGAAGGAAGGTTTCAAAATAGGAGCCAAGATCGTAAGGGGTGCATACATGGAAAAAGAAAATTCCAGAGCTAAGAAATTAGGTTATGCATCACCTATATGTGAAAGTAAGGAGGCAACAGATGTTAACTTTAACTCAGTAATGTCTTACTGTCTTAATCATCTGGAAGATATTTCAGTATTCATAGGTACTCATAACGAGGTAAGTAGTTACCTGGCTTTGCAGATAATGGAAGACAAGGGCATTTCTATCGATGATAAAAGAATTTGGTTTAGTCAGCTTTATGGAATGAGTGATCATATTAGTTTTAATATGGCAAAGAAAGGATACAATGCAGTAAAGTTAGTTCCATTTGGACCGGTTAGAGATGTAGTTCCTTACCTATTGCGACGTGCTCAGGAAAACACTTCAGTTAAAGGACAGACGGGTAGGGAATTGGCTCTGCTTAGCGAAGAAAAGAAACGTCGTCGTGGAGATGAATCCACGAAACATCACCGGGAGTAACATATGCGTTGGCTGGCAAGATTTATTTTTTATAATATTTTGGGCTGGCGTCTGGAGGATAACTTTACATCCAGAATTAAAAAATGTGTTGTAATTGTTGCTCCACACACAAGCTCTTTTGATTTTCTCTTAGGAATTCTGGTTCGTAAAATTATGGATGTGGAATTTAACTTTGTAGGGAAGCAGGAATTGTTTAAACCTCCATTTGGCTGGTATTTTAAGTGGGTAGGCGGAGCACCTCTGGATAGATCAGGGAAAAAGAATAAAGTATATGCGATCGCGAAAGTTTTTGAAGACAAGACTATATTTCGATTAGCATTATCACCGGAAGGTACCAGGGAGAAAACAGATAAGTGGAGAACAGGTTTTTACTATATAGCCTTGAAAGCAGAAGTTCCGATTGTAATGGTTTCCTTCGACTATAAACCCAAAAAAGTAAAAATCTCCGAGGCTTTACAGCCTACCGGAGATTTTGATCTAGATTTTAAAGTTATTAGCCAGTTCTACGAGGGTGTAGAAGGGAAGATCAAGGAAAATTTCTAATTAATCCTCATCTGGTGTTTCCATAGTATGATAGACGTTTTGAACATCATCATCTTCTTCCAGTTTTTCAAGTAATTTTTCTACATCTGCGGCCTGTTCACCTTCTAAAGGTTTAGTAACCTGAGGAATTCTTTCAAATCCAGAAGAAAGTATTTCCATTTCCCTGTTCTCTAATTCCTTCTGAATGGCACCAAAGAATTCAAACGGTGCATAGATATGAATACCGTCTTCATCTTCAAAAACTTCTTCAGCACCAAAATCTATCAATTCTAACTCAAGTTCTTCCGGATCCAGATTTTCAGCATTAATTCTGAAGTTACAGGTATGGTCAAACATGAATTCTACAGAGCCTGATGTTCCAAGATTTCCATCAGATTTGTTGAAATGAGAACGAATGTTTGCAACCGTTCTATTATTATTATCTGTTGCAGTTTCTACAAGAACAGCAATACCGTGAGGAGCATAACCTTCAAAAAGAACTACTTTGTAGTCACCCTGGTTTTTATCTGAAGCACGTTTGATCGCACGCTCGATATTATCCTTAGGCATATTGACACTTTTCGCATTCTGGATCACAGCACGAAGTTTAGCATTCGTGTCAGGATCTGGACCACCTTCTTTTACCGCCATGACAATATCTTTACCAATCCTGGTAAATGCTTTAGCCATTGCAGACCAACGTTTCATTTTCCGTGCTTTGCGAAATTCAAAAGCTCTTCCCATTTCAAATTATAATTAGGTTTGCGCAAAAATATAAAAAAGCTCCTAAATACAGTATGTATAAGGAGCTGAGTTTGCAGTTTCAAGATTTTATCAATTCGTCGACTCTATAATCTCTTCAATTGTTCTGGCAAGTTTAAAATCTTTTTCAGTAACACCATTTGCATCGTGGGTAGAAAGGGAAATTTCCAGTTGATTATATACATTTCCCCAATTTGGATGATGCTCCTGAGCTTCAGCCTCAAATGCTATTCTTGTCATTACGGTAAATGCTTCTTTAAAATTCTCAAATTCAAAGGAAGTATGAATAGCACCTTTAGCATATGTCCATCCATCAAGACTTTTCAATTGATCATCTATCTCAGTATCACTTAATTTTTTCATGACTTAATTATTTGGTTTCCTTAAAGTTACTAAGAATGAAGCATATCACTGTTAAGGTGATTCAGTTTAATATCAAATTAACAGCTATAATTTAGCTGATGCTTTGACTACTTCCTGAATACTTATCTGTAGGTTCTTTGGAAGCTTATTATCCTTTGGGAGGACCGCCAGAAATCTATCAAAATTCGAGTCGTATACATTTTTGAAAAGTGGATTTTCATAACCAAGCTCCCTGGTAAGGTCCTCCACCAGATCTCTTTGATGCACCAGGTCATCGCTGCCCAAATGAAATACTCCCTGCCTGTTTCTATTAATGATATAATGGATTTGCTGAGTGACCTTTCCAATTTCAGTAGCATTCACGACCACATTTGGAAAAACTTCCAGCGGTTCGTTAAGATCAAGAATCGTTCTTATTTGTTTGATTCTTGGGGAGCCTTTTCCGAAGACCATAGGAAGTCTCAGGATATTATATTGTTTATTCGGAAGTCTAAGTAATGCATTTTCTATCTTGATCTTGAATCTGCCGTAAACGCTCTGACTAAGTGTTTTATCATATTCGTAGGAAGGATAGTTGGTAAAAGCATCAAAAACATTGGCCGAAGACAGAAATATCAGCTTTTTACGATAATTGAGAAGGTAATTGATGATCTCGAAATGAGTATTGATCTGAGCATCAAAGCCTCCACGCAGGCAGGATACGATGACATCAGGCTTTAAACTTTCCAGTAGAATACTGATGTTTTCCGTCTCCATATCAAAATGGTGGAATTGGTGATTTTTTTCAAAAAAATCATTTTCAGTATAATAGGTACCGTGTGTATCAAAATAGGAGCAGAGCTCTTTATACAGGGAATTCCCAATAAAGCCACTCGCTCCTAATATCAAAATTCGTTTCAATTAAATTATCCTTTATAAAAGGGCAATTTCACCTGGGTTGCCTGTACAGCTTTTTTCCTGATCTGAATGGATATCTTATTTCCAACACCTGCAACTTCTACCGGTACATATCCTAATCCAATTCCTTTTTCAAGAGATGGTGACATGGTGCCCGAAGTGACTTTTCCAATTTTCTTGCCGTTTTCATCTACAATATCATATCCCTGTCTGGGGATAGCTCTTTCATCCATTTCAAAAGCGACTAGCTTTCGCTTTGGACCTTCTTCTTTTTGTTTTTTAAGCGCTTCACTATTGATAAAATCTTTACTGAATTTTGTGATCCAGCCAAGACCCGCTTCAATCGGGGAAGTAGTATCGTCAATATCATTCCCGTACAAGGAATATCCCATTTCCAGTCTTAATGTATCTCTTGCTGCCAGTCCTATTGGTTTTATACCAAATTCTTCCCCCGCTTCCATTACTGCCGCCCAGATTTGAGGAGCATCTTCATTTCTGAAATAAATTTCAAACCCGCCACTCCCAGTATAGCCTGTAGCTGAAACGATCACTTTTTCCACACCAGCAAAAGTACCAACCTCGAAAGTGTAGAATTTCATATTCTGAAGATCGATCGAAGTAAGGGATTGCATAGCTTCAGCCGCTTTAGGTCCCTGTATTGCCAATAAAGACAATTCATCACTCATATCACGCATAGTTGCGTCTACATCGTTATGCTGAGAGATCCAGTTCCAATCTTTATCGATATTCGAAGCGTTTACTACCAACAAGTATTTTTCAGCTTCCAGCCGGTAAATAATAAGATCATCCACTATGCCACCATTTTCGTTAGGCATCGTAGAATACTGAGCTTTCCCATCTGTAAGTTTTGAAGCATCGTTAGAACTGATCTTCTGGATAAGCTTTAATGCATTTTCTCCGGAGATCAGGAATTCTCCCATGTGGCTAACATCGAAAACACCAAGTTTTTCTCGTACAGTTTGATGTTCAATGTTTACACCTTCATAAGATACCGGCATATTGTATCCGGCAAAAGGTACCATTTTGGCATTTAATTCATTGTGTATTGCAGACAGGGCTACTTCTTTCATTATTGTCAAAAATTTGCCCAAATTTATTGAATTCAGTTAGAATACAATATTAAATAAGCGTTTTTATATGAGTATCTTTAGGGTTCGAAAAAAGAAAGAACAAGAAAGATTTACCCAATGAAAATACTTACGGCAGCACAATTGGCAGAGGCAGATAAGGTTACTCTGGAAAAGCAGGATATCACTTCAGAAGAACTTATGGAACGGGCTGGAACACTTGTATTTAATGAAATTCATAAAAGATTGCAGGGAGCCCCAATTCCCATAAAGATCTTCTGTGGAATTGGTAATAATGGAGGAGACGGATTGGTGGTTGCCAGGCATCTTATTCAGCATGGATACGAGGTTCGTACATTTATAGTTAATTATAGTGATAAAAGATCTGAAGATTTCTTGAGCAATTATGAGAAATTGAAGGAAATTACAAATGACTGGCCGGAACTTATAAAGAGTAAAAACGGTTTCCCTGAAATTCATACTGGTGATTTTGTTATAGATGCCTTGTTTGGAATTGGTCTAAACCGTGCGGTAGAAGGCTGGCCAGCTGATTTAATTAATTTGATCAATACCTCACAAGCTTTCGTCCTATCTATCGATATGCCGAGTGGTCTAGCACCAGATCAGGTTTTTAAGGATGGAGCAGTAATTAAAGCAGGATATACATTAAGCTTTCAATCTCCTAAACTCAGTTTTTACCTGCCAGATACCATGGAATATGTTGGTGATTTACAGGTCATCGATATAGCACTAGATCGGGAATATCTGGGGAAAGTGGATTCCAATATATTCTTAATAGGAAAAGAGGAAGCTCAAAGTTTATATAGGTCAAGAAAAATAAACTCTCATAAAGGCGACTATGGAAAGGTTTTGATCATTGGAGGAAGCTACGGTAAAATAGGTAGCGTCATTCTGGCATCTAGGGCTGCAATGCGATCGGGTACGGGACTCTGTACGGTTTATATCCCGGAATGTGGATATGATGCCCTCCAGATATCCATTCCGGAAGTGATGGTACTCACAGATCAAAATTCTAAAATGATCACCAAATTTCCTTCAGATTTTGATGCTGATGTATTTTGTTTCGGAATGGGAGCAGGAACCAATGAAGCTACGGCTAACGCCTTAGGAGAATTTTTAGAAACTCAGAAGAAACCAGTTGTGATTGATGCTGATGGAATCAATATTTTATCGAAAAACAAGTCACTTTTGAAAAAAATGCCTGAAAACTCCGTCATTACTCCGCATCCAGGCGAGTTGAAAAGACTAATAGGGGAGTGGAAGGATGATTTTGATAAACTTGACAAGGTTAAGGCTTTAAGCAAAAAGTTTAAACTTATCATCGTTGTAAAGGGTGCTCATACATTTATTGTAAATAATGAAGAGGTCTACATAAATTCTTCAGGGAATCCGGGAATGGCAACTGCTGGTAGCGGTGATGTGCTCTCAGGAGTTATCACAAGTTTTATAGGTCAGAATTATAGCAGCCTGGCGGCGACGATTCTGGCTGTCTACTTACACGGTTCAAGTGGTACTTTAGTAAGTGATCAATTAGGATATGAAAGTTTGCTTGCCGGCGACATTGCAGACAATATTGGTCGTGCAGTACAGCAACTGTTTAATAGAAATCCCGAACCAGAACAAAAGAATTAAACTGATAAATTCTATTCGGGGACCGATAGTGATAATTTCTCCTGTACCCAACTGGTAGCGTCCTCTAGTTCAGCAAAAACCCTGAAGAAATTTGCATCGATATAAAATTCCTTTTCAACTGTAGAGGCCAGGGTTCTGGTCATATCGTTATCACTGACAACCGCGATAACTTTTAGATTTTGAAATTTTGCAGATTGTTTGTAAACCATTGGATCTACCGCGTAGCTATTCACTCTGTGTGATATGTAAGCGTATGGTTTTCCCTGGAATACTTCAGCTCCAATTTCAAGAAGAGTTTCATTTTTGCTAATATCAAACAGAATTCCTTCGTTCATTTTAGCGATCATAAAATCTTCGTGAATAGAAATACTGCCAAAATCAAGTTCAATAGTAGGGTAGTTCATACGATTATTAGGACAATTTCCGGCTAAATTACTGAAGTTTGGTTGATACACAAGAATAAAAAAACCTGCCATGAAAATGGCAGGTTTTTTTATTTTCTGAACTTAAATATTATTCAGTTTCTACGGATTTCTGAATATCTATGGTCAGTTCACTTTTCTCTTCATCCAGATCCATCGTGATCTTGTCACCTTCCTTCAGGTTTGAGGTAACGATCTCTTCAGCTAAAGCATCCTCAATATATTTCTGAATTGCTCTATTTAATGGTCTGGCACCATATTGCCTGTCAAAACCTTTATCTGCAATAAAATCTTTAGCCTTATCTGTAAGGGTAAGATCGTATCCAAGTCCCTGAATTCTACCAAACAATTTCGCAAGTTCGATATCGATGATCTTATGAATGTCTTCTCTTTCAAGACCATTAAAGATCACTACGTCATCAATCCTGTTTAAAAACTCGGGAGCGAATGCTTTTTTCAATGCATTTTCAATCACGCTTCTGGCGTTATCATCCACCTGGGATTTCTGAGCGGTAGTTCCAAAACCAACACCCTGACCAAAATCTTTTAATTTTCTGGCTCCAATATTGGAAGTCATAATGATGATCGTATTTCTAAAATCGATCTTTCTTCCAAGACTATCGGTTAGATACCCATCATCCAGTACCTGTAATAGCATATTGAAAACATCTGGATGTGCTTTTTCCACCTCATCCAGGAGGATCACAGCGTATGGCTTTCTACGAACTTTCTCTGTAAGCTGACCACCTTCTTCATAACCAACGTATCCAGGAGGCGCTCCAATTAATCTGGAAACAGCGAATTTCTCCATATACTCACTCATATCGATTCTGATAAGAGCATCATCGTTATCAAATAACTCTCTTGCCAATACTTTAGCTAACTGAGTTTTACCTACACCAGTTTGTCCAAGGAATATGAATGAACCAATTGGTTTATTTGGATCTTTAAGTCCGGCGCGATTCCTCTGTATGGCTTTTACAACCTTGCCTACAGCTTCATCCTGACCAATTACTTTTCCTTTGATCAATTGAGGAAGTTCCACGAGCTTATTGCTTTCTGTTTGGGCGATACGATTCACTGGAATTCCAGTCATCATCGATACAACATCAGCTACGCTATCTTCAGAAACAATTTCCTTATGTTTCTTAGACTCTTCTTCCCATTTTTCCTGAGCTACAGCAAGTTCTTTTTCAAGATTTTTTTCGTCATCTCTAAGTTTTGCAGCTTCTTCATATTTCTGTTTCTTAACTACAGAATTCTTGTTTTCACGAACTTCTTCAAGTCTTCTTTCCAGATCCAGTACCTGTTTTGGTACATCGATATTAGTAATATGAACTCTTGATCCTGCTTCATCTAATGCGTCAATAGCCTTATCTGGTAAAAACCTATCGGTCATATAACGATTCGTTAACTTTACACAAGCTTCGATCGCTTCGTTTGTATATTGTACATTATGGTGATCCTCATATTTATCCTTGATGTTATTAAGAATTTCTATGGTTTCATCTACAGTAGTAGGTTCCACTATAACCTTCTGAAATCTTCTTTCTAAGGCACCATCTTTTTCGATATATTGTCTGTACTCATCAAGGGTAGTGGCACCAATACATTGTATTTCACCTCTTGCAAGTGCAGGTTTAAACATATTGCTGGCATCCAGACTACCTGTCGCGCCACCTGCGCCAACAATCGTATGTATCTCATCAATAAAAAGGATGATATCATCATTCTTTTCAAGCTCGTTCATCACGGCCTTCATCCTTTCTTCGAACTGGCCTCGATATTTTGTGCCAGCAACTAAGCTAGCGAGGTCGAGAGTAACCACTCTTTTATCAAATAAGATCCGGGATACCTTCCTTTTGACAATTCTAAGTGCTAATCCTTCAGCAATAGCAGATTTACCAACTCCTGGTTCTCCTATCAATAATGGATTATTTTTCTTTCTACGACTAAGAATCTGAGAAACTCTTTCGATCTCTTTCTCTCTTCCAACCACAGGATCCAGCTTATCAGCTTCAGCCATTGCAGTGAGGTCTCTTCCGAAGTTATCAAGAACCGGAGTTTTTGATTTCTTATTGGTTTTTCCTGTACTAGCACCGCCGCCTCCGCTAAACGGATTTTCCCTGGTGGCTTCATCTCCATCATCATCTGAAAATGACTCCGCCGTTGGACTATCTGAAAAGTCGGTTTCATCGCTAGCGATCATGTATTTAAACTGATCTTTAACGCCATCGTAGTCTATTCTCAATTTATTCAGCAGTTTGGTAGTTGGGTCATTCTCATTTCTAAGAATACACAATAATAAATGTGCGGTATTAATCGAAGCACTCTGGAATAATTTGGCTTCCAGAAATGTAGTTTTCAATGCTCGCTCTGCCTGCCTGGTAAGATGCAGGTTTTTCTTTTCATTACTTATAGTAACAGTATTGGGATTTGCAGGACTTAGTATTTCGACTTTACGTCTCAAATGGCTAAGGTCAATTTCCAACGCGGTTAGAATATCTATAGCTTTCCCGTCTCCATCTCGCAACAACCCCAGCATTAGATGCTCTGTTCCAATGAAATCATGACCAAGCCTTAATGCTTCCTCTTTACTGTAAGCAATAACGTCTTTTACTCTTGGTGAAAAATTATCATCCATTTTTATCTTCCTTTCTCAATTTTATTTTCACTCCAAATAGGACAAAAACCGTACCTAATAAGGTGACCATAGCTAAGTGACAAAATAACCATCACTTTTCAAAAGGGAAAATAATGAACTTATTAACCAAAACACAATAAAAATTTGTTAATAAAAAATACTTAAGCTCAGAGATTACGGGACGTTAAAGAGGTATAAAATATGTAAATTGCCCCTTACAATTTTAAGATAATTAAATTTTTTAATATGGCTGAAGGAGAAAAGCTAATTCCTATCAATATTGAAGATGAAATGAAATCTGCCTACATCGATTATTCGATGTCGGTCATTGTGTCACGTGCACTACCAGATGTTCGTGATGGATTGAAACCTGTACATAGACGTGTGCTTTACGGTATGTATGAGCTTGGAGTACTTTCAAATAGAGCCTATAAGAAATCTGCTAGAATCGTAGGAGAGGTATTAGGTAAGTATCACCCGCACGGGGATTCTTCAGTATACGACACTATGGTGCGTATGGCCCAGGAATGGAGCATGCGGTATATGCTTGTAGATGGCCAGGGTAACTTTGGATCTGTAGATGGGGATAGTCCTGCAGCGATGCGTTATACTGAAGCACGTATGCGTAAGATCAGTGAGGACATGCTTGCAGATATTGACAAGGAAACAGTAGATACTCAGCTGAATTTTGATGACTCATTAAGTGAACCTGTCGTAATGCCGACACGGGTGCCAAACTTATTGGTGAACGGAGCTAGTGGTATTGCTGTTGGTATGGCTACTAACATGCCTCCTCATAATTTAAATGAAGTTATAGATGGTACCATCGCTTATATCGATAATCACGATATCGAGATCGATGAGCTTATACAATATATTAAAGCACCAGATTTCCCAACAGGCGGTATTATTTACGGTTATGATGGAGTAAAGGAAGCTTTTAAAACCGGAAGAGGTAGAGTCGTAATGCGTGCTAAATCCCATATGGAAGAGATTGCGGGTCGGGAATACCTCGTTGTTACAGAAATACCATATCAGGTGAACAAAGCTGATATGATCAAGAAGACAGCAGATCTTGTAAATGACAAGAAGATCGAAGGAATCAGTCTGATTAGAGATGAATCTGATAGAAATGGTATGCGTATCGTATACCAGATGAAAAGAGATGCTATCCCCAACATCGTTCTTAATACCTTATTTAAACACACAGCATTACAATCTTCTTTTAGTGTAAATAATATTGCACTGGTGAATGGAAGACCGCAAATGTTGAATTTAAAGGATCTTATTTATCACTTCGTAGAACACAGACATGATGTGGTCGTAAGAAGAACTGAATTTGAACTTCGGAAAGCTAAAGAGCGTGCTCATATCCTGGAAGGATTGATCATAGCTTCAGATAATATTGATGAAGTGATCGCCTTAATACGTTCTTCTTCTAATGCTGAAGAAGCTCGTAATAAATTAATTGATCGTTTTGAACTTTCAGAAATTCAGGCTAAAGCGATCGTAGAAATGCGATTGAGACAACTTACAGGTCTTGAACAGGATAAGCTGAGAGCTGAATATGACGAGATCATCAAAACAATCGAAGATCTGGAAGATATCCTGGCTCGAAAAGAGCGTAGAATGGAAGTGATCAAGAATGAACTTCTGGAAGTACAGGAAAAGTATGGGGATGAAAGAAGATCTCAGATCGAATACGCCGGTGGTGATCTTAGTATCGAAGATATGATCCCGGATGAGAAAGTAGTGATTACTATTTCTCATGCAGGGTATATCAAACGAACTTCACTCAACGAATACAAGACTCAGAATAGAGGAGGAGTTGGACAAAAAGGATCTAACACCAGAAATGAAGATTTCCTTGAATACCTTTTCGTAGGTACCAACCACCAGTATATGTTATTCTTTACTCAAAACGGTAAATGTTACTGGATGAGAGTTTATGAAATTCCGGAAGGAAGTAAAGCTTCCAAAGGAAGAGCAATTCAAAACCTTATTAACATCGAACCTGAAGATAAGGTGAATGCCTTTATCTGTACTCAGGATCTTAAGGATGAAGATTATGTAAATAATCATTTCGTGATCATGGCCACCAAAAAAGGACAGGTTAAGAAAACAAGTCTGGAGAAATATAGCCGCCCAAGAACAAACGGTATTAATGCCATTACTATCAAAGATGGTGATGAATTACTTGAAGCAAAACTAACTACCGGGAATAGCCAGGTGATGTTAGGACTTAAAAGTGGTAAGGCAATTAGATTTGAGGAAAGCAAAACCCGACCTATGGGTAGAAATGCCTCAGGTGTTCGTGGAATTACTTTAGCCGACGATAACGATGAAGTTGTTGGAATGGTTTCGGTTAACGAATTTGATTCAGATATTCTCGTAGTTTCTGAGAATGGTTATGGTAAAAGATCAAGCCTGGAGGATTACCGAATCACCAATCGAGGTGGTAAGGGAGTTAAAACAATTTCAGTTACGGAGAAAACAGGACAACTTGTTGCAATCAAGAATGTATCAGACGATGATGATCTTATGATCATTAATAAATCGGGGATCGTTATTAGAATGGCTG
Organism: Christiangramia marina; assembly: GCF_048285865.1. Lineage (NCBI taxonomy): Bacteria > Pseudomonadati > Bacteroidota > Flavobacteriia > Flavobacteriales > Flavobacteriaceae > Christiangramia > Christiangramia marina. The sequence goes on along the minus strand of NZ_JBLVTK010000003.1, from coordinate 284,728 downwards.
TTGAAAATTTGAGAGTTATGGGCCGTGCTACGCAGGGTGTAAGACTTATAAACTTAAAGGGCAATGATTCTATCGCTGCAGTGGCAAAAGTATTGCATGATGAAGATGATGTCGAGCTAATGGAAGATGCGGAAAAGCCTGTAGGCGGGGAGAGTCAGACCGATGGCACGACTATTGCAGATGATAGTG
>NZ_JBLVTK010000003.1:275615-284503 GCF_048285865.1 Christiangramia marina | reverse complement strand
CGAATATCTTAACGGCTGCGGCTGTGTCATTTCTAACCATGACGACGTTCGCGCAGAAGGACCAGGTTAAAAATGCGGAAGACGCTATTGAAGACAAAAACTTTACTGAAGCTAAGGCTCAGTTAAAAGTTGCTGAAGCGAATCTTTCCGAATTGAATGACAAATGGCAGGAGAGGTTTTACCTATATAAAGGTAAAGCTTATTCTTCAGGGAATCCTTCAAATGAAGATGTGCAAACAGCGGCTATGGCCTATGCTAAGGCGGCAGAACTTGGGAACGAGGATGCATCCGCAGCACTGACTAAAATGAAGAATGATCTTATTAACTCTGCAATTGAAGACCAGGGGAAAGAAGATTATAAGTCGGCAGCAGATAAATTATACACTAGCTACCAAATGAGTAAGCAGGATACGGTTTACCTGTATTATGCTGCTAATAATTTAGTGAATGCCCAGGAATATGGTAAGGCTGTAGAATACCTTGAAGAACTAAGTGACCTTGGTTATGATGGTTCAGGCAAATCTTATACTGCCGTAAATATTGAAACCGGTGAAAAAGAGAATATGGGTTCTAAGGAACAAATGGATCTTATGGTGAAGACAGGACAATACAAGGATCCTAAAGTAGAACCAATTCCTTCTAAAAAGGGAGAGATCGCCTCTTTAGTTGCCAGAATTTATATCAACCAGGAGCAATATGATAAGGCTATCGAATCTATTGACGCAGCAAAAGCTGCAAACCCGAATGATGTAGATCTATTACTTTCAGAAGCGAATATGTACTACCAGATGGGCGAAAAGGAGAAAGCAATTTCTATCCTGGAAAAAGCTGGAAACATGGACAAATCCAATCCTGGTGTATATAACAACATTGGGTTGATGTATGCTGAAATTGAGAATACTGATAAGGCGGTAGAAAGTTATAAAACTGCTTTAGAGATCGATCCAGAATATAATGAAGCGAGAATTAATATGATTGCTGCTATGTTGGGTGAAGAGAGAGCACTTATCGATGAGATGAACAATCTTGGAATGAGCAAAAAAGACAATGCTCGTTATGATGAGCTTGACGCTCAGAGAAAAGACCTATACAAAAAGGTTTTACCATACCTTGAGGAAGCGATGGAAGTAGATCCAGAGAATAAGGAAATCTTAAAAACTGCGATGAACTTATATACTAATCTTGATCAACAAGAAAAAGCTGATGCTTTAAAGGACAGGTTATAATCAGTATAACTAATCAAAAAAAAACCCGCTGAAATTTCAGCGGGTTTTTTTATGTCTACAAGAGAGAATTTATGCAATTAAATGATCTTTTTGATCACACGTAGTTTGTGGGTATGCTTTTGAAGTTCAGTATTAAAAATTCCTGAATGATCTATCCTGTCTATACGAACTTTTCCGTCTACATGAATGATATAGTTGTCCTGCATCATCATTCCCACATGGTTAATAATACCATCCTGATCATCAAAAAATGCCAGATCTCCGGGTTCACTCTCTTCAATAAAACTAAGAGCTTCACCTTGTTTAGCTTGTGCAGCAGCTTCTCTGTCCAGTTTATATCCATTAATTCTATACACGGCCTGCGTAAAACCTGCTGCATCTATTCCAAATGGAGTTCTGCCACCAGAAGTTTGAGGTGTGTTAATATATAAGCTGGCTGTAATTATAAGATCTGACTTTGAGCGACCGGAAGCATTGTCGTATTCTCCTTCGAATTTATGATTCAGCTGCTCTGAAAATCTAACCGAACTACCCAAAACTATGGGCATAAGCAAACCTTTTTCATCTGTAATGAATTCGATAAGATCTGAAGATAATTGAAGAGTCTGACCATCTAGATTTTGATAGTCAGATTCTTCGATCATTCTATATTGCTTATTATCAATCCAGGCTTCGAAGCTGTCATGAGAATTTCTAATCTTGCTATAGTGTGCTCTTCTTTCCAAAACCTTGAAGTGTTCACCGTACAAGATTTGAGAAACCATTTCACCTTCTGCAGATGATGAATTTCTAAGCGGAACAATACTTAAATGGCAAATACCATATTGCATCTACAAAAAATTGACTTATGAATGACGTTCTATAACCATTGCTGATGCACCACCGCCACCATTACAGATCGCTGCAGCACCAATTTTTCCATTATTTTGTTCCAGTACGTTTAGTAACGTGATTAAAATACGAACTCCACTACATCCAAGTGGATGTCCAAGAGATACAGCACCACCGTTAACGTTTGTGTTCTTGTCTGATAATCCTAAGATCTTCATATTAGCAAGTCCTACAACGGCAAATGCTTCGTTAAATTCAAAGAAATCAACATCATCAAGGCTAATTCCAGCCTTTTCAATAGCTTTAGGTAAAGCTTTAGATGGAGCAGTAGTAAACCATTTTGGTTCTGTAGCAGCATCAGCGAAACTTTTAATCGTTGCTAGAGGTTTTAAACCAAGTTCATCAGCTTTTTCGCGACTCATCAAAACTACGGCGCCAGCACCATCATTAATGGTAGATGCGTTTGCAGCGGTTACTGTACCATCTTTAGAAAAAGCAGGTCGCAGAGAAGAGATCTTGTCCATTCGAACATTTTTAAATTCTTCGTCTTCTTTTACGATCACAGGATCACCTTTTCTTTGAGGAACTTCTACCGGTACTACTTCATTATCAAATTTCCCGTCTTTCCACGCTTGGGCAGATCTTTCATAAGATTTTCTAGCAAAATCATCCTGATCTTCGCGTGAGAAATTATGTTCAGAAGCACATAAGTCGGCGCAAACACCCATAGCATTATGATCGTAGGCGTCTACTAAACCATCTTTTTGCATTCCGTCTTCCAAAGTTGCAGGTCCAAATTTCTTCCCATTTCTCATGTGAACATAGTGAGGGATCAAACTCATGTTTTCCATTCCACCGGCAACAACAATATCGTTATCGCCAAGCATGATAGATTGAGCTGCCTGCATTACTGTTTTCATACCGCTGGCACATACTTTGTTCACTGTGGTACATGGCACAGAATCAGGAATTCCGGCACCAAGTGATGCCTGTCTCGCAGGTGCCTGACCATTACCCGCCTGTACAACGTTACCCATCAAAACTTCCTGAACCATTTCAGGTTTTAGATTGATTTTATCAAGCGCACCTTTAATGGCTATTGAGCCTAATTTAGTTGCGGGAATGCTGGATAAGCTACCAAGAAAACTACCTATTGGAGTCCTCGCAGCGCTTACTATAACTACTTCTTTATTCATATGTTTAAATCTTATTATTTCGAGTGTTGCGAAGTTAGTGATTTTATAAGGAATTTAATAACCTAAGCTCAATGAGCCCTATTTTTACTACATTTGAGCATTACCTCAATATATATGAGCGATTTCGTAAACAGGCTTTACAAGAATCAGGCACTTTTTTATAAAGTTTTCCTATTCATACTTACTTCAGTTTTGATCGTTTACCTACTGCCAAAAGGAGGTAAATTCAAATACGATATTCCGAAGGGCAAACCGTGGCAATATGAGAATTTATACGCGCCGTTTGATTTTGCCATTCTAAAAACTGATGAGGAGATTTCCGCAGAACAACAGGATATACAGAAGGCCCATATCCCTTACTATAATTTTGATGCCGAAAAAGAGGAGCGAGTAAAAAATGACGCTCTGCAGGAGGTTAATAATGTCTTTGCAGACACTACTTTAAGGGTCTACGAAACCATTGTCGATAATTTTGTTCAGAAAACGGTAGGTAAGATCTACCAGTTCGGACTTCTACAGGAAAGTGAAAGATTAGAGCCTGATCAGCTGGTATATTTATTAAAAGGTAATGAAGCTTCAGAAGTTGAATATAGCCGAATTCTGAAACAGGGCCAGATTCGCAGTTTTCTTAGCGAGGAGATTAGCAGTGCAGGATTTAGTTCTTTTAAAACCGAATTGCTAGAGGTTTTCTTTAATTCCATAGAGCCCAACGTAACTTTTAATAATGAGTTAACCCAGAAAGAGCTTCAGAGTAAGCTGAATAATATCAGTTACACTCGTGGAATCATTGAGCAGGGAAGCAGAATCATAGCAAAGGGAGAAGTAGTTGAAGGAAATAAATACCATATCCTTAGATCCCTGAAAGCTGAGTATGAATCGCAGGTTTGGAGCCAGACGAACTATAACTGGATTATCGTTGGTTACAGTACGCTGGTAGCGCTGGCTTTGTTAATGTTGCTCTTATTCATGCGAAAGTATCGTACCAGTATATTTGAAAATAATGTGAAGGTAACTTTCATATTTTTCAACATCATCTTTATGGTAATGCTAACCACCCTGGTAATAAATTTTGATATCAACTACGTCTATGTAGTGCCTTTGTGTATCCTTCCACTTACCCTAAAAGCTTTCTTCGATGCAAGACTTGGGTTGTTCACGCACGTAATAACAGTGCTTCTTATAGGATTTATAGTCCCAAACAGCTATGAGTATATGTTTTTACAGATCATAGCGGGTATTGTGACGATCTTGACCATTAGTGAACTTTATAAAAGAGCGAACCTGTTCATTTCGGTAGGGCAGATTACCTTGGTATATATTATTGCCTATTTCGCATTTACGATCATTCAGGAAGGAACGGTTGATGATATTAGTGCTGAAGTCTTTCTTACTTTTCTACTTGGTGGACTGGCAACCTTGTTCGTTCAGCCTCTTATCTACGTATATGAAAAAATCTTCGGAATGGTTTCAGATATGTCACTTCTGGAACTTTCAGATACTAATTCAAAGTTACTGAAACAACTTGCAGAAAAAGCACCAGGGACATTTCATCATAGTTTAAATGTAGCGAACCTTGCCGAAGCTGCTGCAAATGAAATTCAGGCAAATGCAATGCTAGTGAGGGTAGGAGCACTATACCATGATATTGGTAAAATGCACAATCCAACATACTTCACAGAGAATCAAACTACATCGGTCAATTCCCATGATGAGCTTTCACCTAGAGAAAGTGCACAAATTATTATTGAGCATGTAATTAAAGGAATTGAGATCGCGAAAAAGAACAATTTACCGGATAGGGTGATCGATTTTATTCGAACTCATCATGGAACCAGTACCGTTTACTATTTCTACAAAAAGGAGATGGAAAGTAATGATAATGCTGCTCCAGATGATTTTAAATATCCTGGTCCAATTCCTTTTAGTAAGGAAACTGCCATTCTCATGATGTGTGACAGTGTAGAAGCTGCGAGTAAAAGTTTGAAGGAGCCAACTGCTGTTCTAATTGATAGCTTTGTTGAAAAGATAATCGATAAGCAAATGGATGAAGGTCAGTTTTTAAATTCTAATATTACATTTAAGGAAATTCAGACCATAAAAAAGATCCTGAAACGGAAGTTGAAAAACATCTACCATCTCAGGATCGAATACCCGGAATAAAAGAATTTTAGTGAACTTCTTTTATTTCCTGTTCTTTGCCATTGAATGAAAATTTATCACCAGCTTTTTTACCTTTCATTTCACTGAAGATTGGAGCATCTGTACTAATTGCATAAACTGATGTTCCATCCTCCATATCAATTTTACCTAAAGCGGCAGATATAAAGTAATAGTTATCATTGGTCTCTATAACACTCCCAAAATCAACAGCTTCCGTGTAATGGTTTCTGTCTATTTTGCTTAATTTTTCTTTCATTTTCCTTGAGTTGTCAAGGTATTCAGCATACTTTTCAAAGTCACCAAGCAATTGTCCTTTACTATCGTCCTCATCATAATCTGTATGAGCATCATTGTTCTCCATGGACTGCTTGATCTGGTCCATTTCATTTTGATATTTATCGATCTGTCTATTTACTGTATCGAGACATTTGTTGAATAATTCTGCTTTATTAGCTACCATTGTATTTTAATTCTAGATTGGAATTAAAATTAATTAAGCTAAAAGTCATAGCCGAGCAATTAGGAAATATTTAATACGCTTTGGAGGAAATAAGTCTATTTGCTTATAATATCGCTATATTAGCCTTTATACTTAATTTTTATACTTTAAATTATGTTCGCAGTTATTACCGCCGACTTGCTAAATTCCACCAAATATTCAGCGGAATTACTTACTGAGGTCCTGGACATTATCAATGCAGAAATCGAGGGAATTGAAATTGAATATAAGAATTCTAAATTCGAATTGTATAGAGGTGATAGTATACAAGGTGTAATAGAACCTGTATTTTCATTCCGAAGTGCTTTAAGAATGAAAACAGCAATTAATAAATTACGATCCAAGGTAGCTATTGATTCTAATTCCTATCGTATTGAAGCTGATCTTAGAATTTCGATAGGTATTGGAAAAATAGAGTTTAAAAGAGATTCGATCATGGAATCAAACGGGGAAGCTTTTCAATTCTCTGGTCGTACTCTTGACGAAATGAAGAAGACCGGTAGGAAAATGACGTTAACAACCGGAATTAATGAGATTAACAATGAATTCGATAATGCATTTTTGCTATTTGATACAATCACAGATAAATGGAGTAGTGCCTCAGCAGAAGTTATCTATTATCTGTTAAAGGAAATGAAAGAAACGGAGATTGCAGATACATTGGGAATTAGTCAGTCAGCTGTTAATCAGCGTAAAAAGGCTGCCGGATGGGATGCTATCTTGAGTTTGATGGAGCGATACGAACAAGTTATGAAACAACATTTTATAGATGGAGAATAGTATTTTGGTTCTTTTACAATTGGTACTGGCACATGTAGTAACCGATTTTGTCCTACAGCCTACGAAATGGGTGAAGCATAAAAGAAGAAAAAAAGGCAGATCCCGATTCCTTTACTTACATTCGATCGTAGCGGGAATTCTAACTTTGATATTCCTGGCAGATCCTCAACTCTGGTATATTGCAATATTTATAGGTGTTACTCACTTTATTGTAGACCTTTGGAAACTACAGTCAGGAAAAGACACTTTAAAAATGTTTGTGCTGGATCAGCTACTTCATTTAATAGCTATCATTTTTGCATGGCTTTATCTCACAGATAATTTTAAAAATGTGATCTTATTTTTACAGGGAATGATCAATTCCTCTTCGATCCTTGCAGTCATTATCGGATATTTAATGGTGATCTTCCCTTCAGGATTTTTAATTGGCAAAGCTACAAGTCGCTGGCAAACAGAAGTGAAAGATGATCTACAGAAAAATAGTCTCGATGCCGCTGGCCGTTATATTGGGATTTTTGAAAGAATTCTTGTGCTTACATTTATTCTAACCGATAATTTTTCAGCAATTGGGTTCCTGATAGCCGCAAAATCGATTCTTAGGTTTAGCGATAAGGCTGAAACCGGAGCAAGGAAACAGACCGAATACGTTCTGGTAGGAACGCTTATGAGTTTTACCATCACAGTTATTGTAGGCTTCCTAGTACGCTACGTCATGTTTTTCTAGTAATTGAATATTACTCTGTAATCTTTCGCGAACAATATTCATCATTCGCTTATTTAATGCAGAACTATTGAGGATATACTTATCGTACTCTTCAATAGTAAACTGCCCGATGATCGCACCTTTTAAACTGTTTCTGAATTTTATATCCTTCTGAATTGCAGTTTCGATGTAAATCAATCTGCGATCCAGTTTTAATTCGTAGAATTTGTTTTTGTGCTTCTTGATGTAATTTCTAAACATGGCCAGGATCAAATCATTCTGAAGTTTGGCTACAGGACGAAGCGTTGTATTTTGAAAACGTTCCTCGTCACTCATATTATCAGTAATTCTGGCAGAAGGAATCTCGGGCCTGAGTTCCAGCAATTTTATGTCTCTAGGATTCATGACGTGTTGGTTTTATTAAATATAACCAATAGAGATATCTCAACCACTATGCCATCAGCTTAGTTGTAAACTGTTTATAAACAACTGCGAGTTAAATCTCTCTTAATCGAACTTGGGAGACACCTTCAAGTTCTTATATTTAACATAAAAGCTAAATAAATTCATGATAGAATCTAAGAATCCATATACCGGTGAGTCCATTGAAAAATTTGAAGAACTTTCTAAAGAGCAGATTGATGAAGTTTTAGATAACGCACAGCAACGATACAAACTCTGGAGAAAAACCACTATGAGCGAGCGTGCTGAATTTATGAATAATGCTGCGGAAGAGCTCAAAGCAAATAAAGAGGAATACGCTCGAGATATAACACTTGAAATGGGTAAACCTATTTCTCAAAGTATTTCTGAAATTGAAAAATGTGCCTGGGTCTGTGAGTATTACGCCAAGCATGCTGAGGAACATCTTGCTGACAGGCTAATAGATACAGATGCACAAAACAGTTATGTAAGTTACGAACCTATTGGTGTAGTTCTGGCTGTTATGCCCTGGAACTATCCATTCTGGCAAGTCTTTAGATTTGCTGCGCCCGCCCTAATGGCTGGTAATATAGGGGTTCTTAAACATGCCAGCAATGTCATGCGTTCTGCGAATAATATTCAAAAAGTATTTGAGAGAGCTGGTTTCCCTAAATATTGCTTTCAGAATATGACGGTAGGAAGCGACAAGATCGATGATGTTATAAAAGATAAAAGAATAAAGGCAGTTACTCTCACAGGTTCTAAGCCTGCCGGATCTGCAGTAGCTTCCACAGCAGGTAGTGAGATAAAAAAATCTGTACTGGAATTAGGTGGTAGTAATGCGCTGGTAGTTTTCGAAAACGCAGATTTAGAGTCAGCGCTTGACACTTGTATTCAAGCAAGGTTTCAAAATACAGGACAAAGCTGTATTGCAGGAAAAAGACTTTTACTTCAGGAAAATATCGCCGAAGAATTCACAAACAAGTATGTTGAAAAAGTAAAAGAACTTAAAAGTGGAGATCCTATGCACAAGGATACGTTTATTGGAACCATGGCCAGAGTAGATCTCG
>NZ_JBLVTK010000003.1:235021-275560 GCF_048285865.1 Christiangramia marina | reverse complement strand
CATTGGCGGTGAAAGAGATGGTGCTTATATGCAACCTACGGTTCTGGATGGGGTAACTAAGGAGATGGCCATCTTCAAAGAGGAAACATTTGGACCAGCAATTGGTATCACCAGATTTAAAACTGCGGAAGAAGCTATTGAACTTGTAAATAGTTCAGATTTTGGCTTAGGAGTTTCAATTTTTACGGAAGATTTAGACTTTGCAAGAAATATAATTCCGGAATTTGAGGATGGAGCAGTTTTCGTCAATGAGCTTGTAAAAAGTGATCCGCGACTTCCATTTGGAGGAACCAAAATTTCAGGTTATGGTCGGGAACTTTCTTTAGACGGTATTCAGGCATTTGTAAATAAAAAAACAGTCTATATAAAATAAACTTTATGGCAGATAATAAGATAGCAGTAACAGTTGACAGCGTCGTATTCTGTAAGACAAACGATCAATTCAAGGTTTTATTAATTCAGCGTAAGAATGAGCCATTTAAAGATCAATGGGCACTTCCTGGCGGATTTGTAGATGAAGGGGAGGACTTGGAAACTGCCGCAAAGAGAGAACTGAAAGAGGAGACCGGCGTAGTTGTTAGAAGTATGGAACAGGTACAGGCCTTTGGTAATCCGGGTCGTGATCCTAGGGGTCATACAATTTCTATAGCATTCTTAACCAGAATATTTTGTGAAGAAGATCTTTCTCCTTCAGATGATGCCCGGGATGCCAGATGGGTCGCCTTGGAAGACTTGCCTGGCATGGAACTGGCATTCGATCATGACGAGATCATTAATGTTGCACAGCAATTCTTATAATCTAATTTTATGAATCATCTTTTGAAGAATTTCTAAATTGATTTTAGTTTTTTCAGAATATGCTAATTCTATTACAGCCCCGTTATATAGCGGGTCTTTTTAATTATCTTCAAAAATAAAAACATGAGATTTCATACCAGAAAATGGATTAAACCTGAAGACTTAAACCCTAACGGAACTTTATTTGGTGGCCGTTTGTTAGAATGGATAGACGAAGAATGTGCTTTATATAGTATAGTTCAACTGGAAAATCCAAAAACCGTTACTAAATATATGAGTGAGATAGACTTTCGAAGTTCTGCTCACCAGGGTGATATCGTGGAGATTGGGATCGAGGTAATCAAATTTGGAACCGCTTCTCTTACGCTTCAATGTGAAGTTCGAAATAAAATGACCAGAGAAACCATAATTACTGTAGATCGAATTGTTATGGTAGCTTTAGGAGACGATGGAAAACCCAAACCACATGGGAAGAATAAAGTAGAATTTGTAAAAGACCGACTCAAATAACTAGTCGGTTTTTTCTTTTTTAGTAGCCACACCAACAGGAAAGTCTGTCTCGCCACCATATAACTTAATTTCCTGAATATCAGCAGGCAGGTAGTAGCCATTGTCTTCCAATGCCTCTTTTACCGCTCTTACAACATTTCCTTTTGTAATCATCGCCTGCATTCTGAAATCGGTAGTGTCCACCCAGAAAAACACTTTTAGATTTACCGTACTGGTGGCAAGTTCATCCTCGATAACAAAATTTTGATGTTCTGCATCTTCAATGACGGTTGGCTCTTTTCGTAAGGCTTCCATCACTGTCTTTTTAGCACCATCAATATTATCTTCATAAGCAATCCCTATTATAAAGCTCCACCGAAAAAATCCGTCTTCAGTATAATTGGTCGCTGGTTTGGTTAATACATCACTGTTTGGGATATACACATCCTTTCCATCAAATGTTTTCAGCTTTGTGTATCTGAATTCTAGGGCTTTCACTTTTCCGAAGTTATTACCAATTTCTACAGTATCGTTTACATCAAATGGACGATTAAAAGCTAAAATTATTCCCGCGATAAAATTTTCACCAATATCTTTGAACGCAAAACCCAAAACAACAGCACTGGCTCCGGCTGCGGTAAGGATACCGGTAGCAACACCTCCAAGACCCGCAGCTTTCAAGGCAAGCATAATGGAGGTAATAATGATCAGGAACCTAATAGCCTTACCAAGAAACTTACTCATTAAAGGATCTGAAGTTCTGGCAGATATTCGTCTGGTGAAAAATCTTCCCAACCAGATGCCAATAAGCACACCTAAAACGATAATCACTAAACCGAGTCCAATACCAGGTAATTGATCAATTAAATTTTGATAAAATTGATTAAACGATCCTTCTATCGTTTCTAGCTCCTGTTTCGCCTGACTTTGCATGAGTTCCTGTTTCTATAAAAATAAATAATTCGAGGAGGATAGTAAAACCCAGGAGAATTATTGATTACTTGATCCATTTGGACCTTTCTCTGTATTTTCCTTCTCTTCTTCAGCAATTTGTTCTTTCGCCTTCTTGATCTCATCTTCCGGAGCATCATCAGGCTTTTGCTCTTCTGCCAGCTCTGCTTGTAAAAATAGCTGGGCGTAAAATGGAAAATGATCAGATTTTACATCATCTCCCAAAGCGATCTTTTCTACTCTAAATTCTTCAGAAACAAATATATGATCCAGCGACCAGCGCATGATAAAACTTTTGGCATTAAAAGTATTATAGAAACTACGTCCTTTTCTCACGTCCAGCAATTCACCAACAGTCTGAAACATACTTGTAGTTTGCGACCAGGCAACATCGTTAAAATCTCCTATCACTACAACAGGAATATCAGAATCCATAGCTTCAAGAGCAATTTTCATCATTTCAGCATCTCGATCTGAAGATGATGGATTGTGTTGTGGCATTGGAGGAGTAGGGTGTATTGCGTGTAATTGAATCCTATCCCCGGAAAGTAGTTCAATTTCAGTGTGAATAGATGGAATACTATCATCCACGATATATTTCACCTGAGAATTATTCAACTTAAATTTTGAATATAAAAGCATCCCATAGGTGTTATCAAGAGGCACTTCAACTTTATATGGATAATTATTGCCAATACCTACTTTTATGGCATTTGCCCATTTAATATCAGTTTCAGTAAAAACAGCTACATCGGGATTTAGTTTTTTCATCTCTTCGATCAGGATCGCCTTCTCTTTGTTTTTCTGAAGTACATTGGAAGTTAGTAACATCATACCCGTTTGATCATTAACCGTTTCTGTTGGTTTTCCAACATCATAAGGAACAAATGGTGTATAAGGTAAGATCTTTACAGACTGGTAGATAAAGCAACCTACTAGTATGATCATAAAAGCATAATCTCTCCAATTTGAAATTTTAAACCTTAAAAAGTAAGCGAAAATTGCCATTAGTGTAAGCAACGTTAGCTGAATATGCGGATAATCGAACATTCTCACCCACCAAAAGTCTACAGCGACGATCGGAATTAAAGTGATTAGTACGGCAAGAATTCCGAAGCCCTGTAGAAAAGGTTTTAATTTCATTTTTGGTTTATTAGTTAGTTTGATCTTTTTGAAAGAAAATTACGAATGTCATCACCAGAGGGAGCTTCAAATAACTGAAGATCGAAATATGGAATGGCAGCGATAAGATGGTCAAAAATATCTGCGGAAATATACTCAAAATTTTCCCATCTCTTATCTCTACTGAAACACAGTATTTCCAGAGGTATTCCGTTAGGTGTAGGAGCAAGATGTCTTACAATGAGATACATTTCTTTATGGATAGCTGAATGATCCTGCAAATATGAGTCTGCATATTTCCTGAAAATTCCCAGGTTTGTTTGATTCCTTCCGTTTATAAGTACACTCTTATCTATATTATTTGTCTCATTATACTTGTCAATTTCAGATTGCCTGTTTTCCAGGTAAGGAGCTATCAGTTGAATCTTTTTCAGCTTAGCGATGTCTTCGGGTCCTAGAAATTTTACGGAATTCTGTTTGATAAAAACCGAACGTTTAATTCTTCTTCCTGGAGACTCCTGCATACCTCTCCAGTTCTGAAAGGAATCGGAAATTAGACTATAGGTTGGAATAGTGGTATAAGTATTGTCCCAGTTTTGTACCCGAACCGTTGCAAGATTAATTTCCGTTACCGTTCCATCTGCGCCAAATTTTTGGAATGTGATCCAGTCTCCAATTCTAACTATATCATTTACAGACACTTGTATGGAGGCAACTAAACCTAAGATTGTATCCTTAAAAATCAGTAAAATTACTGCGGAAGCGGCACCTAAGGATATTGCGAATCCAATTACAGATTTACCTGTAATGACCGAAAACATGAACATTAGACCAATGATCCAAAGAAAGATCATGATGATCTGGCTGAAGCTTTCCAGTGGTTTGTCATTAAACTCAGATCTCGTTTTCAGATAATTCCTTGTAGAACGAAGCACACTACGACATATCCATACCACCAGAATGATGATATAGATCTTCATTGTATAAAAGAAGAATTCCAAGATCTTCGGAAAATCTATAAAAATTAAAGGGAATAACTCGTAAACTATATAGATAGGTACAAACCTCCCTATATATCTCGGGAAGTTACTTTTAATAAGAAAGTCGTCTATCGTGGTTTTTGTACGATTGGTAAAGGCACTGATGGCCTCAATCACAAAATGTTTAACTACATAATTAGCTGCAAACACGATAAACGTTAGTGCAACAATGTTGATCAACAGGTTTAAATACTGTGCCAGAACAGGATTCATTCCATACTCGAGGAATAGATCTTCGAAAAAACAAATAATATCGATCATGCTTTCCATTTTTAAATGTTAGAGATATTTTTTCTCTACGTAAAATGGTCCGAATGGAATAAATGAGCAACCAAAAATGATTGCGATCTGCTTAAGTCCCCAGTTCATTGGCTTTATAAGTAATAAAGCTCCTACAAAATAAGCTACAAAAAGTACTCCGTGTGCCATACCAACATGTTTAACCATAGCCGGCATATCCAGAATGTATTTTAAAGGCATTGCTATGAGTAATAATACCAAAAATGAAATACCTTCCAGTATGCTAACCCACTTAAATACAGTAATCTTATGTTTCAAAGCCATAAAGCTAATTTTGAGGGACAAAGATAATTGATATTATATAGATGACCTCGTTTAACGGCTATGCTTTGTGAGCAATTTAATAAAGTAGTGATAAGTGTTATCTGGCAATTTTAGTATTTTGCGACCGTAAAATGAAATTATGAATAATAAAAAAGTACTGGTTACTGGCGGTCTTGGTTTTATTGGATCACACACCGTAGTAGCCTTACAACAGGAAGGATTTGAAGTGGTAATCATAGATAATCTTTCGAACTCATCGATAGATGTTCTTGGAGGAATAACTCAAATTAGCGGTAAAACCCCTGAATTTGAAAATATAGACCTCAGGGAAAAATCTGCAGTAAAAGATTTTTTCGAGAAGTATCCGGATATAGAAAACGTAATTCACTTTGCTGCTTCTAAAGCAGTTGGAGAAAGTGTCATAAATCCATTATTATATTACGAAAATAACCTTTCAACCTTAGTGTACTTATTGCATGAACTAAATAATAGGGAGAAGGCCAACTTTATTTTCAGTTCTTCATGTACGGTTTATGGACAGGCTGATGAGTTACCTATAACTGAGAATGCACCGGTAAAGCAAGCTGAATCTCCATATGGAAATACAAAGCAGATAGGTGAGGAGATCATCAGGGATACTTGTAAGGTCAATCAGGCTTTAAAGGCAATTTCCTTGCGTTATTTCAATCCAATTGGAGCACATCATTCTGGGGAAATTGGGGAACTTCCAATTGGAACTCCGCAAAATCTAGTGCCTTTCATTACGCAAACTGCGATTGGAAAAAGGTCTGAACTTTCTGTATATGGGGATGATTATCCTACCAGAGATGGAACAGCTATACGCGATTACATTCATGTTATGGACCTTGCAGAAGCTCATGTTTCAGCATTAAAACGTCTACTATCGGAAAATGAGAATCAGAATTACGAAGTTTTTAATCTTGGAACAGGAAACGGTAATACAGTTCTCGAAGTTATCAAGTCTTTCGAAAAAGTTTCTGAAAAGAATCTGGCTTATAAAATAGTGGGTAGAAGAGAAGGGGATATCACTGCAGCATATGCAGATACTAATAAAGCAAATGATCATTTGAACTGGAAAGCAAAAAGATCTCTGGATGAAGCGTTGGATAGTGCCTGGAAATGGCAGAAGCTAGTAGAGAAAAAGGAAGAAGATCAGGATTAACTATTGAAAACTAATCAAAGAAAAAAAGACCGGCAACTGCCGGTCTTTTTTATCTATTTCGTTCCGTTAACAAGAAACGCGTGAATTACACCTGGAATCCAACCTAAGGCCGTTAGCAATAAACTAATTAAGAATGTAACTCCGAGTCCATGTTTCATGAACACGGCCAATGGTGGTAATAGGATGTTTAAAACAACTGTAAGAATTGACATAGCTTTTGATTTATTTGGTTAATAGTTCTGCTGAACCTTTGCTCAACAGGCTCGCAAGGTAGAAGGATACTCAATAAGTGCCATAAACCTTGGGAAAAGTTTATAAGCAACCTCTAACAAAGCGTTAAACCATTTCAAATATAACCAGGGCGTATAAATAGAACCTGGCAAACCTAAGTAAACCGAAGATAAGGTAACTTGGAAAAGGGAATCTAATAATTCCTGCGGCGATACTGGTCATCGCAAAAGGGATAGGAAGTAAAGCTCCAACAATAATTAGAAAACCTCCCCATTTACGGGTGTTCTTAATATGTTTGGCAAGTTTAAGTTCCAGCGCATTGTGCACGGCTGGAATCTTAGTGATAGAAACACCAATCCAGTAAGAAACGACCCCACCAAGGTATGAGCCTAAAGCTAGTAATGATAAATACAGAAATGGGATAGCAGACTTTCCAGCCCAGGCGATAAATAGCTCTGGAGGAACCAGGCCTAATAAGGATTCTGATAGAAAGAAGATAGATAATACCTGCCACGGACTGTAAGTTTCAGTTACAGTAACCAGCATATCTTCGATATCCAGGAGAAAGTGATCGATCGCCCACAAAGCAGCTACAAATAGTACAATTGGTAAAACGGCTTTTCTTAAACTCCCAAGAACGAAAGAATAAAAACCGGTATAACTGTAGTATTGGTGCAATAAGCGGATTCGCGACTTCTTTTTAGATTTCGCTTTGTCTTTCATCAATTCTCCTTCTTTCTTTATAGTAGCAATTTCTAATCCTAAAATTGTGATCCGTTATAGGTGCAGGACTCTTAGTAATCCTCTCCAGCATCAGCTTTAAGAGCCTTCACATACTCTCGAAGTTCTTCTTCATTCAACTTATTAGAATGTTCGGCCATTAAGGATAACATATACTCTAGACTTTCCTGTCCTGTAATTTCTTCTGAATTCTCAACTTCAGTTTCTTCTTCAGTCTCAATTTCGATAGGATCACCATTTTCGTCCAGTTCAACTGGTACATCATCTGGAATAGCGATGAGAAAGTCCTGATTTTCACTAATATGTTCATGAGCCAACCTTGTAACTTTTGCCAAAAGTGGAATATTCTCCTCAACTACCAGTTTTCTCAACTCTTTAAGGTCTTCTACGATAGTATTGATAATGATTCCGTTGCGCATAAGGTCACGCTGAATCTTATTAAGTAACTTTTGTGCTTTAAT
Source organism: Christiangramia marina (assembly GCF_048285865.1). Lineage (NCBI taxonomy): Bacteria > Pseudomonadati > Bacteroidota > Flavobacteriia > Flavobacteriales > Flavobacteriaceae > Christiangramia > Christiangramia marina. Next base: position 267,980 of record NZ_JBLVTK010000003.1, on the reverse strand, counting down.
GTTTTCCAAGGTTTTCTCTATTAAATTGGTCAGTACTAATTAGGTAACTATAGGTGTAATCCTACTCTTTACCTGAGCAGACAAAGTTAGTTTTTTTACATTTCTATAAAAGTGTTTTGATAGGTTTTATTAAGTATTTAACCTTTAAAATTAACAATATCTTACCGCCAGAAATTTCTATGTACTTCAAGCCTTTCTTAGCTTTAAACTTCAAAAAAATTTAAGTTATGAGTACAAATAATAAAACTGCACTAATCACCGGAGGTAGTAAAGGGATAGGATACGGAGTTGCTGAAACGCTTCTTAAAATGGGTTATAAAGTGGCTATTACTAGCAGGTCTTTATCTTCTGCGGAAGATGCTGCGAAGAAATTATCTGCGAATGGAGAAGCTCTTGGTCTGGAAGCAGATGTACGTAGTTATGAAAGTCAGCAGAAAGCTGTAAAGCAATTACTGGACAAATGGGGGCAGCTTGATGTTCTTGTCGCTAATGCCGGGGTTGGTAATTTTGGATCAGTAGATGAGTTGAGCGTAGAAGACTGGAAGGATACTATAGATACAAACTTAAACGGACTATTTTATTCAGTAAAAGCTAGTGTTGAGGCATTGAAGAAAACTGAAGGATATATTATTACGATCTCAAGTCTTGCCGGTACGAACTATTTTGCAGGAGGAGCCGCATATAATGCCAGTAAATTTGCTGTCACAGGTTTTTCTCAGGCAATCATGCTGGATCTTCGAGATAAGGGAGTCAAAGTAAGTACCATCATGCCTGGATCTGTTGCAACGCATTTCAATGGCAACGAGCCTTCAGAAGAAGATGCCTGGAAAATCCAAAGTGAGGACATTGGAGAATTAGTTGGAGATCTTCTGAAAATGAATCCAAGAACGCTTCCAAGTAAAATTGAAGTAAGACCGGCTCGTCCACCGAAGAAATAAGTTTAAAATCATTTTTTTTTAAAGCCACTCGATTCGAGTGGCTTTTTTCATTAACAAGCTTTAGGAGTTAAGGTTAAATTGAAGACAAAGCCTGTATTCTCTAAGGTTTCAGGCTACCCATCCATTAAATTTGCACAAAAATCAAAAGAATAAGATTATGAGTATTAAAGGAAAGACGATTATTATTACAGGAGCATCTAGTGGAATTGGTGAAGCAACTGCACTGAAATTAGCGAAGGAAGGTGCTAATGTAGTTTTGACTGCTAGAAGAGAAGAACGTCTGAATGAATTAAAAAAGAAGGTAGATGGATTAAACGCTGGAAAAGCGCTGGTAGTAACCGGTGATGTTACCAATAAAGATAATTTCAAGACATTGGTCGAGAAAACTAAGAAAGAATTTAATAGTATTGATGGTCTAATCAATAATGCCGGTCTAATGCCCTTATCTTATGTAAAAAATCTGCATACAGATGAATGGGATAAGATGATTGATGTTAATATTAAAGGAGTTATGAATGGAGTAGCAGCCGTATTACCAACGATGATGGAACAGAAGTCGGGTAATATCATTAATATTTCATCAAGTGCTGCTAATAAGATCTATCCTGGTGGAGCCATTTACTGTGCTACAAAATCTGCAGTAAAAATGTTTTCTGAAGGATTAAGAATGGAGCTGGCACCTAAATTCGGAATTAATGTGACATCTATTGAACCAGGTTTCGTGGATACAGAGCTTACAGATTCCATCACAGATGATGAGATTAAGGAAGGATTACTTTCCAATTTTAAAGAGATGACTCCGCTGGAAGCTCAGGATATTGGAGATGCGATCTATTATTCCCTAACACAGCCAAAACGTGCAAATGTGAATGATGTTTTTATCATGCCAACAGATCAGGAACAATAGTATCTAAGAGTATAATAAATAAAAAAGCCCGGCTTAAATCCGGGCTTTTTTTATGCTTTGAAATGATCATTAAATCTTAACGACCATTTTACCAGTATTCTTACCATCAAATAGATCAATAAATGCCTGCGGAGTATTTTCAAATCCTTCTACGACAGTTTCATCATACTTCAGTTTTCCGGATTTCAACCAACCGGCGAGTTCCTGTATAGCTCTCTGAAACTCTTCCTGGTGATCTCTTACCAGAAACCCCTGCATCAATGCAGATTTCTTAATAAGAATTCCTTCAGGTCTTGGTCCTGTTGGTGTACCAGTTTCATTATAAATTGAGATAGCACCACAATTAATAATACGAGCCGCTTTATTTATATTCTGAAGGGTGGCATCCAGAATTTCTCCACCAACATTATCAAAATATACATCAACTCCATCAGGGCAATGCTCAGCGATCGCTTCTTTCATATTGGAAGTAGTCTTGTAATTGATACCACCGTCGAATCCAAATTTACTTTGGATATGATCGATCTTTTCATCAGATCCTGCAATACCGATTACACGACATCCTTTGATCTTTCCAATTTGACCAACAACACTGCCAACAGCTCCGGCGGCACCAGATACCAATAATGTTTCACCTTCCTTCAGTTTTCCAATAGTGTCAAGTGCAAGATGTGCGGTCAATCCTGTTAGCCCAAGAACTCCCAGGTATGCAGATAGCGGAGCCATCTCTTTATCGATTTTTCTCAAACCCTTTCCATCATGCGACTGCTCTAGTTTCCAGTCCAGCATTCCTATGACATGTTCACCTTCTTTAAAATCTTCAGAATTAGAAGATACAACTTCGGAAACTACCATAGATTCTAATGGTTGTCCAACCTGAAATGGTTCGATATAAGATTCCTCATCACGCATTCTTCCGCGTAAATAAGGATCTACAGAGATATATTTTGTATGAAGCTTAAGTGTTTTATCCTCTGAAATTTCAAAATCCTTGATCTCAAAATCTGAAGTTTCAGGTTTACCTTTTGGACGTTGTTTTAGTAATATCTGCTTATTCATAACTTTTATTTTTAAGCAAATTAATATGCATCTGCTCATTTGGCAAACATGCATTCATAATTTAAACTTAAAACCTAAAAAGAGTGTAGATAGCGATGATTATTAAGCTCAACTTCGTAATTTCAATGTTCCAAACCCGCAAATTTGAAGATAAATTTTCAACATTATTATAATGAACTTATTAAGTTTTTAAGAAGTACCGACTTCTCGAAAGCTATTGTTCTAACCATTGCGATCGTAATTCCAATTGCAGTTTTTTCCAATTTAGGTTTACTTGAAATAGGAGTAAGCATGGCGATGGGAAGTTTACTTTCATCTCCAAGTGATGTGGCCGGTAGTTTTAAGCATAAGGTCATGGGTATCATGGCCGCGGCATTTCTTGGTGCACTTTCCTTCTGTATCGCAGGTTATTCTGCACAATTCAGCTGGGCAGTGGCACCCATGTTGTTAGTAATGATGTTCAGTATAGCATATCTTTCTGTATATGGCTTCAGAGCTTCGCTGGTTACTTTTGCCGGATTACTTGCGGTAGTACTTAGTTTCGCTAATATTTCTTCTGAAATTGAGATCTGGCAAAAATCCATTCTCATCTTCGGCGGAGGATTATTCTATATGCTTATTAGTATTGCCTGGTATTTGTTAAAGCCTGAAAGAGCCTCGGAACAGCAGATCGCTGAAACCATGGAATTAACCGCAGATTATCTCCGACTCAGAATAAGAATGCTCGATCCTGAATCTGATCTGGAAAATATTCAGAAAGAACTTTTCCAGAAGCAAACCGAACTTAATGAGCATCACGAAAGTTTGAGGGAACTTCTTATAACTTTCAGAATGTCCTCGGGAAGTTCAGGTTATACTCGAAAAAGGCTGCTCATATTTATAGATCTCGTAGATATGCTGGAACTGGCGATGGCTAATCCTATTGATTACCCACAGATGCGAAAAGTTCTGGATTCCGATATTATAGAATTAAAAGTGTTTAAGGAGTTTTCATTGAAAATGGCAGAACAGCTGGACCTCATTGCGCTTTCAGTACATAAAAATTCCGCGATGCCTGTGAATCAGCTTTCCGAAGAATTGAAGAAGGTTGAGAAAAGTCTACTAAAATACCGTGACACGATCAACATTTCTGAAAAAAGGGAAAGTATGCTGGTCCTGAGAAACTTCTATGATTACCAGACCAGGCAATCTCAAAAAATTAATAATATTGACCGCATTCTTAGAAATCTTGAAGGAAAGAAAAGGATCTTTAAGGATAAGGATGTCCAGCAATTTCTAACTCAGCAGGAATACAGTTTTAAAACCCTTCGCACCAATTTTCAGTTCAATAGTTCTATTTTTCGTCATGCATTAAGACTCTCCATCGTAGTACTGGTAGGATATTTACTGGGGTCCTATTTCTCGGTTCAGAATGCGTACTGGATTTTACTAACGATCGTCGTGATCATGCGACCTAATTACGGACTTACTAAACAAAGGACCAGGAAACGGATCATAGGAACGCTCATAGGCGGCGCCCTGGCTATTGGAATAGTTTTTATAACTCAAAACACTACGGTGTATGCCCTTCTGGGAATTTTAAGTTTAACGCTGGCATTTTCACTAATTCAACGCAATTATACCACCGCTGCGATATTCATTACGCTCAGTATCATATTTATATATGCGCTTCTCCAGCCTGAAGTTCTCAATGTGATACAGTTTAGAATCCTTGATACAGTAATTGGTGCAGGTCTTGCAGGTCTTGGCAATTTTATTCTATGGCCAAAATGGGAATTAAAAGAACTAAACAATGTGATTGCTAATTCCATCAATTCCAATACGGGATATTTGGAGGAGATCGATGATTACTACCATAATAAGGGAAATCTACCTATTAGTTACAAACTTGCCAGAAAGAAAGCCTTTCTGGATATGGGAGAACTTAGCGGAGCATTTCAAAGAATGACCCAGGAGCCAAAGTCTCAGCAAAAACAACTAAGTCTTATTTACGAAATTGTGGGCTTAAATCATACCTTTCTTTCTGCACTAGCTTCTATGGGTTCCTATATCAGGAACCACCCAACCAGTAAAGCATCCTCAGATTTTGAGATGTATACTAAAACCATTGTTTTCAATCTAAAAAACTCTGTACGCTTACTTGAAAATAAAACCAGGCACGAGAAGGAACATGAAGGAATTTCTAAGGCTGGCAAGGCACTTCATCGTAAATTTGATGAGATGGCTACTGAAAGGGATAGAGAAATAAGCGAAGGAAAAGCCCAGATCGATGAGAACACGAGGTTGAATCTTCAGGAAGCACATTTAATTACCGGTCAACTGGAGTGGCTTTTGGATATTTCAGAAAAACTGGAGATCAATACCGAAAAATTAACAGCAAAATTAGATGAGCAAAAGAGCCTTTAAAAAATACATTAAGGAACTTTCAAAAGAAGATCTAGAAGAGCAGATCATGGATCTATATAACAGGTTTGAGGATGTGAAAACATACTACAACTTCGTTTTCAATCCTAATGAGGAAAAACTCGTGCAGGTTGCGAAATTTAAAATAGGGAAGGAGTATTTTCCACCAAACAACAGGCGTCCCAAAAAAAGACGTTCCGTAGCACATAAGATCATTAAGCATTATCTAAAATTAGGAATGGAACCACATGCGCTGGCCGACGTTATGTTCTACAATGTGGAAATCGCCCAGACCTTTTCAGAAGAACAGGAATATATTACTGAAGCATTTGAGAAAAGCATATTTAAATCTTTTGAGCAGGCGGTGCAGTTTGTTGCTGAGTATGGAGTGATCCCGGAGTTCGAAAAGCGAATACAAAATATCGCAAGGTTTAGTCACGACCACAAATGGACTAACAGCTATCAATTTGTAACCTCCGCAGATAGAGTACTTTAATCATAGATCTGATTTTTATAGCGTTTGCTGAAACAAAAAGTTACAATTGACTTAAATCAACATTGCTCTCAGTGCATTTAATTATTTTTGGAATTAGAACAAAAGCTATGAAACTGGAAGAAATAATTAAGCAAATAGAATCTCAGAAAAATCTTCCTAATCTGAATTTCAGTATTAAGGAAAAGACCGAGGCATTTACAAAAAAGCTTTTTTACACTTTATTTGATAAGCAAACTCCCGTTGCAGAAAATTTAATGGAATTGGGAAAGGACTTCGAGGTGCTGGCAAAACTAGTTTGCTGGGAACCTGGTGCGCCCTGCCAGGATATCTGGAGTGATTATCTCACAAAGCTACCTGGAATCCTAGAGGATTTGAATCTTGATGCTGAAGCGATCTCTAAGAATGATCCCGCAGCAAATTCAGTAGAAGAAGTTTATTTAAGTTATCCTGGGTTTTTCGCGATAGCGATTTACAGGCTTAGTCATGAATTTTACAAATTTGGATTGCCTTTGGTTCCAAGATTAATGACCGAATGTGCTCATAGTCTTACAGGAACCGATATTAATCCTGGTGCCGTTATTGGAAAATCCTTCTTTATCGACCATGCCACGGGTGTTGTCATTGGAGAAACTGCAAATATAGAAGATAATGTTAAGATCTATCAGGGTGTCACCCTGGGGGCGCTTACAGTTAATAAATCAATGCAGAATTTAAAGAGACATCCAACGATCAAAAATAATGTAACCATCTATGCAAACGCGACCATTTTAGGTGGGAAAACAGAAATTGGTGAGAATTCAGTGATAGGAGGGAATGTTTGGCTAACTAGATCTGTTCCGGCTAATTCCATGGTTTCTCATACACCACAGATCAATATTAAAAATACAGCAGATAAATAATGAACAATTCAGTTATAGATTTAGTTGGGAATACACCTCTGGTGAAAGCGACAAGAGTTTTTTCAAAACCCGGAGTAGAACTATACTTCAAACTTGAAGGCCAGAATCCAGGAGGAAGTGTGAAGGATCGTGCGGCTTATAATATGATTAAAAGCGCATTGGATCGCGGGACTATTAACAAAAAAACGAAATTGATCGAAGCAACCAGCGGGAATACAGGTATCGCACTAGCGATGATCGCTGGCATATTTGGCCTTGATATTGAGTTAGTAATGCCCGAAAATTCAACTATTGAAAGAGTCCAGACGATGCGTGCCTATGGCGCCAAGGTAACCTTAACCAGTTCAGATAATGGAATTGAAGGTTCGAGAGATTATGCTGAAGATAAGATGAAATCCGGCAATTATCTTATGCTGAATCAGTTTGGAAATGATGATAACTGGAAGGCGCATTATAAAACGACAGGGCCTGAAATCTGGAGAGATACAGCGCAAAAGGTTACCCACTTTGTCTCTTCTATGGGGACTACAGGCACTATTATGGGGACAAGTACATTTTTAAAAGAGAAAAATCCTGATATACAGATCGTAGGAGTTCAACCTGAAGATAATGCCAGAATCCCGGGCATTCGTAAATGGCCGGAAGCTTATTTACCTAAAATATTTGATGCGAAAAAAGTAGACGAGGTGCTGGAAGTAAATGAGGAAGATGCAAGAATAATGAGTCGAAGGCTTGCTGAAGAAGAAGGCATTTTTGCCGGAATGAGTAGTGGTGGAGCTACCGCGGCTGCAGTTAGATTATGTGAATCTTTAGAAAGTGGATTGGTAGTGTCTATTATATGTGATCGTGGTGACCGTTATCTTTCCTCAGACCTATTTGAAAAATAAGTTAAGTTGTATAAGATCAAGGTTAACCTGTGATGAAGATCATAAAAGATCTATAGTCAACAATATTCCCTTATTCCGATGGTTTCGATCGGCACCTGATCTTATACAACTTTGTAATACTTAGAACTTCTCAATGGAAGCTACGCCATAATCATACTTTGAAGGAGTAATTTTTAGTCTCTGGCGATCGTTACCTTTCCGAAGAACTACGATATACTGCTCATTGTCAAGTTGATCGCTAATTCCCCGAGCCTGATACTTATTTCTGGTCATGGTCCAACCCATGTATTCTCCAAAAACTTCGTTTCTAACCAAGGCTGGTAATGCGATGTCTTTGAACATCTGGCTGGTTTTTAAGAGATTTCCTTTTTCGTCGTAGGTAGCTTCTAAATAACCTTTATTACTACGTAGAGTTACAATTACGTCTCCAGATTTAATATCGGCTTCATCTAGAAAACGATGAATATCGAAATTGGCTTTGGTAAAACCAATGGCATCTGATTGGAACTGAGCTGCGAATTTCTCCCTGACCTTCACAAGTCCATTAGGATAATCTTCAGATACGAGATTTGCAGTTGGACTGAAATTAATTCTGGTCTCATCCAGCTGAATTACATCCTGTGCCTGAGCACCGATACTTAAAATAAAAACGAAAATAATAATGATGAACTTTTTCATGATGTAAGAATTTAATGATGAATAATTGATTATTGATATTTCAAAATTACATCATATACATCGTGCTGAAAATCACTTAAGTAGCACATCTATGATTAATTTTTATTTATTCTGTTGTTTTCCAGATGTTGCAATAATAGAGATACATCTTCAACCTGTACTTTACTTCTGGATATCTTTATAAGTCCCATCTTCTTCATTTTTTGAAGATGTCTATTAACTACTGCACGACTTGAGCCAATTAAAAAAGCGAGCTCTTTATCTGGAAGATCATTGATATTCTGCAATTTATTAGACGTTCTATCTATGTTCTTCAATAGTAAATGCAGTAAACGCGTCGTTATATCGCTAAAAACCAGTTGCGAAACATTCTCTTCCAGCATTCGCATCGATCTACCTGCATAACTTAGAAAATTCTTATAATATTCAGGATATGACTGTAACCAGCTTCTCAATTTATCCATAGGAATAGCGAGTACTTCTGTATGATCAAGGCATTCATAATACGCTTTATGTTTGATCCCGTCCAGTAAGCAGAAAAGATCAAATACATCGCCTTTTTTCAATAAGAAAATGGTGTGTTCCTTAGCGCTATCAAAGTCTGTATGATACATTTTAACCCTACCATTCTTGATGATATAAAAGTGAAAAAGGAATTTTTCGCAATGCACAAGACAGGTTTGTCTAGGCCATTTTTCTTGATAAAAGTTTTTCAGCAGTACCTTTAAATGCTCTTCTGGAACATCAGTAAATAAACCGCATTCCTGTAATACTGTATAATTATTCTGGTGGATGAAATCTTTATCGTGCAAATCCTCGGAATTTAGTTGGTTAATTTTCCGGGGGATATATTTATCTGATCAATTGTTTTGGAGACAGTAAAATCAGTTTGATTTAGCGAACCACTAATTTACGATAATTATAAGTAGTATACGGGTTAAAATAGATTCTATAATGTCCAATTTATTTTTGACTAAAGCTTAAAATGCTTTATTTTTGCAAAATTGCTTACTATAAAGGACTATATGGCGTCAGAAACATTTGGAATTGAGAAAAAGAAGGTCGACAAACAATTATATGATTACCAACAAAAGGATATAGATAAAATTTTTGGGGTGATTGAAGAACATCCTGAAAACTATAATCTTCTATATCAATTACCTACAGGAGGAGGGAAGACAGTGATTTTCTCTCAAATGACCAGGGAATATATTCAAAGAACCAATAAAAAGGTTCTTATACTAACTCACCGTATCGAATTATGTAAGCAAACTTCGAAAATGCTTTCAGGATTTGGGGTGCGTAATAAGATCATTAACAGTAAAGTAAAGGAATTACCAGATCAAAATGACTACATGTGTTTTGTAGCCATGGTGGAAACTTTGAACAACAGGCTTAATGATGAAAAACTTGAGATCGAGGATATTGGACTGGTAATTATCGATGAAGCTCATTATAATAGCTTTAGAAAACTCTTCAAGTTTTTTGAAAATTGTTTTATTCTAGGAGTTACCGCTACACCGCTAAGCTCTAATATCAAACTACCAATGAAAGATAATTACCGCGAACTAATCGTTGGTGATTCAATTACATCTTTGATTGAAAAAGGCTTTTTAGCAAAATCTAATATTTATAGCTATAATGTTGGTCTTACGAATTTAAAAGTAGGAATGAATGGTGATTATACTGTGAAATCTTCCGAAGAACTTTATTCGAATTATAGCATGCAGGAGAAACTTCTTAATGCCTATTACGAACGTTCTCGCGGTAAGAAAACCTTAATTTTCAATAATGGTATTAATACTTCCGTAGAAGTTTACCATACATTTAAAAGCGCTGGCTTGCCTATTCGTCATCTAGACAATACCACCAGCAAGCAGGATAGAAAGGATATTTTAAAGTGGTTTAAGCATACACCAGATGCGATCGTAACTTCAGTAAGTATTCTTACTACCGGATTTGATGAGCCTACTGTAGAGACGATTGTTTTAAACCGTGCAACCAAGTCATTGACCTTGTATTTCCAGATGATTGGTCGTGGATCCCGGGTGCTTAAAGACAAGAGCGAATTTACCGTGATCGACCTTGGTAATAACATGGCGAGATTTGGAAACTGGAGCAGTCCGGTGGACTGGAAACAAATCTTTAGATCACCAGACTTTTATTTTGAAAATCTGCTGAGTGATGAGGATATTGAAAGAGATTTTCAGTACCAGATGCCAGAGGAAATACGGCAACAGTTCTCTAAAACTAAAGATGTCTCCTTTGATATTGAGGCTGCCTATGATACGGTTATCAAGAAAGGGCTAAAATCCAAAGCGGTTTTGGAATGGTCCATGGAACAGCATGTTAAGATGTGCGTGGAGAATAGTGAAGATGTGTTCGATGCCAGGATCCTTGCCAAAGAATTAAAAGATGACATTAGTTCAAGAATCAAACAATACTCCTACTGTATAAGTAAAAGCACTAAAAATTACCGGGACTGGCTGGAAGAGGATTACTCCAGAAAACTAAGAATGCAGATCAATAAGGAATTCTAATTATCGTCTTTTTTGCCGAAGAGTTTCTTAAAGAAACCTTTTTTCTTCTTCCCTTTTTCTTGATTCTTATCGTCTGAACTTTCTTTCCGATCTTTATTTTTACCGGAAAACAGTCTTTCGAAAAAGTTATCACGTTCTTCTGGCGGGCATTCCATCAGGTTTGCCAGCTCTGAAGATAGTGGTTGAAATCTCGCATTTGTAATAGTATTGAAGCTTGAACTTGCATTCATTTTCTGCATGAGCTTCGCAAAAATTGGTAGCGCCGAGTTTGCTCCCTGTCCAATTCCGGTGTTCCTGAAACCTATGCGGTGATCGTCAGATCCAACCCAGGTTACACAAACCAGTTCTGGCGTTATTCCCACAAACCAACCATCCTTATTATCCTGAGTCGTTCCGGTTTTACCTGCGATGTCATTTTTTAATCCATAGCTATATCTAAGTCGGCTTGCGGTTCCTTCATCCACAGTAGCCTGCATCATATTGACCATAATTTTGCGGGTATCTTCTGAAAAAGCCTTTCTTTTAGAAACTTTAGGTTTAAAAGTAGCCAGTATATTGCCTTCAGCATCTTCGATTCTGCTAATATAGAATGGCTTGGTAGCATATCCATCATTAGCATAAGCTGAATATGCACCTGTCATTTCCTCCAAATTAAGCGAAGCGGTTCCAAGCGCGATAGAAGGAACTGCCGGGAGTTCAGATTCTATTCCAAGATCTCTGGCCTGTCTGATCACGTTCGGTATTCCAGTTTCCATTAAAACTTTTACGGCAATAGTATTCATGGACTTGCTAAGTGCCGTCTTTAGATTGTAATTCATATTCGAATCATCTCCTTCCGAAGAAGAATTGGAGGGAGTCCAGCCTTTATCATAAGTAACTTCACGAACAGAAAAATAGGTACATGGATCCATTCCATTTTCAAGGGCAGCGGTATAAACAAAAGGTTTGAAGGTAGATCCAACCTGTCTCTTGCTCTGGCTCACGTGATCATATTTAAAGAACCGAAAATCAACACCTCCAACCCAGGCCTGGACAGCGCCATCCTTAGGACTAACTGCCAGAAGTCCAGAATTTAGAAACTTCAGGTAATGTGCAATACTATCTATACTGCTCACATTTTTAGTTTCCATTCCATCATAAGTAAACAACTCGGTAGAATGTTTTTGTTCCATTTTTTTCAGGATCTGTTCTTCTGAAAGACCTTCTTTAGAAAGCTTCTGATATCTTGAACTGCGCTTTACAGCGTCCATCAGTACCTTTTTATTCTTTTCCCATGGACCATAATTCCCGTAGGATTGCTCGTGATCATTTTGCAATTGAGACATATGTTCTCGTAAAGCCTCTTCAGCGAGCTGTTGCATTTGGTAATTAAGCGTGGTATGTACTATTAGACCATCTCTATATATATTATACTTTTCTCCGTCCTTATTTTTTAAAGTATCAAGAATACCTGAAACATCTTTGCGTACCTGTTCTCTAAAATAAGGTGCAATGCCTTTATCATGACTATAACTTCTATAATCCAGGATGAGCGGCAGCATTTTGGTTTCTTCAGCCTGTGTCATACTCAGGTAATCATATTTCGCCATCTGCATAAGCACAACATCACGACGAAGTCTGCTTCTTTCTGGAAATATACGCGGATTATAATAATGACTGGCCTTTAGCATTCCTACAAGTACTGCAGCTTCTTCAAGCTTTAGATCCACAGTATGTTTATCGAAAAACTTCATAGAAGCACTTTCGATTCCGTAGGTATTATCACTGAAAGGTACCGTGTTGAAATAAAGCTGGATAAGTTCATTTTTACTATAAACATTTTCCAGACGTTTGGCTATTACTGCTTCCTGCATTTTGTTGATCACAATGCCCAGAATTCCGTAATCTTTTCTACCGTAAATATTCTTGGCTAATTGAAGAGTGATCGTACTTCCACCTCCGGCAGAATCATCTTGCAGTAAAATCGATTTAAAGAAAACCCTTCCTAAACTACGATTATCAATACCATCATGCTCATAGAAACGGGCATCTTCGGTAGCAATTAAGGCTTCAATAAGATGGGAGGGAAGCTGATCGAAATCGATGGGCTGTCGATCATAAACATAGAACTTACCTATTAACTCACCATTGGAAGCGAGAACCTGTGTGGCTTTATTTTGTTGTAAGGATGAAAGTTCAGATTCTGTAGGGATCTTTCCGAAGAGGCCAAAATAGATACTGGCAAAGAAAAGCAGGAAAAACCCTGTAAGGCTGGATATAATAATAAGTGCCCATCTAACTATGGGATTGTTCTTTAGTTTCGCTAACATTCTTGAGTAGTAAGGTTTGCAAATAAACGAATGTTTGCATTAGTGAATTATATTTTAAGCTTAATTTATAAATTTTGTTAAATAAAAAGAGGCTAATAATACTATTAACCTCTTTCCTAACTGTAGTTGTGATGAACTGATTGATAAATTGGTCTTTTCATGCAGTATATTTTTGATCGCTATATTTAGACCTGTGTGATGATTTAATGTTTAGAAATGGCCTCCGGTGTGTGATGCCACCGGTTCTGGCATTTCCAAAAACCTGTAAATTACTTTCCAGACTTGTCATGATTGATAAATTTTTGATGATTGATTAATACTTTCTACGCTTCGAGAATAATGATCTTTTTGCGTTGGCTTCAGTATTCATGAAGCATGATCTTGATTTTGTTTGATTGATTGAATGTCTCATAATGATAATTTTGATGATTGATGAATAAGTTTGATCAAGCTCTTTTGCGCTTCGGAAATACCTGTCTCTGTAGGTTCGCCTCGGTGTTCATAAAGCATTGTCTTCCTTTTGTGTGATTGATTGAATGTCTCATAATTAAAGTTTTAGATGATTAATAAACCATTTTTGATGTTGTTGATGGTTTCTATTTAATAGACGCTGCAAATCTTGCTATGTTACAGTACTATGCAATAAAAGGTACTGAATTAACAGATTTTAACATATATTGTTACTATGCGCTGTTCAAAGTATTGTTAAACTTTTTCAGTGAGATTAGCTTAATTGTACATTAGAACTCAAATGTATCTATATGAATAAGTGGGTTATTGGAATCGTAACTATGGTCATTGTTCTGGCCGGAATCATTTACGCGATCTACCAATTGAATGATTACGATTTTAATGATGCCGAAAAATCTTATGAAATAGTCGAATCATGGGAATTACCTTCAGAATTGAATGAAGTTTCTGGAATGGTATATAATGAAGACGGACTTATGATCTGTGTGCAGGATGAAGATGGCATCCTGTTTATTTTTGATATGGAAACTAAAGAGATCATTGAAAAACACAAGTTCTCGTATTCCGGAGATTATGAAGCTTTAACTTATCTGGATGGTGTCTACTGGGTTGCTGAAAGCAATGGGAGAATCATAGATATTTCAGATCTTGACGTTGCAGATCAAGAACTGGAAGGTACACAGCTGGACTTTGAATACAGGAACAATATAGAAGGTATGACTGCAACTCAAGACGGGAAGTTGTGGATCACAGTCAAGGATCGTAATCTGGACAATAGCAGTGGTTACAAAGGTGTATATGAATATGATCCTAAAACCAGAAAACTGCAGAAAGAACCAATCTTAAGAGTTGACTACGACGATCCTAAGTTTGAACGTTTAAAAACTCATAATCCCAGAAAACTTTTAAGACCATCGGATCTTGCAATTCATCCGTTAACCGGTGATCTATATATTCTTGATGCTGAATTTCAAAAGGTAATAATTACAAATCAACAAGGCAGTATAAAATCCGTTCACCTGCTGGATCCTGCAGAATTTGAACAACCAGAAGGAATTGCATTTTCCAAGGACGGCAGAATTTTTATTTCTAATGAAAGAGTAGGAGTACCCGCAAATATCAGGGAAATAAAGTTTAATTAATTTATCCCTGCATGTTTTTACTTACTTCCTGAACTTCATCGAGTACTCTTAGTAGATTTTCACCCCAGAGTTTAGCAATTTCCTGTTCAGAATATCCTCTTCTAACCAGTTCGATGGTTACATTAAGCGTTTCACTGGCATCATCCCAACCGTAAATTCCACCGCCTCCATCAAAGTCGGAACTAATTCCAACATGATCAATCCCGATTTTTTCCACGAGATAGTCAATATGATCCACGAAATCTACTACTGCCACCGGAGTTGAAGTTTCATTTAAGTTCTCCAGACCATTTTTAGCGGCGGTTCTTATCTTTTTTAGATCTTTGTAATAGTTCTCTTTAGCTGTATCATTAAGTTTTCGAACGCTGTCTCTTTCTAAATAACTCAAGCCCAATTGATCTGCAGTATTTTTGTAAACTTGTGTTTCCGCTTTCGAAAAAGCATTGTGTTTCTCAGTATTTATGTAAGAACTAAACGCCACCGTTTGAACGACTCCGCCATTATAGCGAAACAATTCAAGTAGTTCGTCATCCAGATTTCTACTATGATTGCAAAGTGTTCTGGCAGAAGAATGAGAAGCTATAAGTGGTGCTTTTGATATGCTGAACATATCTTTGATCGCTTCTTTACTAGGATGTGAAACATCGATCATGATCCCGTATTTATTCATTTCCAGAACTGCTTTCTCTCCTAACTCGCTCAATCCATTGTGTAACCATTCATCATTTTCTTCACCGGTATTGGAGTCGGAAAACTGACTATGACCATTATGTGAAAGTGACATATATCTGGCTCCTCTATCGTAAAACTCTTTAATTCTGCTTAGATCTGTCCCAATAGGATAGGCATTTTCCACACCAATCATGGCCACTTTTTTTCCTTCTGCAACCAACTTTCTCACTTCCGCAGAAGTCGTAGCCAGTCCTATAGCTTCGGGAGCATAAATTTTTGTAAGTCTGTGGATTGCATCAAATTTGCTAATTGCATTTTTATAAGCTTCAGTATAACCTTGCTCATTCAATTCGCC
The DNA here is from genome assembly GCF_048285865.1 of Christiangramia marina. NCBI lineage: Bacteria > Pseudomonadati > Bacteroidota > Flavobacteriia > Flavobacteriales > Flavobacteriaceae > Christiangramia > Christiangramia marina. Next base: position 252,224 of record NZ_JBLVTK010000003.1, on the reverse strand, counting down.
CTGCCCGGTATAAACGATCAACCAGCTTACATCAAGACCACCAGCCATCATTTTCGGTAAATTTACCTGGGTATCCAGGTCTTGTGCATAGTTATTTTCAGTAGTGAAATTATTGATATTAATATCATTGTGAGTATCTATAGTAATTACACGCTCGTGTATCCTGATCGCTTTCTCGATCAATTCTGAATCCTGTGTTTGTGCATTGCTACTAAATACTAGAGAAAAAAGGAGTAATCCTGATATTGATAATTTCATAAACTTAGATTTTCAGGCTGAATTTAATAATTATATTTAAGGATAACTTAAAATCTTATTTACGATTGAATTTTAATATACATTTGATTAGAGTTACCAATTAATTGAATGAATAAATACATCGTTGTAAACCAGCCTGAAAACTGGAACATTTCTCCGGAGAATACTAAAATTATCTCTTCGCGGGATTACCTTACCAATCCTGAATTCGCAAAACTCAAAAATGTTCGAATTTTTAATCTCTGTAAAGACTATTCATACCAGTCCAAGGGATACTATGTGTCTTTGCTGGCAGAAGCCCGTGGACATTCAGCTATCCCAACCATCAGGAATCTGGTGGATCTTGGTGAACCAAAGTTAGTGCGGATAGTTTCTGATGAATTCGACGATCTTATTCAGCGTAGTTTCAAAAGCCTTAAGTCCAAAGAGTTTACGCTCAGTATCTATTTTGGGCAGAATGTCGCTGCGAAATACAAGGAATTGAGCGCTACATTTTTCAGGCATTTTCAAATTCCATTATTGCGGGTACGATTCACTTTTACGAGCAAGTGGAATATTAAAAGTATCAAAGCGATTTCTGAAGCTGAAATCCCCGAAGAACATAAAGAGAGTATGTATGCATTTGCTGAACAATATTTTAGTAAAAAGCGTTATGATATTCCGAAGCTTTCCAGTTATGAATATGACTTGGCAATCCTGGTGAAAGATGGGGATCCTGCACCTCCAAGTAATAGCAAAGCTTTGAAAAAATTTGTGGAGATCGCCGAAAAAATGGGTTTTTATACTGAAATTGTCTCTCCTAAAGATCTCTCCAGGCTTTCATCTTTTGATGCCCTGTTTATCCGCCAGAGTACAGAAGTAAATAACGAAGCCTATGCGTTTGCCCGCAAGGCACAGCAGGAAGGTATTGCGCTCGTAGATATGCCAGATGCAATCTTAAAATGTTGTAATAAGGTATTTATGGCTGAAGCTTTACAAAATGCGGGAATACCAACTCCGCAAACCATGATCGTACACAAAGAAAATGTGAGTCAGGTTCTGGAAACGATCGGTCTACCAGTAGTATTAAAATCACCGGATTCCACTTTCTCTTTTGGTGTTAAAAAAGCAAAAACGGAATCTGAATATCATGAGCTCGCATCTGCGATGCTTAAGGAGTCTGAACTGGTTATCGCTCAGGAATTTTCCTATTCTGAATATGACTGGAGAATAGGAATTCTGGATGGTAATCCATTTTATGCCAGTAAATATTATATGGCAAAAGGTCACTGGCAAATCTATAACTGGAATGCTGAAGATAAATATGATCAGGATGGAAATGCAGATTCTCTCCCTATAGAAAAAGTTCCTGCTGAAATAATTAAAATTGCGGTAAAGTCGGCTAAACTCATGGGTTCAGGATTATACGGAATTGATATTAAAGAAACAGAAAAAGGCCCGGTTGTGATAGAAATAAATGACAATCCCAATATTGATGCGGGAGTAGAGGATGAGTACTATGGTGATAAAGTCTATACTGATATTATTACTGCTCTTAAAAACCGACTAGAAAAAAATTAAGAATGGCATATCACTTATTTGAAGTTTTTGGAATAGAGCTGGAATACATGCTCGTGCATGATAAGACAATGAAGGTAAATCCTTCAGTTGATGAATTGCTTACCCTTAAAAATGGCACGCTAACTTCAGATGTTCCCAACGGTAAGATTGAATGGAGCAATGAGCTCGTGGCCCATGTAGTGGAATTAAAAACCAACGGTCCGGTTTCCAGCCTGGAAGATCTTGAAAATGACTTTTTTCAGAATATAAAGGAGATTAACAAACTTCTGGGAGGTATGGATTCAAAATTACTGGCTGGCGCATGCCATCCTTTAATGGATACTTTGATAGAAACAAAATTATGGCCACATGATCACAATGAGATCTATAACCTCTACAACAGGATATTTGATTGCCGGGGACATGGATGGAGCAATGTTCAGAGTATGCATATCAATCTGCCATTTGCAAATGATCAGGAATTTGAGAAGTTGCATGCAGCGGTGCGTATTTTACTTCCAATCATTCCTGGTCTGGCAGCAAGCTCCCCGGTATTGGATGGTCATTTCACTGGATACAAGGATTCCAGAATGCACTATTATAAGACCAATCAGAAGGAAATACCTCATATGACAGGGAAGGTCATACCAGAACAGGTATTCAACAAGAAGGACTACCACGAAAAGATCTTTGATCCAATAAATAAAGCGATCAAAAAGTATGATACTGAGCAAATTCTCGATCATCATTTTTTAAATTCAAGAGGAGCAATTTCAAGATTCGACAGGAATGCAATTGAGATCAGGGTGATCGATATTCAGGAAACACCTTCCGCAGATATTGCCATTGCAGCCTTTATAGTAGAAGCCTTAAAATTATTGGTTTCTGAAGAACTGGTTTCTCTGGAAGATCAAAAGACCTGGCACGAAGATGATTTATTTGATATCTTTAATGATGTGATCAAGGATGCTGAAAATACTCTGATTACAAACAAGCGATATCTCGCAATTTTTGATATTGAAAAAGACGCTGAAGTTAAAAATATCTGGAAAAACATTTATAAACGTGTAGGTAATAAATTGTCTGTCAATCATCAAAATCATATCGAATTCATATTACAAAACGGCAGTCTTTCATCACGTATCCTAAAATCCTTGAGAGGAGATTTTTCAGAAACGAACATAAAACGTACTTACCTGAAAATTGCTGAAAGCCTGCAGTCTGATCGTATGTTCCGACCATGAAATTAGTTATTACCTGCGAACATGCTACCAATGCAATTCCGCCTGAATACACTTATTTATTCAAAGAGCAAAATGATGTTCTGAATACTCATGAAGGCTATGATCCTGGTGCTTACGATTTGTACAAATTTTTAGAACCTTTATCAAATGCCAGCTATGTGCAGGATATTGGAAGATTACTGATTGAGACTAATCGATCTCTTCACCATCCTAAGCTATTTTCCAGGTTCTCAAAAATTCTTGAGCATTCTAAGAAGAGTGAAATAATCGAAAAACACTATTCACCTTACCGTCGTCATGTTGAGAATATAATTCTGGATTTTCATAAATTGAATCTCACGGTATTACATCTTTCGATTCATTCGTTTACTCCCGTTTTTAATGATCTTGAAAGAAATTGCGATATAGGGATATTGTATGATCCTAAGGTTTGGTTAGAAAAGGAATGGAGTGAGCAATTCAAAAGTTCTCTCACAGAGGAATCTAAATACAGAGTTCGCAAAAATTATCCATATCATGGAAAAGCTGATGGTTTTACGACTTACCTGAGAAAAGTATTTACAGAAAATTATATAGGAATCGAAATTGAGGTCAATCAAAAATTTGTGTTCAAGAATAAAATGAATGTCAGTTTAAAAGAAACTATATATAACTCTGTAAAAGATTGCATAAAAAAAGCCCCTTAAATAAGGAGCTTTAATTCGGGGGATCTAATGTCTTATTTTAGATCGTATTCCAATGTAATTTCGGCTTTAAGTAATTTTGAAAGCGGACAGCTTTCTTTTGCCTTATTAGCGATCTTATCAAACTTATCTTTATCAATTCCTGGAACGTCTGCTGTTAGGATTAAATGTGATTTTGTGATCTCTCCATCCTCGAATGTAATCTCACTTGTCGTAGCAACCTTGTTTGGTTCATATCCATCCTCAGTAAGGAAAGCAGATAGTTGCATGCTAAAACAACCTGCATGTGCAGCACCAACCAATTCTTCTGGATTTGTACCTTTCCCGTTTTCAAAACGTGTCTTGTAGGAATATTGTTCATCTTTGAGAACTCCGCTTTCAAGACTAACTGTTCCTTTTCCTTCTTTTAAAGAGCCTTTCCATTCGGCTGATCCTTTTCTTATCATAACTTAGAATTTGATTTTAATCTAATGTAAGGAGCAAAACTATCAATGGAAAAGAATTATCATAACCTTAACCAGATTATAAAACACAATCAAAAAAAAAGCCCGGACAGACCGGGCTTTTTCAAAATATGTTCGATAATCAATTACTTGATCTCAACTACTTCAAGATCAAAAATAAGATCTTTTCCAGCTAGAGGGTGATTTGCATCTACTACGATGGTTTCATCCTTTACATCTGTAATTACCAGATTGATCTCACGACCGTCAGGTCCTTTAGATACCAATGGCATTCCAACTTCTGGCTTAAGCTCTTCTGGAAGTTGGTTTTTTTGAACTTCCTGGATCAATTCTTCTTTAGGATCTCCGTAAGCTTCATCTTTAGATATGTTGATAGTCTTCTTCTCGTTAACTTCCATCCCGATAAGGCCTTCTTCGAATCCAGGAATCAATTGCCCTTCACCTAGAGTGAATTCGATAGGTTCTCCACGTTCTACTGAACTGTCAAAAACCTGTCCGTCTTCTAGTTTTCCTGTGTAGTGTACCTTTACGGCATCATTTTGCTTAACTTGACTCATAAAATATTATTTTCCATTACAAATTGAGGCTTCGATATTCTCTCCACCATTTTCATGTACAATTGTGCAAGGACCTTGCCGAAGATCTTAACACCCGACACAATAACTGATTCCACCGGCAATATGGCAGTCAAGGTTTAATTGTTTTATTATCTGAAAAAAGATAACTTTAAGCAATTACTAACCAACACCTTACAAAATGAGCAAATTTTCCTCTAAGAATACTTCAAACACCAGAAGAGATTTCATCAAAAAATCTGCCGTTGCAGCTTCAGGATTTATGATCGTTCCCAGGCATGTACTGGGTGGACCTGGTTTTACAGCACCCAGTGATAAGTTGTTGATTGCCGGGATTGGAGTAGGAGGTAAAGGGGAATCAGATATCAAGAGTTTCTACAAAAGTGGCAAAGCTGAGATAGCATTCTTATGTGATGTAGATGACAGGCGAGCTGCAGCTTCCCGAAAAGCTTTTCCAAAGGCGAAGTATTATAAGGATTACAGGGAAATGTTTGATAAGGAGTCTAACAATTTTGATGCAGTGAGTGTTTCAACTCCAGACCATAACCATGCTGTTCAAACCATGGCTGCTATGGAACGTGGAAAACATGTCTATGTCCAAAAACCACTTACACACGATATTTACGAAGCAAGAAAGCTTACAGAAGCTGCAAAAGAATATAAGGTAGTCACCCAAATGGGTAATCAGGGTGCTTCAGGAGATGGTGTGCGTAAAATGAAAGAATGGTATGACGCGGGTCTAATTGGAGAAGTACAGGAAGTAAATGTTTGGACGAATAGACCAGTATGGCCACAAGGAATCCCCTGGCCAAAAAATCGCAGTGCAATCCCTTCTGAACTAGACTGGAAATTATGGCTTGGTACTGCACCACATAAGGAATATGTAGATGGATTGGTTCCTTTCAACTGGCGTGGCTGGTGGGATTATGGAACTGGTGCTCTTGGGGATATGGGTTGTCATCTTATTGAACCGCCTTTTAGCGTACTGGATCTCAAATATCCAAAAGAAGTTGAATGTAGTGTTGGAAGTGTCTATGTAGATGAGTTTCAGAGAGGCTATTTCCCGGATAGCTGTCCCCCGTCCAGCCATGTAATAATGAGCTTTGATGGTAAGGCTCCTGGGGATGATGATATCAAACTGCATTGGATGGATGGTGGTATCAAACCTATGCGACCAGAAGAATTAGGTCCTGAAGAAACATTTGGAGATGGAGGTAATGGTGCTTTGATCATTGGAACGAAAGGTAAAATGATGTGTGGTACCTACGGACTTAATCCAAGATTACTACCTACCTCAAAAACAGACGAAGTTAATATAGCCGAAACTTACGAACGTGTGCCAAATGGGATGGATGGTCATTACGCTCAATGGGTGGAAGCAGCCATTGCAGGATATGGCAATAAAAAACTGAGTTCGCCGTTCGATATCGCAGGTCCTTTGACTGAATCTTTATTGATAGCAAATCTCGCCATTCGAGGTTATGATATTCAGAATAGGAAAAAGGACGCTAACGGTAAGGACCAGATCATCTATCCAGGCAGAGACCTGAAAATGATCTGGGATTCAGAAAATATGAAAGTCACCAATTTTGATGAAGCAAATCAATTTGTTAAACGAGAATATCCTGAAGGATTCACTTTATCTTAAAGGATGCTGTACTCTAAAAATACGTACAGGCTTAAAAAATCTGCGATTTTGATTTCCGGGTTTATTTTAATGATCTATCTAACTGCCTGTACGGCATTTGATGGTAATAGGGATGTTGAAGACTGGGATACGATATGTGTGACGGCAACTGCCTATAACTCGGTAGATTATCAAACTCAGAATAATCCTAGAATTACTGCCTGGGGAGATACGTTAAGACCAGGTATGAATGCGATCGCAGTTTCGCGTGATCTTTTAAGGATGGGACTGGATTATAATTCACCTATCAAAATAGAAGGTTTCGACAGTGTTTTCTATATAAAAGACAAGATGCACTATCGCTGGAAAAAAAGGATCGATATCTATATGGGACAGGACGTATCAAAAGCAAAAGATTTTGGGAAGAAGCAGCTAAATATTGCTTACGTATTTCAGAAGGATTCGTTGAAAAAATAGGAATGTTTATCTTCGAGCTCATTTAAAGTTTAGAATGATGTCTTATTCCAGGTCTACAATCCTGTTTCTATGTCTTATTTTCATCTCGAGCAATTCCATTATCGCTCAGGATAGCCTCACATCGGAAACCAATAAAGTGGTCATTGGTATTTCTGAAACCGCTCCGTTTGTTGAGAAACACAATGGAAAATTTAGAGGTCTAAGTATAGCTTCATGGAAATTGGTCAACGAGGAACTGCAATTGGACTACGAATTCAAAGAATACGAGGACCTAGGAAGTTTATTGGACGGTATAGAAGCAGGCGAGGTAGACTTCAGTATCAATCCGGTCACAGTGACAGATAACCGTATGCATCGTATGGAATTTTCACAGCCATACTTTATTTCTCATACCAGCGTCGCAAAAAGATCTGAATCTCAAACTTTAAGACACCTTAAAAATCTATTTAGCTGGGAGTTTTTCTCTATCATAGGATTACTTCTACTGGTCATATTCATTTTTGGATTTTTAGTATGGGTATTTGAAAGGAAAAAGAACAAGGAAGAGTTTGGAGGCAATTTAAAGGGAATTTTACAGGGATTCTGGTGGAGTGCAGTTACCATGACTACGGTTGGTTATGGAGATAAATCACCGCGAACGCTGGGTGGAAGGATCATAGGTCTAATCTGGATGTTTATGGCTGTTATTATAATTTCTAGTTTTACTGCTGGCATCGCTTCATCATTAACTGTAAAAGGTATTAATGAAGAAATAAACAACATTCAGGATCTCGATCGATTTGATGTAACGACAGTAATGAGTTCGAGCTCCCAGGAACTTCTGGAATTATATAATATTGAAACCGAACTTGTCAATAATTCGATGGAGGCATTGAACAAACTTAACGAGGAAGAAACATTCCTGGTAGTCTATGATGAACCTATTCTAAGGTACCATATTGAGCAAATGAACCTTGAAAACGAACTGGAAATTATTGAGCAAAGTTTGAAGAAGGATTATTATAGTTATGCATTTCCAAAGAATTCTGAATATCGTGATATGATTGATCCTGTGCTGGTCCGTATTCTAAAGTCAATGGAATGGGCTAGTATTGTGAAAGATTACAATTAATTCATTTTACGATATTGACAAAATTACTACCATATAGGCTACAATCACAATAATTGAAATGATGTTTATTTATTAGATTCAATTATCAAATTTTTAAAATTACTACAATTAAATTATTGATAATTAGTATATTGGGATCGATTTCTAACCAAATGACCAAAAATATGCCTAGCGGGAACAAATCTGGAACCACTTCAGACCCAAACAGTTTCGATGAAAATAACAGCAATTCTAATAAGCTTATTTATTTAGCGATTGCATTTATTATTGTTTTCACAGTCGTTGCAATGACAGGTGTTTACTACGAATACTGGTAGTATTTAAGCTTTGATTTCATTCAAAAGCAAAAATGCCTTGTTCACATACTCCTTTTCCAGGAAAAGCGCGAAATAATTCGACGTGGAGATCATTTCAAAAACTGGAATTCCCTCATAAGCAAGTAATTTGAACATGTAAAAATACAGACCAACTGTTTGAGAGCTATTCTTAGGCAGCGCAATGGTTATCGAAGACAATTCCTTTTTTACGGTTACCCTCACTTCGTTTCTGAAACAATCTTCTACCAGATCTGTAAGAGTGGAGGAAACCAGAATATTACTTTCCTGATAGTTACTGGAGTAATTAAGGTAAATGCCGGTTTGATCCTTGACAGATTCCAGTAGTTTAGCTTTGTTTGCAATAATGGTTTTACTGTTTAGGAAAGTATACTCAGTAATGCCAGATCGTACAATAATATCACCCAATTCTCTCAGGCTTTTCATATTAATCTTAGTTCTATGTGGTGCGTAACGACGAAGTGCCATAATGATACTTCCCTGTTTAACAGATTTTCGCATTTCCTGTTCGACTTGCGGTTGAATATCGGCAGCTAAACCACTAAAATTTACAATATCCCTGGCGATTGCGTCATCCAGAAATGGTTGATGCCTTATAATGTCGTGGACTACGGTAGTGATTGTTTTCATTGTTAATTATTGTACATAATGTGCAAATGTATATAAATCGATCAATTTTCTTTAGTGCAGTTGAAACTATATGTAAATATGCACAGAGAAATAAGGGAGATATGAAAGTTTTAAAATTTGGAGGTACTTCAGTAGGTTCTGCAGAGAATATCCGGAATGTTTCAAGTATCATTCAGAATATTGAAGGAGGCAAGTTATTGGTACTGTCGGCTATGTCTGGTGTCACGAATCTTCTGGTAGAACTTTCCAGTAATGTAGAACAGGGGGATAAATTTAAGATCGATGAAATTCTGGAAGATCTATTCATTAGGCATGAGCAGGAAATTGAAAACCTGTTCAATTCCGTAGAAGATAGAAATGAAGTTTTCGATATTCTTCAATCTGAACTTTCAGAACTGCGAAATATCGCTTCTCAGGAATTCAGTAAAGAAAATGAGTGTAGGATATTGACAACTGGAGAAACAATCCTTACTAAGATCTTCAGTTTTTATTTGACAAAAAACAATATTTCGAACAGATGGTTGAATGCCAGGGATTTCATGCAGGTTGCTAATCTTGAAAATCCAGATACGGAACTCGTTGGAAATTTGCTCCAGAATCAACTGAATTCGCAGGCTGAAGAATCCATTTATATAACTCAGGGATTCGTAAGAATAAATGATCTCGGAGAAATATCGACGCTGAATCGGGGAGGAAGTGATTTTACGGCAACGATCATTGGAGCCGCTATAAATGCTTCTGAAATACAGATCTGGACCGATATTAATGGTTTACACAATAATGATCCAAGGGTAGTGGAAAACACCTTTCCGGTAGCTCAGCTAAGTTTCGAGGAAGCAGCAGAGCTTGCCTATTTTGGCGCAAAGATCCTGCATCCCCAAACCATATCGCCGGTTATCGATAAAAATATCCCTGTATTTCTAAAAAACACTTTTAAACCATCAGATCCTGGTACCTGCATTTCTGCAATTTCTGAAACGAAAGGTTTAAAGGCTATTTCAGCGAAAGATAATATTACAGCTATCAAAATTAAATCCAATAGGATGTTGATGGCTCATGGTTTTCTAAGGAAGATCTTTGAAGTTTTCGATAAATATGAAACGGCAATTGATATGATCACCACTTCAGAAATAGCCATCTCACTTACTATTGATAATGTTGCAAACCTTGAACCTATTCTAAGCGAACTTACGACTTATGGAGAGATTAGTGTTGATCGTGATCACAGTATCATTTGTGTGGTTGGTGAGGGACTTATTGACGATCGTGGGACTCCAAGATTATTCGAAATTCTGGATGATGTGCCGGTCAGGATGATTTCTTACGGCGGAAGCAACAATAACATCTCACTTCTAGTAGATACAAAATATAAGACTGCCGCTTTGCAGAATCTCAATAAAAAATTGTTCAGAAGGGCTTTTGAGGCCATTGTTTGATACTTCTGATCTTGTTTGGTTAAACTGTTTTTTGTGTAGTGAAAACCGTTGGATAGCTTATGCTTCCAGCGGTTTTCTAATTTATAGAATTTTTTATCTGAATGAATCTGGACATAAAGTAAGTGCTCCGTTGGAGATGATGTTTCATCATTAGACCCGTAAAGTTTTCTTTTCTATGCTGCGGAAGTTGTTTAAGAGTCATGGATAATTTTCTATCGAATCTTGCCTGGTGAAGGTCCTGATCGAATCGTTCTTTAAGGATCTTTGAACCCTGTTCACTTTTTTTATTCCATAGTTTCTCATTGGTATATAGGATTTTAGCAGATTCAACAAATTGAGTAATATCGTCCTCAATGTATCCATTCCACTCTAAATCTCCAGCCATACCTTCACTACCAATACTTGTGGTTACTGAAGGGGTTCCACAAGCCATTGCCTCTGCCAACTTACCTTTCAATCCTGCTCCAAATTGAATAGGAGCAAGGCATACTCTGGCATCACTCATAACTTTCTGAGCATTTTCTGCGCGTCCATGAACTAGAAATCTTTCAGCCTTATTCTCTAAATCCCAGACTTTCTTTGAAGGATAAGCGCCATAAATATGTAATTGTGCATCTGGCACAATTTTTCTAAGTAATGGCCAGATGTTCTCCTTTAAATTTAGAACTGCTCTCCAGTTTGGTTCATGAAGAAAATTACCAATACTAATAAAGTCTCTTCTTTCAGTGTAGCTATTATTTTCAGAAGAAACCGTCCCCATCATAAATGGCAGGTAGAAGAGTATATGCTCCGGGATCTTGAGCTTTTCAACTAAAAGGTTCATTTCGAATTCAGAAATGATTAAAGAAATATCACACCTGTAGATTGCCGCAGCTTCACGTTTTGTAATATCAGCATCTAAATAAACATCGTCAAATTCCTGACCGGACTTCAGAATAGTTTCTCTGACTTTCCTCAACGAATGCAGATCTTCGGTATCCAGCATCTTTAAAGCATTGGGACAAAATTTATCAATTCTCCATCCAAACTGCTCCTCCATCATAAAACGATCGAAAAGAACGATTTGAGGATCCAGCTCTTGTACAAAAACGTCAAACTCATCATTATTCGGCTGAATCTCCCGGCTGGTAACACCTAATGCTTCAAGATCTGCCATATTTTCTGATCTTCGGGCTGAAGTTGCATAGGTAATTTTATAGTTGCGTTCTCTAAAAAAATCGATCAATTGCATCATTCTGGCGCCCGCAGCTGAGGAATTGGGTTCTGGCCATACATAACCAATGATGAGTAATCTGGACATATTTTTTCCAGCAAAAATACATTTTTATAACTGTCTGCTCAATAAGAAGGTTGCCGCAATCCAAAGCACAATCGATAAAGCACCACCTATAATCAGGAAATGTTTGAACTTGTAAATTCCCATTCCGTAAATGATCGTGTTGGTCTGGTAACCTACGGGAGTAAAAAAGCTGAAATTTGATGCAAAGAGTACTGCTAAAATGAAAGGTTTTGGGTCCAGTTGTAACTTGGTTGCGATGGTGATCGCTATGGGTGCAATGATGATCGCCGTGGCATTGTTCGAGATGAACCCGCTTAGAAACATCGTTACTAAAAACAGCAATCCTATAATGCTGTAATTTGGTTTGCCATCGAATAGTAGTAAGAGATTGGTGGAGATCCAGTCATCTGCCCCGGTATTACTCATGGCTACACCTAATGGGATCATTCCCGCCAGTAGAAAAATGATCTGCCAGTTTATCTGGGTATAGATTTTCCCCAAGTCGATACACTTCAACAGAATCATTAAAAAACAGCCAATCACTGCACTTTTCAGAATCGGGAATATGGAAAATGCAGATAATGCTATTACAAGAATTAAAATTCCGAGGCTAAGGGAACGTTTCTTTTTGGATATAATACTAATTTCTTGATGATTTTGAAGAATACTAATATTGTCCATTTTTTGAAGCTCATGCAGGTCGTTTTGCGTTACTTCCACCAGAAGACGATCTCCAACCCGTAGATCAATATCGTCAGACTTTTTATTGAAAATTCTTCTTTTTGGATTTCTAAAGCTTCTTCTTTTCCTGATCGCCAAAGGAACTGCTCCATGAAGATCATACCAGCCCACGGTTTTGATACTTTTACCAATTAAAGGTGAGTTAGGCAACATTAATATTTCTACGAGCTGAATGTTTTCTTCAATTTCTGAAGCCTCGTTCACAATTGGTTTTACAGCTTTAGCTTCAGAATTTCTAATAATCGTAAGATCACCTTCTTCTTTAAGTTGCAAGAGTTGTTCTATACTACATCTAAGTAGTAATTGATCACCAAGTTTTAAGGTCGTATATCTACCGGGATGGTCATTGATAACGCCTTTGCGCTTAAGCCTAATCACTTCAATAGAATCCTTTTCATCTCCGAAAATATCCTGTAGATTTTTACCAATTAATTTTGAGGTTTCACCAACAATTCCTTTTGTAATAAACTCATCAAGCTTATAAACCGAATTAAGATCGCTGGGTTTTTTCTTAGGAAGAAATCCCGCCATCAAACTTACGAGGATAATAGTAATGAACATAAAAATGAGCCCGTACCAACTAAATTCAAAGAATCCGAAGCGCTCAACACCTCTTTTCACTGCCACCGCATTAACGATCAGGTTGGTAGAAGTTCCCATAAGTGTACAGCTTCCACCAATAATACCTGCAAATGAAACCGGCAGTAATAACTTTGAACTGGGAATGTCATATTTTTCAGCTAGTTCATCAATGATCTTTACAAAGACTAAAACTACAGCTGTTGTGTTTATAAAAGCAGAAATACTTCCCGCGATAAACATAAAAACCGGGATCATAATAAGCAGCGGCAGACCTTTTAATTTCCTCATTCCCTGGGCGAGCAAATCAATAACGCCGTTGTCCTCGAGCCCGATCGCTATGATCATTAGACAAAGTACCGTAATCGTCGCTGGGCTGGAAAAACCTGAAATAGCTTCTTCCGGAGAAACCAGATCTGTTAATAATAACAGGCCCAGAATAACAAATGCGATCTTATCTACCGGAAATATTTCCAATGCAAATAGAAAAATCACACCAAGGATGATCACAAAAAGAACAATGATTTCCAGACTCATTTCGATGATTATATTTGATAAATGTAGTATCCTCTCAGACCCCTTGTTAGGTTTTGAGAAATATTTATGATTGTTGTTTAAGTCATATCCTCAGGGTTTTGCTATAATTAGGAGAATATAAGATACGAATTATGAGTAGAGGATTTGTAAAGGAAGAAGATCAGGAAGAACCAGTGATCATTCCACCAAGGGCGGCGATACCAGATGGAGTTACAAATTATGTGACGCCAAATGGGCTACAGGAACTACACTTGGAATTAAAAGGGCTTGAAAACGAGCGATCCAGTATAAGTATCAAAGACGATACAGAAAAAAGAAGGGCTCAAGGCCTTATTGATGGAAAAATGAAATTACTGGCCGAAAGAATTCAATCTGCCCGGGTTCTAAAACCTGAAGAACAGGCACAGAATGAAATTCGGTTTGGAGCGCACATAAAATTGAAGAACCTCGATAATTCACAAATTCAGAAATTCCAGATCGTAGGGGTGGATGAGGCAAATATCAAAATGCAAAAAATAGCTTTTGTTGCGCCAATTGCACGTGCGGTTACGGGTAAGAAAGTTGGTGAAACTGTAAACTTCAAGCTCGGTAATGAGACACGAAAACTCGAAGTTCTTGAAATAAAATACTAATGCTATTCCTCTATATCTTTCTCAAGATTAAATTCAATAGCATCTTCTATATCCCCATACTCTGATACTTCGATCTTAAATGCATAAGTAGCAGGACCGGATTTAAGCTCGAGTTGCTGCAACTGTACTGGATCAATTCGCGCAGTATAGTTACCCGGTTTTAATCCCAGATAAGTAAAATAACCATCACCTTCTGAAAGTACTTCTGCTACTTTATTTTCAAATTGATCTAAGATCTGAACCTTAATTCTACCCTGACCCTGGAGTGTATTGTCACTTTTTAGATTTACGAATCCAGAAACTTCTCCTAATACAGTGACAGGAATTTCAATAGTTTTGAATTGATTAGGTACAGTTTCGACCATGATCTTAGGCTTTTTTACTTTCCAGGCGATATTATCCAGGCTATTTGATTCCACTTCAATGATCGTCTTTACGTACGGTTGAAGGTCGGTTAGCCTGATTTCAGTTTTATCTCTATTATAGCTTATTAGACCTGGTTTTGTTTTTAATTCTATTCCAGAAACTCCTTTCTCCATGGCGTCTCTTTTTCCATTACCGTTTAGATCCAGAAATGGTAGAATAGTGATTCCACCTCGAGCAACTCCTGGACGATTACTTAAAGCAATGTAATTGTTTGAATCATCCCAGCGAACACTACCACGAGCAGATTGAATGTGTGAGGAATTTCGGTTTCCCAGTCTTGAAGTCACCGAAGTTTGTGCAAAATTAAAGGCGTAGCGTAAACCAATCTCAAAGGTGTGGGCGTCTCTCAGAGCATTATTCTCATAAGACAGGTTAAGAAATCCACGTTCAAAAATAACTCTTTCCAATTCCAAATTTAAATTTCTAAAAGATTGATCCCCAAGATCGAATTGTACCTGAGGTGAGAATAAGACCTGGTAAGGTAAACGATAGGTCTGGGAAAGAGAAGAGTAGATCGTAGGATTTTCTAGATTAGAATTAAAAATTCCATAGGTAGTGAGATTGGTGCTTATACCGAAGAGATTTCCGGAGAGTAATAGCTGCGCAGTAGTAAATTCAGTAGTAGGCAACAGGATCTGGTTTAGGGAAAATCGACTGAAAGCTGAAAAATTCTTCAACAGTATAGGAGCAGAGAATCTAAATTCTCGCTCTTCCAGATAATTATAATTAATAGCAGTCTGATCATCATGATATTTGGCATACTTAAGGTCAAACTGAACTCTGGAGGGTGTTCGGTAGCTTAGAATACCTTCTCCTTTTACACCATAGGTATACTCTCCTGAAAATAACAGGTTGGAAGTCATTCTTATAGAAGTGCTTAGGAATGGCATGTACTCACCACTGCTTACATCAGATAAATATTCGATACCACCACCAATCGTTACTCCCCCGGATAATCCATAACCCATAGTATACCTGGAAAATCTTCTATTGTCATCATCCTCCACCAAACCTGCGCTCAATGAATATTGGAACTCATTTTCGGGAACAAAATTATATGGAATGTTGATGACCCTGGTATCAGATAATTCCTCTCCGTACGGGCCAAAAAACCTAAGATCTATATTGGTATTTCCATACATTAACGGTACATCAAAGGAGTAAAATCCTGAAGCATCGGCCTGTGTGAAGTCAACCAGAATATTATTTACATAGAGTTCCACTGTCCATCGAGGTTTAGTATAGTCATTTAAAATGTACGTTCCATAGGAGCGACGGTTTACCAAAGGAGCGTTGGTTATCTGTACACCTACTACCGGAGCAAATAGGGAAGAGGTCGCCCCCGTAAAGATCTTACCTGCGGTGACCTGTTTAAATAATTTATTATCATTATCCACGTACTTCCACTGGTAAAACTGGTTTCTACTAGTAAACGAAACTCTGTCTGAATAGTTCAGTAATATATTTGTTTCACCACCTGCGAACATGGTTCCAAGTCCCAGGTTGAACCGGTTATCATCCTGTCCATTAGTTTGCTGAGTGGTTGTGATTCCCCAGTCCAGATTACCTCCTTTAAAAAAAGGATATCTTCTTTCAATCAAAGTGTCTGGTTCCAAAATTCCGATAGCACGATTCAGGTTTTTACGTGCTCTGTCTCTACGCTTTTGTTTGATGATTGGTAACTCCAGTTCTGTGCTAAAAGCAATCTTCAAATCTCGAATGGAAAAATCTGTTTGAAGTTTAAAATACTTTCCGAAGAGATCAGATCTTAGATAAAAAGTCGTGGTGGTGTATATAAATTGATCTTCCTGAAGTTGAATTTCTTGCCCGTCTATTTGTAATTTTTTATTCTCAAGATTTAGTCGATAAGTGGCATTCATATTTTCAACGAAGCCAGAAATAGTGCTGTTAAATTCGTTAGTTTCACTCTTAAGCTGAAAGAGTTCGAAGAGATCCAGAAAACTTATATAAGCGATTTCATTTTTGATGGCAATTGGAACTTCCATGGTACCGAGTTCGCGAGAAGTCATATCTACAGTGAATTCATCAAACGCAGGGTATTCCTGTGATTGTGCTACATTAGAAAAGAACAGCAGAAGACAGAACAGCAAAATTTTGTATTGATACGAATCGAAACTCGTAGGGGTAACTCTCGTCATAAAATTCAAGCTCAACTATTCCTGAATAAAAGTAAGGGTAAAAGATCCACTATAGCTTCCGGCTCCATTTGCAGAGAGCGGACCAATGTTTAATGTGCCGCCAACATAAACTGGATTTGGAATTTCTGAAGCAGCGCTGGTAATAAAAGTTTTTCCAGTACTATAACTATTTATTTCCAGTGTTAAGGTCTGGCCGCTGCTACCGTTCAAAGTAAACTGACTATCATGCATGATGTTGACAAGTGTTCCTGGATTGGCATATACGTCAAATAGTGCAGGGGAGACCGTAGCACCGGTATTAAGCAATTTAACATCGCCAGTCCATGTTCTGGTTCCATCTGCATCCACACTAACCGTTCCCACACCGTTATCCACAGCAAAACTTCCAAAGTTCAGGAATTGTGCGGTACTTACCTGGACGTTTAATGGAATTGGCGGATTCTCCTGTGCCGTAATCTGCTTCGGAAAAAA
>NZ_JBLVTK010000003.1:216593-234982 GCF_048285865.1 Christiangramia marina | reverse complement strand
TTGCATATAATTATTTTCTCACGATTACTTTCTTTGTAAATGTTCTGGCTTCTGAAGTATAAGTAACAAGATATACTCCGGTACTTATAATTTGATCAAAACTTAATTCAGTATTGGCCGAAGCGGGATAATGCTGAAGTATCTTTCCATTTAAATTGCTCAGACTGATAGTACCTTCTTCCCCCACATGTACATTCATTCTTACGCCAATTGAACCCTGATCACTTTTCAGAATAAAAGGTTCTATTATAATTTCTGTTGGTTGCAGCTTTCCGGTACCAAAACTCAGGTAGAAACGATCATTTATTAAACCTTCTGAAAGATTAACCTGGTAAATTTCATCTCTCAAATCTGTTACCGTATTTCTATATTTATCTACCAGATAAATGGAAGTCTGACCAGAAAAGTTTTTCAGATCCTTCAACCTGAACTCAATGGCACCACTTTGTTGGAGATTCAGTCCTATTGGGATCTGATCTTTATTATTTTCTTCAGATAGCACTAGAGATTTGATACTTGCTTCCAGTCTATCTTCAGTAATTATATATAGATTAGGAACCTTAGTATTCATATTCATAAGTTTTAAAGCGTCTTTCTGCTTATCAAACTTTTCAGTTGCATGATGATCATCATAGAGAACAATAGCATCTTCAGCAATGGAAGAAGTGAAGCTTGCGGTGATACGGGCAAGTGTTATATCCTGTTCCTTCTGTTTATAAAATGCTTGTGTGAAATCATTAATTCTTACCGAGTTATCCATAGATAGATTTGAACTCGAGGCCCCATTGGTCGCATGTATAAAAAACCCTTGCATTGAAGGTATTACGCCTCCGGATTCACCAGTAGAACTTACACCAGCAACGTACGAGGAGTAAGTGCCTTCGTATTGCTCGCCATTGGTAGAGTTGAAAAAATAAACCGCATTGTCAATGTTAGTGGTCATAGCAGAAACCTTATTCCAGTCAATAGGAGAGGGATAAGGATTTGCTGCCAGGTGAAAACCTTTGGTATATTTTCCGTGGATACTGTTAAGACCTCTGCTGATGGAGCCATTATTCACATTTCCCTCTAATTCTATGTAAACGGGTAAATTTTCTGTACCAAAATTGAAGGCATAACCTTCGAGTGGATTCATCGCGTTTGTAGCGACATCATAAGCCTCCCAGCCAGTAAGTTCATTTCCATCAGCATCCTTTTTCCCTTCATTATATTGATAAACATTGGGAAAGTCTGAGCCTAAACTTACATATGCACCAAAATCACCAATCCTGGAGTTGCTGAAAGGACTTCCAAAATATTTGTAACCCGAAGCAGTTTCAAGGTAACGCTGCATTTTGATACTGCCGCTAATAGTTCCTGTTCCAGATCCATCAATAAGGGCAGTTTGTTCATTATTGCTAACTAAAGTGACCGAGTCACTTGTAGTGAAGGTTCCGCGGGTTATTTTTAGCCACCCAAGAATATCAAGGTTCGAATTATTGTTAACCTGGGTAGCATTGTCAATCTCAAGATTAAGGATTGTACCTTCCTGGATTATCGTATTATTTATAAGTTGAAGCGTGCTTCCTTTGAAAGCCAACGTGCCGGAATCTACATCGATTTGCCCGGGACCTGATATTTCACCATATATCTCCAGAGTATTATTCAAAACTTCCAATTTGCTGCCGTCCTCCAGAATCATATTTCGAACTTTTGCAGCAGCACCATTATCCAGGATTGGATAATTCTGCAATCCCTGTGGAATCGTAACATCTGTTTCCTGGGTGGGTAGGGTCTCACACAACCAGTTTAATGGATCATTCCAGTCATTCCCAACAGCCCCAGACCATTCGAAGAGTTCGTTAATGATGATTAGTGCTGGCTTCGAAAATGTTACTTTACACCCATTCACACTTCTACCTGGAGAATCTGGAATAGCTTTAACTCTAACCCTGTATAAAACTCCTTCCAGATCGCTTGAAATATTTGTTAGGATTAGATCTTTCGTCGTTTCACCATCGATATCTGTATAACTAGTATCTCCGGGAGTTTTTTGTTGCCACTGGTAACTAAATTGCTGATCACTGGTAACCTGGGTGATAAAGCTAACCGAAGAACCAGTACAACCCACCTGGTTGCCCGGACTAACCAGATCAAAACAATTGAGTTTATCTGCTATTGCAGGAGGGAAGTCTGAAATGTTGTCTTCAAAACTATCTTCAGACCCATAATCACAATCTGTTTCAGCAACTCCTGTGGTATCTCCTGCATAGTCATCACAGCTGGCAAAATCATCCTGCCAGCCATCAACAACACCGAAAATATACACATTCCCATCATCGATATCTATGGAGGCCTGATCTGATCCTGAGGTTCTTGTAAAATCACCCATCACGATTAAATAGGATGAAATACTTATATCAACCTTATTACTTCCAATAAAATTCCCGTATACGATCACTACTGCATCCGGACCCATGGTGAACTGCGATTTGTTTCCAGACATGTCTAAATCGCCATAGACCAGTAACGTTCCATTTACAATAAGATGGCTATCATTTCTGGGTAAAGTTACAGAAGAGTATTCTTCAGTTGAGTCTAGAAGTACCGTATGAAGGCCATTGATTGTAAAAGCATCCTGAGCAAACGATTCGTTTGCGAGGAAGATAAAAATAAAAAAGACATAAAGATTTCTGAGGCGAGAGAAGAGCATTGGTTTATTCAAGATCAAAAACCTTTTTTCCCATTACATCACCTTCTTCAGTTTCATAAATTATATGCAGTGATCCCTTGGAAAGATCGATCTGCTCTGTGTCCTGTAATTCGAAGCTAAAGCGACGCTTAGGGTTAGGAGCATATACCGCAATACCCTTTACCTGCCCAACCAATACCGGGTCGCCAACTTCTGAATGATGCATTACACGGAGATTACCATAGGTAGACATGTTACCGCTTCTATCAAGATCCATACTTAGCTTGTGGGTATCCCTGTTCAATGCTAAGTTGGTAAGTTCAATTTTGGTTGTAGATGTCCCCACTTTAATGATCACAGGTATACTAATTCCAAAGACCGTTTTAATATTCAGAGAAATACCATTTTGATTATTTTGAGCTTCGTCGCTGCCTAATGCAGTTTGCTTCTCGATCGCTCTAAAGTAAAGATGCGATCTATATTCCCTGTTCTCAAGTTCACTGGACTTAGTAATTTGCAATTTTACAGTTTGCGCCTCATTCGGCGCCAGTCTTACTCTGCGTGGATAGTATCTCAAATTCTTATCAGCAAAGAACTGTCCTTCCTCTGGTTCAGTAATTTCTACAAAGCCTCCAGCTTCTTTCATTTTATACTGAATAAAGGATATAGCGTAGGAGGCAGTATCAGTACCTGTATTTACGAGATTCACTTCTTGACTCCGTTGGTTACCGTCAAATACCACTCGTTTTGGCATGATCATAAGATCACCCTGTGCTTTAGACACGACAGTAATTAAAAGAAAAGAAAGGAAAAAGATAGATTTTAATTGCATGGGGTGGCATTTAATCCAGGAATGATTAATTATAACTTACCGTTACATTAAATCCGGAGGAGTTCGTGTAAAATCCTGCAGCCTGATTGGCTTCGAGGTTTAAAGTTGCTCCAATTTTAAGTATATCGAGATCATCTCCAGATAGTTCAGGAATGGCCGTGAATTCATTTATTAGGAGAAATTGATTTGGATTATTCTCATTAAATAGTTTAAAGTTTTCCGGCAGGGTAATAGAATAATTATAGCTGCCATGCTTTACAATGGCTTCAGCAGCACTCACCTGTCCAGGATTCCCGGGCGATAATTGAAGTCCATAAGCTGTTCTACTCCCTTCCGGAGATAGAATTACTCTACCGGGATTATACCCACTTATCACATTACCAAAATGTAGATCTACGCTTTTTGTAATTTCAATAGGTTCAACGACTGCAGCAGTTGAATTTATAACTGCACTTGCAGAAACCTGAGCAAATGAGTAGCCTGTAGATACAACAAGAAGCAAAGAGTAGTAAAATCTTTTCATGAATGGAACGTACAATTAAACAAAATGATAAAAAAAGCCGCCATTTTCGATGACGGCGTTTTCCTATTAATAGTATCAATGAAATGATTTGTTTATTCGTAACTCACAGTAACTTTAACGTTACCAGCATATGTTGCAACTCCTTGATCAGGGTTAACCGCAAGGGTTCCTCCAACATATATCGTCTGAGTTCCTGAAGAAGTTGTTCCAGCAAGATTTGTTACTGGAGTCAATTCCATACTTGTTTGACCTGTAGCCGTTAAATCCGAAGCCTCTAAAGTAATTGTATAAGTTAGATCACCTCCTGTAATATCGAAAGAAGCGGCTTGATTGTCTGAAGTTGGTGCATCCATATCTGAAGCGATGGTTCTAGTACCTGCAGCATCCGCGGCAATGGAAACGTTTCCACCTGCAGCAGAACCTATGATCTTACCGAAATTAAGATCGTTTGTTTTTACAACTTTTAGAGGACTTACAATTACTGCATTTGTAGTGGCAGTAGCATTTGATGATCCTTGAGAGTATCCAAGTGCGGACACAAGTAACATTGCTAGTAGCGCAATTCTTTTCATAACGAGTAGGTTTTTGGTTTGTTAGTTTGGTAAAGATGACTTTATTGAAGTCCTACAAACAAACTTATTCGATGAAATGAATGAAATAATCGTTGAGTAGCTTTTTAGTGTCGACGAGTGGATAGAGATTAACATATTTATAAAATTTTAATGAAATCTCAAATCGCAACTGCTTGTAAGTATTAGCCTACGCACAATTTTTTAATTATAACTAACTACTACAGCTATAGGAGTAGAGCTGCTGTAAATCCCTGGATCTAATCCAGGTTGTAATTCTAAAGTGGCGCCAACCTTAATAATTTGTGTATCCTTATCTAAGGTTTGCGTATCAATATCTGTTTTGAAATCTTTAAGGATGATCTCTGTGGAACCATTGCTTAATTTAATATTTTGCTCTGGAATCTGTACGCTGTATGCATAACCATTTTGGCCGCTAACTTTCAGGTTTGCAGCTGTTGCACTAGTGGAATTCTTAAGAATCGCTCCGCCATTTGCAGTTCTGCTATCATCAGTATTTAGAGTTACCTGACCTCCATACTGGGCATCCACATCAGCGAAATTCATATTGCGAGTTGTTTGTAAAGTTATAGGTTCAACGATGGTAACGGAAGCTGTAAAAGTTGCGGTAGCACTATTTTGTGCTACCGATTCATAGGTGCTTACAAACATTAAAAGGCTAAATAAATATTTTACAAAACTTCTTTTCATATTTCAAATATAGATAAACAACACAAAACATCGATAAAGAACACGGTAATATCGATGAAATACATTTATATTTAACAATTCAGTAACATTTTAGCGAGGAATCTTAATTTTTTTAACAGGAATCAGAATCGAATGATGATATAAACAAAAATAAACCGCTGACAAGCAGCGGTTTATTCTCGTGTAACTATCTGGATATTAATTAGAAGAACTTAAGTTTTCACCTGATTTCTCATTTTCCGCATTAGCGCCTTTCTTATTGAATTGCATATTTTCCTCATCTACCAGGTGTGTTTTGTCTTCTGGTTTCGTATCGTTACTCGCTGGAATGTCAATTTCATCGGGCGTAAAATTTACTTGCTCTTTTTGATCAAGATCCTTATCCTGTCCTTTATTCATACTTCTACCTTTCTCATTCAAGGCTTCTTTATCCTCTTTTGTGATCTCAGGATTGTATGGAAGATCTTTATTATCTGACTGTACTAATTTCGAACTACTGGATTCTGTCTTTACTTTTTTCATAATTTCAGTTTTATGGAATATACGAAGCGATTTTCGGAGATACCGTGAATAGGAAGTTAATCTACAGTTAATGGAAATAAAAAAAGAGAGCCGAAGCTCTCTTTCAATAGTATGTATATAAATAGATGATCTATTCAGTATCAGCCATAGTCCCATCAGATTCCAGCATCGCAAAGAATTTATCCAGATTTGGGATAATTACGATTCGGGTTCTTCTGTTTTTAGCCATATTGTCTTTATTAGTATTATCAACTAATGGTTGGTAACTACTTCTTCCGGCAGCAATTAATTTCGAAGGCTCTACATTATATTTATCCTGCAGAATTCTCACAATTGAAGTTGCTCTTCGAACACTTAGATCCCAGTTATCCTGAAGGTAAGATTCTTTCACCATAGTTCTATCATCGGTATGACCTTCGATCATAACTTCCATAGCTGGTTCGCTGTTAATCACTTCAGCTAATTTCTTCAGTAGTGGTTGAGCTTCTTTTGTTACCCTGTAACTTCCGCTACCAAATAATAATTTATCTGAAACATTGATCATCACAACGGTTTCATCTACATTGATATCAATATCATCTGCATCAGCTCCTTCAGAAATATTCTGCTTTAGATTATATGAAACGGCAAGGTTAATACTATCCTCTAAAGTTTCTGCTCCTTTCACCTTTTCAGGATCGATCTTAGCAATAGTGGATTTCATCTTCTCTTTTGTCTTTTTAGACATTACGGTGAGATCATTCATCTCCATCATTCCTTCATTCTCCGTTCTAAGTGAATTAATTTTGGAATTATAATCGGCAACACGTTCTTCTATACGTGCATACTTTTCTTCAATTTCTTCTTTCTCAACCTGTGTTTTTTGAAGTGTACTTCTTGTATCATTAAGTTGACCTTCCAATTCAACATATTTCTTTTTAGAAACACATGAGGTCAAAAGACCTGCGGTTAATACGGTAGCTGTGATTACTTTTCTCATAATTTAGTTTAATTCTTAGTATTCTTATTTAGTTAATACTTTTCACATCTTGCTACAATAATGCCATATGAAACAATAATGCTGCTTCCTGCTTCCGATAATTCGCTCTAAAACTTAGCGGCTGCGACCACTTAGTCTCTGGAAACAAGCGGTTTGAAGTATTTTGGTTTCATTTATCAAATGAAATTGAATAACAGGCTTTCCTGAATTTGGATAGCAGATTCATATTGTAATTGTGTAGATTATCACTCCAATTTGGTGACAATTTCTACAATTTAAGCTCATTAAATTCCAGATTGAGAAGGTTCATAACATATTCTATAGACATTTAACAGAAGTTTATTAGTAAACATTGCGCAATAACTTCGCCGTAATACATCTAAACGATAACTTTGGAAACTTCTAAATTTCAGTTTTTTGAGCACAGCCAAAGCACGCTTTATCAAGATTTTAAAAATAATTGGGAAGATCTTTCTGGGGATTCTCATTTTGTTAGTTCTTATCCTTCTATTCGTAAGAAGTCCCTGGGGACAGAATATTATAAAAGACAAGTTTATATCCTCCATAGAAAAGAAGAGTGGAGCTAAGATCGACCTGGAAAGAATCTATATTCAATTTAACGGAAATATCGAAGTTGATGATCTTTATATCGAACATCCAGATGGCGATACCATTGTATATAGTGAACATATAACTGCGAATATCCCTTTTATGCCTCTCATAAAAGGAAATGGATTCATTCTGGACGCTTTGGAAGCTCGTCGTGTTCGTGCTAATATTATTCGGGAAGATTCTATCACGGGATTTAATTATGAGGTTCTAATGAAGGCATTTGCTTCAGATACCACACAAACTGCAACCACCCCGGCCGATACGACTAGTTCAAGTATGCAGATATCTCTTGGGGAATTTGATCTGAAAGAATTTGATGTCGATTACGTAGATAAGGTGAGTGGTATAGATACCAAGGCAAAATTTAGTGAACTTCAGCTTTCTTTTGCTAAAACAGATCTTACCAATATGGCTTTTGTAGTCGAAGAAGCTATTCTAAATAACGCGCAGGTCACCTATAATCAAACGAAGCCTTTTCCTCCTTCTGAAGGTGAAACAAGTCCCGCACCTGTTTTTGAAGTTAGAAAACTAAATCTTAGTGACGTTCGGGCCAGTTATAATTCCAGTCCCGATTCTATTTCAGCAGATATGAAAATTAATTTGCTGGAAACAAGTCAGTCGAATTTCAATTTAAAGGATAGCATTATCTCTTCTGAATTGCTGAAACTTCATGATTCAGATATTATACTTGTACTACAGCAAAATACTACTTCAGCAACAACAGATGAGCAGGAGAGTGGTGCAACTGAAGCTTTTACGTGGCCCGAATGGAAGATCAATGTTGAGAAAATAGACCTTTCTAATAATAACATTCTCTACCGCGTGAATGGAGCTCAGGTACAGAAAGGAACTTTTAACCCAGATATTCTGAAAATTAAGGATCTTGATTTACAGGCTTCTAATATTTCTTACGCACCTGAAAATGCGAGTTTAAATATTACAGAATTCAATTTTTCGGAAGCTTCTGGTATTGAGATAGATCAATTCAATCTTAAAGCTGAACTTACCAAAGAACAGATACAACTCACAGATATTACTTTCGACGGAATTGGGAACAGTTTCAACGGAGATCTACAGCTTAAGTACAATGACCTGGATGCCTTGATGAAAGATCCAGGAAAAGCCAGTCTGCAGGCTGATCTTTCAGACATAAATTTAGAGCTGAGCGAATTCTTCAGATTTCAGCCAGATCTTAGAGAGAACGAATATTTAAAAAACCTGGCAAAATCACCAGTTAAAGGAAATCTTTCCATTAATGGGAAAGTTAATAATCTAAACCTGTCAAATCTAAATTTACGCTGGAGAAATACGACCATTCAAGGTAGCGGCAGTATCGTAAATGCTCAGGACCCAGAAAATTTAAGTTTTAATCTTCCAAATGTTAGACTTTCTTCCACTCGAAAAGATCTACAAAACTTTGTAAGCGAAGCTGATCTTGGGATGCAAATTCCAAAAAAGATCAGTATTAATGGAAGTTTTAGAGGTAATATGGAAAAGGTGAGCACGAATGCTAAGATCGCTACTACCGATGGTAATATTAACGTTAATGGGAACTTTGAATTTGGAGATCAGATCGCTTTTGATGCAGAAGTCCAGGGTGATGGAATATCTCTAGGAAGATTACTTCAAAATGAAGCCCTTGGAGATTTGCAAATAGATATAAAACTTACCGGAAGTGGAAATTCTGTAGCAGATCTTAATGCGAGTCTTGATTCAACAATAGAGAGTTTTACATATAACGGATACGAATTCAGACAGATCGATATAACCGGGGAACTCGAAAACGGAAAGGGACCTATAAACCTAATGTATCAAGACTCAAATCTGGACATGGAAGCGCAATTGGATGTTGCCTTAGATTCTGTTTCTCCGAGAGTAGATTTTAGCTTATACCTGGATGGTGCAGATCTGGAAGCTCTGGGAATCACTCAAAAAACAATTAAAGCCGCATTCGAATTACAGGGCTGGTTTGAAGGAAATTCTTCGGAATATGAACTTGAAGCCGAGATCATTGATGGAGTAGCGGTTTATAATAACAAAGCCTATTTATTAGGTAGCTTTAAAGCAGATGCATTTGTAAGACAGGATACTACTTCCGTAGACATTAATAACAGAATTCTGAATCTTGACCTTAAATCTAATGCGACACCTGCAGCCTTTTCAGCAGCCATAGATCGGCATTTCAAGAGATATATTACTGAAAATTATAGGGAGGACTCTATTTTCAATCCTGTCAATATGAAGATCAATGCGAAGATTAGTGAAGCACCAATACTAACAGAAGTGTTTCTCATTAATCTGCAAAAACTGGATACGGTTAATATAGATGTTGACTTTGCAGAATCTGAAAGAAGGTTGGATGCCAATATCGATGTACCCTTTGTGAATTACTTCAATAGTGAGATCGATAGTTTAAAACTGGATTTTAGATCCAATCCACAGGATCTAAAATTCGAGTTCGCATTCAAAGAATTAAATACCGGTCCGCTGGCTATAAAACGTACCATAATTGGAGGTGATGTTCAGAGTAGAAAATTGAATCTTGAATTCACCTCGGTTTATGACACTATCCAGGTTGTTCACGCTACTTCACAATTGAATTTCCAGGGTGATACCTTGCAATTTCATATCGATAATAAAGACCTGATTTTAAATGGTAATCCATGGCAAATAGAGGATTCGAATATGCTGAGTTTTGATACGGGCTATCTAAATTTCCAGAACTTTAGACTGTTTAGAGAAGATCAGGAAATGCGCATAAGCAATGATAAACCCGGTGTTGAAAAAGAGCACTTAAGCCTTGACTTTAAAAACTTTAAGTTAGCCGCACTTTTGAGTTATCTGAATCCTGAAGAGAAGCTGGCACAAGGTCAGGTGAACGGAAACATCGTATATGAAGAACCTTTTGGAGAGACAGGTCTCCTGGCAGATATGGAGATCAACAAATTATCTATGCTAGGCGTGGACATGGGCACTCTTAGTTTACAGGGGAACTCTTCTGGATTTAGTCAGTATGATTTCGAGATGGCGATGAAAGGTGGGGAGATCGACCTGGATCTTGTTGGTTCTTATATCGCTGCTGAACCTTCAGCAAAACTGGATCTAAATCTTGATTTGAATGAAATTCGTATGACTGCCCTGGAAGGTTTTTCCCAGGGAGAGATTAAAAATGCCGATGGAAGCTTCAGCGGGAATTTCAAACTCAACGGAACTTTATTAGAGCCGGTTTATGAAGGAAATCTGCAATTTGACGCTGCTTCATTTAATATTGCGATGCTCGATTCTCAATTTACCTTGCCAGATGAGCAGCTTGATATGGATAATCAGGGTGTATATTTTAATAACTTTGAGATCGTTGATTCTGAAAGTAATTCAATCGTTGTCAATGGAGAAGTCACAACTCCAACCTTTTTAAATCCAGGGTTTGATCTAGATGTTCAGGCAGAAAACTTTAAACTTATTAATTCTACGGAAGAGGATAATGACCTTTTTTACGGAACTGCAGTTGTTGATGTGGATGCTCAAATTAAGGGGGATCTTACTTTACCCAAAGTCACCATGAATGTTGATGTACGAAAAAGTACAAATCTTACTTATGTGGTACCAGAAACCGAACTTCAAATGAAGGAAAGGGACGGTATCGTTATTTTTGTGAATAAGGAAAACCCGAACGATATTCTAACTGAAACTGAAGAAGAAAGCTATGTAGTTTCTGGTTATGATATCTTCACCAGGTTGACCGTAAATGAAGGAGCAAAATTTAATGTGATTATCAACCAGGAAACTGGTGATATTTTCCAGGTTCAGGGAGAAGGAGATTTTATCTTTAATATGTATCCAAACGGTAGAACAGCCCTTACGGGAATTTACAATATTAACGATGGGTATTATGAGATGAGTCTCTATAACCTTGTTAAAAGGAGATTTGACATAGCAGATGGAAGTCGTGTTTCCTGGGCGGGAGATCCTTTTGATGCCCAACTGGATGTAAGAGCTATATACAATGTTGAAACTGCAGCTTCAGGATTACTTTCGTCAAGTTTAACCGCTGTAGATCCAAGTGATGAAGGAATGTATCGACAGGAACTTCCTTTTTTGGTTTATCTAAACGTAAACGGAGATCTTATGGCTCCAAAAATTTCCTTTGGATTAGATATGCCAGAAGATGAACGTGGTGCAATTAGCGGAGAAGTATATAACAGAGTTCAGCAATTGAACAGCCAGGAACAGGAGTTGAATAAACAGGTGTTTTCATTACTCGTTCTAAACAGGTTCTTTCCGGAAGGCGGAAGTACAGGTGCAGGTGGTGGCACCATGGATGTAGCCAGAGATAACCTGAACAGCGCATTATCAGACCAGTTAAACATGTTATCAAGCAAAGTACTTGGTAACAGCGGACTGCAATTGAATTTTAATCTTGATAGTTATACAGATTACCAGGGTGATAATGGACCTCAGGATCGTACGCAATTAGATATTAGTGCTCAGAAAGCATTTCTTGAGGACAGGTTGATCGTAGAAGTGGGAAGTGCCGTAGATATTCAGGGAGGTAAC
This sequence comes from Christiangramia marina, assembly GCF_048285865.1. Lineage (NCBI taxonomy): Bacteria > Pseudomonadati > Bacteroidota > Flavobacteriia > Flavobacteriales > Flavobacteriaceae > Christiangramia > Christiangramia marina. Next base: position 223,009 of record NZ_JBLVTK010000003.1, on the reverse strand, counting down.
CAGGCAGGGCAGGAGGCAAGTCCGGTTATAGGAAATGTAAGTATTTCCTACCTTCTTGATGAAAATGGTATCTGGAGATTGAAAGGTTTCAGTAGAAGTCAGTACGAAAATGTGATCGACGGGCAGTTGGTAGTGAGTGGTATTTCCCTAATTTTCACCAAAGAATTTAACAAGTTCAAGAACATGTTTGAGAAGGCGGTGATGGAAGAAGTAAAGAAGGAAAAGAAAGAACCTGAAGACACCGAAAGTTCAGAAGGTACAGAAAGCACAGAAAATGAAAATTAGAATTTCAGTAAACATATTTATAGCTCTGGCACTATTTCAGTCCTGCAGCGTGGAAAAATTTATACCTGAAGAAGAATCACTTTATACCGGTGCCGAGATCAGTATAGAATCTGATACTGTAATTAAAGAGGAACCTCAATTAAAAGCTGAGTTGCAGAGTGTTCTAAGACCAGAACCGAACGCGCAAATCCTGGGAATGAGACCGGGACTTTACTTTCACTATAAAGCACAACGCGAAAAGCCGGGAATCATCAATAAATTTTTAAACAAAAAATTAGGAGAGGAACCGGTCTATCTTTCAGATGTTGATCTTGAAAATACTGAGGAATTACTTCTGAATAGATTGGAAAACAGAGGTTTCTTTTATTCGAATGTAACTTCAGAAGAATTAAAAGATGAAGATGCTAAAACAGCTTCTGTAAATTATGATCTTAATGTGCCAGAGCCTTACACCATGGCTACATATCAGCTTGATAATGACACCTTGTTAGTGTATCGCGAGATCAAAAGTAATCTGGAAAAGACATTGCTGGAAGATGGGATGAGATTTGATCTTCCGAAGTTAAAATTGGAGAGAGAACGTATCGATCTTTTTCTTAAAGGTGAAGGATATTATAACTTCAATCCCGGCTTTTTAATTTTTGAAGCCGATACAAATCAATACGATAAGAAAAAATTTGATCTGTTTCTTAGACTTAAGAAGGATGTTCCTGCAAAATCTGTTATTCCTTACAGGATTTCGAACGTAAATGTATATGCAAATTACAATGTAGATGAAGATAGCGTTACCAATAATTATAAGCGTTTTGAGGATAAAAACTACTTCCAGGATGAACTGTTCTTCAAACCGAAGTATTTAGATCCATACCTGCTTATTGAAACAGGAGATAATTTTAGTCCGGAAGCTTCAAGAGCTACTAGTAGAAGATTAGGAACTATAGGCTCTTATAAATTCGTAAACATAAGGTATGATGAAGTAGATACCGTGGCCGTGGATAGTATTGGTCTGCTTGAAGCAAATATTTTTCTATCACCTTTAAAAAAGCGTGCAATCAAAGCAGAACTACAGGCTTTGACAAAATCCAACAATTTTGCAGGTCCGCATCTTGGAGTAACCTTTTCTAATAGAAACCTGTTTAAAGGTGGGGAGCGACTGGATATCTCAGCTAATTTTGGATATGAAGTTCAGCTTGGAGATGGAGGAATTCCAGGAAGAAATTCTTTAAATTTTGCCCTTAGTAACGATCTAATTGTACCACGTCTTCTTTTCCCTATAGAGTTTAATAATAACTTTTTTAGATATGATATTCCGAAAACCAGGATAAGTCTGGGTGGAGATTATCTAAAGAGAGCTCAGCTATTCACGCTTACGAGTCTAAACGCTGCCTTTGGTTATTTCTGGAATGCAAACAGATATGTCACTCATGAATTAAATCCAATAGATCTTAACTTCATTAGACTCGGTAATGAAAGCGAAGAATTTTTAACAATACTGGATGAGAACCCACTTCTAGAAAGTAGTTTCGACCAGGAATTTATAGCAGGTCTAACTTATTCCTTTACCTATAATGGAATGATAGATGCTTCGAAAAAGCACGTATTTTACCTCAATTCGAACTTTGATATTGCGGGTAATAGTATGAGCCTTATAGGTTCTGAAAATGAGGAAGGCAAAGATGAAGTTTTTGGACTGGATTATGCCCAATTTGCTAAACTGGACATGGACTTTCGCTATCACTATAGATTTGAGAATAAAAGTTTAATTGCCACAAGATTATTCGGCGGTTATGGAATTCCTTATGGAAATTCAGATGTAATGCCATTTAGTAAGCAATATTTTTCTGGTGGTCCATATAGTGTTAGAGCTTTTAGAACCAGATCTCTGGGGCCAGGTACTTTTCAGGGTGCAGAGGACAGTGAGCAATATCGTGACCAGTCCGGTAATATTCGAATTGAAGCCAATGCGGAATATAGGTTTCCGATTGTTACCTATTTAAATGGTGCATTTTTCGTGGACGCTGGAAATGTATGGAACAGTAAATCTCAGGAAGAAACTGGTTTTGAGGAAGGTCAATTTCAATCAGATTTTTTGAATGAACTTGGAATTGGTGCGGGAGCTGGTTTAAGAATAGATATTCAGAGTTTCGTTATAAGATTCGACCTCGCTTTTCCAATGCACGATCCAAATGAGCCACAAGGTGAAAGGTGGGTGAATGATTTTGGTAGTCCGGTGTTTAATTTCGCTATTGGATATCCTTTTTAATGCTGAAGTTTCTGACCGTAACAAAGATCGCCGGCATCACCCAAACCAGGAACTATATAACCATTTTTATCCAGTTCATTATCTATCGTAGCGATCCAGAGTTTAGAATTTTCAGGAAACTCCGTCTTTAAAAACTCAATCCCTTCCGAAGAGCCAATAACAGAAACCAGATGAATTTTTGCGGGCTTTCCCATGGGCGCAATCGCTTTTAGAACATTGCTAAAAGATTTCCCCGTTGCAAGCATGGGATCTGCCAGAATGAGAGTTTTACCTTCCAGAGAAGGCGAAGCCATATATTCCACTAGAACTTCAAAATTTTCGTCATTATCGGGATGATGTCTGTAAGCCGAAATAAAGGAATTTTCAGCATCATCAAAATAATTCAGGATTCCCTGGTGTAACGGCAAACCAGCTCTTAATATAGAACAGATCACAACCTCATTATCTGGCTGGGCAATTTCAGAAGTTCCAAGCGGAGTTTCAATTGCCTGCTTTTGATAATTGAGTTCCTGACTAAGTTCATAGGACATGATCTCTCCCAATCGCTCAATATTTCTGCGGAAGCGCATGCGGTCCTTTTGCACATGTACGTCTCTCAATTGACTTATGAATTTGTTGGCGATAGAATTATTTTGGGATAGTTCGTGAACCTGCATGTAAATCTGACTTTTATATTACTCAAAATTACTTTTTTTATTTTACTATTGAGAACACTCTCGAACTGGAATTTGTTCGTTTTCTTACTAATCTTCAAAAATGGCTGTATTTTTGATATAATTATGCTATCTAAACAATTTGCTATGAATAGATTGATACTCATATTATTAATAATTAGCTCTGCTTCTCTCTATTCTCAAATTGAGATCCCAAGAAGCACGAATACCGGTCGGCTTATTAAAGCTGAAGAATCAAATTCTACAGGTTTCCCTATCTTGAAGAGAGATAATACTGAAAAAGAAAGTCGGTTTTTAAAAGAGAAGCCTAAAGCTATAGATCTTAGGAAAAACCCTAATAATCTCCTTACTGAAGCAGATGCCATGAAAGAGAAGTGGGCGAAGGATGCTGAAGTCAAAGAGGAATATAGATTTGATCAGAGTCTTGGGAATGTGGTAACAAAAGGTAGATTTGTGGAAGTGTACTGCCGAGATCATCAGTTTATAGATGGTGATAAGGTGCAGATCATTGTAAATGGTGAATTAGTGGAAGCGAGTGTTTTACTAACGGCTGGTTTTAAACCGATTTTGGTAAACTTGCAGGAAGGCTTTAATAGTATTCAATTTGTAGCGCTCAACCAGGGAAGTTCTGGTCCTAATACTGCAGAGTTACGTGTTCTAAGCGAAAAGGGGGAGATGCTTGCTAAAAAAGAATGGAACCTGCTTACTGGCGCAAAAGCCGAATTGATCGTAGTCAAAAATTAAAAAATCCCCGGTTTAATTGAAAACTAATTAAGTATTGGTATGATTGCTAGCTATAATTTCACAATAACTTAAGGTTCCTTGACAATCTTCTGTTAATCATTCTTCCAAAGCTTCTTTAAGTTGGTAAATTGAAATCAGTTAACCAATAAAAATTAAAATTATGGGAATTGTAAAAGTGATTGAAGTGATTGCCGCTTCAGAAAAAAGTTTTGATGATGCAGTACAGAAAGCAGTTACAGAAGCTGCAAAAACGGTAAAGAATATAAGATCGGTCTATGTTAAAGAGATGAAAGCTCATGTAGATGGGGACAAGATTACTTCTTATGCTGTAAATGCAAAGATATCTTTCGATAAAACTAGTTAGTTTTAGAAACTTATATATTTAAAAAATGCCGGGCTTGCGCCCGGCATTTTTTTATACATTCAAGCATAAAAGCTTAAATTTGCATGCAAATAATTGAGAAATGCCTGCAAATATTTTAGATCACATAAGCCGGGAAATTGATCTTTCAGATTTGGAGAAATCTGAGTTTAGAAGTATTCTTTCCGAAGTTTCACTATCTAAAAAAGAACTTCTAATTAAACCTGGACAAACAGTACAAAACGAATATTTTGTAGTAGAAGGTTGTTTGCGCGCATACTATCTGGATGAACAGGGAAATAAGCATATTATCCAGTTCGCCATAGAGGATTGGTGGATCAGCGATTTCGAAGCTTTTTTTACGAATCAACCATCAAAGCTTTACGTTGAAGCAATCGAAGACTCGAAGTTATTATCGTTAAATCGTACACTTCTGGAAGAGCTATATGCTAGAATTCCGAAATTTGAACGTTTTTTCAGACTAAAAACCACCGGTGCATTTGTTTCACTTAGAAAAAGAATTCTTTCATCCCTTGAGAAATCGAATAAAGAAAGGTACCTGGATTTTTGCGAAACCTATCCAGAAATTGAAAAGCGTGTCCAGAACTATCATATCGCTAATTATCTTGGCATGAAGCCAGAGAGCCTTAGCAGGATTCGCAAAGAACTTGCTTGAGGGATCGAGTCTGGTTCCAGATAGAGATCAGACTTCGATAAACCTGTTCATGATTTTTTCAAAATTCAATTACATTTTTACCAATAGATTTGCCAGATTCCTGAAGCTTATGGACCTCTCTAAAAACTTCAGCTTTTAGACCATGGAATTCTCTGTTTTTAGTCGATATGATCTTGCCAGTATCTGCTAATTCAGCAATTCGCGCTAATATTTTATGTTGCTTATACTTATCCCTGGTATTAAACATTGGTCTCGTGAACATCAATTCCCAGTGAAAACTTACACTTTTTTCCTTTAGTACATTAAGATTTACATTCTCTGCAGTATTAACGATACAAGCGATATGACCTTGTGGGGCGATTAGTTTTGTCATCGCTTCCCAATGTCCCGATGTATCTGCGAAATTAAGAATATATGAGATCGAGTCTTTCTCATTCTTAAGTTCTTCTAACAACTTATGGTGATTTATTATTCGATCTGCACCCATCTTTTCACACCACTCAACTGTATCCTCTCGAGATGCTGTTGCGATAACTTCAAACTGAGTTAATTTTTTCAAAATTTGAATCGCAATAGAGCCTACTCCACCAGCACCACCAATAATGAGTACCTTCTCATCCATTCCGTCATTTTCAGCAATGTTCATCCTGTCAAAAATACATTCCCAGGCCGTCAATGCGGTAAGGGGTAAAGCAGCTGATTCCTTCCAGTTTAATTTGACTGGTTTTTTAGCTACAATCGCCTCGTCTATACATTGATATTCTGCATAACAACCAGGTTTCGTTATGTCACCAGCATAAAATACTTCATCTCCCACACTGAAGTTCTCGACATTAATGCCAACATTCTCAACAACTCCGGCTGCATCCCATCCAATTATTTTTGGTTCATTTAACTCCTCATTTTCCGCCGATTTTTGTCTTACTTTATAATCAACCGGGTTCACCGATATTGCTTTAATCTTTACTAGAAGTTCATTAGAACTACAGGAAGGTATATCAATTTCATATTCATTCAAACTTTCATTATTACTGATAGGGAGTGATCTTGTAAATCCAATTGCTTTCATGATTTTTATTTCAAAATAATAATTTAAATCAAAAATTACTTCAATTGCAACTAAACCTTTATCGATAATATTAGCGTAAGCCGAAGGTGATGTTCTGACGTAAAAGTTCTGAAAATGGAAATTTTCGGAACTCGACTATTTAAAGCTTTCAGAATTGATTTGCTATGACTATCTTTGTAAAAATTTTAGTGCAGGCCAGAATGGCTTATGCTCTCTGAATAAATCCTACAAAAGATAATCTTACACATTAAATTTTTCTGGTATTCGTTTAGTTGGTTCAAAGCATTGAGATTTTCAACGAATATTAATTAATTTATAGTGAATGGCAAGATCCGGACAAACCC
>NZ_JBLVTK010000003.1:214491-216514 GCF_048285865.1 Christiangramia marina | reverse complement strand
TTCCAATAAAGGTGGATCATTCGAGGATATGATCGCTTATGTTGATGCAGACGGTAATTTAACCGACACTCCTCCAGATCCAACTCAGAAAGTAGAAGTAGAAGTTGAGGATATCGAAATCGCTATCCCTAAGAAAGAAGATAGAGAAGAGGAAGAGATCATTACCGATACAGAAGGGAAAGTTTCATTTTTCGATCATTCTAAAGGATTCGGGTTTATTATAGGTAAACAAACCGGTGAGAAATACTTTGTACACGTAAGTGGTCTTATTGATGAAATTGATGAGAATGATAAAGTAAGTTTCGAGCTGGAGCAAGGAATGAAAGGGCTTAACGCAGTAAGAGTTAAGATCATTGACTAATTTCCCAACCCTGGAAATTGAACTAAATACAGAACTGAATGTATCCTGTAGCGTAAAAGTTTGAAAACTAATTGATTATTTATATTGTGGATGTAATAATAAAGCTTACATTTGCCGTAGTAAATATTTTAGTTCTCTTCACTTTTTAGTCCTTTCAGGATATTTCAAGTTTTGTTTACTTCATTATTTAGTTTGTAAATTTAATAGTACCAGTATCAACAATCCTATATTCGCTCAAAAACGAGCATCCGATTTCTCAAAGACTCTTCGAAGCCGGGTAAATACCTATTTCAAAAAAAATAACATCAGTAAACACGCGAATGCTAGCATGATCGTGAAAACTGTTCTTATGCTTTTGACTTTCGTAGCCCCTTTATTGATCGTGAATACCGGAATGGTAGAAAGTACCTGGTTATTATTCGTTCTTTACATTATTAGTGGTTTTGGAATGGCAGGAATAGGCATGGGAATCATGCACGATGCAATCCATAACTCTTACTCGAAAAATCAAAAGGTTAATCAGTATTTAGGATATACTTTAAACCTGATAGGTGCCAATGCAGGTATTTGGAGGATTCAGCATAATGTATTGCATCATACGTTCACAAACATAGAAGAGGCTGATGATGATATCAACCCTCCGTTTTTCTTGAGATTTACTCCACATACCAAGAGATATAGTATTCATAAATTTCAACACTTATACAGTTGGTTCTTTTATGGATTGTCTACGGTAAGTTGGGTAACCGCTAAGGATTTTGTTAGAATGGCAAAATTCAAGAAAATGGGATTCTTCAAGGAAGGTAAAGAATTTAGGAAACAGTTATCTATAGTAATTGTATGGAAACTGGTTTCGTTCTTCTTTGTTTTAATACTGCCAATAATTATGGCTCCTCAAGCATGGTGGATCGTAGTTCTAGCTTTTATTAGCATGCACTTCGTAACAGGTTTGATGATTACTACCATTTTTCAGTTAGCGCATATTGTTCCAACGACTGAGTATCCATTACCTGATGAAAAAGGTATTGTACAGGGTGACTGGGCTAGCCATCAACTATTAACGACAGCTAATTTCTCCCCGAAGAGCAGGTTGTTTTCCTGGTTCATTGGTGGATTGAATTATCAAATTGAACATCATTTACTACCAAATATTTGCCATGTTCATTATAGAAAAATATCACATATAGTAGCGCAGACCGCAAAAGAATATGGTTTGCCTTATCATAATCAACACAGCTTTGTATCTGCAGTTGGAGAGCATTTCAAAATGCTTCGAGAACTAGGTAAAGTAGATAAATTGCGAGTTGGATAATTAAGATCGGAAGCCATACGATCTCAAAAGTTTAATGGCATTTTATAACAATTAATTATTAAGTAATGCAAGAAGGAAAAGTGAAGTTTTTTAATTCAACAAAAGGATTTGGATTTATAAAAGCTGACGATTCGAACGAAGACATCTTTGTACACTCAACTGGTCTTATCGACGAGATTCGTGAGGATGACAGAGTACAATTTGAAACAGAACAAGGTAGAAAAGGCCTTAACGCTGTGAATGTTGAAGTAATTGACTAATTATTTTCAATTTTCAATGTGAGACTTATAAATAAAGTAAGATCAAGGCCGGATGATCTTTAAATTTAACCGGCATCAATAACTATTAAT
>NZ_JBLVTK010000003.1:208766-214459 GCF_048285865.1 Christiangramia marina | reverse complement strand
TTTTTAATTCAACAAAAGGATTTGGATTTATAAAAGCTGACGATTCTAACGAGGACATCTTTGTACACTCAACAGGTCTTATCGATGAAATTCGTGAAGACGACAGGGTACAATTTGAAACAGAACAAGGTAAAAAAGGCCTTAACGCTGTGAACGTTGAAGTAATTGACTAATTATATCAAGGTTTCAGTTCGAGACTTTTAAATAATAGATCACGGCCGGATGATCAATAAACGGAGCCGGCATCAACAACAAATTAATTAGTATAGTAATGCAAGAAGGTAAAGTAAAATTTTTCAATGTAACCAAAGGATTTGGTTTCATAAAGTCAGACGAAACAAGCGAAGACATCTTTGTACACTCTAGTGGTCTTATTGATGAAATTCGTGAGGATGACAGAGTACAATTTGAAACAGAACAAGGAAAAAAAGGCCTTAACGCTGTGAACGTTGAAGTAATTGACTAATTATTTTAAGGTTTCAGTTTGAGACTTATAAATAATAGATCACGGCCGGATGATCTTTAAATGGAGCCGGCATCAATAACAATTAATTAGTATAGTAATGCAAGAAGGTAAAGTAAAATTTTTCAATGCAACCAAAGGATTTGGTTTCATTAAATCAGACGAAACAAGCGAAGACATCTTTGTACACTCTAGTGGTCTTATCGATGAAATTCGTGAAGACGACAGAGTTCAGTTCGAAACTGAGCAAGGAAGAAAAGGATTGAATGCTGTAAACGTTGAAGTAATCGACTAAGCACATTCTATTCTATAGAATAAAAGCCATCCTATCCGGATGGCTTTTTTTATGTGCATATTTGAAATAAGCTCTTTGTGTTTTTATTAATAAAATTACGTGAAACATTTACGATATTGTTCTAACCAACCAAAATCAATTATCCATGTTTAAAGGCAAGCGCGCAATACTTTACATAGCGGCGGCAATTCTTTCCATATATTTTTTAATAGCCGGCCTGGTAAAAGCTAAAGGTTTTTTCGCTCCACTGGCTACAGCAGTCATTCTAAGTCTCGTCGTTTTACCACTCAGCATCTGGATGGAGAAGTATATGAAAAGAGCATGGGCGGCCATGTTAAACAGTTTGCTTCTATTTGGTATTAGTATAGGTCTAATGGCTTTGGTAAGCATGCAGGTGAGAAATTTTGCAGAGGACTGGCCAGAGATTCAGGAACAAATGACTCCAAAGATAGAACAGCTTAAAACCTTTGCACTAGAACATACTCCGCTTGATCCTGATGATATCAATCAGTCTAAAGATGAGGAAAGTGATGCTATGGGCTCTAATATGCGGAAAAAGATCACTACTTTTCTTAGCGGACTTTCAAGTTTTATGGCGAATTACCTACTCACATTTGTCTACGTTTTCTTCCTACTGAATTACCGCGAGATTTTTAAAAATTTTCTATTGAGAATTATGCCAGATTCTAAACAGGAATCAATTAAAAATACCCTTACAAAGTCTATCAAAGTTGCACCTCAGTATTTGCTTGGAAAATTAATGCTTATGGGATTGCTTGCAGTACTATATTCTATAGGGCTTGGAATTTCGGGTGTAAATAATTTCATACTGGTAAGTGTAATTGCAGCTGTATTAACCTTGATACCTTATGTTGGTAACATTCTTGGTTTTACTATGGCGGTAGCATTTGGATTCTTAAGTAGTGGAGATACAAGTGTACTAATTGGGATAGCACTTACTTTTACAGTCACGCAGTTTGTAGAATCTTATGTACTACAACCCTTTATTGTAGGCGATCGAGTAGATGTACATCCATTCTTTATAATTGTATCTGTAATAGCTGGAAATATGATCTGGGGAATCATTGGTATGATTCTCGCAATTCCTGTACTTGGTATCATAGTGGTAATTCTGTACAATATTGAAGCAACCAAACCATTAGGTATTCTTCTGAGTAAAACCAAGTTCTCAGAGAAATGATTGCTAATATTTTCTTATTTTGGGAGAATAACCAATTAATTCTTCAATGAGAAAATTATATATTTTTCTGATATCAGGTTTTTTATTATCTGGTGTTAGTGTTGGTCAATCTTCAGAAGTAACGCAGCAAATTTCAGAATTCGAACTCGACTATGAAAAGTTTACACTTGACAATGGACTGGAAGTTATCCTCCACGAGGATCATAGCGATCCAATTGTTGCCGTTGCTACAATGATGCACGTTGGTTCCAACCGCGAGAAACCTGGTAAAACAGGATTTGCTCACTTCTTTGAACATATGAGTTTTAATGATTCTGAAAATGTTCCTGTGGGTGCCAACCGTAAGATGATTCCGGAGTGGGGAGGAAGCAGAAATGGTGGAACCTGGAGCGATGGTACAGTTTATTACGAAGTTGTTCCCAAAGATGCTTTTGAAAAGATACTTTGGATCGATTCAGATAGATTTGGATATATGATCAATACAGTTACACAGGCTGCACTTGATCGTGAAAAGCAGGTCGTTAAAAATGAAAAACGCCAGCGTGTAGATAATGCTCCTTATGGATACACAGATGATATCATAAGGAAAAATCTTTACCCGAAAGACCATCCATATAACTGGACGGTCATAGGCCAGTTACCAGATTTACAGTCGGCAACCCTTGAGGATGTAAAGGAATTTTATAAGCAATATTATGGAGCTGCCAATGCTTCTCTCGTAATTGCAGGAGATATTGAAATCGAAGAAACCAAGAAACTCGTTAAACAATGGTTTGGTGAGATTCCTTCAGGACCAGAGGTTGAGCCTATAAAAGCGATGCCTGTAGAACTGGAATCCACGAAAAATCTATATTTCGAAGATAACTTTGCAAAACTTCCAGAGCTTAGAATGGTTTATCCTACGGTTGAAGATTATGATGAGGATATGTACGCTCTACAAATTTTAGGACAGCTATTGAGTGGAAGTAAGAAATCACCATTGTACCAAACAGTCGTAGAAGAATCCAAATTTGCTCCACGTATTAGCACTTATCAAAGCAGTAGTGAACTTGCAGGAGAATTCGTAGTTAGAGTACGCGCAAATGCCGGAATAGATCTGGATAGTGTGCAGAAGGCAGTAAAAAATGGCTTTAAAAGATTTGAGGAAGCTGGTGTAAGCGAGGATGATCTGAAAAGAATTAAAGCTGAACTTGAAACTCAATTATATCAGGGAGTTAGCACCGTACTCAATAAAGCTTTTCAATTAGTGCAGGATAACGAATTTAATGGTGATCCTGGTTATCTTACAAAAACTGCTAAACTTACCAATAGGGTAACTTCACAAGATGTAATGCGTGTTTATAATAGGTATATCAAAGATCAACACTATATAATGACCAGTGTAGTTCCAAAAGGAAGTTTAGATCTCGCCATAAAACATTCCGAAGAAGCCGAAGTTTGGATAGAAGAAGTCAAGAAGGATGTAGCCAGTGAAGAAGTTAGCCAGGGAGAAGAGGCCGTGTATAATAAAACCCCTTCAAAATATGATCGTAGCGAACCTGATTTTGGTGATCTGCCTTTATTTAAGTCACCAAAGATCTGGACTGCTGAACTCAAAAATGGTATGCAGGTTTACGAAATTGAAAATAATGAAATTCCACTTGTAGAATTTGATATAACAATTCCAGGTGGACAGCTTTTGGATCCAGATGGAAAAGAAGGAGTTTCTTACCTGCTAAGTGATTTGATGTTACAGGGAACAGCTAATAAAACTCCGGCTGAATTAGAAGAAGCTCTTGGACTTTTAGGAGCTAATGTCTACATAAGTACCGGTAATGAGGATTTTCGTATTTCAGGAACCTGTCTTAGTAAGAATTTTGAAGGTACCATGAAATTGGTTGAAGAAATTTTGATGGAACCGAGATGGGATACCACCGAACTGTCCAGATTGAAACAGGCTCTTGAAACGAATCTTAGAGATCGGGAAGCGAATCCCCAGGCGATTGCATCCACCGCATTTTACAAACTTTTATACGGTGACAATCATAGTTTTGGTGTGCCTGTGAACGGTACGTTAAAGACTACGGCAAATATTAGTATGGAAGATCTTAAATCCTATTATAGTAATTTATCGCCTGATAATGCCAAGTTTCATATCGCTGGAGCAATGGATAAGAAACAGGTTTTAGATGTTATTTCAACTATGTCGACCGACTGGTCTACTGATGCCCCTGAAATTTCTAATCCTGAAATCAGTGCTGATGGTGAACCCGGTACATTATATTTTATTGATGTTCCTGACGCCAAACAATCTGTTATAATGATAGGCAAACTGGTACTAACCAATAATGATGAAGATGCCAGTAAGCTTAATTTTGCGAATGAAATTCTTGGTGGTGGCTCTAGCGGTAAATTATTTCAGACATTAAGAATAGAAAAAGGCTATACCTATGGTGCTTACTCCGGCATATCTAAGAATGAGACAATTTCACCGTTTTATATTTCAACTAGTGTAAGGGCGAATGCTACACTCCCTTCTCTTAAGATCATAGAAGAAATGGTTACAAATTATTCCAGTGATTTTGGTCCTGCGGAAGTAGAACTTACTCAGAATAAATTGTTGAAAGAAAACACCCGATCATATGAAAGTTTAGGTGCTAAATTGGGTATTCTAAGAGAGATAAGTAAGTACGACAAATCTGAAGATTTTATAGAATCGCAACAGGAAGAATTAATGAATATGACAGAAGAAGATTTTAAATCTGTAATTACTGAATACCTGAACGAAAAAGAGATGATTTACCTTGTAGTAGGAGATAAGGCAACACAATTAGAAGAGGTTAAGAAATTAGGTAAACCTGTAATTGAACTTGATATCTACGCCAATAAAGTTATGCATTAAAATATTTCTAATATACTCTTCGATGAAACAAAACAGCGCGACCTTGTCACGCTGTTTTTTTTTGCACTGTAATAAAATCAATTATTTAACACATACTTATCGATATCAATTTGTTTTTAATAGATAAAATTATATAAATTAGGAAAATAGTTACAATCATTTATTTTTCTGTAGGAATACACTTCGATTATTGTTTATCGAAAGGGTATTTTCGATTTTGCAATTGTTATGTCAAAAACGGATTCATTCAAACTATTACATGTCGAGGATTCAGAAACAGATGCGTTTTTGATCAGCAGGCATTTAAAAAACAATAATTTCGATATAAAACTTGCTAAATGCAGATCAGAGTTTGAGTGCTTATTAGCTACTAATCAATTTGACCTTATACTATGTGATCATCATCTGCCCGATCTAAATTCAGAAGAAGCCTTGGATATTGTAAGGAAAAAAGATCCTTATACTCCCTTCATAATATTATCCGGCGCTCTGCCTCCGGGCGTTGCCGTAAAATTAATGGAGAATGGTGCAAACGATTTTCTATATAAGGATAGACCTGAGCGTCTTGTTCCAGCAATCTTCAATGCTCTTTCTAAATATAAATTGGAGAAGGAACGTTTGGAAATGCAAAAGCAAATTCAATTTAGTGAAAATAGGTTCAGGAAGCTTGTAGAATCAGCTCAGGATATAATTTGCATATTAAACCGTGACTATCAAATTACTTACCATAGTCCATCAATCAAAAATCTATCTATAAAAGATGGCGAAATTTTAAACGAGAATATATTTGATGTAATTGACTGTGAAAATCCTCAACGATTTTATGAACTTTTGAGGGAGTGTGAGAATTCAA
>NZ_JBLVTK010000003.1:196486-208691 GCF_048285865.1 Christiangramia marina | reverse complement strand
ATCTTGATGACGAAGGCATCGATGGAATAATTGTAAAGTTTCGGGATATTACAAAGGATAGATTAAAGGACAAAAATTTACAGGAAAAAGATGAAAAGCTTAGAGCTTTCTATGAATATAGTATTGATGGAATCATCCTGGCGAAAACTAATGGTATTATTACGTCTGCCAATCCTGCCATGTGTTTGATGTTAGGCATGCAAGAGTCTGAACTTATTGGAATGCATAGAAGTGAACTGATACATACCGATGAAGCAAGGGTTGCAGAATTATTAGAAGAACGTCGAATAAGCGGAAAAGCTAAATCTGAACTTGATTTAGTAAAAAAAGATGGAACAATATTTCCAGCTGAAGTTGCCTCATCGATTATTTCATTCAAAAGAGAGGGCAGGAAAATTAAAAAAACCGCTACAATCATTCGGGATATTTCGGAACACAAGGAACATGTAAGACAAATCAATGATACAGCACAAAAATTAAAATATGCAGAAAAGATTGCCAGAATTGGCTATCTGGAATTAAATCTTAAAGAAAATTCGGTATACTGTTCTGGTGAAGTTGGAAGTATTTTAGAGATCCAATGTGATGATCTTAAAGTTGATGAATTTAGAACTCTTGTCTTTCAAGAAGATATTCAGGTTTTTGAAGATCTTAAAGGTTCGGTATTAAACCGTGGTGAAACGAAAAATATAGAATTACGTATTCACGTCTCTAATTCAGCATTTAAATGGTTAAATATTATCGTAAGTCCATTGATGGATGGGGAAGAAATTGTTGGTGGTAAAGGAACTTTACAGGATATAACCGAAAAGAAATTGAATTTTGAAAAATTAGCCATCAGTGAAAACAGGTACAAGAGTTTGATTCAGTCTCAAACAAATTACTTTGTGAGACTGGACACAAAAGGTAATTTCACATATTGTAATGAACGCTATATAGATGA
Organism: Christiangramia marina; assembly: GCF_048285865.1. Classification (NCBI taxonomy): domain Bacteria; kingdom Pseudomonadati; phylum Bacteroidota; class Flavobacteriia; order Flavobacteriales; family Flavobacteriaceae; genus Christiangramia; species Christiangramia marina. The sequence continues at coordinate 207,748 of NZ_JBLVTK010000003.1, read as the reverse complement.
CTTTGGATGGCTATACCCTGGAAATGACCCTATTGGTGAGAATAGTCTTATAGATTCTCTTCCAAGTCAGTATGAGAAGATACAGGAAATCATTGCAAAATGTTTAAAAAACCCATTTAGAAATTACCAGATTGAGATTACTAAACTGGGTAAAAACGAGCATAACAAAGCTACCATATGGGATATCGTATTTTTAAAGAGCGATAATGGAGAGAGTGAAATACAATGTGTTGGAATAGATATTTCTGATAGAGTCAAAGCTGAAGATGAGAATAAGTTTCAAGCTAATATCCTAAGTAAGATAGGGCAGGGGGTGGTAGCAACCGATGCTGAAGGGAATATAAAATTCTTTAATGCGGCAGCTGAAAAAATATATGGCTGGAAATTTGAAGAAGTAAGAGATGAAAATCTTGTGGAATTAATGTTTCCAGATCTTCATGAATCAGATTTACTAAAAGAAATTTTAGAAAAGCTCTCTTACAATCATACTTTTAATAGTCAGTATAACGGTAGAAAAAGCGATGGAACTGTTTTTCCAGTTCAAATAACGATGTCTGGGATTCTTGATCAGGATGGCAGTCTTAGTGGGGTGATCTGTATTTTCTCAGATATAAGCAGACTAAAAAAATCTGAAAACAAGCTAAGAGAACTTAATGAAAATCTTACTAGCTACACGAATGAACTTGTTAGCGCTAACAAAGGTCTCGAGCAATTTAGTTATATAGTCTCCCATAATTTACGTGCACCAGTTGCTAATATTATTGGTATTTCTGAGATCATTGCAGATGAAGACATCGATCAAGACATGCGTAATAAACTTGTTTGCGATATGCTCAATAATGTTAAGCGATTGGATACGGTAGTTCGTGATCTTAATAATATTCTTAAGGTCAAAGCCAACTATAATAATTCCAGGGAACTGGTAGATTTTCAATGTTTGACAGATAATGTCCTCCATATGACAGGTGCATTGCTTTCTGAAGACCAGATAACTATCAAAACAAATTTTAATGATTTTGATTCAATGCTCACTTCAAGGAGTTATTTGCATAGTGTGTTCTATAATATCATTTTGAACAGTATAAAGTACAAACATCCTGAGAGAGAGCTCATTCTTCAAATCTCCAGTAGCTCTGGTATCGAGTTTAATACGTTAACGTTCCTTGATAACGGACTAGGGATCGAACTGGGTAAAAATAGAGAAGAATTATTCGAATTATATAAAAGACATCATCACCATATAGAAGGGAAAGGAATGGGATTATTTATGGTAAAAACTCAGCTTGATCTAATTGGAGGCAAAATCAGTATTGAAAGTGAACCTAATGAATGGACCAAATTAACTATTCAGTTCCCAAACAAAGTTGTAAATTCAAAAAGTGAAAATACATGATTATATTATCGTAGATGATGATCCCACCAATAATCTCATCTGTAAATTGGTGATCGAGAAATTCGATTCCAATGCGAATGTAACAGTATTTCAGCAACCTGAGCAAGCCTTATCTTATTTTCAATCTTTAGTAAAAAAGGAAGCTCAAAAAAAAATTGTCTTATTTCTGGATGTAAACATGCCTACTATGACTGGCTGGGATTTTCTGGATAAATTTCAAATGTTTGATTCCAGCATTAAGAATATGTTTGAAATTTATATTCTAACATCGGCCATTGAAGATTTTGAGTTGGAAAAAACCAAATATCCCATGGTCAAAGCCTTTCTATCCAAACCACTTCGGAAATCTACACTACAGGAATTAGAATTGAATTTCACTTCCTGAAAAACTTTATGATTTCGTTTGAGCCTCCCTGAAATTAAGTTTTTAGTTTTATAAAAATTACCATGATGATAAGATTTATATATGCTGGAGTGTTTGCTCTTAGTATCAGCGTGATGAGCTGCCAGGAAAATAAAAAAGAGGAAGAGACCGTTCCGGAAGCAGTTAAGACTGCATTTCAGAAGAAATATCCGGGGGAAAATGATCCTGACTGGGAAAAGGATGACCACGGCTACTGGGAATCTCATTTTAAGAAAAACGGAGAAAAATATCGTGCAGACTTCAATGCTGATGGGACCTGGGTAGAGACAGAAAATGATATAAAGAAGAAAGAACTTCCAGAGGTCATATTAGATATCATTAAAAAGGATTATTCAGAATATGAGATCACTGAAGTTGAACATGTACAATCAGCCACTAGAGGTGAGTTTTTCGATGTGGAGTTTAAGCAGAAAGGTAAAAACAAAGATGTCATGTTTAAACCAGACGGAACTATCATCAAATAATCATGTTTGATCAATTTGGTGCTAAAGCTTCTGAAGAGAATATAAAGAGGTACGAACGATCTGAAAACTGGAAAGAAGCCAGGTTCATGAATCTTGAAAATACTGGAATGGATATCAATATTAAAGATATTCCTAAACTATTGTACAAACAGTTTTTTGAGAAGAATGGTCGGCAGCCCACGAAGGAAATTAAGATCAAAGCTTTTAATTTAGAAGAATTTTTAAAGCCTTCAGTAGAAGGTAAAATGATCTGGTTCGGGCATTCTGTGATATTGCTACGTATCAATGGGCTTACAATTCTTATAGATCCAATGCTCGGCCCTGATGCCGCACCAATTTCACCATTTGGCATTAAACGCTTTTCAAATAATACCTTACAAATTCTGGATGAACTTCCGGAGATCGACATTGTTCTTTTATCACATGATCATTATGATCATCTCGATCTTAAGAGCATAAAAAAACTTCAGCATAAAACTAAGCTTTTTCATACCGCTTTGGGTGTAGGAAGACATTTGGGAAGATGGGGAATCGAATCTTCTAAGATCACCGAGTATGATTGGTGGGAATATACCAATATTAGTGGCATTGATATAACTTTCACACCAACACGACATTTCTCGGGTAGAGGTATAAATGATAGAGCTCAGGGACTTTGGGGTGGTTGGAATCTAAAAACCGCGACGGAAAATATCTGGTTTAGCGGAGATAGTGGTTACGGTCGTCATTTCCAGGAAATTGGTCACAGATTGGGTCCTTTTAATTTTGGATTTATGGAATGCGGGCAATATGTTGAGAAATGGAAACAAATTCATATGTTTCCGGAAGAGTGTGTGCAGGCAGCCAGAGATGCTCAAGTTAAGAATATGATGCCTGTGCATTGGGCTAGATTTGCACTTTCATTGCATTCCTGGTTGGATCCCGTAGAAAGATTTATCGATGCAGCAAAAGATCAAAAATATTGTATACCGGAACCAGGAGAAGTATTTACAATTCACAGTAACAAAAAAGTAAACTGGTGGAAGCAATATGATTAATCGATAGCGGTAGCTGTTAGTGAAACATCATATGGAAAGGCAAAATTTCTAAGATCACTACCTTGCAACCAGTTTTTATGATGCTGAGGTTTTAAGACTACCGGCATCCGCTTTTTATTGTTGTGAACCTTGCTCATTAATTCGTTGGCTTGTGTAGTTAGAATAGAGTAGGAGTTAATAATATTGTTATTTTCAGGATTCTTCCAGGTAGAAAATATTCCGGCAAAAGCAAATATCTCCTGATCCTTGGGTTCTAAAATGAATTTTTGTTTGGTTTTACCCTTGGGGTCCAGCCATTGCCATTCGTAATAGGCTTCAGCAATCACGAGGCATCTATTATCTACTGAATTTCGGAATGCTGGTTTTTCAGCTGCAGTTTCTATTTTACTATTTAAAGTCATTTTTTTAATAGAATCATCCTTAGCCCAGAAGGGAATCAAACCCCACTGAAATAGTTGTATTTCGCCAGGACTATCGTAGGTAATTACAGGAGTTTCAGAAAAACTAAATGCATTAATCTCTAGTTGTGGCTGGTATTTATCTGGTTCCAAGAACCTGGCATCCAGTGATTTTTCCAGGGAAAAGATCTTTTTATTCAATTTAGTACGATAACACATAAAACAGTTTTTATAAATTTAAGCATTCGTTGAAACTAAGAAGATAGTTAAAAGTTAAATTCATGAAGATAGGACTCGGAGGTGGCTGTCATTGGTGTACTGAAGCGGTGTTTAAAGCTGTTAATGGAGTTCATAATGTACGACAGGGATATATATCTGCTAAGAAATCTCCAGATCAATTCTTTGAAGGAATTATATTGGAATACAATCCAGAATTAGTAAAGCTGGAGGATCTAATCTTAATCCATTTGAAAACTCATCAAAGTATGAAAGATCACAGTATGCGGCACAAATACCGGTCGGCTGTATACGTGTTTCATAAAATGGATCTGGAAAAAAACAGCAAAGCTTTGAAAATTATCAGCAATAGCATTGGGGCAAAAATAGTTACAAAAGTCCTGGAGTTAGCATCATTTGAGGAATCCCGTCCTGAAATTAGAAATTACTATCAAACAGATCCTCAGCGACCATTTTGCACTAAATATATAAAACCTAAACTAGATTTACTATTCAAGGAATTTAAAGGGTTACTTGAAGAACAATGCTAATAATTAAAGGAGTATAATGCATATGCTAAGTAAATATTGAAAATAGCATAGATAAATGAAGGTGCAGATTGTATAAAATTATCTTTTATTTTTCTACGTACTCCATAACCGAAGATCATTAGCACCGCAAGTCCATTTGCGGAACTTATTGCCAGGATTGGTTCATAATAATAGCCTGCAAGTAAACCGATAGCTCCAAGAATCTGTAATATACCTACAAGTTTAAGGTAACTCGTGAGGCCGTAACGTACAAATTCGGATTTCATATGTTCCGTCGTGAAGCAGCTAATTCCGAAGAATAGAAAAGATATTGATGAGAAATAGACTAAAAATGTAAGTGTACTCAAGAATTCCAGATTATATATTTGAACTATAATTTATATTATGTAAAATAGGATATTTTACTCTACTTGCCTTTCTGTATAAAAGCCTCTATAGGAAATATTATCCCGTTGATTCATTAGTAACTGTAAATTAGATTTTTTATTGGGATACATCGTTATAATATATCTAATCTGTTCAGTCCCTGTACTGGTTTCGAATCTCAATTTCACTTTATCTGCGTAGCTGGAATCTATTTCCAGATCATTTAAAATTCCTTCATAACGAATACCTGCTTCAGCATTATATCCCCCAGAAAACTGCCTTACTCCAAAATATGGTAAAAAGACATCAATTGAATCCTTTCTAAACCTCAAATGATTATCGTTCGTAACCAGATTAATCTGAGCGCCACGTAAAGGTAACGCCCAGTTATTTTCTATGCCGAAAGATCTTGATTCAATTAGCAATCGCAACTCGCTCAAGTCTGAAGTGTCGCCTTTAGTGCTTTTACATGCAGAAAGGAGTGCCAGGTTAAGTAATCCAATTATGAATAGAACGTACTTATTCATTCTTCCTCGTTTCCTTCGAGACTATCTAAAGTATCCTGAATTGTCTTGTCTTCTTCATCACTAAGACCATCCTTCTCTTGTTTTACTCTGAGGTTACCATTTTCTCCTTTGTAAAGACTCTCATCTTTTTCATTGAAATTAGATGGTCTCCCTGAATTCTTCTGCCAGTCGGCCTGATCTTTATCGCTAGTGTTTGCCATAATTTTTTTTCTTAAATTAATTAATTGAATATCTATAACCTCAGGATTAAATTGAGTTTAACATTCGTTCTTACATCTTAATATTAAATACAAATGCTCTGTACTTTAGTAATGCTACAAAGACGGTAGCACCAACAGCGTTACCCGCTAATGCAGTAACTAAAGTTTTTAAGTATACCAGAAAGGCAATCTTATCTGAAACCAGCATTCCCGCAAAAATTTCAATATGACCAATAATACTATGATGTAATCCTGTAAAGCCCATTACTGCTGTAATCAGATAAATTATTAGAATCTCTGCCGTAGTTTCCTTAGAAGAAGTGACCAACCAGCTTAAAAGTCCCATTAACCAACCAGCCATAATAGCACTTAAGAAGATTGTTAGTATATCGTAGTCTACAAAGTGCTCACCAATTTTAGCAATGACCTCTGCTTCAAACAAGTTCAATCCGGAGCCAAGCCATGAAACTGTAAGAGCTATAAGCATCCCTCCTGCCAGATTTCCTAAAATAACCACTCCCCAGATCTGGAATAAGCTCCAGAAACTTCTACGGTTATTTAATACCGGCAATGCTAATAAAGAAGTCTGTTCTGTAAATAATATGGATTTTCCTAAAACAACCAATATAAAGCCTAAAGGATAAACGAGGGCTATTAACTTAAAAATCGTTTCTTCAGCTACTTTACCTTCCAGAAAGCTGAATAATGAGCATAACATAAGAAAACTAAAACCAATTTCTAACCCAGCAGTAAAGGAACTCAGTAAAATACTACTCTTACTACGATCATAGGTTTCACAACCCTCAATGATCTGTTCTTTTAAGATCTCACCATGTGTTTTAGTCATGGTTTTACCCTGGGAGTCCTGACTGTCTAATTCCTTATTTACCTTTTTTGATTCTTCATTCTTCTGATTGTTTTCCATATGTCATTTTGAGTAGGGTAAAATATAATTATTTCTTGAGCCAGACCTTTAAGGCCTCATCTCGACATAGCTGAATCATTTTAAACTCCTGATGCCTATTCTCAGTAGAGGAATTATAATACATATCTGAGTAAAGAAATCCATTTTCCTTAGCATCTTCTGCAGAAGCAGCATAGTAAATATAGTCGAAATTTGCCCAATGAGCTGCCCCAAGACACATCATGCAGGGTTCGCAACTGGTGTACAAAACGCAGCCTTCCAGGTTTTTAGTCCCAAGTTGCTTGCAAGCTAACTGTATTGCTCTAAGCTCAGCATGCTGTGTGCAATCCTGATCGCCAGAAACTCTATTGTAAGTTGCTGCTATGATCTCTTCTCCTTTCGTGATCACTGCTCCAAATGGACCACCATTATCGCTTTCAGCTCCTTCTTTTGCGAGGGAAATAGCTCTTCCCATCATCTTCTTTTGTAAGTCCGTTGTTTTCATGTAACAAAAGTAATGATTGAACGTGCCCTGCAATGCTTGTTTTAAATTCTTTATCTATTTATTAGAAATACTTTAAGTATGTAACAACTGTGCTCTAAATACTTTATTAAAACTTTGCTAAAAGAGCCATAACAGGCTTGGTGTCTCAAGAGATATTGGGTTAATTTAAACAATCAAAAAATTGAATTAAATGGAAACTGTATTTGAATTTGTAAACATCGATAAAAGTGAAAATCTTGAAGCTTTTACTGAAAAGAAACTAGAAAAGCTTGAAAACAAATATGACTGGATCGTAAGAGCAAATATCTATTTTAAACATGATGAAAATCAAAAACCAAATGGATATATTACTGAAGTTAGATTAAGCGCTCCAGGACCGGAAATATTTGCCCAGTCAAACGAGAACTCTTACGAAGCATCTATTGCAGAGACTGTTCGGGATCTGGACAGGCAGTGTGAAAAACGTAAAGCAAAAATGAGTTCTCACTAGTTTCAAGAATTTCTTACAAATAAAAAACCCTCTATTTAGAGGGTTTTTTTAAACATATATTATTAGAGATTAAGCAGTTAAATCTTCTTTCTCCAATTTCTCTTTAAATTCATTTATTATTCCACCCTTTAGTAGAACCTGAATTTGTCTATCACTCATAGAATGTTTTGTTTCGAAGGTTTCTTCATTGCCGTTTTCCTTTTTAACCACCACTCTAATGTTGTTCCTATCCTTAATATCACTTTGAAGATTTTCGAATTTCACGATGTCTGCCTGTTCAATCTTATCATAGTCAGATATGTCAATAAATTCCAATGGTAGAATTCCAAAATTCACCAAATTCTGCCACGCGATTCTTGCATAAGAATTCGCTATTACCGCAACCTGACCAAGGTATTTAGGAGCAATTGCAGCATGTTCTCTACTCGACCCCTGCGCATAATTATCCTTGGCAACTACAATGTGACCTCCATGCTTATCTTTAGTATCCATCGCTCGATCATAATAGGTTTCATCAATTACGGTAAATGCATATTTACTAATTTCAGGTAAATTACTTCGGAAAGGTAAAACTTCGGCACCTGCCTTTAATATTTCGTCTGTAGAGACATTATCACCCATTTTCAATAGTACAGGTACTTCATATTCATTTAAAATTGGGTCTATATGCGGTAAGCTCTTTATGTTCGGGCCTTTAACAAGTTCTACATTTGTTCCATCTTCCGGGGGAGCCACCAGCATATCAGTATTGATGATCTCAATTTCCGGATGTTGAAATTTAGGGTATTTCATATCATATAATTTCTCTAGGTCTCTTGGATCTGTGATCTTTCCAGTTAATGCTGAAGCTGCTGCGGTTTCTGGACTGCATAAATGTACCTGGTCATCTTTAGTTCCAGATCTGTCTGGGAAATTTCTCGGCATGGTCCTTAAACTGATGGTTCCGGATGCTGGTGCCTGTCCCATCCCGATACATCCCATACATCCAGATTGATGAAACCTTGCTCCTGCCTTAATAAGGTTGGCAAACGCTCTATTCTCGATCATATTCTGAATCATTTGTCTTGAAGTAGGATTTATATCGAATGATACATCTGTATTCACAGATTTCCCTTCCACTATTGCTCCAGCGATCCAGAAGTCTCTTAGTCCAGGGTTTGCCGAAGATCCAATAACTACCTGGCTTATACTTTTGCCTGCAACCTCAGATACTGGAACAACATTTCCTGGACTGGTTGGAAGTGCTATAAGCGGAATAAGATCATCTAGAATAATTTCATCATGATATTCATATTCACAACCATCATCTGCCAGTAGTTCTACCCAGTCTGATTCTCTATCCTGAGATTTTAAAAATCTTTTTGTTTCTTCATCACTAGGAAATACAGTAGTCGTAGCTCCAAGTTCAGCGCCCATATTTGCGATCACGTGGCGATCCATCGCACTTAAATTTTTAAGACCATCTCCATAATACTCGATAACCTTCCCTACTCCACCTTTTACGTCGTAACGTCTAAGCATTTCAAGAATCACATCTTTGGCACTCACCCAATCTGGTAGATTTCCAGTTAATTTCACTCCCATCACTTCAGGCATCTTTACAAAATACGGCTGCCCTGCAATTGCTGAAGCAACATCAAGACCTCCAGTACCTATCGCCAGCATTCCTAAAGAACCGGCTGCTGGAGTGTGACTATCTGACCCTACCATAGTTTTTCCTGGTTTTCCAAATCTTTGCATGTGGACGGGATGGCTTACCCCATTTCCCGGTCTGCTATACCAAAGACCAAATCTTTCAGCCGCGGAATGCAGAAAAAGGTGATCATCAGCATTTTTAAAGTCTGTTTGAAGCAGGTTGTGATCCACATACTGTACTGCAACTTCTGTCTGAGCTTTCTTAAGTCCCATTGCTTCCAGCTCCAATTGTACAAGGGTTCCTGTAGCATCCTGAAGTAGTGCCTGATCTATTTTAATTCCTATTTCCTTCCCGGGAGTCATCTCCCCTTCCAGTAAATGTTCTTTAATTAATTTTTGGGTGACATTAAATTTTGACATGGTTGGTTATTTTAATCTTTAAGTTATATAGTTTTAGCTGAAGTAAGCAGGAGTTTAACAGAACCTTAGTTTAAGGCAGTAATTTTCTGGTTCTTATCCTTTGTATGAAGCACTATCTAATTATTTCCTTTGAAACTAAATTCTATCAAGTAGAAGTGAGATTGAAGAAATTATAGTTCAGACTTCCGATAAAGATCAATAAAAAAAGGTTGTTTTCAAGAGAAACTACATCGACGGATTTGCTGAATTCAGGGCAATCGTGATCGTGTAATGTCTATCTAAACAACCTTTGAATATATTAGATAATAGTATTTATGAAACTAGCTTTTTCCAAGAGAGTTCAGGATATCAATTTGATTTCCCTCTTCTAAATTGAAACCAGGTTTTCCCTTGCGTGGAAATAGAAAGCTAAATTCAGTATCGAAAGCAGCCCAGCTTTCAGCTAAACCAAAATCGTTATTTGCGTTAGTCTTTTCAGGTCTGGAAAAAGTATTCAGATCAGAAGAATAATCAGATCCTACCGCGTCTTCCCCTGGAAACAACATTCCGTCATTAATTTCAGAATAAACAACTACAGATGCTCCACTGGCACCTGGAAGGTCAAATATATTAATAGAGAAACTGTCCAGTACAGGATCTCTTTTCGTAATATCTTTTGTTTTAAAATCGTCTTTAATGTTATTTCTTGGATGAGCATAAATTGCAGCACCACCAGCATCTTCAGAAATAGTTTTCAAATCTGCATAAGCTGTTTTCAGAATAGCATCACAGGTGATTAAGATCCCTTTGATCTGGTAACCTTCTTCCACAAATTTCTTTACGGCAGCTTTTGAAGATTCTTCAACAACATCAATTAAAAGTATATCTCTTCTATTTAAATGTCTTATAGCATAACCTTGATTGTACTTACCATCCACTTTATCTCCCTTGATTAGAAAAGTATCAGGGATCATTTTCAAAAATTTTCCATGTTCGCCTTGTTCAATAAACTCAGCTGACTGACTGTGAACGATCTCCATTTTATCTACTTGCTTCATAATTTTTATTTTTGATTTCTTGATTGAAGATACAAAAGAGGCGAAGAGACAACAACGGAGTTTTTAAATGTTTAACTGCTTTTAGCAGTTAATTAACGGAAAGCAAATCGCAGCAAACCTGCCATGGTGCGTGATCGAAATTGGCAAGCTGGCCCCGGTATGCTTCAGAAACAATTCTGGAATTCCAATGTTATTTTTTCGGAGTTCAATATTTTGAAGATCGAGGTATGTTCGAATAGCAAACTCTTTTATAAAATCGGATTTATAATTTATAGAATATGAAAGTTTTATATGGTCTAAATTCCTAAACTCAAGCCAGGAATAAATATGATTCTCGTCCTGTTCTAAATTAATGCTATAGTTCTTCTGATCTTTAATAACACATAAATTATAAAGATCACATTTATAAGTGACCGGGTCAAGCCTGGCTGGAATTTGAAAGAGCCTTTGATGAGCTTTATAAGCCGTTTCTTTCATCGACCACATTTTCCAGATTGCCAGTTCCGGATGAGAGTGGGAATGAATTTGACTGATTTCACTATCTGTAAAAACTTTGGATAAAAAGCGATCATTGTTTAATCTTGGTTTATCCAACGCAATCTCAAGATCTATGAGGTCATTTCCAATAATCAATCATTCAGTTTTTTGACGATGATATCCCTGGCGTCACCTACGGTCATCATTCCTTCCATAGA
>NZ_JBLVTK010000003.1:112501-196451 GCF_048285865.1 Christiangramia marina | reverse complement strand
CATCCAGCACTACATCCACAAGATTAGCAGAATTGATCTCCAAATCATTTAAAAAATTGGTCCTTTCATCAAATTCTGCGAGCCCTTCTTTACGCTGAGTATATGGAGTGACGATTGTTTTAATCTTAGAAATTATATCCTGATTGGTCATTAGTTATTTTTTATATCGTTTAAAGATAGTGACCGCATTTACATCTCCAAAACCAAAACTGGCTTTTGCTACGATATTAATATCAGCATCTATTGTTTTCTTCGGAATACAGGAGTCGTCAATCAAAGCTGTTATATCTGTATGAAGATCTTCGCAGTTTATATTTCCGAATACATATTGATTTTTAATCTGAAGTATACTTGCAACACTTTCAATTGAACCAGAAGCACTCAAACAGTGTCCGGTCATTCCTTTAAGAGAATTAATCTTCGGAAAATTTTCTCCTGAAAGTCCGAGTGCAGAAGTCCAGTTCTTGATTTCTGTAGCGTCTCTGGTAGTAGCTGTGAGATGACCATTGATATAGTCTATATCTTCAGCCTCAATTCTAGAAAAACTGATTGCATTCTTTATACATCTTTGCACTGCTTTACTATTCGCTGCGGTCATACTTCCACCAGCTCTCTGACCGCCACTATTTATAGCTCCACCAAGAACTTCCGCATAAATATTAGCCCCCCTTTTCAAAGCAGAATCTAATGATTCAAGCAGCAAAGCTCCTGCCCCACTACCCGCCACAAAGCCCGAAGCAGTTGCGCTCATAGGTCTGGAAGCTTTTTCTGGATTATCGTTGTACTTACCCGGAAGAATCCTCATCGCGTCAAATCCTCCCCAAACATAAGGGCCATCATCGCCGCAACTTCCAACCAGCATTCTTTCAGCCTTTCCTGAGATTATCCGGTCGTACCCCATGATGATCGCTTCACTTCCTGTAGTACATGCAGAAGAATTTGTGGTTACCTGGTTACCGCAACCAAGCATTCCGCCCAAATAAGCGCTGATACCGCTGGCCATTGTCTGGATCACACTAGTGCTTCCCAATCTTCTGGTTTTTCCGGCATCAATAAGATGAATTGCTTCTCTAAATTTATCTACCCCCAGGATTCCTGTACCAAAAACGATCCCTGAATTCCAGTCAGGTTCCTCTTCCGAAGAAATTGGAAGCATAGCATCTTTCCAGGCATCTACGCCAGCCATCACTCCATAAATGAGTCCGCTGCTATTTAAACCTTTTTGTTGGAGTGGATTGAAATACTTGTTTATCATCTCCTGAGTAACCGGTGGCTTCCCTCCTATCTGGCAGCTGAAATTAAGATCTTTTAAGTCTTGGTAGAATTTAATTCCGCTAGCGCCATTCCTCAAAGCCTGGTCAAATTGATCAATACCTATTGCATTTGGCGCGGCAACCCCCAATCCAGTAATTACAACTCTTTTACTCATGATCCAGATTTTAAGATCATTCCCGAAATTTCACCCCGGCATAAGATATTATCCTGAGTATCTGTCATGATCACCACGCACTTTAATTTATTAAATCTAAAATATTGTTTTTCAGACTTAACAAATACTTTTTCGCCGGGATAAACAGGTTTTATAAAATCTACGTTCGAAGATGTCATTGCAATTCTAGGGGTTCCCAAAGCAGCAGCCTCCTTACTCAACAAGTAGATTCCAAGGGATACCACACCAATTTGTGCCATACATTCAGCCAGGATCGCTCCTGGAGTTACGGGAATTTCCTTAAAATGTCCACGATAAAAATCATGTGATTTATCAAAAAAGTAATTGCCCTCAATGGCATTCTCGCTTATAGAGGTTATTTCGTCTACAAATAGAAAAGGTGCTGAATAAGGTAATTTGGAAACTATATCTATGCTTTTCAAGGACTGGGAATTTACATTAAATGCTCACCGCCGTTAACAGGAATAATACTGCCGGTGATCCAGGAAGCTTCATCTTTACTCAGTAAATAGACCACGTTTGCGACATCATCCGGAACCGTCAATCTTTTGAATGGATTGTGTTTTAAAGCATGTTCCCTTAGCGTTTGATTGCCCGGAATCATTTGGAAAGATCTAGTAACCGTTATACCCGCCTGAATACAATTTGCGCGGACACCTTTTTCCGCAAATTCAAGAGCAATACCTCTGGTTAAGGATTCTAGGGTTACTTTTGCTGCTGAAACTGCAGCATAATTTTTCCATGCCTTTTTGTTTCCTTCACTGGTAAAAGCAATCACACGTGCATCTTTCGCGAAAAGGTCATTTTTATATAGTTCCTGAGTCCAGTCATACAAGCTTAGTGCCATGGCATCTATGGTCAATTGAAAATCAATATTGCTTAGAGTTTGTTCTTCTCCTAACATTGGCTTCAAATTCCCTTTTGCGATACTATGTAGAAGGAGTCTAACCTTACCATGCTTGCCAAGAGATTTCTTGATATTTAGAACGAGTTCATTCCTATTCTCCTTCTGAATTGCATCTGTATTAAAACTACGAAATTCCACACCGGTTTTGCGTATACTTTCAAAGGCGTCTTCGATATCTTCAATATCAGATCTTCGGTCGCGGTGAATTATGATAATATTCATTCCGTGGTTTGCAAGCTTCTTTGCGCTGGCATACCCAAGACCACTGCTACCTCCAAGTATGACCGCCCAATAATCTGTATTTCTGAAGTCTTTTACCATTCTATCAAAATTCGTTGAGCAGAAAAACCAGGTCCAAAACTTAACATCAAACCCTGCTCGCCCTTAGCAATATCTTTATCCAGAAATCTTTCCAGAACATAAAGTACCGTGGCGCTGCTCATATTTCCGAATAATTTCAATACTTCGCGAGTATCGTCAATATTCTTACCTAAGTTACCAAAAAGTTCAGAAACTGTCTGCACTATTTTTTTTCCACCTGGATGAAATATTAAATGATCCACTTTTTCTATAGAAGACCCATGTTTTTTGAGAAAAGGATGAACTATTTGCGGGAAATGCTGAGAAATAGTTTCAGGGACTGCCGGATCAAGAATCATTTGCAGACCTTCATTCTTGAGATCAAAGCCCATCATTTGCGTCGCATCATAGAAATGGTACATTTCTTCTCCAATAATCCTTGGGCTATCCAGACCTTCTTCTGAAGAAAGTAATACACAAGCCGCTCCATCCCCGAAAATTGCGGCACTAACCATATTCGCCATACTTAGATCTGAAAGTTGAAAAGTGGCTGTAGGACTTTCAACCGCAATAACTGCGGCACGTTTTCCGGGATTAGATTTCAAAAAATTGTGAGCATATATCATCCCGGAGATACCTGCCGCACAACCCATTTCGGTAACTGGCAAACGAGTAATATCCTGTTTCAATTTTAATTCATTGATCAAATAAGCATCCAGAGAAGGAATCATGATCCCGGTACAACTTACGGTTATAATATAATCGATACTTTGAGAATCCCAGTTTGCAGCAGCCAGCGATTTTTTCAAAACCTGGCTACCCAGCTTCTTGACCTCTCTAACATAAATACTATTTTTATCCTCGAATGAAGTCATAGTAAAGACTTCCTCAGGATCCATGATCGAATAGCGCCTATCTACGGCTGCTCCTTCAAAAATCTTGACAATCTTTCTACGGAATCTGTTATCCTGATCACCAAGCCAATCTTCTACCAGGGGAATGATATCCCTGGTTTCCCGAAAATATTCCGGTAATTGCTTTTCAACATTGACTATATGTACACCCATTATTCTATTTATTAATGATCCATAGATATCTGAAAGCCCATTTCCACTGAATCGAGTAGGTATCAACTTTAATGGTATTCATATATTTATTAATATCATGTTCCTTAAATCCTCTTAAAATTGAAATTAGACCATCTTTCCTGGCAATTTCATTGTTCACAAATACCGCGCAGAACATTTGAAACAATCTGTAAGCTAATGCTGAACGTTGCAGGTCATTGATGATCACTGCTATATTAGACTGATCGTAGAACTGATGCAAAATTTCCGGAATCTGGGAATCCTTGAAATGATGCAATGTGAGCGTACACATGACCACGTCAAATTTTGAGCTGCGAAATTCTGAGCTAAAAATATTCTGAGTTACAAAATCTAATTCAGGATAATCTGTGGATAAGTATTGTGCTATATCGATGGCAAATGCATTCGCATCTACACCTGTCAATTTTAGTTTCAACTTCTCCATTCTGCCCCAATCTGCTATTTTTCGAAGCATCGCGCCATTACCACAACCCACATCTACGATTGAGATTTCTGTATTTTTATCAAGATCCAGTTGCTTCAGACCAGCAATACTAATTTGATTACCTCCCAGCCAAGAATTGACCTTTTCAAGATCCTCCAGAGTAATTCTCAATTCTTCACCTCTAAAGTCAAAATCGTCCATGATCTCCGGCTCAAGAGATCTTTTTGTTGTATCTATTTCAGACATGCATTTCTTTTCCGTGGGTTAGTTTAATGATCTTCGGAAGTAATCCGGGTACTTTTTGAACAAAACTTTGAGAGAAATTGCTCAGTTTTTGGTGCATTAGTACCTTCTGAAGTATCCTGCCAGTTTTCATTCTTATTCTAAAATTATTTTTCCAGGAATAAGCGTAATTTGATTCTATGCTTTCACGATTCTTAGGATTAAGTTTAAACTCTAATAAGGCTTCCGAAGCCATCTTAGCGCTACGTATGGCCATTGCCATTCCATTACCAGATAATGGATGAATTAAACCTGCAGCGTCCCCGATCATAATAATATGATCCTCGAACAATTCCTTATTATCAAATGAAATTTGTGCGATACTCAAGGGTTTTTCGAAGACCATTACTGAATTCTGAAAAAAATCCTTTAAATACGGATTGCGGCTAAGAACCTTGTTCTCATATGATTTAATGTTACCATATTTCTGGAATGATTCATAAGTAGCCAGATAACAAACATTCACGGTACCAAGATCGGTTTTTGATAGTCCGCAATATCCTCCCTGAAAGTTATGCAATGTAACCAGATCATCAGGAAAATCCTGATTCTCGTAATGCGCTTTAACAGCCATCCAAGCAGATTTTTTATTTATAAAAGATCGCCTCAGGCGCTTATCAAGATTGGACCTCTTGCCATATGCACCTAACACAAATTTGGCTTCGAGAGTCTGACCATCCTTGCAATTAACTAAAAAAATGTCCCCAAAAGATTTACAATTTTCAGCAGTAGTCTGGATAATTTCACCTCCCGCGTCTAAAAATTTCTGATATAATAAATGATCTAGAGTGTATCTGCTTATACCCATTCCTCCAAGATCTAGTTTACATTCCAGCATATTACCCTTCTGGGTGCTAAATTGCATTCTTGAAAGTTCTGGGAGGTGAACACTCCCTAGATCAAGCCCGAGAAATTCTAAGTATGGTTTTACTTCATTAGATAAGTACTCTCCACATACCTTTTGTCCTGGATATGAGTCTTTCTCAATCAAACAAACATTCGCGCCAGAATTCACGAGATGTATCCCCGCAACAAGTCCCGCAAGTCCCCCTCCCAGTATAATAACATCTCTTGAATTCATTCTTTGAATGTACTTATTAATCACAAAAAATCCCGGTATAAACCGGGATCTTTCAGAAATTATTTAAAAATACAATCTTAGTTACCTTCCTGCTGCTCGGCCTGTTCTTTAGCCTCTTCCTTTAATTCATCATTAGCAACTATAGCAAGTTCAACTCTTCTATTCTTTGCTCTTCCATCAGCAGTAGAATTATCATACTTTGGTTGAGTCTCACCATACCATTTGGTAGTAAATCTTCCTTTCTCAATTCCGTTATCTACAAGGAATCCAGTAACTGCTTGTGCTCTGTTTTTAGATAGAGTAAGGTTATAACTATCACTACCTGTATTATCGGTATGACCTTCAACAAGTACATTTGTTTGAGGATATTCTTTAAAAATACCAGCAAGCTTATTCAATGCTTCTTGAGATTTCGCGTTGATGTTATATTTCTCGGTGTCAAAATAAACTCCACTATTCTCATCAAAAGTAACGTTGATCCCTTCACCAACTCTTTCAACTTCAGCTCCAGGAATCTCGTTCTCGATCTTCTTAGCCTGTTCATCCATTCTGTTACCAATAATGGCTCCGGCAGCTCCACCAACTACACCACCAATGATAGATCCAAGAGCAGAGTTCCCATCTCCAGTGTTATTTCCTATAACTCCACCAATTACGGCTCCACCTGCAGTACCTATCACGGCACCTTTTTGTTTATTGTTTGCGTTCTGTACTGCATCACATCCAAATAAAAGTGTGGATGCGAAAAGTATTACGAACATTCTATTAATCACTGTTTTCATAGCTTTCTGTATAATTATTGTTTAGTAAAATTCATTTCAATTGTAAACGGTGAGCCATCAAGACTCACTGTTTGTGACCAGGTCATATTAGTATCAGTTAAACTTTGTAAGTTCAGTCTGAATCCTTCATTTCCCGTTGTAGATTTATAATCTTCATTAGTAGGCTTCAGAAGAAAATCATATATACCCTGAGGGGTATTCTCTTCATCGATAGACCAGATAAACTGGTTTGTTTGCCCGTCACAACCTGTTCCTGAAACTGTATAAGTTCCTCGGTTATTATTGGATACAAAATCCCAGTTGCTGTTTTCAAAACAGGAAGCCTGAGCTTCGTTGAAGAGAGTAACGTTAAACTGACCGGGATTGTTTGGATAGGTTACACTTGTTAGTGTCCACTGACCATCAAAGCTCTTTCTAGCCTCTTTGGCAACTTTACTCGTTCCTCCACAGGAAGCAAGCAGTCCAATTGTTGCAAGTAAAATAAATATCTTTTTCATGTAGAATTTGATTTAAAAGTAAAAATCCAATGTGACAAGGATTGTTCCGAAGCACATTGGATTTATAATGTTATTGTTCGATTATCTTCTGAATAAACGACTTAGTAATGAGATTACCAGAAGTACAAGGAAGATATAGAAAATGATCTTCGCGATATCTGCTGCACCGTCTGCAATTCCTCCAAAACCGAAGATTGCGGCAACGATTGCAATAATCAGAAAAATGACGATTAAACGTACCATAATGTATAGATTTATTGATTAGTTGAATCTAAATTACAGCAGTAGTTAGGCGTCAACAAAAGATTATTAATTATTTAACAGAGAATGTGTTAACTAATCTTAATTATCTCAGTTTAATGATAAAAGCTTGCTAATAATTCAATAATTCCTGCAATTTTGATTTAAAGCGATCCTTTGGTAAGTATTGATTTTCCAGCTCTTTTGCGAACGGGATTGGTGTTTCCAGAGAACCCACTCTATACACTGGGGCATCAAGACTCTCAAAGCATTCTTCAGAGATCATGGCAGCAATTTCTGAAGCAAAACTACCCGTTAGTGAATCTTCTGTTAGCACGATCGCCTTTCCTGTTTTCGTAACAGATTTACAAATTGCTTCCTGGTCAAGCGGTTGTAAACTTCGAAGATCAAGCAGATCTGCAGAATCTATTTTCAATTCATCCAGTATTTTCATGGCCCAATGCACCCCTGCACCATAAGTAATGATAGTAACATTGCTACCCTCTCTTATCAAGGAGGCTTTTCCAAATTCTGTAGTGTAATATCCTTCTGGAACTTCCTGCCTGATACTTCGATAAAGCGCCTTGTGCTCGAAATATAATATGGGATTAGGATCATTAAATGCGGTATTTAACAAACCTTTCGCATCTGCCGGAAATGCAGGATAAATGACTTTTAATCCGGGAATTTTTGTAAACCAGGCTTCGTTTGTCTGGCTATGGAATGGTCCTGCACCTACACTGCCGCCACAAGGCATTCTAATGACCACATCGGCATTCTGGTTCCAGCGATAGTTCACTTTAGCAAGGTAATTCACGATTGGATTGAATCCTGAACTTACAAAATCACTAAATTGCATTTCAACCATAGCTTTCATGCCCTTAATGGATAGACCCATGGCTGCACCCACTATTGCCGACTCACATATTGGCGTATTGCGAATTCTTTCCTTACCATATTTATTAAGTAAACCATCAGTAATCTTAAAAACACCACCGTAATCTGCAATATCCTGTCCCATAAGTACCAGATCGGGATGACGTTCCATAGATCCTGAAACAGATTCAGCAATGGCATCTATAAATCTCAACTCTGAAGTTGTAGATCCAGGCTTAACTTCTTCAAAATTATAATTAGCATACACGTCATTCAATTCAGTGTCCAGATTGGCGGAGACGATTGCTTCAGAATTAGCGATATCGAGATGCTCGTTGATCTCCAGTAAAATTTTTTCTTTCATTTCTGAAATCTGGTCATGGGATATAACTTTATGTTCCAGAAGGTAATTTTCAAAATTGATCACAGGATCTTTTGCCTGCCACTCATCCATTAATTCCTGCGGAACATATTTGGTACCACTGGCTTCCTCATGTCCTCTCATTCTGAAAGTCTTGAATTCCACAAGAACCGGCCTTGGTTCAACCCTCATTCTTTCAGCTATTTCTAAAATTTTCTCATAAACTTCGAGAATGTTGTTACCATCAATTATATGCGCTTCCATCCCGTAGCCAGCACCGCGATCTGCAAGGTCCTTACATCTATACTGTTCTGTAGTTGGAGTTGAGAGTCCGTAACCATTATTCTCGATACAGAACAAAACAGGTAGATCCCAAACAGACGCTATATTCAAAGCTTCATGAAAATCACCTTCGCTGGTACCCCCTTCACCTGTAAACACTGCAGTTACAGATCCTTCATTTTTGAGTTTGCTAGCAAGTGCAATACCATCTGCCACTCCAAGCTGTGGTCCAAGATGAGAGATCATTCCTACTATATTAAATTCCTGTGTACCAAAATGAAAACTCCGATCTCTACCCTTAGTAAAACCAGAGGCTTTCCCCTGCCATTGAGCGAATAAGCGCTTTAATGGAATTTCCCGGGTAGTAAAAACACCGAGATTTCGATGCATAGGTAAAATATACTCATGCTTATATAAAGCTCTGGTAACTCCTACAGAGATCGCCTCCTGCCCAATTCCACTAAACCATTTACTAATTTTACCCTGACGCAGCAAGATCAACATTTTTTCTTCGATCATTCTGGGTTTTAAAATGGCATAATACAGATCTTGCAATGTCTCGGTATCATGAATACTGGATTTGTATTGTATGGTGGTTTGGGAAGTATCTACGGAAGACATAAATTATAATTTGTTCGATAAATGTAAGTAAAATTATAAAGTTGAATGGAGTCTAAAAATCCATGAATTACTTAATTTTACTTAACTTTGTTTGTTACCTAAAATTTTAAAAGCGCTATATGGCAATGAATAATATTCCCAGTGTAGATCTCGCCGATTTTCTTTCGGAAGATCCTAAAAGAAAAGAAAAGTTCGTCAACGAGATTGGTAAAGCTTATGAAGAAATAGGTTTTGTAGCTCTTAAAAATCATTTTTTAAGTGATAATCTGGTTGATAATCTTTACAAAGAAGTAAAATCTTTTTTCGACTTACCGGTTGAAACTAAGAAGAACTATGAGATTGAAGGGCTGGCTGGACAAAGAGGTTACATTTCCTTCGGAAAGGAGCATGCCAAAGGTAAAAAAGAAGGAGATCTAAAGGAGTTCTGGCATTTTGGACAGGAGCCTTCAGAAGATGCGAAACTGTCTGAAGAATATCCTGAAAATGTACAGGTTGAAGAATTACCAGATTTTAATGAAACTGGGATGGAAGCATATAGAATGCTGGAAAAAACTGGTATTTACGTGCTTCGTGCACTTGCTTTATATATTGGATTAGAAGAGCATTATTTTGATCATTGGGCAAGTAATGGAAACAGTATTTTAAGACCAATACATTACCCACCAATCACGGAAGAGCCAAAGGGAGCTGTTAGAGCTGGAGCTCACGGTGACATCAATTTAATTACTCTATTGATGGGAGCATCTACTGGTGGTCTGCAAGTCCTTCGGAAAGATGGTGAATGGATCGATGCCGTTCCACAGGAAGATGAACTAGTGATCAATGTTGGGGATATGCTGGAAAGACATACCAATAACAAACTTCGTTCTACTATTCACCGGGTTACGAATCCGCCAAAAGATCAATGGGGAAAACCTAGATATTCCATTCCTTTCTTTATGCACCCACGAAGTGATATGAGACTAGACTGTCTTGAAGAATGTATCGATGAAGATAACCCAAAACAATATGAAGATATTACTGCAGGAGAATTTTTGCATCAGCGACTTGTAGAGATAGGTCTCTTAAAAAAATAGATAATGGCGAAAAAGAAATTAGGTCTGGAAGATCTGGGAGGTTTCGTATTTTCGACCAATGATGAATTTGATGAAACATCATATACCAACGGAGATTCCCAGGAAGAACTCGCTCCAGAGGATCAGAAATTAGAAGCACATTTCAGTAATAAAGGTAGAGGCGGTAAAACGGTGACTATCATCAAAAATTATCAGGGTCCTGAAGAAGAACTCATCAAGCTCGGGAAATTGCTGAAGAAAAAATGTGGCGTTGGCGGTAGTACCAAGGATGGAGAAATCATCATCCAGGGTGACGATCGTGAAAAAATAATGCAGATCCTGCAAAAAGAAGGATATCAGGTTAAACGTGTTGGAGGTTAATTTCAGCACGTTTTTTATATCTCAAATATGAGCGAAAAGACTTTACATATAGTGAACGGTGATGGTTTAGCCGAACAAATGCAGGAGCTAAACTTACCGGGTGAATTGATCATATGGCGTGAACTTTTATGTGAAGGTCCTACAACAAGGAAGCTTAATGACAAATTCTTCAAAATGCGCAAGAAATTCCTGTTGAAGGCATACGATATCTCTGCGGAAAATTATGAAGAACGTTTTATTTCTGAAGTTGAAAGACTGAAAGCTATGGATGACTATGATAAGGTCTATCTGTGGTTCGAGTATGATCTTTTTTGCCATATTAATATGCTTGCCGCCATTCAGGTTCTTGCGAACAAGAGAATGGATATGCCCGTTTATCTTGTGTGTAGCAAAAAACTCAAAGGTGAGAAGGAGTTTCAACCCTTATGCCAGCTATCAATTTCAGAATTGAAGAACCATTATGAAAACAGCATTGTATTAACTTCTGAAGATATTGGAGTTGCATTGTTGATTTGGGAACTTTATTGTGGTGATGATCCTTTGAAATTAAAAGCACAAATCAAGACCAAGTCCAATTTTGAATATTTATCGAGCTGTATTAGAGCACATATTGAAAGGTTTCCAAATAGTAAGACAGGGATCAACTCGCTTGAGAGAAACATTTTAAAGCTTATAGAATCAAGAGAGATTACCAGTAGAAATCACCTGCTGGGATATGCTCTTCAGCATCAGGGCTATTATGGATATAGCGATAGCCAGATGCAAAGAAAACTGGACAGGCTCTCCCTGTTCTTTTCTGAAAACGAAAATAAAATACAACTTACTGAAAAAGGAATTCAGGTATTAAATGGAAAAAAGAACTTCTATCGTGAACTTTTAAATGAACAGGTTTATGGTGGAGTTCGAAAATTCGATTTCCTTTATGATCCTGAATTGAACAGATTATTAAAACTATAGAATGAGTTTAAAAGCTTCAGAATTGATCCTCAACGAGGACGGTTCCATATATCACCTTGGTTTACTACCACATGAAATCGCAGATACAGTGATCACCGTTGGTGACCCGGCGAGGGTAGAAAGAATTAGTGCTTATTTCGATAAGATCGAGATCACTAGAATGAAACGTGAGTTCTGCACCCATACTGGTCTTCTGGATGGAAAAAGAATCACCGTGATGTCTACAGGAATGGGAACCGATAATATTGATATCGCTTTAACCGAACTGGATGCACTGGCCAATATCGACCTGCAAAAAAAAGAAGTTAAGAACGATCTTAAAGCTTTGGACATTATTAGAATTGGTACCACCGGTTCTATTAGAGAAGATGTCGCATTAGATTCATTTCTGGTAAGTGAACTTGCTATGGGCTTTGATGGTCTTATGCATTTCTATGAAAGTGATAGTTTTCTACAAGCTGCTTATGCTGAAGAATTTGTTAAACAAACGAACTGGTCTTCTAAAAAAGCTTATCCCTACGTAGTCGAGGGAAGTGGCCGCCTCATAGAGAAATTCTCATCCAAGGATACTGTCAAAGGTTTTACTGCCACGAATATTGGTTTTTACGGTCCACAGGGAAGAGTACTTCGCAACTCCATTCCTGAAGCAGATATGAATCAAAATATTGCCGCCTTCAGTTTTAATGGAAGGTCTATTACCAATCTTGAAATGGAAACTTCAGGAATATACGGGATGTCGAAACTACTGGGCCATCATGCAGTTTCTATGAATGCGGTATTAGCGAACAGAGCTACCGGAGAATTTTCAGCAGATCCTAAAAAACTTGTAGATAATCTTATTAAATACTGTCTGGAAAGGATTGTTTCCTAAGTAGCTTATTTAACAATATATTAAAAGCTCTGCAGGGCTTACTTTGTATTTTTGGTTAAACAAAATAATGTCCATGCCGCAACCTAATGAAAACCGTTTTAGACACCGAGATCTAAACTGGTTGAGTTTTAACGAAAGGGTTCTACAAGAGGCTGCAGATAAGATAAATCCTCTTTACGAAAGGATGAAATTCCTGGCAATTTTTTCTTCCAATCTGGATGAGTATTTCCGCGTACGTGTTTCTCAACTCCGCCAAATGAAAAGGGTGAAGAAAAGTATCAGGAAAAAACTAGCCCTCAAACCTTCAAGGATCACTAAACAGATCATAGAAGAAGTTAAAAAGCAACAGAATCAGTTTGGAGATATCTATAAAAAACAGATCATCCCGGAACTTGCGGCGAACAACATATTTTTACTGGAGGCAGATCATTATAATCATAAGCAGAAGGCCTTTGCTGAAGATTATTTTCGAAAGAACATTCAGCAACATTTAGATCCAATGCTTATCAATCTGGATGAAGAGAATGAATTGTTTTTGAAGAATTCTATCCTCTATTTCCTGGTTACTTTTAAAGATGAAAATAAATTAGCCATTGTCAATTTACCGGTAGAAGAATGTGGCCGATTCGTGACCTTTAATGATGAAGCAGAAAAACATCAAATTACTTATTTAGATGAAATTCTAAGACATCAATTGTTTAAAATTTTTCCTGAAAGTGATATTACAGGAATTTATGAAATTAAATTATCCAGAGATGCTGAACTGTATATCGACGATATATATGAAGGCGTACTGGCAGAAAAGATCTATGAATCTTTAAAGCAAAGAACAGATGGGCAGCCTACAAGATTACTTTATGATGCAAGTATGCCAGATCCTGTCCATAGAAAAATCAGGAAACTTCTGAAATTAGGGAAAATCGATATGATGCCTGGAGGCAAATATCATAACTTTAAAGACTTTTTTACTTTCCCTGATCCAAGTGGCAATAAGGATCTTCATTTTAAAAAGCTTCCTCCACTACCCCATAAAACTTTGGAAAAAAGTGATGATTACTTTAAATCCATATTAGAGAAAGATCAGGCGCTGCACTTTCCTTTTATGTCTTTTGATTATGTTGAGAAATTTGTAGAACAGGCCGCTGCAGATGATCAGGTTACTGATATTAGCATTTCTCTTTATCGCGTAGCCGATGAGTCCAAACTGACCAATTCCCTCATGCAAGCTCTGGAGAATGGTAAGAATGTTACTGTTTTTGTTGAAGCCAAAGCGAGATTTGATGAGGAAAACAATATTAGCTGGGGAAGGAAATTTGAAGAAAAAGGCGCTCATGTGATCTATTCTTTTCCGAAGGTGAAAGTGCATTCCAAGATCATGCTGGTAAAAAGGCAGGAGAATGATGAAACTGTACGATATGCTTATATTGGAACCGGAAATTTCAATGCAGAGACTTCTGAAATTTATTGCGATCATGCAATTTTTACAGCAAACAAACTGATCACTAAAGAACTCGATCGCTTGTTCAAGGTGCTGGAAGGTGAACTGATCATCCCGAGAGAAAAGAACCTTTTGATCTCTCCATTTTCTACCAGACAGGAATTCACCAAGTTGATCTACAACGAGATCGAAAATGCCAGAGATGGTAAGAAAGCTAAAATTACCGCCAAGATGAACAGCCTCGAAGATGAGGAAATGATCGAGTTGCTGTATCGGGCAAGCGAAGCGGGTGTGGAGATTAGAATGCTGATACGCGGTTTTACCTGTCTAATTCCAGGAGTTAAAGGCATGAGTGAAAATATTTATATTACGAGTGTAGTTGATCGTTTTCTGGAACATGGTAGAATCTATCTTTTTGAAAACGGGGGTGATGAAAAAATGTTCTATGGGAGTGCAGACTGGATGAGTCGTAATCTTGATCGCAGGATTGAAGTCATCTCTCCAGTGCTGGATGAAGATATTTTTAACGAATTCAAGGACATACTGAATATTCAGTTAAAGGATAATGTGAAAGCTCGTATTCAGGATAAGGAAGAAACGAATACCTACGTTCAGAAGGATGATGATGAAAAAACAGTGCGTTCGCAATATGCGATATATGATTATCTAAAAGAAAAGCATTCAAATGACTAAGATCAAAGTTGGAGGTGTACCGGAGCATTTTAATTTACCCTGGCATCGTTGTATCGAGAAGAACAATTTCGCAGAAGCAGGATTGGATCTGGAATGGAAGGAAGTTCCGGAAGGAACGGGAGCTATGTGTAATTTACTTCGTACAGAGGAAATAGACGTAGCCGTTATACTAACAGAAGGTATAAGTCGCGACATCATAAATGGAAATCAAAGCAAGATCATTCAGAATTATATTGGAAGTCCGCTTATTTGGGGAATTCATGTGGATAGCAAATCTTCCTTTAAAAATATCAACGATCTAAAGGGTACAAAGGCTGCGATTAGCCGTGAAGGAAGTGGTTCACATCTAATGGCCTATGTGAATGCTGAACATGTTGGATGGAATACAGATTCACTCAAGTTCGAAATCGTTCACAATCTGGAGGGTGCTATTGAGGCATTAAAAAAGGATGAAGCACAATACTTTATGTGGGAACATTTCACAACTAAACCTCTTGTAGATAATAATACCTTCAGACTTATTGCCGACTGCCCTACTCCATGGCCATGTTTTGTTATAGCAGCTTCTAAAAAGGCAATCGAGAAAAAACCTGATGAACTTCTAAAAATGCTAGATGTTCTGAATACTGAAACAAGTGATTTTAAAATTCAGAAAAATATAGATGTTGAACTGGCAGAGAGATATGGTCAAAAACTAGAAGATATCAGAAAATGGCTTGATCTTACCCATTGGAGTCAGCAGCAAATTGTCGAGCAGGATCTAACTGAAGTTCAGGATTATTTAAAAAGACTTAAACTTATTTCCGAAAAAGTAGATAATAAGGAATTAATTCATAATTTCAGAGCTATATAATCTACTTCTACAAATGAAATTTTTACTTACCTGCTTGCTTTTAGCAGCTACATCTCTGGGTTTTAGCCAGACCAACGACAGTATTTCCAATGCAAATTCAAGGAAATTAGGAAAACAGGAATTAAGTCTGAATGCTTTTAATCTTGTAGCTTTCGGTATTGTGGATATTACCTATGAACGCATAATATCTGAAAATTCTACCTGGGCGATCGAAGCTTTTTACCATCCAAGTAAAGATGATTATTTTAATGATGCTTATTACAAAGAGCTCTCTCTAACTGGTAAATACAAGCATTTCTTTAGTTCGAAATATGCCCGTGGCTTTTACGTTCATGGTTTCGGAATGTTATCCAACGGTGAATATGAAGATGGGTATTACTACGACGCAGGCATTGATGAGTATATTTATGACAATTATGACTATACCGACTTTGCCATAGGATTCGGTCTGGGTGGAAAATTTGTATCTAAGGGAGGCTTTTTATTAGACCTAAGCGGTGGTATTGGAAGAAATTTATTCAGTGACCAATCTCCAACTATCGTTGGTCAGTTTATGGTCAACCTGGGTTATAGATTCTAATTATAATTATTGAGTACACTTACCAGTTAATTGGATTTTTACCTTTTGATTGTAAATACTCATTGGCTTTGCTAAAATGTTTGTTTCCAAACCAGTATCCTCTGTTCGCGCTCAAAGGTGATGGATGACCACTGGTTAGAATTAGATGCTTCGAACTATCGATTAGCTTGGATTTTTTCTTGGCAAAACCACCCCAAAGCATAAAAACAACATTTTCTTTTCTTTGGGATATGAGCCTGATCACTTCATCTGTAAAAATTTCCCAGCCTTTATTTTGGTGGGAACCGGCCTGATGAGCTCTCACGCTTAAGGTTGCATTCAATAAAAGTACACCTTGATCTGCCCATCTTTCGAGATTTCCGCTGGAAGGCGCAGGCATATTCAAATCAGTCTCGATCTCTTTAAAAATATTGATTAGCGAAGGAGGAATCTGGACATTATCACGAACAGAAAAACACAAACCATTCGCCTGCCCTGCTCCATGATATGGATCCTGACCCAGGATAACTACTCTGGTATTATCGAAAGTCGAATGATCAAAAGCAGCGAAAATCTCACTGCCTGGAGGAAAACATTTATGCTCGGTATATTCCTTTTTTACATATTGGATTAAATTTTTAAAATAATCCTTTTCAAATTCAGCATTCAGAACTTTTTTCCAGCTTTGATCTATTCTTACGTTCATGAGAATTGAGTAACTTTGTAGAACCTCAAATGTAGGGAAAAATTGATATGATAAAAATTAGTTCCAGGAGTCTTGATGATTTGGAATTTCCGGTAGTATGCGCACAGGTTAGCGAACTATGCATTACAGGACAGGGAAAAGATAAGGCTCTTAAGATCCAACCATACCCGAGTTTTCAGAAGACCGTTTTTGGACTCGATCAAACCAACGAATTTATTAAGTCCAAAACCCAGGATGAAGCGATCCCGAATCACGGATTCGATAGTATTCAGCCTGAGCTTCAATTACTGGCTATAGAAGAGTCGGTTCTGGAAATTGGAGGTTTCAAAAAGATTTCTTCATTGAATGAAACGGTGAACAATCATCTGAAATTCTTCAGAAAAAACAAGCATCTCTATCCCGCTTTGTCTGAAACTGTTTCGCATCTGGAATATGACCTAAGTCTTGTAGAAAGGGTCAATTCGGTTATTGATAGGTTTGGAGAAATGAAAGATGATGCTTCCACCTATTTACAACAGTTGCGAAGATCGATCAATGCTGTAAAGGGGCAGATAAATTCAAGTTTTAATTCAGCCTTAACTACTTACAACGGTTATGGCTATCTTGACGAGATCAAAGAAAGTGTTGTGGAAAATGTGCGGGTACTCGCTGTAAAATCTATGTATCGCCGTAAGGTAAAAGGTGGAATTATGGGGAATTCCAAAACCGGCAGTATTGTTTATATTCAGCCGGAAGCTACTCATCGATACACCCGGGAACTTAACAATTTAGAATACGAGGAAAAGGAAGAGATTAAGCGTATTTTGAAAGAACTTACAGAATTCACCAGACCCTATCGTGAAGTTCTGGTAGAGCACCAGGATCTTCTAAGTGAAATGGATGTGATCTCTGCGAAGGCCAAGTACGCATATAAGATCGAGGGAATCTTACCAAAGATCACTAAGGATAGAGAATTATTTCTGAAGGATGCCTACCACCCTCTATTACTTCTGAATAATAAGAAAAAGAACGAAAAGACATATCCACAGAGCATTGAACTAGGCGCCGATAACCGAATAATGGTTATTTCAGGTCCGAATGCGGGTGGTAAAAGTATCACTCTTAAGACGGTTGGACTCTTACAGGTAATGCTCCAGAGCGGAATGCTTATCCCGGTTCATGAGTATAGTAGAATGTGCCTGTTCTCCAAAGTTCTTACCGATATAGGTGATAATCAATCTATAGAAAATCACCTTAGTACGTATAGCTACCGACTTAAAAACATGAATTACTTTCTGCGGAAATGTGATGACAAAACATTGTTTCTAATTGACGAATTTGGTACGGGAAGTGACCCAGAACTTGGTGGTGCTTTAGCTGAAACATTTCTGGAGGTTTTTTATGAAAAAGGATCCTTCGGAATACTTACAACACATTACGCTAACCTGAAGAAACTGGCCAATGAATTGCCAGAGATGAGCAATGCGAATATGATGTTCGATAGTCAAACGCTAGAACCAATCTATAAACTTCAGGTTGGAGAAGCAGGAAGCTCCTTTACCTTTGAAGTTGCCCAGAAAAACGGAATTCCATATAGCCTGATTAATCGTTCCAAAAAGAAGGTTGAGCGTGGTAAGATTAGATTTGATCGAAGTATAGCCAACCTTCAGAAGGAGCGTTCTAACCTTAGAAAAACAACCGACAGTCTTAAGACCAAAGAAGAAAAGGCCGCAGCAGAAAAAGAAAAACTGGAAGAAACGAATTCGAGAATTCAGCAGAAATTGGAAAGCTATCAGGAACTGTACGATACCAATCAGCGGATGATCTATCTTGGTCAGAAGGTCAATGATCTAAGTGAAAAATACTTCAGCAATAAGAAAAAGAAAGAGCTTATTGGAGAATTTATAAAGCTAGTGGAAATAGAAAATTCCAAACGAAAAAAAGAAAGCGCCAAGAAACTTAAAGCCAAGAAAAACAAAGAAGAACAGTTGAAAAAGGAGGTTCAGAAAAAAATTGAACCAATTCGGGAAAAGAAAAAGGAAGAGAAGAAAAAAGAAACGCAATTAAAAAAGCAGGAAGCCAATAAATCAAAAGCTAAATTAAAGATTGGTGATCGTGTTCGGCTTGAGGATGGAAAAGCGGTTGGAACGATCGATAAGATAGAAAAAGACAAAGCTCTTGTGAATTATGGTATTTTCACCACTTCGGTAGGAATGGCTCAATTGGAACTCGTACAATCTGCTAAAAAGAAATAGTAATGGAAAATACTTCCAAACATAAGATCATACTGTTTGATGGCGTTTGTAACCTTTGCAATAACGCGGTACAGTTCATAATTAAACATGACCGCAAGGATACATTTAGGTTCGCATCCCTGCAAAGTGAAACCGGGAAAAGGCTCATTGAAGAAAGAGGCTTTGATCCTGAAGACCTGGATTCTATCATGCTTATTGAACCGGGTGTGGCTTATTATAGGAAATCTACTGCAGCCCTGGAAATCTCAAGAGACCTTGATGGAGGATATTCTTTATTGAAAAACTTCTTGTTTCTACCTGAGGGTTTGAGAGATAGCATATACGATTTAGTGGCCAGCAATCGATATAAGTGGTTCGGGAAGAAGGATAACTGTATGATCCCTACTCCCGAACTAAAATCTAAATTTCTGGATTAAACGGTCTCCTCATTTTCAGGATGATAATCATCATCCCAGTCTTTCACATTTGGTGGCCCCATCATATCTACAGATTTCGCTACCAATAACGATACGGCAGCATCTCCGGTTACGTTAACCGTAGTTCTACACATATCCAACGGTCTGTCCACTGCAAATATTAAAGCCAGTCCTGCTTCAGGAATTCCAGCTTGTGCAAGTACAATTACCAGCATTACCATTCCGGCTCCCGGCACTGCCGCTGAGCCAATGGATGCCAATGTAGCTGTTGCGATGATTCCCAATTGGGCGCCTAGTGATAGGTCCATCCCGAATGCCTGTGCGATAAATACGGCGGCGACCGCCTGGTAAAGACTCGTACCATCCATATTGATTGTAGCACCAATTGGAAGCACGAAACTAGTAACCTCCTTATTTACACCCATGTGTTCTTCTACCCTTTCCATCGTAACAGGAAGCGTGGCAGCACTGGAACTTGTAGAGAAAGCAAGTAATTGAGCAGGCCCGATTCCGTTAAGGAAAAATGATGGTGTATTCTTCGTAAAGATCCATACCAGTAAAATATATACTCCTATCATAAGAGCTAAACCTAGCAGTACAGTGAGTGCATACATAGCCAGAGCCGCAAAGAGATCTGCACTTGGTGATTCTACAACAAGTGCTGCCAGTAAAGCAAATACACCATATGGTGCAGTTAGCATGATAAGGTCGATCATTTTTAAAATGACTTCATTAAAGCCATCAAAGAAATCCTTAACTGGTTTCGCTGTTTTTTCAGGAATAAGGATGAGTCCCAGTCCAAAGAATATGGCGAAAAATATAACCTGAAGCATGTTCCCGTTATCGCTGGCCGCACCAAAAATATTACTTGGCACTAAATCTTCCAGAGCTTGTAAAGGTCCCGCATCTTTTTGCTTTTGGGCATCTGTGATTCTAACCGAAGCATCCCCTTCATAGCTGGCAATTAGATCACTACGCGTTTCTTCAGAAATCGCTTTACCAGGCGCAATAAGGTTTACCATGAGCAATCCTATGGAAACTGCGATCACGGTTGTAATTACATAGGTCGCAATGGTTCTGGTTCCCATCTTGGACAACTTTGAAATATCTTTAAGATCGGAGATCCCCTTGATAAGCGAGGCAAGAATCAATGGCACTGCAATTAACTTAAGTGCATTGATAAATATGTTCCCGAAAGGTTTGATCCAATCCCCTGTAAATTCTGGTCCCCAACTAAAATTAGTCATGATAAGTCCAAAAATGACACCAGCGGCCATTCCTAAAAGTATCTGCCAGTGCAACGCGAGTTTTTTCATATACCTAATGTTCTGCTATTAAATTTTTGATGATTTATTCTGAAGAAAATAGTCGGCCATAACAATTGCGGCCATGGCTTCTACGATGGGCACTGCTCTGGGCACAACACATGGATCATGCCTTCCTTTCCCTTGCATATCCACCTGCTCTCCTTTGGAATTGATCGTTTGTTGCTTTTGCATTAATGTTGCAACAGGTTTAAAAGCTACTCTGAAGTAAATATCCATCCCATTGCTAATTCCTCCCTGGATACCGCCACTTAAATTAGTCTTCGTAGAACCATCCTGGTTGAACTGGTCGTTGTGTTCGCTACCTTTCATGGTAGTTCCGGCAAAACCGCTGCCGTATTCAAAACCCTTTACAGCGTTGATGGAAAGCATCGCTTTACCAAGTTCAGCATGTAATTTATCAAAAACAGGTTCACCCAGACCTTTAGGGACATTCCGGATAACACAATCAACGATTCCACCAACGGTATCACCGCTCGAGCGAATTTCCTTGATGTAAGTCTCCATTTCTTTAGCCTTGGCAGGATCTGGACAACGCACTGGATTTTTTTCAACTTCTGAAAAGTCCAGTTCCTGATATTTTTTATTTAGTTCAATATGACCTACAGTAGAAACATAGGCATTAAATTGAAGAGAACTTAATAGCTGTTTGGCAATACTGCCTGCAACAACCCTACATGCCGTCTCTCTGGCCGAAGATCTTCCACCGCCACGGTAATCGCGAACACCATACTTTTCGTCATAGGTATAGTCGGCATGAGAAGGCCTGTAAGTATCTTTTATATGAGAATAATCCTTAGATTTTTGATTCGCATTTTTAATTATGAATCCAATAGGTGTACCGGTTGACTGGCCTTCGAAAATTCCTGACAGAAATTCTACAGTGTCAGGCTCCTTACGCTGAGTCACGATTGCAGATTGCCCGGGACGTCTTCTATCCAGGTCTTGCTGTATCTTCTCGAGATCTATCTTAACTCCTGCAGGACATCCATCAATCACACCACCAATAGCGACACCATGAGATTCACCAAACGTAGTTAATCTGAAAAGTGTGCCTATAGAATTTCCTGCCATTTATTCGATTTTGAACAAATGTAATTTTTTAAGAACATATTTGAAAGTGGAATCCTATATATTCCCAATGCAGGCAAAGGCTAATGTTTAATTTAGAATTATATTACTTAATTCATGAATTTCTAGGATCTTGCAGACTTTCCGTCTTTATCTCTCGCAAGAACTTCAGACACTCTGTTTAAAAGAGTCTCCATATCGAATGGCTTTGGGATAAATTCAACGGCACCTACAGATTTACAAAGGTCACCTACATTGTGCAATGCAGACATCATAATGATTGGTACATGAGCGACTTCTTCGTCTGCTTTTAGTTCTGCACACACATCTGTTCCATCTACACCAGATATAAGTTTATCCAGAAGTATTAGTTCTATATCATGCTGCAAGATATTCTCTTTAGTAAGCTTAGGTTGCTGAGATACAGTCACTTTATGATCTGAAAATTCGAGTATATCTTTAAGCATTAATCCTATAGTTTGATCGTCATCTACGATTAAGATTCTAGCCATTTTTCAATTATTTTAGGGGTAATATAAAAGTAAATTCTGAACCTTTACCAGGTTCACTTTTCACAACAATCTTTCCTTGATGTTTTTCTATAATCTCATTTGATAGATACAGTCCTATTCCGAAGCCTTCATAAGTTTCATCTTTATTTCCAGAGACTCTGTAGAAACGTTTAAAAATTTGTTGTTGTTCCTGCAAAGCAATACCAATTCCATAATCTTTAACACTTACCGCTGCTTGATTTTCATCAGTCTTAAAAATCCTTATGGATACTTTCTTAGCGTCTGGAGAATATTTTACAGCATTCGTAATAAGATTAGTTATAACCTGCCCAATTCTCTCTCGATCAGCATTTACAGATATTTGGTCCACGTGATTAATATCAATTTGCATTTCGCGATATGAAAAAGAAAGATCTTCAACTACCGTTTCGATCTGTTCATTTAATTGAAAATCGCTGAGCTCCAGAATTAGTTCATTTTGTTCAATTCGACTTAAATCGAGCATTTCAGATATTAACCGGATAAGTCTTTCGATCTGGCTTTCTATTCTATGTAAATATGGTTTAACAGGAATATTCTTAGAATCTGTCTCTACATTCTCAGGCAATATAGATTGTAGCAATTGTATGTAGCCTTTAATGGAAGTAACGGGAGTCTTGAGTTCATGGCTTACCAGCTTTAGAAAACTTTCCTTTCGCTTCTCATCATCTTTTAATTTCTGAATTTCAGTACTGGAGGTTAGCCATGAGTAAATTTTACCGTCTACATCCTTTAAAGGATTGCTACGACAGAGATGCCACAAGTAATCGCCTTTTTTATTCAGAAGCCTAATTTCAGTCTCTAAAGGCTCACCATTACTCAAATGTTGCGCTACTTCCTTGGAAACTCTTTCTTTATCTTCGGGATGAATAATATCCAACCACGGTCTTTCCAAAAATTCATTCAAGTTTAGTCCAACATAATCTAACCAACTCTGATTGTAAAATTTGACCTTAGAATCCAGTCCAGCTATACTAATTTTATGAGGCATAAAATTAACGAGCTGTCTAAAATCAGACTCACTTTTTTTGATTTGTTCATTCAGTAATGCCTGTTTAGTTACATCACTCGAGATATTTGCCACGCCAATAATATTACCTTTACTATCTCTTTGTGGTTGATATAGGATATCAAAATATCTTTCTTCTATAACTCCGTCAATATTTAAGGTTATAGGTTTTTCAACGGCATGAAAAGGTTCACCGGTAGAATAAACCCGGTTTAATAAATCCACCAAACCTTGGTCTTCAATCTCTGGTAAGATCTCCACAATAGGTTTCCCAATTACTTCTTTTCCCTTCCCCCATACTTTAACAATAGCATCGTTGGCCATATCTACCACATGATCTGGTCCATGAAATATCGCTATCAAACTTGTTGTAGAATAAAATAAATCACGGAATTGCTGCTGGCTCTTCTTTAAATTATTCTGAGCTATTTTTCTTTTGGTTATATTTTCAATACTTAGTAATATAAAATTACTATCAGTCCCGGATAACTGTATTTCACTAGCATTTAGAAGCAAGTGCTTTTCTGTACCACCATTGCCTTCTACCTGCATCTCGAAATTTGTCATTTTGCTATTTGAAGGTAAAATTGTTTCCAGTACAGTTTTGAGCTGCGGAATATCCCACTGAGCAGCCTTTACTTCATAAATTAAAGTATCCTGAACTTCTTCAGAAGATATTTTGAATGTCTTAAGAAAGTATTTATTTGCAAATACAACTTTAAGCTTATCATCAAGGATTACCAGAGGATGATGAATGTTATCTATAACCGATTCCTTTAAATCAAATATATTATTAGATAGAGATCTATTAGTTTTTGCTTCAAACTTAATATTTGCAGTCTCTAATTCATCTATTTTCTCATTGGCCCGTTGTAAGTCTTCTTCGAGTTGCTTAATTCGCATTTCTTTATCCATTGACATACCGTATTCGAAGCTCTTATTAGTTTTAATTTAGAGGGCTAAATTTAATGTTTTGAAAGTCCTGGAATTACAATTAATAAAGCATTAACAAAACTTTGCGTCTTTAGGCAAGCGCCTTGTATAAAATACTTACCGGGTGTTGTGCTATTCTTCCAGTGCCATCTTTAATTTGGTGTCTACAGCTGGTTCCGTTGGCAGATATGATCGTGCTTTCATTACTCTTTCGAATAGCCGGAAATAAAGAATTCTCCCCTATTCGCATACTGATCTCGTAATGTTCTTTTTCATAACCGAAAGATCCAGCCATACCACAACATCCTGATGGAATGATGGTTACTTTATAGTTTTCGGGAATATTAAGAATATCAAAAGTTCGGGAGGTATTGGATAAGGCTTTTTGGTGACAGTGTCCATGAATTTTAATAACTGCTGCCTGATTTGTGAATTGTTCCTTTCTAATATTACCTACTGCAAGCTCCTGTTTCAGAAATTCTTCAATAATAAAGCAATTCTCAGAAAGCTCATTAGCAGATTTCTTATCATCTGCCAGTCGTAGGTACTCATCTCTAAAGCTTAAGATCGCAGAAGGTTCCACTCCAAGCAATGGAGTTTCCTTATTTATTAAGGGATTAAATATTCTTATATTCTCATTGGCCAGATTCTTTGCTTCAGCCAGAAAACCTTTGGAAAGGTAACTCCTTCCGCTTTCAGGATGGTCAATCATTATCACCTGGTAGCCTAACCGACTTAATAATTTGAGCGCATCAATACCAACTTCTACATCGAGATAATTTGTAAATTCATCATTAAATAGATAAACAGTTCTAACAGGATCCTGAACTTTGAGCTTCTCTTTATTAGTCAGATAATACTTTTTGAGCGTAGTCTTTCCAATTGCTGGAAGTTCTCTTTCTACCGCTACCCCAAGTAATTCTTTTGCTATTCTGGAAGTAAATTTGTTCTGCATTACAAATCGCGATAGACCAGGAACTTTAGATGCCATAGCGTTTTGCTTCGTGATACCCGCAAAAGTTCGATCCCTTAAGCTAGGTTTGTTCGATTTGTAATATTGAAATTGAAATTCAGCTTTAAGAGCTGCCATATCCACATTGGACGGACATTCACTTTTACATCCTTTACAGCTAATACATAGATCCAACACTTCCTTCAGTTCTGGATGATCAAACCTGTTCTCCCTATCTGAATTTGTAAGAAATTCCCTTAAAGCATTTGCACGAGCCCTGGTGGTATCTTTTTCATCTCTGGTCGCCCTGTAACTTGGACACATGGTTCCTCCGGCTTCTACCGACTTTCGGCAATCACCACTCCCGTTACATTTTTCGGCCAGTTTAAGGACACCTTCAGCATCAGAAAAATCCATGATGGTTTCGATCTCGGGTTCTTTACGATCTGGAACATATCTAAGAGAAGTATCCATAGCAGGTGCATCCACGATCTTACCTTTATTAAAGATATTATCTGGATCGAAAGCAAACTTTAGATCCTTCAGCAGAGAATACACTTTTTCACCATACATAAGTTCAATAAATTCTGCCCTTAACCTTCCATCGCCATGTTCTCCACTAAGAGAACCTTTATATTTTTTAACCAGTTTCGCTACATCCAGCGTAATACTTCGGAATAAACCAACGTCTTCAGATTTTTTCAGATTCAGAATAGGACGTAAGTGAATCTCTCCGGCACCAGCATGGGCATAATAAACGGCTTGCTGATCATAATTTTTCATGATCTGTGTAAACTCCGCAATATAATCTGCCAGTACCGGGATGGCAACAGCTGTATCTTCAATACATGCAACAGCTTTGCGGTCGCCCTTCATATTACCCAATAGTCCCAATCCAGCTTTCCGAAGATCCAGAGCAAGGTCAATTTGATCACCATAAAGAACGGGAAAAGCATAACCAAGATTGGAACTTTTAAGTGTACCCATCAAAGCTTCCAGATGCTTCTCAAGTGCTTCCTGTGTTTCTGCGCGTAACTCAAGCATCAGGATAGCCTCAGGATCATCTTCTATAAAGAATCTATTCTCACGATATTTTAAATTATCACTGGTGCAGTCGAGAATGATCTTATCCATCATCTCACAGGTAAATAGCGAATGCTCCATAGCTGGAACTACCGCTTGCATACAGACATCTATAGAACGAAAATGCACTGCTATCATCGCCTTTTCTGAAGGAGGTAGAATATCCAGCTTTAGCGTTATTTCAGTAATAAAAGCCAGGGTTCCTTCACTACCTGCAATAAGGTCGCAGATATTCAGTTTTCTTTCTGAATGCGAGAATATTTCAGTATGCAACAACTCATCCAGGGCATAGCCTGTATTTCGCCTATGCAGTTCCATAG
Organism: Christiangramia marina; assembly: GCF_048285865.1. Lineage (NCBI taxonomy): Bacteria > Pseudomonadati > Bacteroidota > Flavobacteriia > Flavobacteriales > Flavobacteriaceae > Christiangramia > Christiangramia marina. The sequence continues at coordinate 169,832 of NZ_JBLVTK010000003.1, read as the reverse complement.
GAGGGAAATTGCTATTGATCGCTTCTTTGTTTTCTTCTGAATTAAGTATATCCTGGATCTTACGATAAATATCACCCTCCAGTCCCTTGATCTTTAATTTTTTCTGAAATTCAATTTTTGTAAGATCTCTAAACTCAACTTCACTTCCATCACTTAACAGTGCTTTGATTGATTTGATCCTATCCCGGGTTGTACCATACCTGATTGAAGTTGTTCCACTGGAATTGTTGCCTACCATCCCTCCTATCATACAGCGGTTAGAAGTCGAAGTATTAGGCCCAAAGAAAAGACCATGCTTATAGAGTTTACGGTTGAGATCATCCCGAATCACTCCAGGTTGAAGAGTTACTGTCTTCCTTTCGGGGTCGATATTTATAATATCTGTAAAATGACGCGACACATCTACTACTATCCCATTACCAGTGCATTGCCCAGCCAATGAAGTTCCAGCAGTCCTCGGGATCAAAGTAATTTTATTTTCCCTGGCGAATCTTATAAGTCTAATAAGATCTTGCTTCGACTTTGGTATGCTTACAGCTAGTGGAATTTCTCGATAAACAGAAGCATCGGTCGCGTAAATAGTTTTCCAGAGCTCATCATGGTATAGCTCTCCTTCTAAATCTTTGGCAAGTTGCAGCAGGGAATTCTTCATTTTCATACTCAAATTTAGGAAGTTTCAGTTTACCTACTTAACAGAATCTTAATTAATATTAACAATACATTTACTAGCCTGGACGTTCTCATATTGGTAAACGGCATAAATTTGCGAGGATGAATTTAAAACAATCAAACATGAAAAAAGTAGTTCTATTTGCAGCTTTTATTTTTGGAGCTGTATTTTTGAATGAGGCCAATGCACAGCAGATATCTCAAAACGCACTTGGTTTAAGAGTAGGTGATGGTGGAGGATTTGGCGCCGAGGTTTCATATCAGAGAGCAACAAGTGAGAACAACAGGTTAGAGTTCGATCTTGGATGGAGAAATGACAGCAATTACGATGCTATCAAGCTTGTTGGATTGTACCAATGGGTATGGAACATTGACGGAGGTTTTAACTGGTACGCAGGTGCTGGTGCGGGACTTGGTAATTACGATGACAACCGTAGAGGTGATATAGATCGTAATGATGGTGTTTTTGCTTTGCTGGCTGGTAACGTAGGGATCGAATATAATTTTGATTTCCCGCTATTGTTATCATTAGATTTCAGACCTGAAATTGGATTTTCAGACTATGATGATCACGATGATTTCACACCAGATATCGCTTTAGGTATTAGATATCAATTCTAATTGAGTAGAAGATAAAAAGAAAATAGGAGCCAATTGGCTCCTTTTTTTATGCTTTAATCAGTGCTTTCTTATACAGCTCTTCGTACCTGGGAACGATCATATTTATATCAAAATCCCTTGCTGTTTCTCCAGCCTGCCTTTTAAACTTCCGTAGAACTTCTTCTGTTTCTAAAATTGAAATAGCACTGTTAGCCATTGCAGATACATCACCTACGTCATGAAGATAACCTGAGAAATCATCTTTATTCACTTCTGGCAAACCTCCAGTGTTAGAGGATATTACAGGGACAGAGTGAACCATTGCTTCAAGTGCAGCCAATCCAAAACTCTCAGTTTCAGAAGGTAGAAGGAACAGATCTGAAAAGCACAGGATCTTATCAATTTCATTACTTTGCCCCAGGAATAATACTTTGTCTCTCATGCCCAGATCGCGAACCAGTTTTTCCGCTGTTTCTCTTTCCGGACCTTCACCTACCATCATTAAACGGGCACTAACAGATTTCTGAATTTCAAAGAAAATCTTCACGACATCATCAACCCTTTTCACTTTCCGAAAGTTACTTACATGTGTGATAATTTTTTCATCAGATTGCGCCATCAATTCTCTCTGGCAGTCTGTAAATGTTTTCTTCTGAAATTTAGATACATCAATAAAGTTAGGAATAACTTCAATATCTGTCTTGACGTCAAAGTGCCTTAGGGTGTCGTCTTTTAAGCTTTCTGAAACAGAAGTAACATAATCACTTTTATTGATACTGAAGGTTACAGCAGGCTTATAAAATGGATGATTTCCAACCAGGGTGATATCTGTTCCATGCAAAGTCGTCACCATAGGGATTTCGATTCCTTCTTCAGCCAGCATCTTTTTAGCCATATAACCAGCATAGGCATGAGGGATCGCGTAATGAACATGAAGAAGTTCTATGCCGTAGTTTTTTATAACATTTACCAGTTTACTACTTAAAGCAAGCTCATAGGGTTGGTAATGAAATAACGGATATTCCGGAACGTTCACTTCATGAAACCTGATATGACTGGAAATTGTCTCCAACCTTACCGGCTGTTTATAGGTAACAAAATGAACTTCATGACCACGTCTGGATAGCGCTAAGCCTAACTCGGTGGCTACTACTCCGCTACCACCAAAAGTAGGATAACAAACAATTGCAATTTTCATTAATTAAAAATCTATAGATTCGTAAATCACTTTCTGGATCTCAGACCGGATATCTTCCCTGATGAGTTTCCTGTTCGTTGAATCAGGAAAAGTTCTGTTTGATAAAAATACATAAACTATCTCTTCTTCAGGATCGGCCCAGGCGAATGTTCCTGTGAATCCGCTATGTCCAAAGCTTTTCATAGACAAGCAGTTACAGGTTGGCCCTGAAGATCCAAGCTGTGGTTTGTCGAAACCTACGCCTCGTCTTACATTCTGTTCACAATAATAGCAGGTATTATATTTCTCAACAGTTTCTTCACGTAAATATTTCTTCCCGCCATAAGAACCACCATTTAAATAGGTTTGCATTAATTTAGCGACATCATTTGCAGTACTAAACAAACCTGCGTGGCCTCCAATTCCACCTTGCATCGCAGCACCCTGGTCATGAACATATCCACGAACAACCTGCCTTCTCCATAATTGATCATTCTCAGTAGGCGCTATTTGCAGGCTATCAAACCTAGTTTTGGGTAAATACCCAGTGTAATTAGCACCCAGAGATTTATAAAAATGTTCCTGTGTAATATTTTGAAGCGAAGAGTCGTAGTAGCTCTCCAGGTAATATTTTAATAGATAATATGGTAGATCACTATATTTATAAGACCTCGTTTTCTCAAGATCGCTAAGTCTGATCGTATTAATAATAGTGTCACCAATATCTTTTCTTATAAACATATTGTCTGCAACCTGAGTATTGTAAGTTTCAGAAGGTAAAGTGTTATAATAATTGGCAGAAAGCCCCTTAGTTTCAGAATCAAGGGTAGAAATATAAAAAGGGATCCAGGCTTGCAATCGAGCATAATGCATCAACATATCCTGCAATTTGATATTGGATTTATTCGAACCTTTTAAAGAAGGAAGTAATTCCCCAAGCGTGGTATCAAAATCAAGAACTTCTTTCTCATCCAATTCCATGACCAGCGGTAAAGTTGCCAGGATCTTGGTAAGAGATGCCAGATCGTAAACCGTAGTATCGGTCACAGGCAACTCTTCTTCATAAGTTTGATAACCAAAATTCTTCTGGTATATCACTTTTCCCTGCCGGGCAACGAGTATCTGTGCTCCCGGGGTCATTTTTTCTGAAATAGCATAATTAATAATACTATCAATCTTCTGAAGTTTATGGGAATTCATTCCAACGCTTTCCGGAGTTCCATAAGCTAAGCGACCAACATTTTTGGTGTTAAAACCGGTTCCTGCTGGAAATTCATTCTGGATGCTAACCGGAAGACGACCTTTCGCCTGAGCTGCTCCAAAAATTATCTGACCCACCTTTTTCTGAGCCAGGGGATGATTCTGGTAACCAATTAGGATCCCTTCAATATTTGTAAAGCTTTTTACATCGAGTAGTGCGTAAGGTCTAGCGAATAGTGCCAGGATCGTTTTATTTTTACGGGCAATCTCATGTAACCATACCAATTCGTTATTTGAAAATTTATAGGAAGCCCACGGACTGCTATTCGATTTGTGGAAACCAATGATCACACGATCATATTCTTCCAGTTTGTCAAGTAGCGAGGCCAACTTATCTGCCTGAACCCAATCTACTTTCGCATATTTCTTTAGCTGCTGAAGAAAAACACTACCATCGTCATCCCCAAAATTCACATAGGCAATCTTCTCTTCTGAAAGATCTCTAACCGGAACTACAGCCTTATTGTTTTTGATCAGCGTTGCAGCGTTTTCATAGAGCTCTTCCAGTAAAGCTTCGTCACGTGAAGTATATAATTCTTCTATCAGGAAATTTGTACTAACCGGTTTAAATTCATGAAGACCAGCTTTATACTTAGCGTATAATATTTTCTTTACTGAAAGTGCCAATCGGTTTTCACTAATAGTACCATCATTTACTGCATCCATGATACTTTGAGAAGCTCTGCTAACGTCTTCACTCATTAAGAGGATATCGTTCCCCGCACGAAAGGCATCAAGATCCACTTCTCCTGGTTCCATATTTCTCGAAACACCTTTCATGTCAAGTGCATCAGTAAAAATAAGACCATTAAAGCCAAGCTCTTTCTTCAATATATCTGTGATAATATCTTTTGATAATGAGGCAGGTTTACCATCTGTAGGCTCTAGGTCAGGTACATTAAGATGTGCTACCATGATACTACTAAGCCCTTCAGGAATTAATTTTTTATAAGGATAAAGTTCTACACGTTCGATCCTTTCCGCAGAGAAATTGATCGTTGGCAACGTCTTATGCGAATCTGAGTCTGTATCGCCATGACCTGGAAAATGTTTTGCGCTACTGAGCGCTCCCTCTCGGTGCATACCACGCATAAACGCAAGAGATTTTTCAGTGACATTAAATTTATCTTCTCCAAACGACCTGTTTCCTATAATTGGATTGTCTGGGTTGGTATTAATATCCACTACAGGAGCAAAGTTAAAGTGCACCCCCAATCTCCTGGTTTGTTTCGAAATAGCCGCACCAGCTTCCTCAACCAGTTGATTATCCTGTATAGCACCAAGAGTCATATTCCATGGCAAGGCAAAAGTGCTGTCAAGTCGCATGGCAAGCCCCCATTCGGCATCCATACCAATTAGCAATGGAACTTTAGACATCTTCTGAAACTCATTGGTCAACTGAGCCTGTTTAACCGGACCTCCTTTGGAAAAAATAAGTCCGCCAATATGATTTTCAGCAATAAGCTTACGAATAGTATCGGCTTCGTTATCATTTTTAGACCAGATACTTGCCATGAATAGCTGCCCCACTCTTTCCTTAAGATTCATAGAGTCATACGTACTATCCACCCAATGCTTTTGAGCAGCATGATCTTTGGTGAACAATGGGTTTTTTACCTGGGAGAAAGCACTAAGACTGCAAAACAAAAAGAGTAAAAGTGGTAATTTGAGGGACAGGGTTCTCAATTTCATTATTTCATGAAGCGTTTATGCCAGCTCTCAGAAGCAGGTACTTCCCATTCTGTTAGATATTCGGCTTTTGTATTAACGAGATTATTGAATACGATCGTATTCATGGACACCGCTTTATCCTTAGCCATTTTTCTAAAATCGGTAAGTGTTTTATAAGCAACGAATTCTCCCTGTTTATAGGATACATTCATTTTATCGAGAAGATCCACATTGTAATCTTTCTCCAGTTGTTGAATAAATTGCACGGAAGAATCGATGGAACAACCTGTTGCAGCATTCAATTTCTGATCCAGGGCTATTGTAATAAATCTTTTGTACTTGATATCGTAGGAAGCCCTAAGATCTCCTCCGTGTGCCGTCCATCTTTCAATGAACTGGTCTAATCTTGATGAGATCTCCTGTAATTCATCTTCTGTAAAAGATCTATTTGCCTGATAAATCCAAACTCTTGAATCTTCTGAAAGGCTATCAAATGGTACTAACATAGGCTAAATTTGTGTTCACACAAATCTAATTGATTTAGCCTTGGAGTCAAATAGAGACTGGTCTTTTAACTTTTAGAATTTAAAGTTCGTCTGCGCTGGCGATCATTTCAGCAACATCCATAACTTCGATACTATCTTCCTTTTCCTTGTTTTTAACCCCATCTGTCATCATGGTATTGCAGAATGGACAACCAGCGGCAATAATTTCAGGTTTCACTTCCATAGCCTGTTCAGTACGTTCGATGTTCACATCCTTGTTTCCTGGTTCAGGTTCCTTGAACATTTGTCCTCCTCCGGCTCCACAGCATAAGCCATTCTTCTTACACTTACGCATTTCAACAAGCTCAACTTCAAGCTTCCGCAGAAGATCACGAGGAGCTTCATATTCATTGTTCGCGCGACCTAAATAACATGGATCATGGAAAGTAATTCTTTTTCCTTTGAATTTTCCTCCTTCAACTTTTAGACGACCTTCATTCAAAAGATCTTTTAAAAATTGAGTGTGGTGCATTACCTCGTAATTTCCACCAAGAGCTGGATATTCATTTTTGATGGTATTGAAACAGTGAGGACAGGCAGTAACCACCTTTTTAATCTCATAACCATTCAACACCTCAATATTTGTAGCAGCCTGCATTTGGAAAAGAAATTCGTTTCCAGCTCTTTTTGCAGGATCCCCGGTACAGCTTTCCTCGGTTCCTAAAACAGCAAAGTCCACTCCAGCCTTATGCAAAAGTTTTACGAATGCCTTAGTGATTTTTTTAGCACGATCATCGAAACTTCCCGAACAACCAACCCAGAACAGAACTTCAGGCTTTTTGCCTTCTGCCATATATTCTGCCATTGTAGGTACTTTGAGTGCTTCTGCCATATTATCGATCTTTATATAATTCTAATGTATTAATTTTCTTTGGCCCAGTTCAAACGGTCCATCTGGTTGTAAGGCCATGGTGCACCATTGTTTTCAATATTTGTCATCGCTATGGATAACTCATTAGGAGCGGCACTTTGCTCCATTACCAGGTATCTTCTCATATCCAGAATAATGGATAATGGATCGATCCCCACAGGACAGGCCTCTACACATGCATTACAGGTAGTACACGCCCATAATTCTTCTCTAAGAATATAGTCATCCAGTAATTGCTTACCGTCATCTTCAAATTTCCCGTTCTTGGTAATATTCTCACCTACTTCCTCGAGCCTGTCACGAGTGTCCATCATGATCTTTCTTGGAGAAAGTTTTTTCCCGGTTTGGTTCGCAGGACATTCAGAAGTACATCTTCCACACTCTGTGCAGGTATAGGAATTCAGCAATTGAACCTGGTTAAGATCAAAGACATCTGAAGCTCCAAATTTTTCCGGCTCTCCTTCATCCTCGCCTTCCGCAGGAGCTGCAAAAGGATCGGCATTTGGATCCATCATCAGCGCTACTTCCTTCTGAACTGCCTCCAGGTTATCAAATTTCCCCTGAAGACTAAGTTTTGAAAAATATACGTTAGGAAACGCTAGTAGAATATGTAAATGTTTTGAGTAGTATAAATAATTAAGAAAGAATAGAATTCCAAGAATATGCAACCACCAGGCGGCTCTTTCAATGATGATAAGAGTCGCGTTGCTCATTCCGTCGAAAATAGGAAGTAAAAACTGACTTATTGGAAAGCTACCCATTATACCTGCTTCTGAAGCATAATGATCTGCTCCATTCATTTGCAGTTGATAGTCTGTAGCATTCATGATAAGAAATAATGCCATTAGCACCATTTCAAAATACAGGATGTAATTTGCATCATTCTTAGGCCAGCCTTTCAATTCACGACCAAGGAAACGGTAGATGTTTAGTGCGTTTCTACGTATCCAGAAGATCACTACTCCAACAAAAACCAGGAAAGCTAAAATTTCGAAACTTGCGATGAGGACATCATAAGTGCCACCTAGAAAAGAAAAGATTCTATGAGTACCAAAAATTCCGTCGATAACGATTTCGAGAACTTCTATGTTTATAATAATAAAGCCCACGTAAACGATAATATGTAGAAAACCGGAAACCGGTCTTTTTACCATTTTACTCTGCCCTAATGCTATTCTGGCCATTTTGGCAAATCTTTCTCCACCATTATCTGTTCGATCGATTTGCCGACCTAATTTGATATTTCTAATAAGTCTTTTGATATTTCTGGCGAAAAAGCCAACGCCCACTAAAAGAGCGATCACAAATAGGATTTGCGAAACAATTTGCATGATAGATTTATTTTAAGGAATCTTCCGGTTCTTCATATTCTCCAGCTTTCTTACCGAAAACTGAGAAATGAACGTAGCGCTTTGGATTAAGTTTGATATCCTGTAGGAGTTGTTCTAGCTGTTTGGTTGCCTGATCCAGGTTATTATAGACAGCATCATCATTGATCAATTTTCCTGCGGTTCCTTCCTTGCTGTTCAGTTTATTCGAGATTCCTTCAAAATCTGCAATTACCTTTTCAAGATCTGAGGTGATCTTGCCAATATTCATAGTGGATAAAGTGTCTGAAAACTTATTGAAGTTCGTAGACATCTCATCAAGATTCGTAAACGTTCGATCGATCTTAGAACTATTTCCCTTTACTATACCCTGAAGCTCATCTGCAGTTACTCTAAATGATGATACGGTAGCATCAAGATTTCTAAAAGTACCGCGAATATTGTTACTGGTAGAGTCATCTAAAATTTCTGTGATGGCCGTTAACATTGAATCTGCACTGGTGATTGTATTCTCCAGTTTATTCTGTAAAGGAGTCAGTTTATCATTCACAAGCTCCATGATCCCTTCTTCTTTATCACCCTCGAGTGTATCTCCAGACTGAGCCCATTCAGATTTCTGATCATAATTTGGAACAATAGCTAAAGATTTCCCACCTATGATACTTCCACCATAAATGTTCACCTTACTATTCTTCGAAAACTTGAAATCATTTTTTACAGTAAAACTTACAACAAGTCTTCCTGAATTATCTTTGAACTCTATGCTGCTTACCTGACCAACTTTAAGACCGTTGATAGTAACTTCAGAAGATGGTGAGAGTCCTTCTACATCATCGTATTCAGCATAAAAAATTCGATTCTGGGCGAGGAGATTTTCTCCCTTGAGAAAACTATAACCAAATAATAAAATAACTATCGCTACGATAGCTAGAACGGCAGTTTTTACCTCTCTGGAATATTTCAAAAGCAATTTTTTAAGTGAATACGCACAAATTTAGAAATAAAAATAGAAAAGCACTTCTATTTTAGCTTTGATTTTAACGCATCATTAAGCGTTATTTTTTGCTCATTTCTGAAGGCTACGATATAACTATCTGTGTATCCACTTTTTACTGCTTCATTATGCATTCTCTGAATCTTGAGATAATCTGAAGTTGCTCCATAATAATACTTGTAAAGTTTACCTTCTTTCTCCCTGCTTACACCCTTAATTCCTTTGAAGTTGTAAGGTTTTGTATCCAGCTTTTTTGAGCCGGCCGCAAGCTGCACTCTGAATAGTACATCTTGAAAAACCTGGGATTCCGGTAAAACTCCCTTATCCACAGTTTCATTAGATTGATTTGCAGCTACTTGCTCAAGTGTATTTAAATTAATTGTTTTACTGTAATTTAGAATAGCATTGGTAATTGCACGGGCCATATCATCCTTCCCTCTAGAACTATTAAGATAAGGTCCCTCCTGGTTATTTGTAAGGAAACCAGTCTCCACAAGCACGCTCGGCATGTAGGTTTGATGCAGCACAATTAGTCCCATTTGCTTCACTCCTCTATTCTTTCTCTTTAGTGTATTGGTAAATTGTTTCTGAACAAGATCTGCAAGCAAAATACTTTGATCCAAATATTCTTCCTGCATGATCGTAAGCCCAATAGTAGATTCAGGTGAATTAGGATCATACCCGGCATAAGTAACTTCATAGTTATCTTCGAGGTAGATCACCGAGTTTTCTTTTTTCGCCACTTCAAAATTGGTCTCATTCCTGTTAAGTCCAAGCACGAAAGTTTCGGTTCCTGAAGCCTGGGAATTATGTGAATTACAATGTACAGATACAAAAAGATCTGCATTCGCTTCATTGGCAATTCTACCTCTTTCGAAGAGTTCTACAAATACATCAGACTTTCTGGTATACACTACCTTTATATTCTTATATTTTTCAAGCTCGGCACCAATCTTCAGGATGATGCTCAAAGCAATATCCTTTTCCTTGTAACCATTCCCCATGTTACCGGGATCTTTTCCGCCATGACCAGCATCGAGAACTACTACAAATTCATCCAGATTTGGAGGGATTTCAGCAGAAAAAGTTGCCATTGATGTAACAAAGAAAAGGCTTGTGAATACGAAAAGATTAAGTAAGTTCGTTCTCATAGAAAGCTAACGCTTGTGTGGGGTGAATATTTTATTGCTATTTTTCCTGCAGTCTCAAAACTCAGCTAAAAAAATATATGTAATTTTGGATTTGCAAAAAGCAAGCCAATCCGTACAAAAATAGCACTTAAAGCATTGCAAACAAATATCCCCAATACACTTTCTTGCTTAGTTTTCACGCTATTTATGACCTCACTTTTGCATGCTCAGGAGATTGGAAATAACTCGATCCCTGTTGAAAGTCAAAAGGATAGCGTTGCTCCCGCAGTTAGTCCTGAACAGATCACCCAGGACCTGCAGGTTACCGATACCATTAAGCAGGATTCAGTCAAAAAACCCCAGTTTATTACCGATGTTGTGGATTATAGCGCCAAAGATTACATGCGCTTAAGCCCAAAAGAAAATAAGATCTACCTGTATAACGAGGCAAAGATCGTCTATGGTGATATGACCATAGAGGCAGGACTCATCGTTATCGATAACAATAAGAATGAGTTTTTCGCCTATGGAATTGAGGATTCCCTGGGAGAATATATACAAAAACCTATTTTCACCCAGGCAAATAGAAAAGTAGAGCCAGATTCACTTCGGTTCAATTTCGATACTGAAAGAGCATTGGTTTACAATTCCCGAACCCAGGAAGCCGACTTTAATGTAAAAGGGATGGTGACCAAACGGGAAAATGATTCGGTTTATTTCATGAAAAATGTTCGGTTTACCACTTCTCAGGATGTGGATAACCCGGAGTATTTCTTCTATGCGAGGAAGATCAAGTTCGTACCTGAGAAGAAGATCGTGACCGGACTCGTGAATATGTATATCGCAGATGTTCCTACTCCTCTAGGACTTCCATTTGGGTATTTCCCGTTAACAGATGAGGAAACTTCAGGTTTTATCATTCCGTCGTTTGGAGATTCCCAGTATGGTTATAACCTCCAGAATGGTGGTTATTATTTTGCTATTAGTGATTATGTGGATCTACTGGCTTTAGGTAGTTATTATACGAACGGCTCTTACACTCTGGAATTTTCATCCAATTACGCAAACAGGTATAAGTATCGTGGAAATGCAAGAGTAAGGTTTGAAAAGTTATTCACGAGTGAAAGAGGCTTCCCGGATTTTGCTGAAAGATCCAGCTATAACATCCAGTGGTCTCATAGCCAGGATCCAAAAGCCAGTCCTAATTCCAGGTTTTCAGCTTCAGTAAACTTGGGGAGCAGCGAGTATTATGCCGAATCCATTAATCAGGCAAACACAGGGAATTACCTGAATAACGAACTAAACTCTTCGGTTTCATACAGTAAGACATTTCCTGGTGAACCTCAGGTGAATTTGAGTCTGGCCGCGCGTCACTCCCAAAATACCAGAACTAATTCGGTGAATCTTAGTTTGCCAACTTTACAATTAAGTATGTCTCGTATCTATCCTCTGGCTCCGGCTACAGGTAGTAAAAAAGGCTTTATTGAGAACATTAACCTTCAGTATAACTTACGGGCAGAGAACCAGATCAATACTGCAGACTCCCTTTTTCTGACTCCGCAAATGTTTGATGATGCAAGGCTGGGCGCACAACATAGTATTCCGCTAAATACGAACTTTAAGCTATTTAAATATTTAAGTGTTTCCACAGGTACCAGCTATGAAGAAACCTGGGTTTCCAGAACTTTTGAAAGGTCTTACGATCCTGTGCTGGATGATGTCGTGATAGACACAATTAAAGGTTTTGACTCTTATCGTACTTACAACTTCAATACTAGCCTTGGAACTACGCTATATGGTAGGAAAACCTTCGGAAAGGATAAAAAAATACAGGCGATTCGCCATGTCATGAGACCTTCAGTAAGTTATAATATCAATCCAGGTTTTGACAGGTTTTATGATCAGTATATCCAGGAATCTGAAGATGAAAATGGAGAGATCATTGAAGAACTCGTAGATTATTCCAGGTTTGACGGAACTTTATATGGAGCACCAGGAAGAAATTTTTCCAGTTCATTAGGCTTCAGCTTAAGTAACACTATTGAAGCCAAGGTTAGATCGAAGGATAGTACTGCTATAGAACCAGAAAAGATCACTTTACTAAATAACTTTAGTATAGGAACAAGTTATAATCTTGCTGGAGATTCTTTGCGCCTGTCCCCTATTTCACTTCGAGGTTCCATTCCGGTAATCAAAAATAAGCTGGACATTAACTTTGGAGGAAATTTAGATATATACGCTCTGGATAACAATAATCGCAGGATCGATAAGCTGAATATTGAGAACGGCGGAAGCTTATTTCGACTTACCGCGGGAACAGTGAACTTTGGCTATTCCTTTTCCAACAAGGATTTTGAAGGCGTTGAAGAGGAAGAAACCGATGATATGGACAATGAAACCTATAGAAATGGTGGACGTCCTGATGATCTCTTCGGAACAGGAATGGGCGAAGATGGCCGTCTTTTCGATGAAGATCCTTTCGAAGGTGATGAAGAAGAGAATGAAAATGGATGGTACAATTATAATATTCCATGGGATGTACGTGTAGCTTATGCTATGAATTACACAAATTCGGCCAGGCAGAATACTGTTTCTGCTCATTCATTAATGTTTAATGGAAATATAGAGATCGCACCAAAATGGAAAATTGGAGCCAGCACCGGTTACGACCTTGTAAATAGCGGTGTCACTCCTACTCAATTACGTTTTCAACGTGATCTAGATAGCTGGTTGATGAGTTTTAGCTGGGTTCCTTTTGGGCCTAGAAAGTCATGGAACTTCCTGATCAGGATCAAGGCGAGCGTATTAAGTGATATTAAATATGAAAAGCGACGGGATCGCGATAGAACCTTATAAAATAAACAGTTATGAAAAAGATCATCAAAACCAACAGTGCTCCAGCACCCATAGGACCTTACAACCAGGCAATTTTCGCTGGAGACACTTTATATATAAGCGGACAGATTGCGATAGATCCGGCCACCGGTGATCTAAAAACTGAAGATCTTGAAGCTGAAACAACACTGGTATTGGAAAATCTGAAGGCTATTCTAACTGAAGCTGGTTTGACCCTTGATCATGTAGTCAAAACTTCAATTTTTATTAGTGACATGAATAATTTCGGAAAGATCAATGAAGTCTACGCTAAATATTTCGCTTCAGAAAATGCTCCGGCAAGAGAAACTGTGGAAGTTGCAAATCTTCCAAAGTTTGTAAATGTTGAAATTAGCGCGATCGCGGTTAAATCCTAATTACAGGCCTCTAATTAAAAGTCTGGCAGTTGCAGGATTTGTCGCTAAGGGAACATTATGAACATCACATAATCGCATGAGCATAAAAATATCTGGTTCGTGAGGATGTTTATCCAGTGGATCTCTAAAGAAAATGACCATGTCGACCTGCTTTTCAGCAATTCTGGCAGCGATCTGAGCATCTCCACCCAAAGGACCAGAGAGTAACTTTTCTACTTTATAACCTGCAGCTTCGGTCTTAGCACCAGTAGTTCCGGTGGCGATGATCTTGATTTCCTTCGAATTTAGAACTTCGTTAAACTGATTCAGAAACTGAACCATTTCAGGTTTCTTCCCGTCATGGGCAATGATCGCTATAGTCTTCATTAAGTTGAGAGTATTTCAGAAATACGTAAAAGGTCTTTATTAATATTATGCTTTCCTTTTAATGCCTGGTCCAGGCTACAGCTTTCAATTTCATTATTCATCATTCCCACCATCAGGTCACGCTTTCCGTCTAACAGAAGCTCGACAGCTTTGACACTTAGCCTACTCGCCAAAACCCTGTCAAAACAGGAAGGCCTTCCTCCTCTTTGAATATGTCCTAAAACAGTTACCCGAGCATCGTAAAATGGCAGATTCTCTTTCACATATTCTGCGAGTTCGAAAACATTCTTTCCTATTTTATCACCTTCAGAAACCACTACGATACTGGAAGTTTTTCCAGCTCTTCGGCTACGTTCCAGAGAATCCAGTAGTCGATCCAAACCAAGATCTTCTTCAGGAATCAAAATCTCTTCAGCACCAGCGCCAATGCCGGTATTCAATGCTATAAAACCTGCATCCCTACCCATTACTTCTACAAAAAATAGTCGGTTATGGGAACTTGCCGTATCACGTATCTTATCAATAGCTTCGATAACTGTATTCAATGCCGTATCGTAACCAATGGTATAATGAGTTCCAAAAATGTCGTTATCGATAGTTCCAGGCACACCAATTACTGGAAAATTATGCTCCTTGCTAAAAACCTGACCTCCGGTAAATGTTCCATCACCTCCAATAAGGATCATGGCGTCTACTCCTTCTTTTTTGAGGTTGGCAGCAGCCTTAGCCCGTCCTTCTTTGGTCATGAATTCCTTGGATCTGGCCGACTGTAATATCGTTCCACCCTGGTTGATGGTATTTCGCACACTACGCGCAGTTAATGGAGTACTATCTCCCGCGATCATTCCCTGGAAACCACGATAGTATCCAACACAATCAACATGATAATATGCGCAGGTTCTTACAACCGCTCTAATTGCAGCGTTCATTCCAGGAGAATCACCACCGGAAGTCATCACCCCAATCTTTTTCAATTTCTTACTCATTGATAATTTTCTTAATAGATTAAAACTACAAACTAAATCTTAGGATGCCAATCAAAAGAACTCCCAGATTTTATTTATTTCTGAAGTTTGAGCTTTATTCATTTTCTTCTTCAGATTTAAAATTCATAAAATCTGGTGAAGGTGACGGTGTTGCAGGATCTTTTTCTTCTTCGGAATCATCAAAACCTTCAATAGTAGTGCTTGCGATCTTCCTGATCAACTCCTTAAAGGTATCAAAGTCTACATTATAAGATAGGCCGACTCCTTGTGTAAAACCTATTTTCTCACCAATAAACTGAATGTTATTTTCGCGGTTAAACACCGAAGCTCTTAAACTACCATCTGCATTTAAGAGAAAATCAATTTCCAGATCTCCAATTATCACAGACTCGGTTACTCCTCCAATTGGAACACCAACCTGACCATTGATCAACACTCGATCGGAGATCTGTGTGGACAACGTCAAACCAAACCTATCCACGGTTTGCTGATCTGGAGTCCGGTCGCCCTGTACATAATTGACGCCTACCTGGAATTTACCATCATCATCAGCAAAAATATCGTTTACGATACTGGAAGCTCTTTCGGCAAGTGTCCCATAAATTGCAGCGCCACGTAATCCAAACTCACTGTAAAATGTACCTTGAGTAACCAGAAACAATGCCTGTAACTCGGTAGTAGCCCTATCATCTATTCGATACTGTAATTCAGATTTCACGGTTGAACTAGCACTTGGAAAGTCTATCGCGAAACCAATTTCTGGCTGTGCAATTTCTCCCTGTAAATTAATAACTACATCAACAGGAATCTTTCGATTGACCGATGGGTTTTCCAGTAAAACGGCAGGATTCGCGTTCAATGAGTACACGGCACTTACATCCAGTTGGGCATCCATAGGATCTCCATCCCAGTTAATACTTCCGCCAGATTCTACAGTGAATACCTTTTGAACGAGTCCGGCGTATTTAAAGTTATAGACTCCTTCATAAACAATGAAATCTCCCCACATGTTAAATTTTCCATTGGTATTTATCTCCAATAGTAAGTTCCCGGAACCTCTGCCACGCAATGTACTTCCGCTGGTCTGGTCTACGACAACTTCAACTTCAGCATCATTGGTAATATCAAGATCAAAAACCAATTCGAGACCTTTAACTTCGGGAATTTCAATTTCTTCTCCAGCAAGACGCGCTGCTTTTTCTTCCGGACTTAAAAATCTTATAAAAGAATTATCTCCCACAGATTCAGTATCGCTTAGAGGAATTTTAAAAACTGTACCTCTCTCGGTAGCTGCATTCACTTCAATCACCAATTCATCTGTAGGTCCCATGATCGAAGCTTCACCATCAATAAATGCGGTTCCATAATAGAGTGCGTCTTCATCGGCTTCAGTATCCAGGACAAGGATCCGGTCTGAAACCAGCGTTAGATCCAGAAACCATTCAGAAAAATTACGATGAGATATTAGACCATCCAATGTTCCTTTCGTTTTGAATTTGGTGTCTACAATATCAATGTTATCAAATACAAATTGCTGCTGGGTAAGATCTATCTCTGCATTTTCCTGAAAATTTAGATCTACATTCAAATAAGGGATTCGTAATCCAGCTTCAGCTAAAGATAAAGATCCGGAGAAATCGGGATTTTTGTAATTTCCGGTAACGAAAGCTCTTCCTGTGGCAAATCCTCTAATATCTGTAACAACATCTGCTCCCAAAGGCGTAAATACACCCATATTCAGGCGATTCATGTTCACTTCCAGATCGATCCTTGGTTCGCTGCCATTCACATTAATATCTCCTATTGCAGATAATGATTCGATGCCTTCCTTCTCAAGTTGAGCGTAAACCGTGTAAGTGCTAAGATCCTGGTTCCCACTTACGTCAAGAGCCAGATTACCCATCACAAGATCGTTCACCTGAAACTGGTCAATTCTTAAGTTTGAAACCGGGAAATAAGCACCATCTTCCTGGAGCAGTTCGAGATCGCCGTTAAGAATCCCGGCAAGGTCGAGACTATCTATTTCTGGAGTGATCTTTCCAATATCCACCTCACTAAACTTCATTTTAAAGTTTTTATAGGTGCTGTCCCGCATATTTCCGCTAAGTCGAATTTGTTCATTCTTATGACTCATGACTAGCGAATCGATCTGCAAATCACGGAAACTATTATCAAAAACTATTTTATTACTACGATCACTATTTTCATTCAGGTACCAAACTTTTTCTTTGAATTTAAAATCTGATTTCTGTATCCCAACCACAGATTTACTGTTCTCGTTTATCGTATGAAATAAATTCAGATTGAATTCATCAGAATTATTCTTTCCTCCTTTAAATTCTGAACGAATGAATAAGGTGTCGCGCTGAGTCACATTTATAAAACTGAATTCTGAAAATTTATAAAGATCGGTAGAAACGCTATCGGCTTCAAAGAAGGTATTGTAAATTGGATTCGTATTGTCAACCTGAAGGTTAATGTCTTCCGCCATATTCTGAAAGAAATCGATTCTTGGAGATCTGAAGGTTAATTTAAATTCAGATTCATCAGACTCCACCCGACCTCGAATAAATGTATTAGGAGCCAGTTCAATTTCAGGATAAAAAACATCGACGATCTGGTTATAGATATCAAAATCGAACTCCATATACTGGTTCGTCGTGATAGTTTTTGGTTTGTAGTTCGTGTAAATACTACCTATGGAATTTTCTATTAGCGCACCAACTTCGTTCACTTTAAAAACTCCGCTCACCTCTCCATTAATAACATCTGGAGAATTGATCGTAATAGTTCGAACTGGTCCATCAAATGTAGAAGCTATATTAAGATCATCGAAATAATAAAGATCGTTCTGGTTTTTATAAGAAGTATTAAGAAGCAGGATATCTCCAAATGCGTTGTCAACATTAGTTCCCTGCATATTCATAATCACATCACCCTTGAAGACTGAAACCGTGTCTCTATTCACAAAATTGAGCGCGTGGAGGTCGGCATATCCTACGGAAGCTTCAAAATCATACACATTGGTTTCTTCTGAAACATCTGCCAGACCATTAAATTCCATTTCCAGATTAGGATCATTCGACTTAAAATAACCATTAAAAAGTGGATTCCGAAGATTCCCCATAATCTGGATATTGGAATAAGCATAATTATTAAATTCCAGTTTAGCAATGGTTCCTTTTAACTGCGTGTTCAGATTTTCCTGGTCCAGACCTTTCCCGTCAAAGTCGATATCAAAACTCGCTTTCCCTAATTGGGTATTGCCTATTAAACGACCAAGGTTAAAGTTCTTAAAGACCAGTTTGCCTTTGTAACTTGAAGCAGCAGAATTATTAAAATTATTGAGTTCAAAATCTGCGTCTGCAGATCCCAGTTGTGTAGCTATAATTACATCTGCATCCAGAAATCCATTCGTAACCACCGTATTTCCTTTGATATTCACATTACCAAAATCCCGAAGAGTTTCAGGCAATTGGCCCTGAAGTGCTCCCGGCAGGAAGTTGATCATATCATAGTAGTTGGTATTAAAATCTGAAAAACTACCATCTAGTTTAAAGGAATTCGGCTCATCTGAAAAAGATCCAACAACCTGAAAATCCCCATAAATCTCTGTTCTATCAAGACCCTGAAGTCGGAACCCATCTAAGCGAAAATCATTTAAAGTACCAGTAAGTTCTGTCTGAAACTTTACGAGTTGATTCTCTCCAAACCCATCATAAAATGTAATTAGATCATTGGAGTTCAAAATGCTTTCCCGAAACTTCGCTTCTACCTGCACTAGATTCTCAAAATCTGAAAAATCAGATAGGTCATACTCAAAAGAAAGATCGGCATTGACCATGGATCCCGGAGTTTGCAGGATCATATTTTGCAGACTCATTCGGTTTGGATCGTAGTGAAATAGTGTAGAAAGCTGATCTATCTGAATCCCGCGATGTTCGTAGCCCCGAAGCATTCCAATATCAATATCTATATTGGAATTAAAGATCCTTAGCTCGTTTGCATAAATATTAAGATCATCAACGACCAGAACATCAGAGCGGTCAAGGTTTTCGTCGATGAAACTATAGCGACTGTTGGTGATCTGCACATCTTCCGCAGTAAGATGAAAATCCTTAGGATCTCCCGTTGGTTCCTTTTGAAGTTTTTGAATAAGTACACCCAGATTATCTCTGTCTTCACCTTTATACCTGCGCATATGGATATTCAGGCCATCAATTCTTGTATCCCCCAGTTCTGGAGCGTTACTCATAAGCTTCGAATAACTTAGAATAGAAGAACTGATCTCTTTCGCAGTAAATAGCGTATCCTCATGATGATCTTCCACGTAGATATCATTCAAGAGTATATCCCCAAAATAACTAATAGAAACACGACCAATTTCTATAGTAACATCACTTTTTTCCTGAAGAGAATTGGTGAGTTTGCGTGCTACTGAAGTCTGAACTGCAGGAATGGAAAACACGATCAATAAAATAATGAATAACAAAACAAGTGCAACCACTGTTTTCGTTAGTATTTTCCAGAATTTTTTGATACGTTTTTATGTTTTAACTTTGCGACTAATTTACAATATCTATTCCCAAATAAATCTAATGGCTGATCATTTAATAAACATTCTCGCTATAGAATCTTCCTGTGATGATACGGCGGCTGCCGTACTCTCCAACGGTAAAATTCTTTCTAATATTGTTGCAACTCAGGAAGTACACAAACAATATGGTGGAGTTGTTCCAGAACTTGCATCACGAGCGCATCAACAGAATATAGTTCCAGTGATCCACCAGGCTTTGGAAATGGCAAATATCGACAAAAAAGATCTCTCTGCAATTGCATTTACAAGAGGTCCGGGACTTATGGGTTCTTTGCTCGTTGGAACCTCCTTTGCCAAGTCACTCGCAATGGGTCTGGAAATTCCTTTGATCGAGGTCAACCATATGCAGGCTCATATTCTGGCACATTTTATTGAAGAGGAAGGATTCGACAAACCTGAGTTTCCATTTCTGGCTATGACCATAAGCGGTGGACATACCCAAATCGTGAAGGTTTCAGATTATTTTGACATGGAAGTTATTGGCGAAACCCTGGACGATGCAGTAGGTGAAGCTTTCGATAAAAGCGCAAAAATTTTGGGACTACCCTATCCAGGAGGCCCGTTAATAGATAAGTACGCCAGGGAAGGCGACCCAAAAGCTTTTCAATTTACGAAGCCGAAAGTTGATGACCTGAACTTCAGTTTTAGCGGTTTTAAGACAGCCGTTTTATATTTTATTCAGAAGAAAACAAAAGAAGATCCTGAATTTGTTGAAAAGAATCTAAAAGATATCTGCGCCTCTATTCAATATACGATCATAGGTATTTTAATGGATAAAATGAAAAAGGCAGTTAAAAAGACCGGTATCATTCAAGTGGCCATTGGTGGCGGAGTTTCTGCAAATAGTGGAATACGCCAGGCTTTAGTTGATGCTGAAAAAAAATGGGGCTGGAAATGTTTTATTCCGAAGTTTGAGTACACCACAGATAATGCTGCAATGATCGGTATCGCAGGATACCACAAATACTTACAAAAAGATTTTGCCGATTTTTCGGTAACCGCGCAATCGAGATATAAAATTTAATATGCAGTTATTCTACAATCCAAATATTTCAGAATACGATAAACAGGTGATTTTTCAAAAGGATGAAAGCAGGCATATTGTAAAAGTTTTACGAAAAACCGAAGGTGATGAGTTAAGTATCACTAATGGAACTGGGATGCTATTCAAGGCTCAGATCATCCAAGCTGATGTAAAGCAATGTATCGCCAGTATTAGTTCTTTTGAAAGTCAGCCAGCACCATCCTATTATTTACATATGATCGTTGCACCTACAAAGATGAACGATCGCTATGAGTGGTTTCTGGAAAAAGCGATGGAGATTGGTGTGCACGAAATTACGCCGGTTATTTGTGATCATAGTGAACGTAAAACCGTAAAGGTGGAACGTTATCAACGAGTGCTATTGAGCGCTATGAAACAATCATTGCACATGCATTTCCCGAAATTGAACGATGCTATAAGTTTTTCTGAATTGATGCAGACAACATTGCCAGGCTTGAAATTAATTGCTCACTGTGAGGATGATGAAAAGAAACCCTATCTTCAAAATAAACTGAAGGCCAATAGTACCATTAATATTTTGATTGGACCCGAAGGAGATTTTAGTTCTAACGAGATTAAAACCGCAATGGATGAAAACTGGCAGCAAATAAGTCTTGGAGAAAGCAGGTTACGCACTGAAACTGCAGCGATTGCCGCATGTCACACAGTCGCACTCATCAATCAAAATTCATGAAAAAGTTCGTATTTGGAATTCTCTTTTTAATGCTGGTATCGTTTGAGGTAAATGCACAGGAAATTGCTGTTCTAAAATATAATGGTGGTGGAGATTGGTACGCGAATCCAACTGCCCTACCCAATCTTATCAAATTTTGCAATACGAATTTACAAACTTCCCTTAACGAAAAACCGGAAACTGTAGAGCCTGGAAGTAGTGATATATTTCAATTTCCGTTTGTACATATGACCGGACATGGAAATGTGATATTTAGCGAAGCTGAAAAAGAAAACCTCAGGCAATACTTATTGAGTGGCGGATTCCTGCATATCGATGACAATTATGGAATGGATGAGTATATCCGGCCATTATTAAAGGAATTATTTCCCGAACAAAGTCTTCAGGAGATCCCCGTGGATCACGAAATCTTCAGGAACCAGTATAAATTTCCCAACGGACTTCCAAAAATCCATGAACATGATGCGCAAAGACCTCAGGCTATGGGAATCTTTGAGAACGGGAGATTACTGATTTTATACACCGTAGAAAGTGATCTTGGTGATGGTTGGGAAAGTCGGGAAGTTCATAATGACCCGGAAGAGATTCGTCTAAAAGCTCTGCAAATGGGGGCAAACATCATCAAATACGCATTCGAAAACTAATTATGCAACTTACTCACGACAATACCAATTTTGAGAACAGACAATTTCCAGTTATTTTGCTGCTAGATAATATCACCAGTGAAGCGAACATAGGCAGTATCTTTCGTCTTGCCGATGCATTTGGTGTTGAAAAGCTTATTTTTCATGGAACACCACCGAATCTGAACAGTAACCGATTAAAAAGAACAGCCAGGAATACCCATACCACGGTAGATTTTCAAGTTTACGAAGATGCAACCCAGGTTATTAATGATCTTAAGAGCAGTGGATATAAAATGACCGCGGTCGAGATCACTTCAGAAAGTAAGCCTATCTCAGACTTTCATCTTGAGGCAAAAAAAATACTTTTAGTAGCCGGGAACGAGAGACATGGAATTTCCGAAGAAATTTTAAAGAGCTGTGATAATGCATACCATATCGAGATGTTTGGAAAGAACAGCAGCATGAATGTCGCCCAATCGCTGGGAATTGCTTTGTATGAAATTACAAAAGTTCTACGCAGTTAAGTTAGAAATAATATATTTACGCTGTGAAAGCAAAAGAATTCGCGAACGGTATATTACGAGCAGTGGGTATCATGATTGGTATTCTGCTGGCACTCTATTTTCTATGGGAAATCCAATCGGTAATCGTTTATATTGCCATTGCTGGAATCATAGCCCTAGTTGGTCGACCTGTCGTGATCTTTCTTCGGAATAAGCTGAAACTACCCAACCAGATAGCGGTAATCACCGTTTTATTGCTGGTCCTATCCATATTTGTAGGTATTATTTTCGTTTTTGTTCCGATCATTATTGAACAAAGCAAATATTTGGGTCAAATCGATATTGAAGCTTTCAAAAGCGACCTGAATGATTTGAACGATCAGGTAAACAATTATCTAGGAGTCAACGAATTGAACTTAATTGAAGGGCTGAAAAGAAGTGAATTTGTTAGAAACTTCGATGTTGGTCTAATTCCGCAATTCTTAAATAATGTCTTCGGAATATTGGGTACAACCATGATCGCTGTATTTTCGATTATTTTCATTTCCTTTTTCTTCCTGAAAGATTCCAAGTTAATGCTGAATAGCATCCTCGTGTTCGCCAATCATGGAGAAGAAAAGAAATTTCAAAGAGTTTTTAATAAGATCAAGGTTTTACTAAGCCGGTATTTTGTGGGATTAACAATGCAAATTGCAGTATTGTTCTTCCTCTACTCCATTTTACTTAGTGTCTTTGAGATCAATAATCCAATTGCCATCGCTTTTATTTGCGCGTTCCTGAATCTTGTTCCATACCTGGGACCACTGTTAGCAGGTATTTTAATGGCTTTGTTCGTAATCTCCAGTTTTCTTGGAGCAGATTTTAGTAGTATCATTCTTCCAAGATTGATCTACGTGATGATGGGTTATGCAATTTGTCAGCTAATTGACAACTTTATTTCACAGCCCATGATATTTGGTGCAAGCGTGAAATCCCATCCACTTGAGATATTCCTCATCATCCTGATAGCCGGACTTATGTTTGGGATTGCAGGAATGGTAGTCGCAGTTCCTTTTTATACAGCGCTTAAGGTGATCGCTAAAGAATCTTTGAGTGAATACAAGATCGTGAAACGACTAACCAGAGACCTGTAATTAGATGCTTCAAAAGGCGCTTTTAGAGGAAGAAGTTCAACGTTTTATAAAGGAAAATCAAAAAAAAGATCTGCCTGCTCTCATTTTAAAAGGTAGCCCTTTCAGCCATATTAAAATTCAGGATATTGCAACGCAGATAAAAGGCATGCGCATTGCAGAGAAGAAATTTCCACTTTTTTTTAATAATCCGCGAATACTTTACCCTCCTAAGCTTAATCTGGAACAAACATCCTCACAGATCACTGCGGAATATAAATCAGGATTAGTAAAGGGTTCTTTAGGGGCCGATCTCACCGGAGGTTTAGGTATAGATACTTACTTCCTGGCTAAGAAATTCGACAGTTTTCAATATTACGAATTGAATAAAGAGCTGTTTGAAATTGCTGCGCATAATTTCAAAGAACTGGAAGCTTCTAATATTAGAATACATCATGGAGATAGCCTTGATATACTAAAGCAAACCGACCCGAAATTTGACTGGATCTATGCAGATCCTGCAAGACGTGATGAACATGGCGGTAAAGTCTACCATTTATCAGATTGTACACCAGATGTTCCTGAAGAACTCGATTTCCTACTTGCAAAGTCTGATCATATTCTTCTAAAAACTTCACCTATTCTCGATATCACAGCTGGACTGCGTGAACTGCATTCTGTTAAAGAAATTCATATCATAGCGGTTAACAATGAAGTAAAGGAGCTGCTTTGGCTAATTGAAAAAAACTGGAGGTCTGATTTAAAAGTGACAACCATCAATTTCCAGGGAAAAAAATTGCAAAAATTTAGTTTTGATACAGAAGTAAAAACCTTGAATGCGGTTCTTTCAAAACCTTTAAACTATCTCTACGAACCGAATGCCGCGATCATGAAAAGCGGATTATTCACGGAAGTCAGCACCACATTTGGAGTTCCAAAACTGCATGAGCATTCTCATATTTATACTTCAGAAGCACTGGTTAAAGAATTTCCAGGAAGAATCTTCCATATAACTGATATTAAGAGCTATAAAGACAAGAACTTAAAGAAGATATTGAAGAATAAAAAAGCAAATGTTACTACCAGGAATTTCCCAGATTCAGTAGAAAATATTCGGAAAAAATACAAAATTCAGGATGGAGGAAATGATTATATCTTCTTCACTACAAACCTGGAAAATGAGAAAACTGTAATTTTTTGTAGAAAGGCTAACTTAGCGTAGATCGTAAAAGATTTTTGGCTTCCTACTACTGGCCGGAAATTTGAGTTGCTGAAGAGTTTTAGAATCTTCGAAGCTAATCTCTGGCAGTACGTTTAAGAATGCTTTTAAATGCTCCTTCAGGCTTTCAATTTCCCTGAAACTTTCCGGAATTAAAATTTTAAGTTGGTCACCCCCAATTTCATTCAGAGAAACTTCAATGATGAAATTTTCGAGTTCGTTAAACCTATTTAATATTTCGATGATATGCTGTGGATAAAGACTGGTGCCTTTTAATTTTATTTTCTGCTGCTTCCTGCCAATTACTGGTCCTAATCGTCTTCCTTTTCTGCCACAATTACAAGGAGTATCGGTATAAGTCAGTATATCGCCTGTGGCAAAACGAATAAGCGGCATACTTTGTACATTTAATGGAGTAACTACGAGCTCTCCTATTTCACCATCAGCAACATGCTTGCCGTCCTGATCAAGAATTTCAGTATAAATAAGATCTTCCTGGACATGATTGCCCTGATGCTGGTTACATTCCGTAAAAGCAGTAGCCATCTCTGTTGAAGCATAAGTCGAAAATAACTCTATATCCCATAAGGAAGAAATTCTCTGTCCCAGGCTATTTAACTCAAAATTGGAAGTTCGCAAAGGTTCGCCAATACAAATCGCAGACTGAATTGATGAGTTTCGATAATCAATCTGGTTTTCTTCAGCATATTGAATGAGTTTCAGAAGAAAGGAAGGGACAGCAATAATGTATTTTGGTTTGAATCTGAAAATGCTTTCCCACTGCAATCCCGGCAAACCACCTCC
This sequence comes from Christiangramia marina, assembly GCF_048285865.1. NCBI lineage: Bacteria > Pseudomonadati > Bacteroidota > Flavobacteriia > Flavobacteriales > Flavobacteriaceae > Christiangramia > Christiangramia marina. Next base: position 144,387 of record NZ_JBLVTK010000003.1, on the reverse strand, counting down.
GGTTCTAATCGCTCCAGCACCTAATTTTCTAAGACCAAGGAAATAAGCCATTCCTGCCATGAATCTTCGATCGAGGGTTGTGGTGATCAAAACTTTATCATGCTTTGTGATCCCGGCAAGTTTGAAAGAACGTGACTCATTCTCAGCGAGCCTCTCAAGATCATATTCGTTTAAATAGAAAGAAACAGGCTCACCAAGAGTCCCGCTGGTGGTAACATGATCTATGATATCTTGCTGTGGAATGGAAATGAAATCCTCATTATATTGCTGCAGCTGTTCTTTGGTAGTTATGGGTAATTTTGAAAACTCCTCATAACTAATGATGTTATCGACCTGGATAGAATTTTGCTGCAAAACATCCTGATAGAATTTTGATGTTCTAAATGTATAGCTCAGCTGTTGCTGAATTTTCTGCCACTGTGTTTTTTGATCTGACTCCTGCACTTCAAATTAAATTTTTCTGGTCGATTTCCTGATCATCTTCTCAACCTGCTTTAAATCAGGAATGGTTGTAATCTCTCTTTTTCTGGCTTGCTTGAAATGGATCAATGCACTTTTATAATGCTTATTCTCATAATAGATTCTGCCTGCTAAATACCAAGCCTCCCAGAAATCGGGATTAAGTTTTACAAGTTGCCTGGCTTTATCCTCATCTAAAGATTTTGCGCTATTCAATGCTCCTTTAACTTTACTTTCAAGTACTCTAAAGGCTTCGTAATCCTGATATTCCTGAGTTTGAAGGAAACTACTAGCCGGGATATTGAATTCCTTCGTTGAAACTGAACTCGACTTAATGCCCTGACCATAATCTGAGAAAACCTGATTTAGGTCATAATGTATAAATTCTCCCATCTGGTAGGGATTTGAACTTACCCAAACCTTCCTTTCCGCCGGTTTAAAAACGATTCCGTGATGCGCTAAGAGCTGGTTAATTGCTTTTTCATTACCCATTCCAATGGAATGCTCGTCCAGACCCTGCCGATCTCTAAGGATCTCAACCGCCTTAAGTGGATTCAATTTATCTTCCTCTTCAAGCAATTGCTGCATGCGGTCGTACCGGTATTGAGTGTGACTTTCCTCACGGGTTAGCTTATTATTTCTATCACTCGAATATGCTTCGCTTTGAAAATGATTGCTACAAACTAGTTGATCACCATTCTCCACTTCGTATACTCCAAAATTACCAGGGGACACTTCTATCAAAACCGTTCTTTTTTCATCTCCGCTTCCAATCATGATCGATTCTGAAACAAACACTTCACGTTTTTTCGCAATCGCAATTGCCTCTTCAATTGATCCGGCATATTGCAAAATTTCCCGTGCCAACAGACTAATGGGAGTTTTGGCAACCAGTGGCACTCTGGATTTCCCGGCATTGATAGTCACAGTGATTCCCTGCATGTTCATACCACTTAATGCCCCTATCATCCCGCCCCAGGTGTACATCATAAATCTGTGACCTTTTTTCGGCGCTACGAATGCGGCGATCTTTTGTTCTCCAAAATCATCACCTGCATAAAAATCAAAATTCCGACCTATTAATAATTCTCCATCGCTGGTTTTTTCGTCCCAGGCTGCAAAACTTGTACATCCCACCAACATTAGGTCCTGTAAAGCATGTCCAATATCATGAGCTCCATGAAAATATAACATGCGAATATAAGCAGGTGCGAAATCATCATACTTTTCCAGGCCGAACCTTGAAACCCCATAGATCTCCTGTTTATATTCTTCAGAAACATAGAGGTACAGTTTCCGGTTGAACCAACTAACAAATGTTTTCAGGAAGCCTCTATAATCTTCTGAAGGTACCATTTCTTCCAGCTTAGACATAAATGCTGTTTCCTGGTGGTGTATAAGCTCCCGTCCCAGACTTCCATGAGCAACTCCCCTTTCCAGGGCATTACCTTCGAGATACATTTCCCATACGCCAAGATCGTTCTGGTAGAGCTGGTTATTCCCCAAAGTGTATAGACTATCTGAATGTTTTATTCTTGTGGTATCAATTTGTTCAAAACCGCTAAGATCTGGCTTGTGATCCATGGACTTTTTAATTCCGCAGGAATTGAAAACAAATAAAATGAGGATATGTAGAATAAACTTCTTCATCTAAGTCAGTTTTCGGTAGATTAAAATATCATTCTGTCGATAGGTAAGTTCAAAATTTTGATCAAGCAACCAGCGAGTTTTCATTTTTGTATCCAGAAATATCATTAAATCGGCACTTTTAGAAAGATTTTTGATTAGTGCAGCATCGTGAGTATCTCCATGAATAATATAATTACGAAGCAAGGGAAGTTCCTGAGCACTTTCAAGAATATAAATTTTATCATCTCTTAATCTATAGGCATTCTTTGCCGCTACTCTTTTCGATTCTTCGAATTCCAGGCTATACACTTCAGTTTGAGGATACTTGATCTTGATAAATAAAGGTAAAATTCCTATTCCCGAATTCAGAACTAGGAGATCATCTACTTCAGCAAGATAACGTGATATCTTTAAGAACTTTTCTCTTTGTTGCCTGAATTCAGCTTTAGCTTCGGAATAAGTTGATTGATAGCGGTAATGCTTCAGAATTGCATCTTTATGATAAAGTTTTTCAGAAACAGCGTTTTTATTATTTCTTCTGAAGGATAATGATCCATATTGCTGAAAGATCAATTTTCTGAATAAACTGCGCTGAAGTATGAAACTTACTGAAACCGCTGTAAGCACTCCAATAATTGAAACGATCGAAATGGATTTCAAAGCAGGATGTTTAGCGAAAATCAGAGCCCCTATTCCCAGCAATGTTGTGATAACCGACAGAATGATGGATGCCTGATAGGTTTTTAATTCAGATCTACCAGTTTCATATTCTTTGAGACATGAGTTAGTAATAAAAATGCTGTAATCAAGCCCAAGCCCAAAGATAAAACTCGAAATAATGATATTTAGAATGTTGAATTCTATCCTGAAAAAATACATGATTCCCAAGGCACAGATCCAGGTGATCGCGATTGGTAGCAAGGTGATCACACTTAGAAGCAAGTTCTGATAAAATAACAGCAGCACCAGGAAAACTGCCACTATTGAAGCGAGAATAAGGATATTAAAGTGGGCTTTAAGATCTCCTAAAAAGTTCTGATTGATCGCCTTTCTGTCCAGTGCTACCACTCCTGGAACATTTTCGAAATAGCTAATAAATCTTTCAACCTTATCTTCAGGTAAATTAACGCTGCTCGAAACCGTTGAAATTTCTGGATTATTGGATACAAAATCCTGCATATAAAGTGAGCCGGCCAACTCATAATCTTTGAGACCTATACTTGAATAATTTTTAACCAGCACTTCATCGAAATTGCTAAAACTATTCGATTTAAATCCAAAGATTTTTGAAGTCTTTTGAATATTGTTCTTTACCGAATCCTGTTTTTCAGCCGTCCAGAAGCTGTTCCATTTGTCGATACGGGATTCCTGGGTTTCGGTAGAAAGCACTACTCCTCCTATACTACTGAAGTTTTCAATATCACCTTCATTTTCGAACTTTTTGAGATCCTGGTATAACTGATTATTCCTATACAAAGCTTCATCCAGCGAGTTTCCGTAAGCCACCAGTAAGATCGTTTTCCCGGATCTACCAGCAAGTCCTTCCAGCTCTAATTCTATCTTTTTAATATGTTCCGGCTGATAGTTTAGTTCTGATAGGTCTTCATTAAATTCCACTTTGCTGAAGAAGAAAAGAGACACTACAAATAATCCTGATAGCAAGTACACCAAAGGTTTAATTCTGGAATAATCCAGGCTTGAAACTCTATCCAGAATCGTTGTTTTTGCGTAAATATTCCCTGGTGTATATAGAAAAGGAATAAGCACAAGGGCGAAGAAGGAAGAGAATAACACGCTTAAACTTGCAAATAACCCCAGATCACGCAAAGCTTCACTTTTCACAAAAACCAGACACATAAATGCGATCGCTGTGGTGAGACTACTCATAATGACTGGCTTCGTAATATCCTTATACAGCTTTTCGATATTTGAACTATATCGAAGATGCGTTAAAATATGCAAGGAATAATCCAGCGTAATACCCAGAAGGATTGCACCAATTCCCAGGCTTATAGCCGAAACGGATACCTGTGAAATATAAAGAATGGCTACCGCAGTTATTCCAGCAAAAATACTGGGCACAAATAACAAAATTGGGACATAGAACTTCCTGTAATAAACCACCAGTAGAAAGAGCAATACCGCAACCGCAATTATTACAGTAGTTCGAACATCCTGCTTTATTTGTTCCGCATTGGCTACCGAGTAACGGAGTCCGCCAAAATAGTCTCCTGTTATAGTATTATAGCGAGCATCCAGCGATGCGATCTTAGCTTCCAGTTTCGCTGTAAACTGTTTATTACTGTTCGATTCTGATGCAGGATAGACGGGATCTATAAAGAACAGAATATTCTTTTGATCCTTTGTCATGATATAGTTCTGATATAGCACATACTGGTCTCCAACCTGCAATTCCTGCAAACGTGCCAAACCAAGTCTTGTAATACTAAGAGGATCTGAGAGAAAATAATTTTTAGTCACAAATCCAGTGGGTGATATTAATTGCTTGTAACCAGATTCGATACTTGCAGCTATACTGTCTGCATCAATCTTTTGATCAATGATTACGTAATCCTGTTCATTTAAGAAGATGGGTAGATTGGACTGAACAAAATTATAGATTTGTTTGATGTCCTGTTCCGGAATTTTTCCTTTGACACCAGTAACATATTCTGAAAGCTCTGAGTTTAAGAACTCAGATATTTCGTTGGCATATGCCACCAGGCTATCCCGATCTGTATTTTCTTCAGCCTTCACCCTAAAGATGATCTTATCTGAAAACTTCGATTCTTCCAGTATGGTTTTCACTAGATCCTGATCATTTCCAGACGGCACTAGTTTGGTTATATCCTCTTCCAACTTAATGCCTGTAGCAAGAAAGGACATAAGGCCGAGATACAGAACTGCAATGATCAACGCCTGGCATTTATGCCGATTCAAAAATTCATGAATTTTCAGAAAGAATCTAGACATTAATTATTCGCTGGTTGTTTGGGTTTCAGAAAGCAAAACAGACAGTAAAACATGATCCACGTAAGTGCTGCACTAATAATTGCCAGGACTATGCTACCAATTAAATACTGAGTTAAACCTATGAAAAGATCTTTTCCCGAATCAAAGTTCTCGAGATTCAATTGCCAGTCAAATCCATTACCTATAAAAAAGTTTCCGAGCTGATAACTCAAATATAAAATTATAGGAATAAAAGGCGGTATACTTATATTGCTAAATAAAAAGGCTATAGCCTTATTTAATTTCAATAATGCTGCTAATGTAAAGACCAGTAAGGTATGCAAACCCCAAAACGGTGAAATCCCAACAAAAATGCCTAAAGCGATGGCAGCTGCTTTTCTTTGAGGAGAATCCTGATCTCTAATAATATCTTCTCTAAAAAATCTGCTGATCCCCTTTTGCTTGAATTCACGATATTTATTCCTTGGATGGATGTAAAAGAAACTGATCAATACAAAGTATATGTATAAAAAGACGATACGTACAATATCCCAGAATGGACGAAAGTGAGTTACCCGCTCTCCTGGATCGTAGTGAACCCTTATAGGTATATTTTTTACTTCCACTTTTTTCCATGCCGACTTCACCAATACCTCGATCTCTAATTCAAATTTCCAGGTGATCAGTCTTAAAGAATTAATAAGCCGAACAGGATAAAGTCTGTAACCGCTTTGAGTATCTTTTAATTCCTGGGCGGTTACTACCAAATACCAGAAACTGGAAAATCTATTGCCTTTGCTACTTTGCCCCGGGATCCCTGCCTGCGACATATTTCGATCGCCCACCAGTAGTAGTTCAGGATCACCAGTTTTCCTGTTTTCGAGTTCTACCAGGAACTTCTCCAGATCTGCAGGATAATGCTGTCCATCTGAATCTATCGTGATCGCATACTCGTAAGCTTTATCCCCAGCCCTCCTAAAACCTGTTTTTAAGGCAACACCTTTACCTCTGTTAGTATCATGCGATACAATATCCAGGAATTCAAAATCCTTTAAAATCTCATTGGTGGTATCTGTCGATCCATCGTTAATAACGATGATATTGCGGGTATAAGTAACTAATTCGGTAAGAAAAGCACGAAGCGAATGATCATTGTTGTAAGTAGGAACAATAACACCGCAACTTAGTGCATCAAAACGTTCTTGAAGAATAGGCAGTGTACCCAAATTGTTGGCTTTAATGCAAAAATATCATTTAAATAAAGAGTAATTGCCTATGCCAGGACAAATTTATATCACATCGTAAAGCGCGTTGATCCTAGTAATAATCCCAGTTTCACTTTTCGCGATGCCTTTAAGCTCGTAGTAAGTTCCCTGCTTTTCTAATTTTGATTCCAGAATGAGTTCATCATTATCTGTAGGATCAAAAACTGCAGTAAATTTTACATTGCTTGCTCTCTTAAGACTAAGCTTTTTTTCTGAAATTCTTTCTGCCTCCTCCTTAAATAATTGCATGAGCACAACTCCCGGGGTTACCGGTCTTCCAGGAAAATGTCCATTGTAAAGTTCATGTCCGGCATTGACCTTCAGGCTTGTTCGAATGGTATCATTGTCTTTTTCAGACTTGTAAACAGTATAAAAATCTTTCAAAATTTCTTATTTATGATCGAATACCGAAGCAGGTATGTTCTGATTGGTCTTAAAATTACTCATTTTAATCTCGGTATAATCGCCTGAAGGTTCTATAAGCTTCACTTTTTCAATATATTTTTCAGCATTAAAGAATATCCTTATCTCAGAGAACATTTCAGCTAAATTCTCATCCTTTGGAGTAACCGTAGCTTTTACAAATTTTCCCTCCCTGGCAAAGTCTGTTCTAAACAATTCATCCATTTCCAGAATGCGACCATTAAAGCTTCCTGCAACAAGTTCTCCCATTTTTTCGAAAAGTTCGCTGTCTCCAGTATTCATTTTCCTGGTTTTACCATCCTCAATGATATACAAACTCGAATCTTTGAACAGCAACTCATAATCGTAAGGAGAAGTATAAGACCATTTAAGTTTGCCAGGAGAAGCATACCAAATATGACCATCACTTTCTACGCTCTTTTCCATGGTTTTCATAAACTTCAGCTGCTTGAAATCTGCCTGGAGATTTTCAATGTTCTTCGCTTTAGTGGACTCTTTGAAAGCTGTAGCTTCCGAAGTAGAAAAGGTCGCATTCTGAGCGAAGAGCTGGCAACTAAAAAGTATAAAAATGAATTTAAGAATACGCATCGATATCAAGTAAGTGATCTGGCCTGATAGCCGTTAAATTTTTCTGTTTCAAAAATACCAATAACTGTTCCAAGACTTTAGCGCTCTGAGGGATATTATCGTGTAAAAGTATCAAATCCCCGGCTTTTAGATCTTTTGTAATTCGTTGAAATATCTTATCTGGCGAGCTGGTGATCGCGTCATAAGACCGTACACTCCATCCTACAGTAATGTGACCGGTAGCCGTAATTGCCCTGGAAACCTTGGGATTGATTACTCCAAATGGTGGCCGGAATAAATTCGTTTTTAAACCAGCTACTTCAGTCGCAATATGATCACATTGCTGAATTTCAGAAATGATCGCGCGAGTTGAGAGAAAACCGAATTTTCGTGAATGTGAAAAGGTATGATTACCCACCACATGACCTCTTTTTATGATTTCCCGGTAGATTTCAGGATGTTCCGCTATATTTTTCCCTATGCAAAAGAACAATGCCTTAACCTCGAATTCATCCAGAATATCCAGAATCTTTAAAGTATTTGGGTGCGGACCATCATCAAAGCTTAGTCCTATTCCCTCCCTTCCCATTGCGGAATGTATCGAATTCTGAAAAAAATTAAGGCGAATATTTGTAGACAGTATAAGGATAGTGCTTACATATATGACCGCCACCAGCAGAATGAACCATCCAGACCAGTACCCATTTAGAGCACCCAGAACGCTTCCTAGCAGTATAAAGCTGAAGATGATTCGAAGTATTTTATATTTCAAGACTTTCCAGTAAGATGAATCCGTGATTTCTACCAAGATATTGGTTATAGACCAAAATTCGGTTGAAAGTTGAAACCGACTTTGAATTTAGCCTGAATTTCTTCGGAATTTCTTGATGCTGAAGGATAGAAATCCCTAGTGCAAAACCAATTGCTGAAATAGAATTGTTATCTCCGGTCTGGGATTTATAGGCAAGCTGTGTAACATTTCTAAAAAGACCTTGCTGCAGATTATGATAATAAACATCAAACCTGTTGTCTCCATTGTTCCCGAGAACAATTGCGTCTATATTCTCTGATGTTAGCTCATTCTCTTTTAGAAAATCAATAACTTTTTCTTCAATTTCAGAAGGCTGAAAATCATTCAGAATTTTAACTGCGCTGCAGGTTGCCAGTGAAGCTAAACTTTTAACTTTGGAAATACTGAAGAAAGCAGAACTTTCAGAAATAATGGTTCCCGAAGTATTGGCATCTAGTAGATCTATATTCAAAACTTCCTCTTCTTTAATTTGACCATCAAGCTTTTGAAAACCTGTAAATTTCTCTGAAGTTTCATCTACGGCGCCGACTATCAAATTCTGAATTTCAGGATCGATCTCGAACTGCATTTGCGCATCAAAAAGACAGCTCTCAAAGCTTACTGAATTTTGAGTGTAGGTCATATTATAACCCGTGCATTTCAGAAAAAGTGCGATCTGTCCGCTAACCGTATTGTGGGTAGATTGAATAAAAGAAGTTGGTGTCAACAACTGCTCCTCACTTTGCTCTATTTGTTGCATGAACTTTTCGGTATCCTGCATACAACCCTGTCCTGTACCAACGAGGATCGCATCAGGACTTTCAATACCAGACCTGGAAAGAGCTTGCACTGCATTGAAGATCCCCATTTTCACTGCTTTAGACATTCTTCGCAGCATCATGGGCTTGATCAATTCCTTATAATTACGCGCACTTGCTCTCAAGATATTTCCCTGCAGTTCCAGCACGTCTTCGGAAGTCAGGAAATCTTCCGGCTGTGCTGTAATGGTGGAAACACTGTTAATGTAAAAGCTACGCATGTTTACTGAAGATTAACGAGGTGCAGTTGCCACCGAACCCGAAAGAATTCGACATTACGTGATCAAGTTTGCGGTGTTTCTTTTGAATAACCGGAATCAAACCATTTTCCATCACATCCTGAAAATTAAGGTTGGCAAAAACCTGCTGATTCTGTAACGATAATATAGAATAAATAGCCTCTACTGCGCCGGCCGCTCCTAAAGTGTGTCCAGTAAATGCTTTAGTAGAGCTGAAGTCAGGAACTTGAGCCTGTGCAAAATTCCGCTCCAAAGCATTGGTTTCGGCGAGATCATTATTAAGTGTTCCGGTACCGTGAGCATTAATATAATCGATCTGGGAGGAATTTAATTCTGCCGACCTTAACGCAGCGGTCATTGCTTTGTACGCGCCTTCCCCGTTTTCTGAAGAGGCAGTTTGGTGAAATGCATCGTTTGCGTTGCCCGCACCAGAGACTTTCGCAAGGACATTATGTTCATGACTGGTACCTTCAGCTTCCAGAACCAAATACGCCGCTGCTTCTCCGAGATTGAGTCCATTTCTGTTGATATCGAATGGTCTGGCTGGTTTTTCTGATAAAATTCGAAGAGAATTAAATCCATTGAGAGTGAATTTTGTGAGACAATCACTTCCTCCCACGATCACTTTATTGAATCTACCGGACTGAATCAACCTTGCCCCGTTCATGATGGCATTTGCAGAGGAAGAACAGGCAGTACTGATCGTTGTAACATGTTCTTTAATCCCAAAATATTCCGCGATCTTTTGCGTGGTATAACCGGGATGTTGCGCTTGTATAAAAGCTCTTAAAGCAAGACTTTCGTCAAATTGTTCAAAATATTCCTCTGTTTTATCGATTCCTCCCACACTGGTTCCAGATACAAAAGCTGTATGTTCTGGGTCAGGTACCAGATCTGTATTTGTAAATATTTCAGTAATTGCTTTGATTCCGAGTAAGGAAGCACGGGTGATCCCGGAGTTGGCAGAAAGCTTTAATTCTTCCAGTAATTCAGCATTGGAAAGTTTGATCTCGCCAACAGGAAATTGATGTTTTGTTGTTAGAATATCGGGTTTGGATAATCCGTGAACATCATTTTGCAAAGCATGAAGATTAGCCGTTACGCTCGAACCAATGGCAGAAACCATGCCCATCCCGGTTACGACTACAGTTTTCATAAATTACTTCGTACGATGTTTCTCGATAAAACCTGCCATGGTATTTACTGAAGCAAATATCTCTTTTCCCTGGTTGGGATCGGTCAGCTTAATTCCATAATCCTTTTCAAGCAATACTATTAATTCCAGGGCGTCAATGCTATCAAGTCCCAGTCCATCACCAAACAGGGCTTCGTCATTTTCGATATCTGCAGGCTCCATGTCCTCCAGATTAAGTTGTTCTATAATACTTTCCTTTAGCTCGGTATGTAGGTCACTCATGTGTAGTAGCGTAGATTTTCGGCAACTGTCCCCGTTGAGATTGCAGATCTTCAAGACCGGTGACATGCCACAAAAATACATCATATTCATTATTGTGCAAGTTTAGCCAACCACAAAGCACATTTTTACATGCTAAATTCTTAAGATGTATTTCAGCATAATCCAGGATTAGTTCCGGATCGAAATTTTCTGTGATAAAAAATGCATTTTCAGACTGAATTGAATGTCTGATACTTATTTCGCCCAGCACGATATTGGGCAATGTATATACAAAGACAGAAGGCGAAGCGAAATTCTGCATACTTTCCTGAAAACGAAGATCTGTGTCCAGGCTTGAACTGGAATTTGAGAATATCAAACCGGTATTTTTCTCCAATTGGATCTTTTCTGAAAGTAATTCTACAGCGATGAAGCCTGCTTTGCTAAGTCCATCCATTTTGAAGAACTTGGAATAATTAATTCCGAAAAACTTATACGCCTGACTCATGAATTTAGCGGACTCTAACTTATCTTCTGATTTAAACAATAAACCTTCAGATGATGTGATCCTATTGTCCTTTATCTTGATGAACTTAATTGATTGATCTTCAGACATGAGCTTTCGTTTTTCCGAAAAGCATGGCAATATTACAGCCTCCAAAACCTGATGCTGTTTTTAGTGCCATATTAATTTCTTTCTGAGAAGCTTCCGTAGTAATATTTAAGGAGGTAGAAACACCTGAGCTTTCGAAATTCTTCGAAATGATCAATTCGTTTTTAAGTAAGCTTTGTTTAAGCATAATGGATTCGATCAAGGCTGAAGCGCCTAAGGTATGCCCGAAATAGCCTTTTAAGCTATGCAATGGAATATCGTTGAGATTGGATCTATCAAATGCTATAGCTTCCATTTCATCATTATAGATGGTCGCCGTTCCATGAGCTGAAATTGCGTCAATTTCTTCGGAAGTGATACCAGTAAAATGTTCTAATCTGGAAATTGCCTGGTACAAACCTTCACCATCCCTGCTAGGGCCGGAAATATGATTTGCATCATTGGTAGTAACAGCATGAATAAATTCCACATTTTGTTCCTGTGAAGTTTGCCCATCAATAAATACTGCGGCAGCCGCTTCACCAAGACTAATTCCATTTCGTTCGGCATCAAAAGGTTTGCATGCCTTCGCACTCATCGCCTGGAATGATTGAAAACCAGATAATACAAATTCTGAAACCAGATCGCCTGCTGCTACTATAGCATTATAAAACTTCCCTGACTTGATAAAATCTGCGGCTGTTTTGATAGCAAGACCTCCAGAAATACATGCATTTGATACCACGATGGGCTTATTTTTAAATCCGAAAAAGTCGGCAACTACCTGTGCCATTTTCCAGAGTTCAACCCGCTCTTTAGCAAATTTATTAGAGTTTAAAAGATCGATATTTCCCTTGGTCGTGGCAATTACCAGCCCTGTACTCAAAGAGTCTACCCTTGCCTCTTTATCGACTACATCCTTTATAGCAAGAATCAGCATCGTTTCCAGCTTCGTGTAATCCTCACAATTACCTATCAGGGAAAAACTGCGATCAATGATTTCTTCATCCAGCAACCCTGCATAATAACCAGCTGGATACTTTGACGTAGGCTTCTGAAGTTTTAAAGCTGAATTTTGCAATCTCAATTCCCGTAGATTGGCCATAGTGCCAAAACCCAACGGAGAAATTATGCTATCAGATTTTAAATAAACTTGCTGCATTTTACAAGTTGATTTTTGATTTCCAGGCTTGATAGAACTCAGGGTTTATAAGCGAAAGTTCATTATTTTGATCTAAAAAAACCTGTACGGTTCTCCCCGTACAGATCAATTCTTCATTCTTAAAGATCTTATAGGTAAAGATCATTTTTGCTGAAGCAGCATTTTCAAAACTTGTTTCAACCGTAAACTTATCGCCATAAGCCAGAGGTTTTTTATGCTCACAACTTGAGGATACTATAGGTGTTGCGTACCCATTGCTTTCAGCATCGAGATAAGATATACCATGAGTATGGCAGAAATCCTCCCGACCTTCCTCAAAATATTTAAGATAGTTCCCATGCCAGACGATTCTTAAAGGATCGCATTCATGAAACTTTACTTTCAGCTTTGTGGTATGAGTTAATGTTGTGGACATTAATCAACAGTTACCGTTTTCATCTCAGACATGGCGATCACCTCTCCCCTGTCATTTTCGGTTCGGGCAGAGACCGAGGTCACGTTCATGATCTCATGCAAAATTTCCACATAGGTGGTAATACTCTCTCCAACCAAAGGCTGCCCAAGAATTTCAACAGTTTTGATCACACCTATAAAACCTGTTTTTGGCTTCGTATTGCCGCTAAGAGAACCCTGATATCCACGATGTAAGGACATACTTTGAGCCATATGTTCAATAAGACCACTCTCAGATAATTTGCCATGATCGAGCATGAGACTGTCTTCAGGGACCGTAAATCCAGTTACACCAGTAAGATCTGTATATTCAAATAAAGTGTCCACGAATACAAAAGGTTTCTTTTGAGGAATGAGATTAGAAATTTCCTCTGCTGAACGGATTGGATGATGTAATAAGTTTTCTGCCATAGCTAACTGAAATCGTTCCAGTAATCATAATAATTATACCATTGGTGAGGATATGTTCTCACCATTCTTTCCAGATCGTCAAGATAAGATTTTAAAATTTCTTTTGTCGTGTAGCTGTTAGCTTTATAAGGGCGTGCAAAAAAATGATAGTGAAAATTCTTTTCTCGCATTAGATGTACGAACAAAACTGGAATTTTATTTCTGGCGGCAAGTTTGAAAGGACCTTCAGGAAATTTAACCCTTTCCCCCAGAAAATTAGCTTCTAAAGTACGTGACTGCTCCATAAACCTATCTGCCGCAAAAACTAGTAGTTCATTATGATCCAGAGCTTTTTTCATCGCGAAAACATGACTTAGATCATCCTTCATCACGATCACTTTCACTTCGGTATCTCCAGTGACAGATTGCAGGTATTGCTTGATTTGTTTGTGTTCAAAGTCGGTTACCACAAGGTTTACAACTGCATCTGCATGTCGTTCCTCAAAGAAATGCTTGGCAAGATTAAAATTGCCAATATGTGCGGTAAGCAGGATCCCGCCTTTCTTCTGCTTCAGCAATGCTTCTATATATTCAACGCCATCGAATTCAAAAGTAAATTTGTTCTTTAATCCATTAGTGATCGCAATCCTGTCGAGTTGTATTCTTCCGAAGGTAAAATAACTACGATATACATTAAATGCTGAGCTCAATGGAGAATAACCTAGTCTTTTTCTGAAGAGATAATAGGTGCTGCGGGTCGAAGAAAAAGAGAAAATGATAAAATAAGCGGCAACGAAAAGGAGTACAAAATAGGCAGCGATCAGTCCGAAGCTTTTAATGATCTTTACATAGATCCTGAAGCCAAGTAAAGTTCCCCGGGATTTCCCTTTCCAAGTTGCCATGATTAAGAGTAGAGTCCGCCATTAATATTGATCACCTCGCCGGTGATATATGAAGATCTATCAGATGCCAGAAAACTTACCAGATTTGCCACCTCTTCCGGATCTCCAAATCGATTCAAAGGAATTAGTTCTTTATATTTTTCAGCATCAAAATCTGCGGTCATTTCAGTATTAATAAATCCGGGAGCAACGGCATTCACCGTTACTTTCCTTTTTCCAATTTCCTGTGCAAGTGCTTTGGTAGCTGCAATAACAGCTCCTTTTGCTGCTGAATAATTTACTTGTCCCGCGTTTCCCTTTAAACCTGAGAGCGAAACCATATTAATGATCCTTCCGCTTCTAGCTCTCAACATATCCTTCAGAACGCTCTGGGTCACATGATAAAATCCCTGCAAACTAGTATCTAAAACCGAATTCCAGCTATTCTCAGACATAAAAATAAAAAGTCCGTCGTCGCTAATACCGGCATTGTTTACCAGAACGTCGATAGTTGAATCCTTATTTTCAGATTTCCACTTACTAATCTTCTCTGAAACTTCAGAAGCATTGGCAACATCAAATTTCAGAAGTTCACAGATAATATTCAATGATTCAACTTCCCGTTTGACCGCTTGAGCCGACTCCTCATTAGACCTGTAATTCAATAGAATATTGAGTTTATGATCTTTAGCCAATGCTAGACAAATCGCTTTTCCAATTCCGCGTGAACCGCCGGTTACCAAAGCAAATCTTTTCTTAGTCATAAGCCTGATGAGTTTTGAGATATATTTTCAAATTCTGAATGTCTTTATAGAGAACTCTGTCTTCTTTTATCTGCGGAAAAATCTTTTTAAGATCCTTGATTTTCAAGGTAGTCGCTGAAGATAGACGATTATCATATTGAAGTATGTAAAGTGCCTGAAGGATCGTTGCCATTTCAGTTGCTAAAACCTCGTAACAGTTGTCGATCACCTTACGGGTCATCATCGCAGAATTTGCTCCCATACTTACAATGTCCTGATTATCATTATTATTGGGTATGCTATGAACGTACATGGAGTTGGAAAGCATTTGATTTTCAGCAGTAGTCGAAACCGCTGGAAACTGTGCACCCTGCATTCCGAAATTCAAACCTAATTTTGAAGCATTGACAAAAGCCGGTAAAATGTCATTAAGTTTTGGATTCAGTAAATAGTTGATCTGCCTTTCCGCAAGCATGGATGTTTTGGTCATTACCAGCCTAAGTTTATCCATTTCCAGAGAAATATAATCTCCGTGGAAATTACCGCCATGGTAAACCTGCTCAGTCTTTACGTCGATAATAGGATTATCATTGGCAGAATTCACCTCTTCCAGTAAAATTTTGGTCGTTTGTGAAAGAGTATCCATCACAGGTCCAAGAACTTGTGGAACGCATCTTAAACTATAATATTCCTGAACTTTTTCTTTGAACATTTCCGTGTTGGCATGATCGGTATTATAAAGTTCTTCCTTTCTGGATCTGGTGAGACCGGAGTCCTTCAAGTGATTTCGCATAAGTTCAGCGATTTGCTGCTGACCCTTATGAAGTTTTGCCCGATTTAACTCTTCGGCAAGGTGGTCATCATAAGCCTTTACAATTTCATTGATCACAGAAGAACAAAAAACCGACCAGTCCAGCAATCGCTTTGCGTGAACAATATTAACAAGGCCAAGCCCGGTCATCGCAGAAGTTCCATTCATGATTGCCAGCCCTTCTCTAATGGTGATCTTCGCTGGACGAATATTCTTTTGTCTGAAGACTTCTTCAGTATCTCTGCGTTTACCTTCGTAGAAAACTTCACCTTCTCCAATAAGAACCAGAGCTAGATGTGCTAATTGCACCAGATCACCTGAAGCTCCTACTCCACCATGTTCAAAGATCAAAGGTGTGATTTCTAAATTGATCAATTGAATTAAAACTTCAGCAACAGAAATATCGATGCCAGATTTACCTAAGCTAAGAGTATTCAGTCTGGCTAACATTAGCGCCCGTACGTCTACTTCTGAAAGTATGGCACCTGCACCTGTAGCATGACTTCTTATAAGATTTAGTTGAAGGTTGATAGAATCTTCTTCTGCAACCCGGTACTGCGCCATAGGTCCAAAACCTGTATTTACTCCGTAGATGATTTTATTTCGCGAAAATTTCTCAAGAAATTGATGACTTTGGATAATCCTGTCTCTGGCTTCAACACCTAATTCTACCCTTGTTCTCTGAAAAACAACTTGTTGAAATTCTGAAAGTGTAAGTTCCTTCTCCAGGTTGATCATAAGTAGCTGCTTGAATTCAGGATTGTGTATAGTTTTCGCTCTGGACAAATGTAATATTTTTAGCGGGAAAGCGGGATATAGCATGAACCGGGTAATAAATTATAAGTATTGATAATTTCATAAATGTCAACTTAACTTTTCCAGAATTTTATCAAAGTATTGCTGAAGTTATTAAACAGTTAGCATTGGAAAGTCGGCTATTAAAATCAATTTCAATAAGATACATTAGTCCAATAGATCTGCCACTGGCATGATTGATTGCTTATATCTCACGAAAGCTCTGCCTTAACTGGCAGAGCTTTTTATTTAGGTGAATTCAACTGAAGCATATTTTCCATTAGCTTTGTATCGTTAGATTATGGTTAAAAAAGAATATGACGTTGTAATTATTGGTGCGGGACCGGCTGGTATGGTTGCAGCAGGTTACCTGGAGAAAACCGGTGTATCTGTATTGGTGCTGGAAAAGCAATTTTTCCCAAGGTTTGCCATTGGGGAAAGTTTGATCCCCCGCTGTATGGATAATTTCGCTGAAGCCGGATTACTCGAAGACCTGCAGAAACAAAATTACCAGAAAAAGACGGGCGCACGTTTCGTTAAGAATGGGAAAGTCGTTGAATTCGATTTCAGTAAAAAGTTTGGGGAAGGCTGGAACTGGACCTGGCAGGTTCCCAGAGCCGACTTTGATCATAAACTTGCAGAAAGCATACAGAAAAGAGGAGTACTGATTAATTTTGGAGCTGAAGTGGTTTCTGCCAGATGGGAGAACAAGCTTTGGAATATTGAATCTAAAGACCCAAATGCCGTTCTAAGTCGTATCACTTCCAGATTTATAATTGATGCCAGTGGAAATGGCCGGGTCTTAGCCGGAATGCTTAAACTGGAAGCTCCCGCCAAGATCTATGATCATTCCTCCATATTCACTCACATTAAGGACGAAGACCGACCTCAAGGTAAAGAAGGAGCACAAATTAGTTTTGAGATCATTAACCGTGGTGCCTGGTTCTGGTATATTCCTTTCTCCAACGGGACTACTAGCTTGGGGTTTGTAGGAGAAAACGACTGGTTCCATACATTTTCTGGCTCTAAGAATGAGATATTTAAGCAAATGTTGGATCAGTGCGACTTTTACAAAGATCGATTTTCAAAGCAGGAATATTTGTTTGAGCCTGTAAAACTATCTGGTATATCCAAGAATGTTCAGCTTTTACATGGTGAAGGTTTTGCGCTTGCTGGAAATTCAGCAGAATTTTTAGATCCGGTTTTTTCTTCCGGGGTTGCATTCGCGACTGAAAGCGGATTATTAAGTGCAAAACTGGTGGCCAGGCAATTGTCTGGAGAAGTTATAGATTGGAATAAAGAATATACTGAACATATACAAAAGGCTATTAATGTATTCGCCACCTACGTAAAAGAATGGTATACAGGAAGATTACAGGATATATTTTTCACTGAGAATGCCAGTGAAAATATTAAAATGCAAATTTGTTCTGTACTTGCAGGATATGTCTGGGATAATAAAAACCCTTTTGTTCGAAATCATGATAAGGCTATTAGAAACTTGCACAACTTTTTATATCCAGAAAAGTTTCAATAATTTTTTTTCACGCCTATTTAATTGAAGTCAAGTAGTTTAAGGAAAGTTGCTCGATTTTACCTTAAATTTTCTTCCAAAAAGATAAAAAAGGTTTGGTTGGTACGTAAGTAAAACTTAGATTTGCAACCGCAAAATTACTTGCGAAGTTCTTAAATAAACGGAGAGTTGCCAGAGTGGTTAATGGAGCAGTTTGCTAAACTGTCGACGAGCAATTGTCGCATGAGTTCGAATCTCATACTCTCCGCTAGATTTTTAGTCTGTGGTTCTTTTATTCTCTTTTCGACCGGAAAATTGGAATAAATTTCCTCCGCTTCCCGGATATCTTACAGGATAGTTTGGAACGGAAAAGACTAAAAACATAATTCACTTTTCGGGGTGTAGCGTAGCCCGGTTATCGCGCCTGCTTTGGGAGCAGGAGGCCGCAGGTTCGAATCCTGCCACCCCGACCAAAGCCTGTTGATCTTTTGATTGACAGGCTTTTTTCATTTTATTTCATCAAAGAAATTTTACTGAAAAAAATAATAATCTGACCACTTATCTAGTTGATTAGTACAACATCAAAAAAGCCATTTCGAATAAATGAAATGGCTTACTGCTAAAACAAATTAAACATCACTACTGCCAGCCACCACCAAGATTTCGGTACATGGCTACACGAGCCATTAATTGATTCTTTCGGGTATCTACCAGTTCCATTTTAGATTCCAGGGCTTCTCTTTGCGTAAGCAGGACTTCTAAATAATCTGCACGAGCAGATCTAAATAGTTTATTAGTGAGTTCTATAGACCTGGTAAGTGCTGCCACCTGCTCTTCCTTCAGCACGTAACTCTGTCTTAGGTTCTCCAGGTTAGAAAGTTGATTCTGCACTTCCATATAAGCGTTCAAGATGGTCTTCTCATACTCGAAAACTGCCTGTAACTGCCGGTCGTTCGCCGAATTATATTCAGCTTTGATGGCGTTACGGTTAATAAGCGGTGCAACCATATCTCCAGCCAGGGAATACAACAAAGACTCTGGAGTAGAAGTCAAAAATTTGGTGTTGAATGACTCTAAACCTACTCCAGCCCTGATCGTAAACGAAGGATAGAAATTAGCTTTCGCAGCCTTCGTGTCTAACCTGGCAGCTGAAAGTTCAAATTCTGCCTGCCTGATATCGGCTCTGTTTTCCAGCAATTGAGAAGGAACTCCGGTATACATAGTATCCAGTTTTCTTTCTACAAAATCTGCTGATTCCCGGTGAATTGGCTGCGGCATTCTTCCTATCAGGAAATTAATCCTGTTCTCGGTTTCTACGATCTCCTGTCTTACGGCGAATTTCTCACTTCTGTTCTTTAAAACTTCAGCTTCAAAACGTTGCACCCCAAGCTCGGTAGCCCTGGCTGCCTGCTTCTGAATTCGTATGGTTTTGAGAGCATTCGTTTGTAATTCCAGGTTTTGCTCTATGATTGCTAACTCGTTATCTAAAGCCTGAAGCTCATAGAAAGATTCGGCAACCTCAGAAATTAGGTTCGTGACCATAAAATTCTTTCCCTCTACGGAAGAAAGATATTCCATAACCGCGGCTTTTTTGGAATTGCGCAGTTTCTTCCACACATCCAGTTCCCAGGAGGCAAATGCACTCACCAAATAATTTGGCAGAGGCTCCGGAAATTCCTCTCCGGGCCTAATATCTGTAGTCGCATCATTAGCGCCCTGGCTAGTGTACCTGCCAACTTTTTCTACTTCAGCTGCTGCCTGAATATTTAAAGAAGGAAGGTATTCGCCTTTTCTTGCCCCTATCTCGTTCCTGGCCACAGACACTCTTTGCAGCATAATATTAAGTTCCTGGTTATTTACCAGGGCGGTATCTATTAAACTAACGAGGTTCGGGTCTGCAAAAAATTGCTTCCATTCCATGACGGCGGTATTCAACGTATCTTGAATAACATTTTCCTGATAACTTTCCGGGAGGCTTTTATTTTCCTCGCGAATTTCCCTGGAGGGAACGCAACTATATAGCATAGAAACTGCCAATACCAGTATTATCCAGGATCTATTCCTTTTGATCGTGAAGATCTTTCTATTGTTCATCTTCTTTTCTTTTCATTAATTTTTTCAATTGTCTGTTCATCTTTTTCAGCCTGTTGCGAACACTTCCTTCGCCTTCATTATTTCTTATGAATTCTTCTGAAATAGATTCACTTTCTTCATCTTTGATCAAACTTCGACCTTCAGCCATTTTTCCGAAGATGAAATAAAGCCCCGGAATAATTATTACTCCGAAGAGCGTTCCAATGAACATACCGCCCATGGCAGAACCTCCAATGGTTCTATTCCCGATGGCTCCCGCTCCGGTAGCGATCACTAACGGAATAAGACCGGCAATGAACGCGAACGATGTCATTAAAATTGGCCTGAAACGCATTTTAGCACCTTCAATGGCCGCATCCAGCACGGTTGCTCCTTCCCTATGTTTGAGAACGGCAAATTCCACGATCAATACAGCATTCTTTCCTAGAAGACCAATAAGCATGATCATCCCGATCTGGGCATACACATCATTAGAAAGTCCCATTAGTTTCAGCATTAAAAATGAGCCAAAAACTCCAACCGGTAGCGAGAGCAATACCGCGAACGGTAAAAGAAAGCTTTCATATTGTGCCGCCAGCACGAAATACACAAAAATCAGGACGATCCCGAATACATATAGCGCATCGTTCCCACGGCTGGCTTCATCGTAAGAAAGTCCCTCCCAGGCAATATCGTAACCACGCGGAAGTTTTTCTGCAGCTACCTCACGTATCGCCTCAATGGCATCTGCACTGGTATATCCCTTGGCAGGTAACCCACGAATAGCAGCAGAGTTATAAAGGTTATAACGTGTGATCTCATTTGGTCCCAGTTTTTTCTCCAGTTTCATAAAAGCAGAATAGGGAACCATTTCACCTTCGTCATTCTTAACATATAGTTCTTCGAGATCTGAAGGCAACGCACGATATTCTGGAGCGGCCTGGGTATATACTTTAAAGAACCTACCGTATTTGATGAATCCCTGTTCGTAAGTACTCCCAATAAGAATGTTCAGGTTTTCCATGGCTTTCCCAATAGAGACCCCTTTTTGCATGGCCGCTTTGTTATTGATCTGCAATTCATATTGCGGATAATTGGCCGCAAAAAATGTAAATAATCCGCTTAGCTCTTCTCGCTCTCCCAGCGCTTCAAGAAACTGGTTATTGATCCTTTCAAACTCCTGATAATCTGTAGAGTTCGTTTTATCGAGCAATCTCAGAGAAAAACCTCCCGAAGAACCAAATCCTGGCACTGCGGGCGGTTCAAAATATTCTATCACCGCACCCAGATCTTTAGTTTCCTCTTCCAGTTCTTCCATGATCTCATGTACCGAGTGATCGCGTTCCGACCATGGTTTAAGGTTGATCAAACAGGTACCGGCATTAGAACCACGACCTTCGGTCATGATCTCGTACCCGGCAAGCGAAGAAACAGATTCCACACCTTCTATCTCTTCAGAAATCTTCATTAGTTTATGAGCTACCTCGTTAGTACGTTCCAGCGTGGAACCCGGTGGAGTCTGAACGATCGCGTAGATCATCCCCTGGTCTTCATTCGGAATAAAACCAGAAGGAAGTATATTATTGGTTACCAGTATTCCCGCACAGAAGGCTAAAAGCACTCCGAAGGTAAGAACCCTTCTATTCACCACGTATTTTAGGAAACCTACATATCTTCCGGTAAGTTTTTCGAATCCGTGGTTAAACCAGTTTATAAACCTGTTGATAGGTGATTTTTTTCGAGGTTTTCCATGGTTATTCTTCAGCAACATCGCACAGAGAACCGGCGTGAGGGTAAGCGCTACTACTGCAGAAATTACAATAGCTCCGGCCATAGTGATCGAGAATTGCCTGTAGAATACCCCTACCGGTCCAGACATGAACGAGATCGGGATAAATACCGAAACCATAACCATGGTGATGGCCAGAATGGCTCCTCCTATTTCTCCAAGAGCCTCAGAAGCGGCCTTGTAAGGAGTGAGGTTCTTTTCTTCCATTTTTAAGTGAACCGCTTCCACTACTACAATGGCATCATCTACCACAATCCCAATCGCCAATACCAATGCAAAGAGCGTAATGAGGTTAATGGATAGGCCGAACATTTGCATGACGAAGAATGCCCCAATAAGAGATACCGGAACGGCAATAATAGGAATTAATGTAGATCTCCAATCTCCCAAAAACAGGAATACCACGATCGCAACGAGTATAAAGGCATCTCTTAGCGTGTGTAATACCTGTTCTATCGAAGCATCAAGGAAATTGGAAACATCATAACTTATTTCGTAATCTACTCCAGGTGGCAGGTCTTGCTTTAACTCTTTCAGCTTCTCCTTTACGTCTTTAATCACATCGCTCCCATTACTTCCTAAAGTCTGTTTGAGTACAATCGAAGCAGAAGGCTTACCGTCCAGGTTTGAATAAATATCGAAGAATTCGCTTCCCAGTTCTACATTGGCCACATCGCCCAGGCGAACCGTTTGACCTTCTTTATTAGAAGTTAGAATGATTTCTTCATAATCTTCGGGCTCACTGAAACGATCCCTATAGGTAAGCACATATTCCAGGGCCTGGGCTTTTATCCCCGAACTCTGACCAATTCTACCGGGACGAGCAAGAATACTTTGCTCTTCCATGGCTTCCAGGACCTCTTCTGCTGAAATATTATATGCTCTCATTCGGTCAGGTTTCAACCAAACCCGCATGGCATATTTTCTACTTCCCAGAATTTGTGCATTCGCTATCCCTTCGATCCTTTGGATCTCCGGAACTATTCTGGTATATGCATAATTATATAGAAATTTCTCATCTGTATCCTTTTCTGTACTATACAGGTTCACATACATTAGCATACTCGGCTGAACCGGAGTAATGATCACTCCTTCTCGCTGTACCAGTTCTGGCAGCAAAGGCAACACCTGGTCTACCCGGGTCTTCACCCTTACAACGGCATCGTTGGGATCTACTCCCGGTTCAAAAATAATTCTCAGGGTTCCTTCTCCCGCACTGGTTGCATCAGAAGCGATATAGCGCATATCCTGGACCCCGTTGATAGCGGTTTCCAATGGTATGAGCGTTGATTTTACGAGTACATCTGCACTAGACCCCGGGTAAGCGATAAAGATATTTACGGTAGTAGGCGCAATTTGAGGAAATTGCGAGATAGGCAATTGCTTAATGGCCAGACCACCCACAAATAATATCATTACCGAGATCACAATAGCGAGTACTGGTCTCTTTATAAATTTTCTAAACATTTCTTTGAGGTTTTAGCAATTATTCCGCGTACATATCCAGGCCAGAGATCACTTTTTCAGGATCTACCAGATCATACTTGATCTTTTCGCCGTTTTTAACCAGGCGTATCCCTTCCAGAAGGATTTTATCTTTGGGACCGAGTCCGCTTTTGACCACGAATAAATGCTGAATTTCAGATCCTATTTTGATCTCCTTTTGCCGTAGGACATTGTTTTCATCAATCACGAAAACATATTTTTTATCCAATACTTCGAAGGTTGCTTTTTGAGGAATTAACAGGGCATGCTGCAATGGAATTTTCATAAGAATGTTTCCAGTTTCCCCGTGTCTTAAAATGCCATCAGGATTAGGAAAATTTGCTCGAAAGGCGATATTACCGGTTTCATTATTAAATTCTCCTTCTATAGTTTCCACGATTCCGGGTTGATTAAAGATTTTATTATTTGCCAATAGAAGTTCAACATGTTGTTCTTTGTCTTTATCTGCACCCATTATATAATCCAGGTATTCAGATTCCTGAACGTTGAAGTAAACCCACATTTCGCTATTGTCTGATAGCGTTGTAAGAAGTTCACCTTCTTCAAGCATACTTCCCTCACGCACATGTAAATGGTCCATAATTCCATCGAAAGGTGCTTTAATAGACGTGAAATTTAAGTGCGTTTGAGCTAAATTAACTTCAGCCTTGGCCTTATCATGATTCGCTTTGGCAAGTGCAAGCTCATTTGGTGAGACTACATCGCTATCTGAAAGTAATTTGGTATTATCATATTCTATAGAGGCTGCTTCAGCCTCAGCTTTAGATTTTTGCAATTCTGCCTGGTAAATGTTTGGCATAATCTGGAACATTTTCTGTCCTTTATGTACATAGTCTCCCTCATCAACAGATATGTCTTGTAGATATCCTTTTTCCATAGCTCTGAGTTCGATATGCCGGATAGAATGGATCTGAGCCAGGTATTCTTTAGTAATTGAGGTGTCTTTAAGCACAGGCGTAGTAACCTGGTAGGTTCTTGCCTCGTGTTTTTCTTCTTTGTGAGAATCGCAGCCAATAGCAAACAGCATGGCTATAAGACCAATGAAAATTGGAATTTTCTTCATAATTAAATGAATTTTATAAATGAAATTGAAATTTGGGAGGCCGCTCAAGAGAAATTGAGACGCACCAGATTTGCCTTCAAAAGATCTTTGAAAACAAGATTTTACATGCTAGTGCATGTATAAGAAGTTGATTTAAATTCGAAAAGTCTCGAACTGAATGTAGCGTTTAGAGAGAACCGTTCGGGAGTCATCATTCTCACTTATGAGAGACAAAAGCTTATTTTTGAGATAGCACTCCCAGGTAAATATCAAAAATAGAAATGCAAATACATTTCCTGAAAGCAGGTTCAGGTTATTTCTGCTTTCTTTGTTTAAAACTTCAGATTCCTCACTTTCAGTAAGCTCAATAAATCTTTTTTGTGAAGCTGAATTAGCTCCTGGAGATGATTTAAAAAACTCTTGCTTTGCCGTAAAATTCTCAGACAGGTTAGAGGAGATCTCACCAAAAGAATCTAATGCACCCGGATAAAGTGATTTTGCCTGAATAAGTGCAAAAACACTAAACAGCAGTAAAACTACAGACAGGAAATATTTATGAAATGCATTTTTCATTCGGAACGCAAAAGTATTCTCGAAAACTATTACCCACAAAAAAGAAATGTTAAATTGAACTCCAGAATTGTAAAATGAATATGAACTACTTGTTCATTGACATTCAGAAAATGCTATAAAAAAAGCCCGCTGAATTAGCAGGCTTCTGTTATATCTAATATCGCTACTATCTAAGACTGGCTATAGTAATAGATGGATATTTCGCTTTTATGAGCATGTAAACTCCATATCCAACTAGACCTATTGCTACGATACCTAGTGCAATAGACCCAAATTCTGCCTGTATATAACTAAATGCATCGGTTTGAGTTTTAACATTGCTACCGCTGGAAAGTCCGGACTTCAACGTTAAATAAGCCATAAGCCCCAATACTAATCCTCTGGCAGTATGTCCAAATTTACCGGCATTAATAAGCAACTTCTGTTCTTTTTGATCCATTCCTGCTTCTTCCACTTCTTCACGAAATTTTCCAGAATAAGCCCGATACAAGTCATAGATAGCCTTTATCGCCATACCCATACCAATAATAATGGCAATGGTGTCACCATTAGATCCAGACATAATGCCACCCATCATTCCGCCAGAACCACCTGAACTACTGCTACCAAAAGCTAATTTGAAAGAATAATAAGCCAAACCACCGTAGATGAGTCCGCTAATAAAATACCCTATCCGCTTTCCATAACCCTTTAGATTATCTTCAAATTCTCCTGGGTTATAAAATACCTGATACAATCTCCAGAATACATATCCAAGAAGTCCAATTCCCATAATTACAAGTAAAACCTGTCCATATGACTGTTGTGCTAGATATTGCAATGCACCTTTACTCCCAGATTTTTGTCCACCCTGACCAAACGCAGCCATTGCTGTTAAAACTCCAATTAGGCAATAAACTGCACCTTTCGCAGCCATTCCAAACCGCGCAAAATTCTTTTTCTTACTACTCATTATATTTAATTTGATTGGTTAATCATTTTTAAAGTTATCGGAAATTGAACGTATGACTAAACAAACCCTCAAACTTTAGGCTAATTTTAGCTTAATTCAACCTGAGGACTTGAGCCTTCGTCATTAAAGTTCTGAAATCAGCCTTTTTCAATAAACTTTCGGTGGTCTTTCAACCATTTATCTAATTTGAAAGATTCAGCTTGTGTAGCCTCTTTATTTGTGTTCTCATTTATCCATTGATTGGATTCAGTTTGCTTCACGAATATTTTGTCATAACTATACAAAGTCGTCCCAAATACCTTTACATATTTGACACTTTTGATCTTATAACAATTCTCTTCTTTGGAAATATTAACCAGGTTCATCGTCCTTAATAAATTTGCTTTAACTGATTCGAAAACTAAAGAGCAAAATTAGGGTACAAGTAGTATCCTTTAGCCTAAGGCTTTGTTAGGATTAACTTAGCTCACGATTTAGACTAAACTTCGAAACAAATCCGGTATCCTCTTAATATTACTGAATACATAATATTTTTAACCTTCTGAAAGATTTGAATGCTATTTAGCTGAAGATGTAGTAATTGACTATAAATGTTAATTCTTAAATATTTCTTAATTTATTCTATTTCTCTTTATAACTTTACGTTTAAACCGAACAAAAAAATCCCCACCCTATGAAAAGATTGAACTGTTTGTTAGTAATTTTTTTTATGTTTTTTATCGTATCCTGCGACACAGACAATGATGACATGGAATTGTTAGAAACTGAAATAATTGCTTTAAATGAGATCTTACTGGATTCTGAATGGCGAATTACCAGTTTTACTGAAAATGGTCAGAATAAGACCGATGATCTTGAAAATTATACATTTATATTCCAAAGTTCGAATGAACTGGTTGCAGATTCTAACTTGGGATCTTTTAATGGAACCTGGAGAGTTTCCGATGATAACGGGACAGAATTTGACCCATCCAATGATCTTGATTTCATGATCTTTTTCACTCCTAATGGAAAACTGGGAGATCTCACGAATGCTTATGATGTTATCTCGGCTGATGGATCTGAGATCAACTTAAAGCTGGAGGAAAATGCTGAAGGAAATTCCGGATACCTATCTTTTGCCAGGAATTAATTAGCTCCTTAAAGTTTAGGGTTGCCCCAATAATTTCTAAATTGCCGGGAAAATCATAATATGAGTAATTATAATGCAGCAGACTCCAGGTATGATACTATGGATTATCGAAGATGTGGTAAAAGTGGTTTAAAGTTGCCTTTACTTTCCTTGGGTCTCTGGCATAATTTCGGAGATCATGATGACCAGGACAATGCGCGGGAGATTCTCCAGACCGCATTCGATAATGGAATAACGCATTTTGATCTGGCCAACAATTATGGCCCGCCATACGGTTCTGCCGAAAGTAACTTCGGAAAGTTCTTTAAGCAGGATTTCAAGCAATATAGAGATGAGCTCATCATATCTTCCAAAGCCGGATGGGATATGTGGCCCGGACCTTATGGAAATTTTGGTTCCAGAAAGTACCTGATCGCGAGTTTGGATCAATCCCTGCAAAGAATGGGTCTTGATTATGTAGATATCTTTTATCATCACAGACCAGACCCGGAAACACCTCTAGAAGAAACAATGGGCGCTCTGGACCAAATCGTAAGAGATGGAAAAGCTTTGTATGTTGGTATTTCACAATATAATGCTGAAGAAACGGCCAAAGCTGCCAAGATTCTGAAGGATCTGAAAACACCTTTTATAATTCACCAGCCCCGTTACAACATGATCGATCGCTGGGTTGAAAATGGACTAATGGATACACTGGAGGAAAACGGACTTGGAAGTATCGTTTTTTCTCCTCTTGAACAAGGCATTCTAACTGGTAAATATCTTAAAGGGATTCCGAAGGATTCGCGAGCTGCTACAGAGGGTAGTTATCTGGATAAAGCACAAATTACAGATGAAGTGGTTTCACAAATTCAGCAGCTGAACGAGTTAGCTGAAAAACGTGAACAAAGTCTTGCGCAAATGGCCGTAGCATGGCTATTAAAAGATCAAAGAGTAACGTCTGTCTTAGTTGGGGTAAGCAGAAAATCTCAGTTAGAAGACAACCTGAAAGCTATCAGGAACATTCATTTTAGCTCAGAAGAACTTAAGAAAATAGACAATATTCTCAATTTCTAATTTTTCAGAACTTCTGGAATCTATTTTATATAGACTTCCAGAAGTTCTGTGTTTTCAGCAGAAATCTCCACCTCATTTGTGTTTGCTGGAATTAATACCGATTCTCCCGCATTAATCTCTTCGGAATTGGAACCAATTTTAATTTGAGCTTCGCCTGAAACACACATATAAATGACAAAAGAATCCAGGTTGGAAAGTTTCTTTTTGAGTTTGCCTTTCACCGGAAGATAGTTTGTAGTGAAGTACTCACAGCTGGCAATTTCTGAAGAATGATTCTCTACATGATCAAATTCAAGCTTATAATCATCTTTCTTCTCAAAGTCTATAGCATCCAGCGCAAGTTCTGTGTGTAGTTCGCGGCTATTGCCCTCGCTATCTACTCGATCCCAATCATATATTCTATAGGTAATATCTGAAGTTTGCTGAATTTCAGCAAGCAGGATTCCTCCTCCTATCGCATGAACCTTCCCGGTATTTATGAATACCGAATCCCCTTTATTTACTTCTTCAAAATTTAAAATATCAAGAATCTTCTTGTTTTCGAGGTAATCTACGTATTCTTCTTTATTGGTTGTTTTATTAAAACCAATATTCAATTTAGAACCTTTATCGGCTTGCATCACATACCACATTTCAGTTTTACCGAATGAGTCATGTCTTTCCTTAGCCAATGCATCATTAGGATGTAATTGAACTGAAAGATCTGTCTTTGCATCAATAAACTTAATAAGCAGCGGAAAATCATCTCCAAACCTTTTATAGATCTCCTCCCCCATTAGATCTGCTTTATACTTCTTAATAAGATCTGTTAGTTTCTGTCCTTTTTCTGAACCATTACTAACTTCAGAAATAAAGTCTTTTACTCCGGAAATCTCCCAGCTCTCCCCGACGTTTTCCTTATCGGTCGTTTTATTCAAAATATCACGAAGCTTATTCCCGCCCCATATTTTTTCCTGAAGTATTGGTCTGAATTTAATTGGATAATCAACCATGTCTGAATTATTTAAAATTTGTCAATTTTATAAAGATCTCTGTATAAACGTTCCTTGTGTTTATTACCAACAGGATTCATATCGATCTCTTCGATCTTTTCAATAGTATACCCTTCAAAAGTTTCGATCACTTCTTCTTTTTCCTCTTCCGTAGCCAACAGCAAAAAGTGAGATTCTTCAGGTCTTTTATAATTTTCACCATCATACAGAATTTCTATTGGCTGACCATATTCCCAAATCATTTCCGGAGTAAAACCCCGAAACTCATATACTTTAACGTCCATTCGTTCCCTGTAAACATCGACAATGGAAATACTTTGATATGATGGATTCTTTTCAATTTTCGAAGCTATAGGCAAACCAAAGAATATAACACTAATAATAAACCATACCGTAAGATAAAAAACTGGTTTGATCTTTCTATTCTTTAAGTACCATAAAATCATAAGTCCTATGGTGAACAGGAGAATAGAGATCGTAATATACCAGCCCAGGAAATTCTGAACCCGATCCCCAAAATATAGATACCCTGCGAGTGGAAATGAGATTCCGATCAACGCAATAAGTCCGAAATTGAAATATACAATCCAAGATTCTTTCTTCGGAAGGATATCGAACCTGCGAAATAAGTACTCTATATAGAATGCTGTATTCAATGCCATTGGGAGCATCACAGGTAGTAAATACCTGGACTTCTTCTCGGGAATAATGGATAAAAGCACTACTGCACAAAGAGTCCAGATGAGGGTAAACTTATAAGCTTTCTTATCAAAAACTTTATTCTTAAGATAGGGATATAAAAGAGCTACGAAACTCGGAATAGTCCAGATACCACTCTGGACAACAAAGCTCCAATAATAATAAAACGGTCTTACGTTATAATCCAGCCAGCGACCGGTTTCTTTATCTGTGATTTTAGAAACCGCATTGGTGTCCAGAAGATATACATAGATGGCCCAGGAAGCACTAATTATTAGTGCAATACTAACTGTTAGCAATACTGGTTTCCAGTAATGTTTGAAACTTTTATAGCGATATACGAATCCAAAAGAGATCAAAAATGGCAATAGCAGCGCATACATGGATACCGGACCTTTACTTAGAAAAGAGCATCCAATAAAGATTCCGCTTAAAACAGCGTTTTTCATGGAATTTCCTGTATCCTGAAAGATCTGGAACAGAAAGTATATAGCCATGATCATCCAGCCATGAGTATGAATGTCCCACTGGCCATCCCTTCCTGAAAAGAGTATATAGAAACTGGTAGCGCCTATAAGTCCGCTAATGAACGCATACTTACTATTATTAGTGAATTTGAGGCCAAGTCTATAAAGAAAGATACTTACGATGCTGCCCATGACAGCGGCTGGTAACCTAGCTGCGATCAGGTTCTTCATTCCAAATAACATCATGGATACCGCAGTTAGCCACGTAGGTAAAGGCGGTTTCTCGTAGCGTGGTTCATTATTAAGGGTTGTAAAGATCCAGTGATCAAGATTGATCATTTCCCGAGCGGTAGCAAAATTTCTTGCTTCCATGATATTTACAAAGATGGCATCGAGATTCACAAAGAATATTGCGAAGCAAACAAATAGTAAAAGCAGAAAGTAATTATCCTTTAACTTCATTCTTCTGAATATAGATATTTCTAAGATACATAATAACACCAAAACTATGACCTGCTAGTAACACAGGGTCTTCTCTAAGGATCGCATAATAGATGATCAACGACGATCCAAGTAAGCTCAGGATCCAGAAACCAAGTGGTAAGGAGGAAGATTTTCTTCTTTCAGAATAAGCCCATTGATAAATAAATCTAAGGGTGAAAATAAGTTGTCCTGCAGTCCCGACGACCAGTAACCACATAGGAATATCCACATTTCTAAATAAAGCTGCAGCGTCATACTGATTGTTGTTAAACCCATAGATCACCACGAACAAAGGAAATATCCAGAGAAAAACCCTTACATACCTATTTATTTTTTTCCAGTCGCCCTGCAACTGCAAATTCCTGATGTATATAAAATAAGTAAGCGTTTGCCCCAGCATAATGGCAAAATCGTCCCGTAGGTATCCATAAATAAATAATAAAAAAGATGCGAGCAAGCTAATATGCCAGAAGAATTGAGGTGTAACCACCCGTTTATTCTTTTCTGAAAGCAGCCATTGTGCGATCATCCTCCCTGAAAAAAGCAGTTGAGCGATAAAGCCCAGAAGATAAATTATCCAATCGTTCATACTTCTGTGTATCGCGATTTCAGGAAATTATTTGAGTTGGTGTGCAATGGTAAATTGTAGTTTGATGAATGTTCTGGAATATTTCTGGTCGATACCACAAATGTAAAATAATATTCGAATTATAGTTTTTTTACCTCTTACCGATTTTTTCTCATACTTCAACTAAAAGTGCCAGTAGCTCAGATTTAAATTAAATTATCAAATTATATTTGAATACCCAATCTATTAGAATACATCTGCTTTGGCTAACCAAATAACTAGTGGTATGCTACAGCAAGAACATTATATCCAAAGTACCGATGAAGAAATATCTCATATCGAGTCTGTAAAGGATTCTATTGAAGAGCTTCGCGATTCGGGAAATTTTTTCAGTGTTTCACTTCAAACACTCGAATTAATCAGAAGGTTTAATCATTTATACATACAGGTTTTTGAAAAAATGGATAAAAATCCAAGCTTACTGCATCAATTAGTAGTGGCTGCAGTTGGTCTGGAAAAAAAATTGATCAGAGAAAGCTAAATTTCTAAAACCGTATCTATACTGAAAATCAAAAACTTCCGATTGGGAGTTTTTATTTTTTTAAACTTACCTGAACTTTTCCCAAAAAAAGCATTGTTTAATTTATAAAGTGGTTTATATTTGCAACCGCAAATC
>NZ_JBLVTK010000003.1:75928-112431 GCF_048285865.1 Christiangramia marina | reverse complement strand
ATCACGAAAAGCCTTCCTTATGGAAGGCTTTTTTGTTTTTAATAGATTCCTCGCCATTTCCTAATTTTTACTAAGCCTGTCATAAAAATTTGTCAAAAGATCTCAGACAGATTTTGAACGGCTAATTCTTCCTAAATTGGAGTAAACTAATGTTATAAAACCAACCAGATCCTCACCAAACATGGCGTTTAGAGAGGGTTAAAATATACATTTTCAAATTATGCAGGAAATACCTGATCTATCTGAAAATTACATTCAACAAATCTTAACAATTCTTAAGGAAAATAAGGAGATAAGCTGTATGCTTCCCGGAATGGGGATTTTGCATATTGAAAAAGAATTACCCTACCTGGTTATCTACCGTAAAAAATCAAATGATAAAGGAACTAAAAGGTTTATTACCAGTGAATCTTCCTATATGGTTATCGGAAATCGAGATTTTGCCGGTTATCGAAACTTACTGATCGCTATTTCCAATTTGCTATCAGTAGAAATGAAATCATACCTGCTGTTCGAAATTTATGCCGGAAATGAGGACTCTCAAAAATTGCGTATTAAAGGTCCTGCTGAAAAACTGCCTACCAGTTTAGAAACCCTTCAGAAGGATCTATATACCATAAATGAAGTTTTCACCGGCCTTTATTTAGATACAGAAATTGTAGATACGGTACATAGGCGTGCGGAAGATTCCGAAGATCTTATGAGTATTGAGGAAGCTAAGAATTGCGGTGCTGTTCTGGTAAGCCTTGAAATTCCTCCAGTTTACAGGAATGAGAATAATAAGTTATACCCAGTCTTTTTCAGAAATTTTAAAGACTTCCTTATCAAGGCCATGCATAGGTCGTTCTTTGACTTTATCAGGGTACAAACCACAGGCGGCGTCGCCAGCTTCAATGCATTGGGAAGAAAATATTTAAAGCAAGTCGTATTTGATATTGATAAGCAGCTTGCAGATATTGAAAAATCATATCAATTCCTCTGGCTGGTTTCTCCTGCCAATATTCATGAAATCAAGGAAGAATTCTTTAAAAGTAAATATCAGAATGTTCTGGACTATCATTATCGCCTACTTCCCGTTGATCCTGATATTTTAAAGCGCAGACTGTACAATTTAAAGATCGAAGATATTGACGATCCTGCGATGTCCTATCTATTTCGAGAAAAACGCGAAGAACTGGATATGCAAATCACCATGCTGGGCGAACGTGGGTCCAGCAACTTTCTGTACGATAGCATTCGGCTTTACAAAGGCGTGGATCGACAATTATGCGAAGAGGCTCAGAATATTCTCAACGAAGTACCGGAAGAAACCTATAACGAGTCGAATGATATTATTGATGCGAAAGAATTTAGCAGCCTTGCCCGAAAAGAATTTGATTATTTCAAGCAACAGGATGCAAACTTTAATTGCAAGGTGCATATTCGAAAAGATGTGAACGTAATGATGGTTTCTCATGGAGAATTATACATTCCTGCAGATTATGAAATGAGTCGTATCGAGGCAGAAGCACTTATTCAGCACGAAGTTGGAACGCATGTTCTCACTTATTACAATGGAAGCAGGCAACCTTTAAAACAATTAAGCATTGGCCTGGCAGATTATGATCCACTACAGGAAGGTCTGGCCGTAATGTCTGAATTTATGGTAGATGGTCTCACAGCAAACAGACTTAGAATACTTGCTGGAAGAGTGCTGGCAGGACAGGCAGTTTTAGAAGGTGCGAATTTCCAGGAAATATTCAGATTACTAAAAATGGATTACGGTTTTTCTGCGGAAAGAGCCTTCAATATCACTTCCCGAATTATGCAGGGCGGTGGATTCATTAAAGACATTATTTATTTAAAGGGACTTGTTCTACTTAAAGAGCACCTTAAGAATTATGATGATTATGAGATTCTGCTAGCCGGTAAATACGGAATCAAGCACACAAATATAATCCGGGAATTAACAGATAGAAAAGTTTTGGAACCGCTAAGGATAAAACCCCGGTTTCTACATAGTGAACAAATGTTCGAAAAATTGAAATTAATCAGGAATGGTTTAAGCCTTCCACAAATGGTATGTAAATGAAAATATGTTTTGTATTAAATGATGTCGCAACAGAGAAAGATGGTACATCGAACGCGCTAATGCAGATGGCTCATCAAAGAGGTCATGAAGTTTATGCAATGGGTGTTGGAGATTTTAATTTCCACCATGATAAACCTATCACTATAAATTCTACTCAACTACCAAAGGATACTAAAACCAAGTCTACTAAGAAGTTTCTGGAAGCTTTGCAGGGTCCAAAGGCTATAAAAAAGCAAATTGACTGTACGATACTGGATGTTCTTTTTATTAGAAACAATCCTACCGAAGAAGAAGGAAGACAATGGGCTGAGCAGGCTGGTGTCGCATTTGGAAGAATGATCCAGCAACTGGATGTTCTGGTTCTAAACGATGCCTATGCCCTATCCCATGCTTTTATTGATAAATTATATTTCGAAGAGTTACCTCAGGAAATTAAACCAGCATCTATCATTACAAGGGACAAGGATCAACTTTTAGATTTCTGGGAGAAACAGAATAAAAAGATGGTCCTGAAACCCCTGGAAGGTTCAGGAGGACAGGATGTGTATCTTATAGATGAACATGAGAAAAATACAAACCAGATCATCGATCATTTAAGCTCTCAGGGATACGTCATCGCACAGGAATTTTTACCAGATGTAAAAGATGGTGATGTACGTGTCTTATTACTAAATGGTAAAATCATGGAAAGAGATGGCGAAAAAGCAATTATTAGACGGGTAGCAGGCGAAGGAGAATTCCGTAGTAATTTCAGTCTAGGAGCTACTGCAGATAGTAGTGAGCTAACTCCGGAAATGCAACGCATCGTTGATCTTACAGCACCTAAATTAATTCGTGACGGATTATTTTTCGTGGGACTTGATATCGTAAAGGATAAATTGATCGAGATCAATGTACTAAGCCCGGGTGGAATGGAACATTTCAAGGATATTGGACTTTCCCCGTTTACAGATTATATCATCGAGGCGATTGAAAGAAAAGTTGAGTATAAGAATATGTATAAAGGTCAGTTGAGCAACAGGACTCTGGCCACAATGGATTAATTTTATGAAAGAGAAGCTAGAAGAGAACGTAGACAGGATCATAGGAGAATATTCTTCAGGAGAACCCGGCCCGTTACTATTCGTTACAGCTGGGATCCATGGAAATGAACCAAGTGGCGTATTCGCTCTAAAGGAGGTTTTTAAACAACTGGAAAAAACCAAACCTGAGATCGAGGGTAAAATTGTTGGTGTTTCCGGGAACCAGAAAGCACTTAATGAGAACAAACGTTATATAGACGAGGACCTCAACAGAACCTGGACAGAAGAAAATATTCAGAAAAATGATCCTCAAACTCATGAGCAAAAAGAAATGTTCGAGATCATTAAGGTACTAAACAATTATCCTGAAAAGGACCATACGAAAAGGTATTTTCTGGATTGCCATACCACCTCATCGGCAAGTTTGCCTTATGTCTCGGTACAGGAAGTGAACGACAATGATGAATGGGCGCATAATTTTCCGACTTATATCATTAGAGGTTTCAGTGATATCATTACGGGAGACATTGACCATTATTTGAGCCGAACTGGAATGACTGGTTTTGTATTCGAAGCTGGTCAGCATACAGATGATACTTCTGAAGAAAATCATGAAGGGGTCATCTGGTTAGCACTGAAGGAAGCAAATAAATTAGATCTTTCAAAAATTTCCACCCATCCGGAATGTGTAGAAAGATTCAGTAAAAAGAATGCTCCAGATCAAAAGACCTTTGAAATAATTCACCGCCATGGCCTGGAGGATGGAGATACTTTCAAAATGAAAGAAGGATATGAGAATTTTCAGAAAATCGAAAAAGGCGAACTACTAGCCGAACAGAACGGAGAGAAAGTTTATAGCGAATGGGATGCTTATATTTTCATGCCGCTATACCAGTCACAGGGAAACGATGGTTTCTTTGTCGTTCAGGACGTATAGAAAAAAAGCAGCCAATTGGCTGCTTTTTTTTATTTCTGAAACTCCAGACAGACCGGGGTTTTAATTTCAAATATGGGTTCCTGAATCTTTAATTTTCCGCTTTCAGGATTGATCGTGTAAGTTGTTATATTTCCAGTATCCTGGCTGGCGGCATATAAGTATTTTCCGAAAGGTGATATGGCAAAATTTCGTGGTGTCTTTCCAGCTACCGGAACAAATTCAACATTCTTTAGTGTTCCGTTCACCTGATCTATACTAAATATAGCGATACTATTATGACCTCGATTACTGGCATAAAGAAATTTTCCCTCCTTGCCTATATGAATATCGGCTCCAGAATTTTTATCCAGGTAACTTTCAGGCAAAGAACTAAGAGTTTGTACAATTTCAAGTGCACCACCCTTTAAAACCTTATAGGTGGTCACAGTAGAATTCAGCTCATTCATGCTATAAACAAAATTACCATTTCTACTCAGGCTTAAATGTCTTGGACCAGCACCTTCAGGAAGTTGCACCTGAAAATTTTCATGTTTTGAAAGTGTTCCACTGGCAACATCAAATTCGTATACTAAAAGTCGGTCATTACCAAGATCTGCAACATATGCAGTTCTATTGTCACCACTTATTTTAACTGTATGTGCGTGAGCGGTTTCAGCTTCAGGAAGTTTTAATTCACTCACCTTTTCAAGGGCTCCATCAGACTTAACTTTATAAGTAGCTACTACCCCACCCATGTAGTTACTAACGAATACAAACTTTCCAGATCTGTCCAGGGCGATATGACAGGGAGCATGGCCTCCGGTAGAAAGTTTACTAATTTCCTTAAGGTTTCCATTCTCCTGGATCTGGTAAGAATATACATAACCGGACTTATCGTCTCCCGGTCCCAGTTCACTAACCGCAAAAAGAAACTTTCCTTGTCTTCCTGTTTTTACGAACGAAGGATTAATGATCTTAGCCTGTGTACCGCAGTTAGTAAGACTCCCATTATCAGGATCCTGATGTAGCAGGTAGATCCCTTCAGCTTTGCCATCTACATGGCCTTCTTTCTTAGTATAGGTTCCTACATACATTTTATTCATTTCCTTATCAGTATCAGTTTCAGACTGAGCTGAAATATTGGAACTTATCAGAATAAATACACTGCAGGCAGTAATTTTAGCGATCTTAGTGAATTTTAAAGCCATTTTTTACGTTTAAAATAGTAAAGCATTAAAAGGAATATGATGATCATTACTCCCCAAAGTACAAAGTAACTATACTTCCATTGCAATTCCGGAATATATTCGAAATTCATTCCGTAGATTCCAGCGATAAAGGTAAGCGGAATAAAAATACTCGCCATGATGGTAAGTACTTTCATGACCTCGTTCATTTTGTTACTAATCGTGGTCATATACATATCCATAAGACCCCAAATCATTTCCCGGTAAATTTCGATGTTTTCTGAGATCTGAATTATATGATCATATAAATCTCTAATATAATTCCCTGTGTGTGGATCTATAATCTCGTTTTCCAGTTTTTCCAGTCGGCTTATCACTTCACGCAGAGGGAAAACAGCACGCCTAATTCTAAGAATGTTTCTTTTTAGATCCTGTATCTCGTAAACAATATCATCACTTGGTCTGTTAGTGAACAGACTTTCTTCTAGTAGTTCGATACGATCGCTCATATCATCGATCACCAGAAAATAATTATCAATAATGGCATCCAGAAGCGCGAACATTAAGTAATCTGCTCCCTTACCTCTTATCCTTCCTTTAGAAGTTTCCAAACGTTCTCGAATAGGGTCAAAAACGTCACCATCAGATTCCTGAAAGGTGATGACATAGTTTTTACCAACGATCATACTAATATGCTCATTTTCAATTTCTCCATCCTTGTGATAAAGCATTTTCGCAACTATAAAAAGATAATCCTGGTATTCTTCAATTTTAGGTCGCTGCCCGGTATTTACGATATCTTCCATCACCAGTGGATGCAACTCATAGTAATCCCCAAGTTTTTCGATTTCACTAATATTATTTAGTCCGTCAATATTGAACCAGGTAACACTTTTTTCATCTACATAATTAAAAGCATCATCTGGCGAATTGGAAGTATACCTTTCATATTGGTCGGCATTATAATCGATCACTTCAAGTTTGGTTTCTGAAGATTCTTTGTGACCCACGTAGGTCATCGTTCCAGGCACCTGGTTTACCGTCTTAGTATGTTTGGGACGCCTTAGCAACAGCTTTCTTCGTTTCGCCATATAAACTTTAATTTTCATAAAAATAGGAATAATCTGTCAATACTCTAGATTGCACCCTGGCTAAGGGACTGTTTATTCCTTCTGAAAATTGACCTCTCCACTGGTTGTTCTGAACCTTTAATTTTACCTTTGCGCCATGAATGAAGTTAAGCTGCTGGATACTCTGAAGGAGTATTTTGGATATGAGAAGTTTAGACCCTTACAGAAGAAGATCATACAATCTGTATTCGATGGAAAAGATAACCTGGTGATCATGCCAACCGGTGGTGGGAAATCTATTTGTTACCAGCTTCCCGCAATCTTATTACCTGAAATTACCCTCGTAATTTCACCACTTATAGCTCTCATGAAGGACCAGGTAGACGGTTTGAACGCCAATGGTGTTCCCGCCGCTTACCTCAACAGTAGCCAGACCGAAGATCAACGTGAAGCTATTTTTAAGCAAATTGAGAATAAAGAGCTTAAACTTATATATGTTGCTCCGGAAAGTCTTCAAATCGTTGATCGTTTCCTGGTGGATGGAAAAGTTAGTCTAATCGCCATCGATGAAGCACACTGTATCTCGAGTTGGGGACATGATTTTCGCCCGGCCTATACACAACTTGGATATCTTAAGAACAGGTTCCCTTCAACTCCAATCCTGGCGCTTACCGCAACTGCAGATAAAGCCACTAGAAATGATATCTGCCGGCAACTTAATATCCCTGCTGCCAAAAAACATATTGCATCTTTCGACCGGAAGAATCTAAGCCTGGAAGTAAAACCTGGTATCAAGCGGTTTGAGCAGATTGCAAAATTTCTCAAAAATCGTACTTCTGAAAGTGGAATCGTCTATTGTTTAAGCCGAAAAACTACCGAAGAGCTTGCTGCAAAACTGAAAGCGAAAGGATTCAAGGCAGAAGCCTATCATGCAGGGATCGATCATGATCAACGTTCACAGATACAGGATGATTTTATCAATGACGAAAAACAGATCATTTGTGCAACCATCGCTTTTGGTATGGGTATCGATAAATCGAATATCCGTTGGGTTATTCATTATAACATGCCAAAGAACCTGGAAGGATATTACCAGGAAATTGGACGTGCCGGTAGAGATGGGCTGGAATCTGAAACACTGTTGTTTCATTCTTATGCTGATGTGATCCAGCTTCAGAAATTTGCTTCGAATGCGAAGAATGAAGAAGTTCAATTGGCAAAGCTTGATCGAATGAAGCAATATTCTGAAGCACTTTCCTGCAGAAGGAAGATCCTGCTTGGGTATTTTGGAGAGTACCTTCAGGAAGATTGCGGTAATTGTGATATTTGCCGGAATCCACCGGAATTCTTTGATGGTACGATCATCGCACAAAAAGCACTTTCATGTATCTACCGACTTAAAGCGTCTGAACCAATTTCCGTAGTTATCGATATTCTAAGGGGTTCACAAAATGAAGTGGTTCGTAAGAACAATTACCAGGAGCTTTCTACCTATGGTATCGGGAAAGATATTTCCTGGCAAAACTGGCAGCAGTATATTATACAATTGATCAACCTTGGTTTGCTGGAAATCGCTTTTGATAAAAACAATCATCTCCAGTTAACTGAAAATGCTAAGTCAGTTCTATTCAGCAAGGAGAAGGTTTTTCTGGCAGATGTTAAACAACAGGTGGAGAAAGCTGAAAAGGATAAAAAAGAGTCATCTTCTAATTCGCTGTTCGAAAAACTAAGACAGTTACGACTTTCCATCGCAAAGGAAGAAGATATTCCTGCCTACCTTATTTTCAACGATGCTGCATTAAAGGATATGGAAAAACAACGTCCAATGTCTGATGCAGAATTCCTGCTGATCGATGGTGTTGGTCGTAAGAAAATGGAAGACTATGGCTATCGCTTTATCAAAGAGATCATTGCCTTCAGTAAAGATAAAAGAGAGAAAAAACCGAAAACGAAGCGCTCTAAAAAGTCTAACACCTTTAAGGAAACACTGGAATTGTATGAACGTGGATTGAGTATAGAGGAAATGGCAAAAGAAAAAGGCGTTTCAACCAATACGATCTACGCGCACCTGATAAAACTTTATGACGAGGAAGAGGAGATCAACCTGCATCAGTTCGTTCCAAAATCTGATCTAAAAGCGATCAAAAAAGCAAAATCTGATCTTAACGATCCTAATTCATTGAAAGCATACTTCGAACATTTTGAAGGAGCCATCCCTTATGAGACGATCAAGCTAGGTCTTAAGATCATTGCTGATAAATAGATTGCTAATCAAATTCCAGTTTTCTCAGGATCAATCCAGATGCCGGGGCAATAAAGTCCATTTGTAAATGTGGGGTATCTGGTCTTAGGCTTTCTTCAATTTCATCAAGACTTAATTCACCGCGTCCTACCTGTATAAGCGTTCCCATCATTAAGCGAACCTGGTGTCTTAAAAAACCTGATGCGTGAATATGAAATATATAGGAATTTTCAGGGAAAAAATTAGCGGTATAAAGCGTATTCTCAACAAGTTCAGATCTTAGCATCTCACGCTCAAAAGTGCTTTTTTCAGATACCCGCACGCAATAATTCTTAAAATTATGCCTGCCTTGATAAAGCTTTGCGGCTTCTTTCATTTTTTCAATGTCCAAATCTTCCTGGAAATTTGCCATAAATGGAGCACAAAATGGATGGAACTTGTCACCAACGCTAAATAAATAGGCATATTCCTTTGTTTTCGAATCCTGTATGATATTAAATTTATCATCTACTTCTTCAATACTTAAAGCTCGAATATCCTGTGGTAGATTTTTATTTAATAGTTTGAGGAATTCCTGCAAATCTTCCAGCGGTTCATGATCAAGAAATAATTCAAAAGCCGACTCTTCCGCAGATACCATGGCATCTGTACGGCTGGTTCCAAGGATCTTGTATTTTGCGCCGGGCATGATCCAGCCAAAGGTTTTAGTGATCAAACCTTCAACCGTTTTCACATCTGGCTGTTTTTGCCATCCATGTAAGCGATAGCCCAAATACTGTACTTTAATAAAATAGAAGAATCTTTTCCTGAACAAAGGCTTGATTTTCCCGCAAAGATATCCAAAATGAACCGCATTCCTAAAAACTAAAAGTTTCAAGCGCTTCAGGTTTCAGAGATTTCGGTAATTATATTTAAATTGGAGTCCTGGTAGGAGTTTTCAGAATAAACCTATCAAAAAATTATTTGACATCTAATCCCTTCGGGAGAATTTAAAAGGAGTAAATGTGCTAAAATAACCTGAAGATCAACATTGAAATGAAACCAGTCCTCAAAGTATAGAATATGAAAAAATACCTTATAGTTCTTATTGCTTTTCTTACGTTCTCCAACGTAAATTCCCAAAACCGGGATAGCATCACTGCTGAAGATTACGCAAATGCAGAAAAGTTCTTGAGTTATAATACAAATAGTAAAATTTACCGGAGTTACGTCTACCCACAATGGCTGGATAATGGAGATTTCTGGTATCGAATTACCACCCGGGATGATTCAGAATTTGTTCTGGTCAAAAGTAAAACTGGTGACAAAACTACTTTTACTTCCAAAGAGGAATTGCTAGCGAACATTGAAACAGGTTCCCAAGAAAATGGTAGGTATTCGCGTATAGAAGTTGCTTCGCCAGATGGAAATAAGTTA
This sequence comes from Christiangramia marina, assembly GCF_048285865.1. Classification (NCBI taxonomy): domain Bacteria; kingdom Pseudomonadati; phylum Bacteroidota; class Flavobacteriia; order Flavobacteriales; family Flavobacteriaceae; genus Christiangramia; species Christiangramia marina. Next base: position 102,507 of record NZ_JBLVTK010000003.1, on the reverse strand, counting down.
GCTTATATCAAGGACTGGAACTTATGGATCAAAGATGCTGCCACTGGTGAGGAGACGCAACTAACCAAAGACGGAATCGAAAATTATGGTTATGCTACAGATAATGCTGGTTGGAGAAAAAGTGACAAGCCAATCCTGTTATGGTCTCCAGATTCCAAAAAGATCGCCACTTTTAGACAGGACCAGCGTCATGTAAGTGATATGTACCTTGCTTCAACTAAAGTTGGGGCTCCAGAACTTCAGCAGTGGAAATATCCACTTCCGGGTGATGAAAAGGTGATTCAGATCGAGCGTATTATTATAGATACAAAAAATTCAGAGATCATTCCGCTAAAAATTCCGCAGGATCCAAGAAGAGGAACTCTGTGTGATGATATTAGTTGTTCAGGTGCTTTCGATGATAATCAGTGGAGTGAGGATTCTAATGAGCTGGCCTTTGTTTCAACTTCAAGAGACCATAAAGTAGCAAAGTTCAGAATTGCAGATGCAACTACTGGAGAAGTTCGTGAAGTTTTTGAGGAAAAAGTAGATACTCAGTATGAATCTGGACAGGGAAGCATTAACTGGAAATATTTCCCTGAAAGCAATGAGATCATCTGGTATTCTGAAAGAGATGATTGGGGTCACTTATATCTTTATGATTCCAGAACCGGAGAACTTAAAAATCAGATCACCAAAGGAGAATTTGTTGTTACTGAAGTTTTAAAGTTCAATCTTGAAGATCGCATGATCTATTTTATGGCGAATGGGAAGGATCAATCTATGGATCCATATTTCGCTCAATTCTATAGCATTCGATTTGATGGCAAAAAGTTAGAGAACCTCACTCAGGAAGATGCAAATCATAGCATAAGCATCTCTCCAGATTCAAAGTATTTTGTAGATAATTATTCTAAACCAGATACTCCTAACCAGGCCGTGCTCAAAAAAATAAATGGTAAACTAGTAGCCAATCTGGAGAAAGCAGATATAAAGGACCTGGAAGCTGAAGGCTGGAAACCCGCTAAGAGAATAAGTGTAAAGTCAAGAAACGGGGATTGGGATCTTTACGGCCTTATGTTTACGCCAACACACCTGGATGAGAATAAATCCTATCCCGTGGTGAATTATATTTATCCAGGACCTCAGGGAGGTGGAGTTGGTTCCCGTTCATTTTATCCAAGCCGGAGTGATCACCAGGCAATGGCCGAACTAGGTTTTATAGTGGTAATTATTGACGGTACCTGCAACCCGAATCGATCAAAATCCTTTCATGATGCCTGCTACGGTAATATGGCCGATAACACCCTGGAAGATCAGATCAGCGGACTTCAGCAATTAGCTAAAAAGTATCCTTATATGGATCTGGATCGAGTTGGGATCTGGGGACATTCAGGTGGTGGATTCGCTACTGCAGCTGCCCTCTTCAATTATCCTGAATTCTATAAGGTTGGTATTTCTGAATCTGGAAACCATGATAACCGCAATTATGAGGATGACTGGGGCGAGCGTTATATAGGTTTATTGCGCAAAGACGAAGATGGTACTTCAAATTATGCTAAACAAGCCAATCAGAACCTGGCGGCGAACCTGGAGGGTAAATTGCTTCTAGCGCATGGTGCAATGGATGATAATGTACCACCTTATAATACATATCTGGTAGTTGATGCCCTTATCGAAGCCAACAAGGATTTTGACCTGATAATTTTCCCTCATGCACGCCATGGCTTCGGAAAAGATTCGTATTATATGATGAGAAGACGCTGGGATTATTTTGTGGAGCATTTGATGAATGCCACTCCCCCTCAGAATTATGAATTAGGACCAAAATCTTAAAAAATGCAACCAAAGATAAAGGAGATTGAAGCTGTTAAACTTGCTGGTATAAGTAAGGAAACCAGTATGGCGAATGATAAAACAGAAGTGCTCTGGAAACGTTTTATGAGTATTAAGGTAAAGACACCATCCCTGGCCAATCGGGACTTATATTCTGTAGAACAGTATAAAAAAGCATTTCTAAAAGGCGAATTTGATCCTCAAACAAAATTTGAAAAATGGGCCGCAGTTGAAGTAGACGATTATGCAGAATTACCTGAAGGTCTTGAGAAATTGGAACTGGAAGGCGGATTGTATGCCGTTTTCAGACATCGCGGAACGGCACAGAACTTTGCCGGAACAGCGAAGTATATTTTTGAGGACTGGCTTCCAAAATCTGAATATCAGCTTGCACATCGCCCTCATTTTGAGATCATGGGAAGTGATTATAAAGGACCCGATGATCCTGAATCTCTCGAAGATATTTACATCCCGATCAGTCCAAAATAGTCAAAGGTTATATGCTATCTCATTCTTCGGAAGTCGACCTAATAAGTCAGTTTACAGGATTTTTAGAAACGTCAGATATTAGAAAAAAATACCGTTCTGAAATTCCTGTTTTTGAATTTCCCGAAGTAGATATCACTGAGGAATTAATAGCTGAACTTAAAAAAATTGATCACCCCAGGAATTCTGTTTTGGGCAAAAGGATGGAAAGTTTTTTTGAAATAGCCATCAAATTTTCCAAACGTTACAAACTTATTGCTTCCAATATCCAGGTCAATCAACAAAAGATCACACTGGGTGAACTAGACTTTTTACTCTACGATTTTCAAAATAAAAGACCTTTACATGTGGAGCTGGTTTATAAGATCTATATTCTGGACCCAGAAGTAGGTCAGGATGAAAAGATGTTCATAGGTCCCAACAGGAAAGATTCTTTTCTGGAGAAAATGGAGAAGATCACTACGAAGCAATTACCGCTACTAAAACATCCGGAAACTCAAAGTTATCTGAAAAAATACGATCTGGATCTGGACAAAATAGAGCAACAAATATGCTTTAAAGCTCAATTGTATTCTAATGATCCTGATGCTACATCGCAAGATGGTAAATATCTTAGCCTTCAGGAATTTAAGGAACTGGATAAGAATAATGCAGTGTTCTATGCTCCAAAGAAAAATTTGTGGAGCGCAAAGCCAGAATCCTGCAATCACTGGCATTCATATGCTGAAATAATGGAAGAAATTTCCGAACTTTTTCAGAAGAAAAAATCACCACTTATATGGATGAAGCATAAGGATAGCTTTTCAAGGTTTTTTGTAGTATGGTGGAAATGATACTGACTTCTAACATTTTTGAAAATATAGATCTGTTCAATCTGCTTATTCTTTTGCTTTCAGGAATTGTTGCATTTATTATTTCAACGATCTCTGGTGGTGGTGGCGCACTAGTTCTTGTACCGTTTCTTAACTTTCTACTTGGAACTCCGCAAACACCACCCGTTTTGAATCTGGGAACTTTTATTGGCAGACCTGCCCGGCTTATAATTTTCTGGAAACATATCAACTGGCAGGTTTTCTGGTATTACGTTCCTCCTGCTCTACTTGGAGCTTTACTCGCCGGCTGGTTCTTTACACGAATCAATGCGGGCTGGCTACAAATTATGGTGGGAATATTCTTGATAAGCACAGTATTTCAATATCGCTTCGGAAAGAAGGAACGATCATTTCCTGTTAAACTATGGTACTTCATACCATTAGGGTTTATAGTTTCTATCCTGGGAACTGTAATTGGAGCTTTAGGACCAGTTCTCAACCCTTTTTATCTCAATCTGGGTCTCGATAAAGAAGAGTTAATTGCGACAAAAACCGCGAACTCATTCTTCCTTGGAATCGCACAAATTGGTAGTTATACGTTCTTCGGACTTCTTTATACCGAATTATGGATTTACGGAATTGCCTTAGGTCTTGGAGCGGTATTAGGAAATATCATTGGTAAAAAATTCCTGGGTAGTATGAAAAGTTCAAGTTTTCGTAAGCTACTGATCATTCTTATGGTAGTTAGTGGGATTTTATTGATCTACAATCAGCTGAAATAATTAAAATTAATAGCTTTGCAGCCTAATTCACTTCTATGCGTCCCGAATATAAAGAGGCAGTTAAAGCATCCTATTTTAGTATCGCGGGAAATGCTTTGTTAGCAATAGCTAAAGCAATTACTGGAATCTTTGGTAACTCTTATGCTTTGATCGCAGATGCCATAGAATCCACCACCGATGTTTTTTCTTCTTTCCTGGTTCTTTTAGGCATTCGTTATGCCAACAAACCTGCTGACGAAAATCATCCTTACGGGCATGGAAAAGCAGAACCTCTTATTACGTTCATGGTTGTGGGTTTTCTGATTGTATCAGCTACCATCATTGCCTATGAGAGTATTGAAAATATACAGACACCTCACGAAGTTCCTGAACCCTATACACTCATAGTTCTCGCCGTCATCATTATTATTAAAGAGTTATCCTATAGGTTCGTTTCTAAAAAAAGCGATGAGACAGATAGTTCTGTACTTAAAGCAGATGCATGGCATCATAGAAGTGACGCTATTACATCATTTATGGCCTTTGTAGGCATAAGTATAGCCCTGCTGATGGGTGAGGGATATGAAAATGCTGATGACTGGGCAGCACTTTTCGCTTCAGGTTTTATTCTGTTTAATGCTTACCTTATCCTAAGACCGGCTCTGGGAGAAGTTATGGATGAGCATCGCTATGAAGATATAGAAATGGATATAAGAAGTGCGGCCCTGGGAGTTCCAGGAGTTGTAGAAACAGAGAAATGTTACGTACGCAAAACAGGTATGACCTACCACATAGATTTACACATTGCAGTGGATGCAAATATCACGGTTAAGGAGGGTCATGATATTGCACATGAAGTCAAAGACCAAGTGCTGGAAAATGTTCCCCAAGTCGCAGATGTGCTGATCCATGTTGAACCAGACGACGAACTTTAAGCTAGTTCACAATATTTTGAGACTTATTAAGAAAGATTTAGTAGTAAGCACAGGGCTTTCGCTTTGAAGTGTTTCACAATAGACTTACCTTTTAACTACCAAAAAAATTAAAGATATGTCTATGATAAATGAAAAGGAATTTAAAGAACTAGCTAATTATAAAAACGACACTTGTGTGTCTATTTTTATTCCAACACAACGTGGTGGAAAAGAAGTTTTAGAACAGAAAAACCTCAAACACTTACATTCACTTTGGACTGAAGCAAGTAAAAAACTTTCAGCTAAGGGATTTGAAAAAAGTAAGTTAGATACGATGTCTAAGAAGTTTGAAGAACTACTGGACGATAAAGATTTCTGGAGACACCAGTCAGATGGACTGGCAGTTTTCGCTGCTCCAGATTATTTCAAAACTTTCAGTCTTCCCGTAAATTTTGAGGCTTACACTTATATTTCCGAAGAGTTTTATGTGAAACCACTAATACCAGCAATGAATGGTGATGGCAAATTTCATATATTATCTTTACAGATAAGTGATGTGCAGTTATATGAGGCCAGTAAATATTCTATAACTCCAATCGATATCGATGATCTTACACCTTCAGAGCTTGAAGAACGTGTAGGGTACGATTATAAAGAAAAAGCTCTGCAATTTAGAACGCAGGGAGCTGGAGGAGAAAAAACTCAGTTTCACGGTCACGGTGGTAGTGAAAGAGATGAAAAAGATGAGATCAAACAATTCTTTCGCGCGGTAGATCAAGGACTGCAAAATTATTTAAACAAAGAAAAGTTACCATTGATCGTTTACTGTCAGGATTATCTATTTTCAATTTACAAAGAGGCTAATACTTACAATCACCTTGTAGATGAAGTTGTGGACGGTAATCCAAATGACTCAGATCTACTGGGAGTACATGAAAAGTCTCTGAAGATCGCGGAAAAATTTCTGAATAAGGATCGCGACAGCAAGCTTGAGAAATATAAAGAGCAAAGTCAGACAGAGAATACCTCTTCTGCTCCAAGTGATATCATGGCGGCGATCCATCAGGGAAGAATCGATACATTATTTGTCGAAAATAGAGCCGAGATATGGGGAACTTACGACGAAGATCAAATGAAAACTGAGATCGACGATGAGCAAACCAGTGAAAATAGCTCTCTTATGAATCTGGCGGCGAAGAAAACTATCGAAATGGGCGGAAACGTTTATTTAATTCAGGATTATTTAATGCCTGAAAAAGAATCTAAAATGAATGCACTATTCAGATTCTAACATTTTTAAAAGTTAATGGAGCCCGGAAATATTTTCCGGGCTTTTTTTATTCCCTCTTCTTAGCAAAAACTGAATTTAACCTTAACTTTATCCAACCAAACCAGAAAAATGGATACAAACTTAGCCGTGCTCATTGATGGAGACAATATTCCTTCAGCACATATAAAAGAAATGATGGAAGAGATTGCCAAATATGGTAATCCTACGATCAAAAGAATATACGGAGACTGGACCAAACCTCACTTAAACAAGTGGAAAAGTGTGCTTCTTGAAAATGCCATTCAGCCAATTCAGCAATATGGATATACCCAGGGAAAGAACGCTACAGATTCTGCAATGATCATCGATGCCATGGACATCCTCTACTCTAATAAAGTTGATGGCTTCTGCCTGGTTTCTAGTGATTCAGATTTTACACGTCTTGCAACCAGACTTCGTGAAGCTAGCATGAAAGTTATTGGTATTGGTGAAAAAAAGACTCCAGATCCATTCATTGTCGCCTGCGATAAGTTCATCTATATTGAAATTCTGAAGAATAATTCCAAGGAGAATGAAAATGAGAATGATAAGGCAAAAACCAAGGAGAGTAGAAAACAGAATGTAGACAAGATCACTCCAAAGGTGGTCCGATTAATTTCACAAACCATTTCTGATGTTGCCGATGAAGATGGCTGGGCGTTCCTTGGGGATGTTGGAAGTTTACTTCAGAAAAAACAACCGAATTTTGATTCACGTAACTACGGTTTCCAGAAGCTGACTCCAATGATAGATTCTATTGAAAAGTTTGAAATAGAATCCAGAGAGAATTCCAATTCCCGTTTTAAGCTTATCTATGTTCGAAATAAATAAATGCTAATGCGGAATATCAAGAAACTACATAAAGCTGAATATCGCCCTATCGGGGATTTGAAGACCTGGTCTCCTATGCCAACCAGGGAATTACAAATGCTCGATCCATTTTTGTTCTTAAATCATCACGGTCCGCAAACCTATGATGCGAACAACCAGGGATTACCGTTCGGCCCGCATCCACATCGGGGTATGGAAACGGTCACTTTTATCATTGAAGGTGATATCACGCATAAGGATACTGGTGGACATACTAGTGTAATTGAAGCCGGAGGCGTGCAGTGGATGACTGCGGGAAGCGGACTCTTACATGCCGAAGTCTCTTCAGAAGAATTTAAAAAGAATGGTGGTGACCTCGAGATCCTCCAATTATGGGTGAATCTTCCTCAAAGACTGAAGATGATGCAACCACAGTATAAAGGACTTCAAAAGGAGCAGATCTCCGTCTGGGAAAATGAGGAAAGATCGATCAAAGCCCAGGTGGTTTCCGGTAATTTTAAAGGGATACGCGGGGCTTTTGATACTCCAACTTCTGTGGATCTGGCTGTAGTACACTTTAATGCTAATACAACTCTGGAGCTGGAAATTCCCAGAGACGAAACGATCTTCTTTTATGTAATTTCTGGGGAACTGAATGTAAACGATATTCTGGTGCCTGCCTTACATCTGGCAGAATTTTCCAATAACTCTGAAATTCTGAATATCCAGGCTTCAGTAGATAGCAAACTATTGATTGGTCATGCTAAACCACTAAAGGAAAATGTTGTTTTTGGAGGACCTTTCGTGATGAATTCTGAAGATGAAATCAGGCAGGCCTACGATGATTTTCACTCTGGAAAGATGGGTAGCTGGGATTAGTTGCCCTAAAAATTCTTTCAGTCTTTATCTTATTAAGCTGAAGTGTCCGGTTAATGTCACTTCTCCGTTTTGGATCAGACTAAACCAGTATTCTCCAGCAGGTAGATCTACATTTTCAAATTTACCGTTCCACCTGGCATTCTTAGCATCCAGCACAGTATATAATTTACCATAACGGCTATAGATCTGTACAATATAATCTGAAGCAATACCATGAACGGTCCAGGTATCATTAAAACCATCACCGTTTGGAGTAAAGAAAAGATCATATCCAAAAATGGATATTTCTTTTGAAATCACGTCGCAAGCCTTGGTATCCCGAACATATACTGTATGAATTCCTGGTGGGACATTACTAAAAATCGAACTCGGCTGAAATTGCCCGATATCGTCCAGCGAAAATTCATAGGTAGCATTTCCAGTGATATCAATCTCCACCTCGTATCCATTAATAAGGTTCCTTATATTCACCTCCTGAATGATAGCTGTTCCTATAAGATTAACTTCGAAATTTCTTGAACTTATGCAGGAATTTTGATTGGTTACATCTGCCCTATAATTCCCTGGTGCCGAAACGTAAATTTTCGAGGATGACTGCGGAAGTTGCTCCTCTTCGTAAAACCATTCAATTGAATAATCTTCTGAAGCATTCGAGTCCAGACCAGAGTCAAGCAACAATTGTTCTTCATTAGCATTGCATAAACTTAATACCAAATCTTCCGGAAGTTCAGCAACACCAGCATTTTGAATTGGTAAAACCGCAAAGCCTACACAGGCTTCCTGATCAAGAAGTTTCACATATAGCTTTTCCTGTTGTATTTCAGAAAATGAAATGTCTGTTAGTATTTCAGATTCCTCATTTAAGGCATCGTTTTTACTTAAGTAAATCTGGAAGTCGGAAGCATTATTGTTTTCTTCAAAAAGATGATCTCTTAGATCGCTGATTTCTAAGCTATTACTACCAGATCCTTCAGCTGAACAAATCGTAAATGCGTCCAAAATGGTTTCAGAAGCTATAGTAAGTTTTATCTCTGTGATTTCAGAACATCCAAAACCATCATGAACAGTCCCGTAAACGATTGCCGGACCAGAACTGTGATTTTCTGGATCGGTGATCTGATTAACTCCGTTTTCGGCATCTGATCTATTTATAAAAAACTCTTCTACCACCGTTCTCTGATTCGGATTCAAAATTTGGGAAGCACTTTCAAGCAAGTTGAAACTGGCAGTTTCAGCATCAGAAAAACCACATGCGACAAGTTCTGCCGGGCTATAATCTATTTGAGGATAATATTCTATTATCACGTTACCCTGGGCAATGCAGCCTTCCGTAGATGTTAATTCAATTGAGTATTCACCAGGTGTGTCTACACGTAGTTGACCACCTGTCTCATCCTGCAGCAGAACACCGTTTCTGTACCATTCCACATGATCTCCTGTTGCAGTAGACGGTTTAAGTAATACACTTTCACCATAGCAAATAGCATCATTATTCTGAACCAGCCGATCTGGCCCAAGATCTGCACTGGATTGAAAACTTCCAGCTTCCAGGAATACTGCAGAATCATATTTATCATTGAGATCATCAGCGATTACAAGCTTAACATGATATGTTTCTCCTGGGATGACATCTGCGACAGCATTCAAAACTTTCGTCTGACCATCGAATATCGTTTCAGCATCAAAATTGAAGCGATCAAAATAAGCTTCGTTAACAGCTGGACAATTGTCAGAAATATGAGGATGAACGGTCGTATTCAAAATGGGAGTTTGAGTACCCGGGACGACTGCAAGGTTTTTATAAGTGATTTCATCTGCTTTCCGAATGAAAAAAGCAAAAGCATCAGAAAAATAACATGTCACTGAATTATCAAATTGATATTCTTCAGAAGCAAAAAGATAGCGAAAACTAATGCCGGCAACATTGGGTACGAAATCAAATTCTATAACCGTGGCATTATAGGAGTCGATATTAAGTTCTTCCTCTAACTGACTATCACCATCCCAGCCGGAATGAAAGTCATTTGCCAGACTGGAAGTGGGCTCTGAAATCGTTTCAAGTTTTCCCGTGCTTAAAACCAGTCCATTACTAATTGGAAACTCTGTGCCGCCTGCATCAAAATACCCGAAACTTTTACTGCCATCGGTAAAATTTGCTCCGGAAACATTGGTCACCACAACATCTGTAATGCAGTCACTTTGTATAAGCACTTCTTCGATAAGTTCCTGTGCAGTATATCGATCCTGATCCACCTGTATGCTCTGAGAGAAAACAAATTCTGAAAATTGCAGAAATATCAAAACGAATAATAAGCGTCGCAGCATACTGTAAAATTACGTTCTTGCGACCTTTTAGAAAACTTTTTTTGCATTCACTTAATTAAAACTTGATAAGGTTTAGGAATCCAAAATTTTCTGTTTAATTATTGCGATACAATTAGACAAAACTGTACAAAGTGGTGATTACAATCTCTGGTAATACAATTTCAGACTTTTAAAAAATGTAACATTTATTAAAACCACATAATAGACCTGAGAATGCAATTGCTATCGTAGATGAGGATCAGAGTGAATAACATCTTGAGAATTGACATTACTTTGATAGCATCTTCAGAAATTGCGATAAGAAATACCAGGACTGTATAATATTTCGATATTGATAGTAGGTAAAATATCCCTACGGCGTATTTATCAAAGTAGAGAAAATAATTGGTGCGGTATAAAATATTGGAAATTCTATAGAAAAGATCCTGCAGTAGTAACCTATTCCGCAAACTCGCTGAAAGACAATTGTGGAACTAGTTATAAAATTACTTTAAGGGATTCTTTAAACTATAAGTTTATACCCAAAGCCTCTAACATTGAGTATCTGTATCGACTCATCTTTTTTAAGCTTTTTTCGTAACTTGGTAATAAACACATCCATACTCCGAGCGGTAAAAAAATCATCGTGTCCCCATAACTTTTCGAGAATATAGGTTCGATCAAGAACTTTATTGCGATTATTATAAAGATTGAATAATAGATGTGCTTCCCTATGAGTAAGTCTTATCTCCTCTTCATTTTTATACTTTAGAATCTGCTTTGGGAAATCAAAGGTATAAGTTCCTATTTCAATTTTTTCCGAATTCTTCTGTACCTTCTTCCTTGATAGAAGATTATTGATCCTAACGATCAATTCTTCCATGCTAAATGGTTTTTTGAGGTAATCATTTCCACCAATTGAGAATCCTTCTACTACATCCTTAGTTTGAGACTTTGCCGTGAGAAATATGATCGGGATTGTGTCATCAAAATTTCTGATCTCTTTCGCAAGCGAGAATCCATCCTTTTTAGGCATCATTACATCCAGCACCAACAAATCTGGTTTGTTATTTTTAAAAGCCTGTAAAGCTATCTCGCCATTTTCGCAATGTTGTACCTTGAAATTCCTGCTTTCAAGGCTTTCCTTAGTAATATAAGCCAGGGAAGTCTCATCTTCGGCCAGTAATATCTTGATTTTATTTTCCATCAGGTAGGTTTATTTTAAAACTGGTTCCATTTTTCTGCAATTTTACTTCTATAGTTCCGCCATGTTTTTCAATAACCTTTCTCGTATAATATAGACCAATTCCAAATCCTTTAACGTCATGTATATCTCCTTTAGGCACCCTGTAAAACTTATCAAAGATCAAATCAAGATCTTTCTGCTTTAATCCATTACCATTATCCAAAACTTCAATATTAATGTAATTTGCCTCTTTGTTGAGCACAACATGAATTAGATCACCGCCATATTTAACTGCATTATCAATCAAATTATTGATCGCATTCTCAAGGTGAAAAGGGTCCCCAATGAAATGAATCACTCCAGACTTATTTCTTCGCTCAAGGGTTTTCTCCTTAAGATGCATTCTATGGTTATCAACACAGTTTTGAATTAATCGCGTCAGGTCAATTTTCTCAGCCTGGAATTGCAAATGGTCTTTGTCCAGAGTGGCAGTTTCCAATAATTTCTCTACCATTAGATTTAGCCTTTGAAGTTGAACTTCAGAAATATCCAGATAGTTTCTGGTCTTCTCTTTATTCTTCAACGCATCAAAATGCTTCATTCCTTCAACTGCCGCAGAAACCGTGGCAATAGGTGTTTTAAATTCATGAGTGATATTGCTGATAAGGTCATTCTTCATTTCAGCAAGCTGTTTTTGATTGTTTATGATCTTCAGTAGATAAAAGAGAATACCTATAACTCCCAAAATCAATACTACTGAAATAAAAATACCAGTTAAACTTCTTAAAAAAACTTCCTGATTCGGATTGTCAAAATAAATTAGCAATGAAGTGCCTTTGGGAAGAAAAGAAGATTCAGACCGTGATTCGAGTTCAGCATTTGCAACTAAGCTCTTATTAACGAATGAACTTGTACTGTCTTTTTTTATAAACTGCAATCCATAAGAAGATCTAATATTTTTTCGAGCTAGCTCTTTTTTGACTATTGTATCAAACACTTTAAGTGGAATAGAATCTGAAGTGTAGGTGATGATGATTTGAGAGGTTAGAAAATCAATATCCAGCGCTGACTTTATACTTGAAGTGTCTTCATCCATAGCTTTTAAGTCTTCCATGGTAACTTCAGGAATTCTTAATTTAGTAGAACCTTTTACAACACCATCCTCGTTATATTTAGTGTTATTAACATTGAACCCAGCTCCCGAATTTTTCAGTTCCAGAGCCTGCTTTGCAGAATCTGCTTGCTTCCCCTGGTAGATCTTTACCTTATCTGAGGATAAATTTTCAACAGAGTCAATTCCAGCAATACTTTTACTTCTGTCTATTCTTTTGGTAATGCTGTCTAAAGTTTCATCTTCAAAAATGTCGAACCCCTCATTTGGCTCAAGTGCCAATGTGTTTTTCTCAGCTTCATCAGCGAAATATATATTCACAGCATTATCAAGGCTTACCTGAACATCATTCACTAATTGAATTTTGTTATTCTGATAATTTAATACATTCCAATATATCTGAATACTTATCACTACAGTGATTATTCCGATAATGGCATATATAGCGTACTTATATCTCTGCGCGTTCATAAGTCAAATGTAATTTTTTTAAAAGACTAAATACGAATCTGTTAACACTCGATAACACTAGTTAACCAGCATTAAAGGAAATGATGCTGAAGTTTGTATCAGTAATAATCATTAAAACTTAAATTATGAAAACTTTATTTTTTGTTATCGCACTTGGATTTTCAACTCTAATGGTTGGTCAAAAATCAGAAAAAACGAGCAGTACTGTAACTTCAATGAACTACGAGGATAGTACAGAAGTAGAAAACATGAACTTAAGCAATTTGAAAATTGATGTTTCTATGAAAAGTCTGAAAGAACTTAAGGAATTTGAAGTGGAAAATCTAAGAGAGATTTTTGACGAAATGAAACCAGACGAAAAAATTGAATTTAGTTTAAAATATATTTATCCAGAAAAGGTAAATAATGTAGAAATGACTCGTTCTTTCAGTTATAAATTAGAAGGAAATAGCAATAAAATCGATGATTTAATAACAAGTATTAGTGAAATTCAGAAAATAGCTATTAGAGTTGCGAGTAAGTAATATTCGTACATGCATCAAAAATGGGATTTGAAATGAGGCTTTTTCAAATCCCATTTTAACTATTTATGTCTTTGCTTTAAAGTCTTTACGATATCCTCCAATCCGTAACCTTTGGCTTTTAAAAGGATCATATAATGGAATAATAGATCTGCACTTTCATTTAAAAACAGGTCCTCGTCATTATCCTTAGCTTCAATCACCACTTCTACAGCTTCTTCACCAACTTTCTGGGCGATCTTATTGAGTCCTTTATCAAACAGGGAAACCACATAACTATTCTCATTTTCCTGTCTGTTTATCTTTGGTGTTTCACTTAGTTTCTTCCTGCTGGCGATAATGCCTTCCAATTCTGAAAGAAAACCGTATTCTGCTGAGTTTTCCTCAGCCCAGCAAGTGTCGGTTCCCTTATGGCAAACAGGACCTTCAGGGCGAACTTTGATGAGTAAAGTATCCTTATCACAATCAAGTTTTATAGAAACCATGTTCAGGAAATTTCCGCTTTCCTCACCTTTGGTCCATAGTCTCTGTTTGGTTCTACTGAAGAAGGTTACTTTTTTGGATTCGTTGGTTTTCAGGTAAGCTTCCTCATTCATATAGCCAAGCATCAATACCTTTCCAGTATCCTGATCCTGAATGATCGCCGGAACGAGTCCGTCGTTATTTTTATTAAAATCGATATCCATAATATTATATTCTTACCGGAATTCCGGAATTTTTAAGACTGTTTTTTAGATCTGAAATCTCAATTTCTTTAAAGTGAAAAACGCTTGCAGCCAGAGCGGCATCTGCTTTACCTTCCATAAAGGTATCTTCAAAATGCTGGATATTCCCTGCACCTCCAGATGCAATGATTGGTATATTCAATTCTTCTGAAAGCCTGGCTAAGGCTTCATTGGCAAAACCATTCTTGGTACCATCGTGATCCATAGATGTGAACAGGATCTCTCCAGCCCCACGGCTTTCAACTTCTTTGGCCCATTCAAAAAGATCCAGTTCAGTTGGAACTTTTCCTCCAACCAGGTGAACCGTCCATTTGCCATCAATATTTTTCGCATCAATAGCAACCACCACGCACTGACTCCCAAATTTTTCTGATAATTGGTTAATAAGATCAGGGTTCTTTACTGCGGAAGAGTTTATAGACACTTTATCTGCACCATTCTTAAGAAGTATGTCTACATCTTCTACGGAAGAAATTCCACCACCAACAGTGAATGGAATATTAAGTTGTTCTGCTACGTCAAGAACGAGTTTTGCCAGCGTTCTTCTTTTTTCTTCAGTAGCTGAAATATCCAGAAATACCAATTCGTCTGCTCCTTTTTCAGCATAAGCAGCGGCAAGTTCTACTGGATCACCGGCATCACGCAAGTCAACGAAATTGACACCCTTAACCGTTCGGCCATTTTTTATATCCAGACAGGGAATTATTCTTTTTGTAAGCACAAATCTTAAATTTCAAGGTTTTTGAGTAGTCCTAAGTTAAAAGGTCTACTCCTATTCGTTTTCTAAAATATAATTTTCAAGTTGCTTCAGACTAATACGATTCTCATAGATCGCTTTTCCTATGATCACACCTTCGCAACCAAGTTCCTGCAACTTTGGAAGTTCATCAAAATGTGATATTCCACCAGAAGCGATCAATTTAATATCTTTAGTTTCGTCCAGAATCTCAGCATAAAGATCAAAAGATGGACCTTCAAGCATTCCATCCTTACTAATATCTGTACAGATCACATATTTGATACCTTCAATTTCAAAATTCTGAATAAAAGGAATCACCTCCTGTTTGGATTCTTCCAGCCAACCTGAAACTGCAATCTTTTTATTTCGGGCATCTGCTCCAAGAATGATCTTTTCAGCTCCAAATTTGGTAAGCCAGGATTTAAAGATCTCTGGATCTTTTACCGCGATACTCCCACCGGTAATCTGGTTCGCTCCACATTCAAAAGCAATCTCCAGATCCTTATCTGTTTTAAGTCCGCCACCAAAATCCACATTTAAAGAAGTTTTTGAGGCAATGGATTCCAGAATTTTATGGTTAACGATATGACTGGATTTAGCTCCATCGAGATCTACCAGGTGAAGGTATTTGATACCATGTGCTTCAAAAGATTTAGCCACTTCCAGAGGATCTTCGTTGTATATTTTCTTTGTGTTGTAATCTCCTTTAGAGAGTCTTACGCACTTGCCGTCGATAATATCTATCGCAGGGATAATTCGCATATTATAAGTTCAAAAAGTTCTTTAAAATCTGTTCTCCGGTTTTACTGCTTTTTTCAGGGTGAAATTGTACACCATAAAAATTATCCCTGTTTAAAGCAGTGGAATAATCAACCCCGTAATTTGTTCTGGCAATTTCATCGCTGCATTCCGGGACGTAGAAGCTATGCACCAGGTAAACATATTCTTCTGCAGACACATTTTCAAAAAGTTTACCTCGAAGTTCGGTGATCGTATTCCAGCCTATTTGAGGCACTTTTAGATCTGCATTAAATTTCTTCACTTCAGCATCGAAGATACCTAATCCAGTAGTATTTCCTTCTTCCGAAGATTTACACATTAACTGCATTCCCAGGCAAATTCCAAGTACCGGTTGCTTCAAATCTGGAATAAGCTTATCTAATCCAGTAGATCGCAACATTCTCATGGCGCTACCAGCTTCTCCAACCCCCGGAAAAATCACCTTATCAGCATTCTGAATTTCTTCGGCATTGCTGGAAAGGACAGCTTCAAAACCCAGTCTCTGAACAGCAAACTTAATGGATTGGATGTTACCTGCCCCGTAATCGATAATTGCAATTTTCATTATAGCATTCCTTTTGTAGATGGAAGGATCATTTTCTCTGTATCTCGTTTAACCGACATTTTTATCGCTTTGGCAAAAGCTTTAAATATAGCCTCGATCTTATGATGTTCGTTCGAACCTTCAGCCTTGATATTTAAATTAGCTCTGGCACCATCTGTAAACGACTTAAAGAAGTGAAAGAACATTTCCGTAGGCATTTTACCGATCATTTCCCGTTTGAAATCTGCTTCCCAAACCAGCCAGTTTCTACCACCAAAATCAATAGCCACCTGGGCAAGACAATCGTCCATTGGTAAACAGAAGCCATATCGTTCCATTCCAAGCTTATTTCCAAGCGCTTTCTTGAACACTTCACCAAGAGCAATGGCCGTATCCTCAATGGTGTGGTGTTCATCCACTTCCAGATCACCATTAACTTTGATCGTAAGGTCCATTTGTCCATGCCTGGCTAATTGATCCAGCATATGATCGAAAAAGTCGATACCGGTACTAATATCGCTTTTCCCGGTACCATCAAGGTTTAGATCGATCTTAATATCTGTCTCGTTCGTTTTTCTCTCGATCCCGGCTGTACGATCCTTAAGTTTTAAAAATTCATAGATTTCCTTCCAGGAAGCCGTTTTTAAGGCAATATGCTGAGTTACTTCTTCTTTATCTTTCGAAATTTCGTCTGCAGCCAGATCTTCATGTGTATCTATAAAGATGCCTTTTCCTCCAAAGTTCATGGCAAACTCCATATCTGTAAGCCTGTCCCCGATCATAAATGATTGCTGAAGATCATAATCTTTATTATCTAAATATTTCTCTTCCAGCAGTCCGGTATTGGGTTTGCGGGTTTTAGCATTGTCTTTTGCAAACGTACGATCGATCAATTGTTCTGAAAATTTTACGCCCTCGCTTTCAAAAGTTCTGGTAATAAAATTTTGATAAGGCCAGAAATCTGATTCAGGAAAACTGTCGGTTCCAAGTCCGTCCTGATTGGTGACCATCACCAGTTCATAATCCAGTTCTTTGGCAATTTTATTCAGGTAAGTGATCGCCTGGGGATAAAACACAAGCTTATCGATACTGTCGATCTGGTAATCTTCAGGTTCGTGGATAAGAGTTCCATCGCGATCTATAAACAATACTTTTTTCATGATTCTAATTCTTTGAAGGCCTTGAGTAAATTCTGATTTTCTAATGCTGTTCCTACTGTAATTCGAAGACAATTTTCGCAAAGAGGTTGCTTACTTCTATTTCTAACGACAATACCTTTACCGATCAATTCCATATATCTATGATCTGCATCATCCACCTTTATGAGTAGAAAATTAGCATCTGAAGGAAATATCTTTGCAACATATTTTAGCTGAAGTAATTGTTTAGATAAAGCATGCCTTTCATTCTTAATATCAATTACTTGCTGTTTTATTCCTGAATAATCCTGAAGACCTTTAATTGCTCTTTGCTGCGTTAGTTCATTTACATTATAGGGTGGCTTGATCCTATTCAGAATTTTAATGATCTCTGCTGAAGCGAATAGCATTCCCAACCTGATCCCGGCCATCCCGAAGGCTTTTGAGAAAGTTTGAGTGATGATAAGGTTTGGATATTTATCAAGTGATTGCGACCATCCTGCAACGTTTGAAAAATCTATATAGGCTTCATCGATTACGACCAGACCTTTAAATGATCTTAAAAGCTTCTTTATAGTTTCAGCATCAAAAGAATTCCCGGATGGATTATTCGGGGAGCACAGAAACAATAATTTGGTATTTGCATCTACAGCTTCCAATATTGCATCTACATCAGGTTCAAATTCTGAAGTTAATAGCACTTCCCGATTTTCAATATTATTAATTCCAGAAAGCACCTTATACATTCCGTAAGTTGGTGGCAAACTTATAATATTATCTTTCCCGGGTTCACAAAATGCCCTGAAGATGAGGTCCAGAACTTCATCACTTCCATTCCCAAGTAATATTTGCTTTTCAGGAACCTGCTTAATTTCTGAAATTTTTGATTTCAAAAGCATTTGCCGTGGATCTGGATACCGATTCAGTCCGTTCTCAAACGGATTTTCATTCGCATCCAGAAATATCATTGCTTCACCATCAGTTTTGTATTCATCCCTGGCAGATGAATATGGCAGAAGACTTTTCACGTTATCCCTTACGAGATTATTCAGATCGAAATTCATTATTGGTTCAGTGATTTTAATCTTAAGGTTACAGCGTTCTTATGAGCCTGTAATCCTTCAGCTTCTGCCATTAATTCGATTGCAGGACCTATATTTTTAATGCCTTCTTCTGAAACTTTCTGATAGGTGATCTGCTTCATAAAACTATCCAGATTCACCCCGCTGTATTGTTTCGCATAACCATTGGTTGGCAAAGTGTGGTTGGTACCCGAAGCATAATCACCGGCACTTTCGGGAGCATAATTTCCAATAAAAACGGATCCCGCATTCATAATATTATCCACAAAATAATCCTCATTTTCTGAACATACTATAAAATGCTCCGGCCCATACTCATTAATTAGTTCCAGAGCGGTCTCTTCCGTCTCTACCAGAATAAGTTTCGAGTTTTCGATCGCCTGTTGCGCAATGGCCTTTCGAGGTAGTTCATCGAGCTGCTTTTCTACTTCATCACTTACCAGCTCCAGCATTTTTTCTGAAGTACTTACCATGATAACCTGGCTATCTACGCCGTGCTCCGCCTGACTCAACAAATCTGAAGCAACAAAAGCCGGATTCGCTGAATCATCAGCATATACTAGTAATTCTGATGGTCCCGCAGGCATATCTATCGCTACCTGGTATCTTGTAGCTAGCTGCTTTGCCACAGTAACAAATTGATTCCCTGGCCCGAAGATCTTATAAACTTTGGGTACACTTTCGGTACCAAAGCTCATTGCTCCAATCGCCTGAATTCCACCAATTTTAAAAACCTGTGTTACTCCGCATAATTTTGCAGTATATAAAACTGCAGGGTTTACGTTTCCATTTTTATCTGGCGGTGTACAAAGTACGATCTCCTCGCAACCGGCAATATTTGCTGGAGTTGCCAGCATCAAAATAGAGGAAAACAAAGGTGCAGTTCCGCCAGGAATATAGAGCCCCACCTTCTGTATCGCCTTTTTTTCCTGCCAGCAATTTACTCCATTCATTGTTTCCACAACAACTCTTTCAGTTCTCTGTGCTGCATGAAATATTTCGATGTTCTTTTTAGCCAGTGCTATCGCCTCTTTTAATTCTTGAGAAATTTCAGCGGAAGCTGCATCCATTTCAGCAGCAGAAACCTTGAATGTATCCAGATCGATTCCGTCGAAAGCTTGAGTATATTTTCCAACTGCTGCATCTCCTGTAAGCCTGATCTCGTCAAAGACCTTGTGCACTGTTTGCTCAATATCGGCAACCGTTTGAGTTGGTCGTTTTAAAATTTCGCTCCACTTAGATCTGTCAGGATTGTTGATCGTGTTCATCATTGTAAATTAAAGTACCATAGTTTCTATTGGTGCTACCAGAATTCCTTCAGCACCATTACTTTTCAGTTCGTCCAGAACTTCCCAAAATCTATCTTCATTGATCACGGTATGGATCGAACTCCATCCTTTCTCTGCCAAAGGTAAAACAGTTGGACTTCTCATCCCGGGAAGCAGACTAATAATCTTTTCTAATTTATCATCAGGAGCATTCAGTAGGATATACTTTGAAGTTCGTGCGTTTAATACAGATTTTAATCTGAATTGCAGTTTTTCAAGGATCTGCTTGCGTTCTTCAGAAATTTTAGGAGAGATGGCCAGTACTGCTTCACTTTTCAGCATTACTTCAACTTCCTTAAGTCCGTTTTTGAAAAGTGTACTTCCGCTGGACACAATATCGCAAATAGCATCTGCAAGTCCAATATTAGGAGCAATTTCAACAGAACCATTAATGATATGAAGATCGGCAGAGATACCTTTCTCCTGCAGATAGTCTTTCACGGTGTTTGGATAGGAAGTGGCAATTTTGAGCCCGTCAAGGTCATTAATACTGTTGTACTTGAAAGACTTAGGCACCGCGAGGGAAACTTTACACTTTGAAAAACCAAGTTTCTCTCCTCTAATTATATCTTTTCCTTTCTCAATAAGCACGTTCTCCCCGATGATTGCAACGTCTACCACTCCATCTCTTAAATATTGAGGTATATCACCATTACGTAAATACATCACTTCCAATGGAAAATTTCGGGATGATGCTTTTAGCTGCTCTTTTCCATTATCGATGGAAATACCTGCATCTTTTAAAACTTTGATAGAATCTTCAAAAAGTCTTCCTGACTTCTGTACTGCGATCCTTAATTTTTGCTGACTCATAATTTAGTTAATATTAGGAATAAAAAAACCCGCTTGATTTCTCAAACGGGTTATGATATTATAGTTAGTGTTACAACATATCAAATTTACCTCGCTTGAGCGTGGAGTAAAAAATGATGGTGATGTACATTAAAATTCGTCATTGTGATGCCAAAGCTAAATAAAAATCTGAATTATAAAACCAGTTTTTTAATTTTTAATATTTGTTTATTAGTTGTCACCAAGAATAATTGGCATTCCACCTTCACCAGAACCTATAACAATCACTTTGCTATTTGGTGATTTTGCCAGTTCCACGGTAGCCTGAATTCCTTTTTCCTGTAATACCTTATCTGTAAGTGATTCGCTAAGAATAGTATTCGCACGGGCTTTACCTT
The DNA here is from genome assembly GCF_048285865.1 of Christiangramia marina. Taxonomy (NCBI): domain Bacteria; kingdom Pseudomonadati; phylum Bacteroidota; class Flavobacteriia; order Flavobacteriales; family Flavobacteriaceae; genus Christiangramia; species Christiangramia marina. The sequence continues at coordinate 81,601 of NZ_JBLVTK010000003.1, read as the reverse complement.
CAGCATCAATTCTTTGTCTTTCTGCCTCTTGCTCTGCTTTTGAAAGTCGGAATTCGTACTCAAGTGATTCCTGTTCCTGTCTAAGCTTACGTTCGATCGCATCTTTGATCGTAGACGGCAAGGAAACATCTCTTACTAAAACTTCATTTACCTGAACATATTGATCTTCCAGAAGCAGGTTTGTTTCATCAAAGATTTCCTTCTGAATTGCTTCCCTTTTACTGGCATAAAGTTGCTCCGGATTGTACCGACCTACCACAGCCCTGGTTGCAGATCTTATGGCTGGCTGAAGTAAACGTTGAATGTAAGCCTCTCCTTTTTCCTGGTGCAACTTACCAAGAGCTTCATATTCTGGCTGAAACCATACGGAAGCATCCAGGCTAATTTCCAGACCGTTTGAAGATAATACAGTCATTTCTTCATCGATGGATTGCTGGCGCACTTCGTAGACAAAAACTTTGTTCCAGGGTGCAACTACGTGAAAACCTTCAGAAAGAGGACTTTCTTCAGTTACAACTCCACCACCAAATGTTTTATAAAGAACCCCGGCTTCTCCGGAATCGATAGTTACAGTAGATTTTGCTAATAAAATTATTACAATGACTAACCCGATAAACAACGGGATACCGATTTTAGGTAATCTTTCCATATAAATTTTTGAACTTAAATTAGGCCCTTATATTTTCGGTAAAGCCATTCCAGGGCTAGGGCAAACACAAGAAGAAATAGCAGGTAGTACCAGTCTATCAAAGGTACGGTTTTTTGTTCGCTTTTAAGAACTGGCCTGTGACTATCATTCTTCAATAAGTAGTCTTCAAAAGTTTTAAACTGATCTTCGTAAAAAACGCTTGAATTATTGTTTGTTGCCAGAAATTTCATAGAAGCCAGGTTTGCTGTTTGCTGTTGCTCTTCCGCATTATAATCGAGCACGTTGAAAGCTCCATTTTTAAGCAAATTTGCATTTTCAGCCTGTAATTTATAGGTGTAATTCCCTGGTGCAAGATTCCCGATCTCTGCCACATATTTGAGGTTGCTAGCTACCAGATTAGTTTTTAAAACAGTATTTCCAAGACTATCCGAAATACTGATATGAAGATTAGCTCCTGAATCGAAGCTGTAATTCTCGTCGTAATAAGCAGCACTTATTTCTACAAGTTCATTCTCCAGAAATGTTTGAGGATGCTCTGCGATCAATCTTTCGTTCGATTTCAGAGCGCTTAAATTCTGTACCAGGTCTCCAATAAACACATTGAACTGCTCAAAACTCTGGTGTTTTCGAAAAATTGCTGCTCTCCAGCGCCAAATATTTTCACCAGTGAGCAAGCCAATTTTTGGTTGGACTCTGGAAACAGCAAGAAGCGGACTATTAGTTTCGACTCCCTGTATTTTTTGATATAACTGTACTGCGTAACGATTTGCATCGATTTCCGTTTCGCCAAATGCAATTTGTAAGGGCGGCAGATCTTCGTAGGCTAAATGTTTTGGCTGATAAATGGCAAAGTTGTCATTCTTTACAGCAAAGACATCCTGAGGCTGATCGATGCTGTTTTTGAAAAATCCTAATTGGAGTTCGTTCAGAAATTGCCAGTCGGTTTCGGGTCCTGTAATGAACAGCTTTCCTGAATCAAGACCAGAAATTGACTCCAGAATTTTATGAAAGTTTCGGTTTACATTATGTAGTATAAATAATTGTATATCAGTTATTTCAGAGTTAACAAAATCACGAATATATTTTATTTCAATCTTGCGTTGTGAGTTCGATTCTATAGATGCCATTAAAGCACCCAGATCTGGATGAGGACCTGCACTTAGAATCATGATCTTAGAGCTTTCATCTACAATTTCAACGGAGAACTTTTCAGTATTGTTTCTGAAATTCTTCTCATCTGGTAATTTGCTCAGCCTGGCAGTATAGTTTTTGAGTCCGATACTTCTAGCTTCCAGTTCAGCATTTATAATAATTGATCTATTCTTTTCAGAAAATTCCATATCTTTCTGAAAAACAACTTTTCCTGAATTCAAAATCTGCAGTTTCGTAGTGCGTTCGTTAGAACCAGAATAGTTCAGGAAAACTTCAACAGGAAATTTATTATTCAGGAAGGCATACCTGTTTACATTGATTCGCTGAATAGCTACATCTTCGAAACTACTTGTATCCCCTATGATTATAGGTAAAATTTCAGTAGTTCCAGAAGATTTATGATATCGAAAGTCTCTGCCGGTATTTTGATTTCCATCACTAAGCAAAACAAGTACACCTTTATTGTTATTCATTAGCTCTTCAGCATGTTTTAAAGACTGCTGAATATTGGTGAGTTTTTCACTGAAGTTTGAAGAACTATCTGAAGTGATAAGTTCCCTTCCGAAGTGATAATTGATAATATCGAATTTGTCATTCAGTTTTTCTGAAGAAAGAATCTTGTTTTGAAAATTCTGAAGCACAGAATCCTTCTGAAGAATTTTAATAGACTCTGAAGCATCAGATAGTATTACCAGCTTCTCTTTCACCTGGAAACTTTCAGTGTGAGTGATCTCGGGATTGATAAGTATTAAAAGAATTAGAAATATAGAAAAACTACGAAGTCCGAAAAGTGCTAAATTCCTGGAACTTTTTGGGTTCTTATAAAAATTCTGAAAAAAAGAAAACCCCAGAGCTATCAAAAGCGCCAGGGTTATCAATAATATGATTTGAAAGTTCATTAATTCACGTTGGTCTAGTGAAAATACAAATTATAGTCTGATTAAAGTATCTATAGGCCACAAAGCTCGATTAATTCTAAATCTTGAGTTTACTGCACTCAATTCGCAGATCTCCTTCTAAAATTTAATTCACTCCATTTATACGGAATAAATTTCAGAATAAGGGCTAGTCCCACTCCCATTAATGCACCGCAAAGAGTCTGAAATATAGAATCTTCAGGCAACAAATATGTGGCGATTACAGATAAGACCATCATCGCAAGTCCCCTCCATTGATTCCAATTTAATTTTAGATTCATAAGATTATTCAATTAAGTATGCATTCCACCATCAACATGGATCACCTGTCCGGTCACGTAAGAACTCAAATCACTACCAAGATACACACATGTGTTTGCGATATCTTCAGGCTTTCCACCACGTTTTAAAGGAATAGAATCTCTCCAGCCCTGTACTGTTTTTTCATCCAGCTTTTCGGTCATTTCGGTTTCGATAAAACCTGGAGCCACAACATTTGTTCTAATATTTCTGGAACCAAGTTCCTGAGCCATCGATTTTGAAAACCCAATAATACCGGCTTTAGATGCTGCGTAGTTTGATTGACCGGCATTTCCAGTCACTCCTACTACAGAACTCATATTAATGATACTACCAGAACGTTGTTTAAGCATCGTTCTTTGTACGGCTTTGGTCATATTAAATATAGACTTCAGGTTAACCTCTATCACCTTGTCAAAATCTGCTTCGCTCATTCGCATCAAAAGATTATCCTTTGTAATACCAGCGTTATTGATCACAATATCTATAGATCCAAATTCAGCATTTACATCATCGATCAATTTCTGTGCTTCTTCGAAACTGGCAGCATTAGATTGGTAGGCTTTAGCTTTTACACCTTTAGCTTCTAATTCTTTTGCAAGATCTTCAGCAGACTGTGCCGAAGAATTATAGGTGAATGCGACATTGGCTCCATGCTCGGCAAAAACCTGAGCGATTCCTTTTCCAATACCTCTACTACCACCTGTGATGATGGCATTCTTTCCTTGTAGTAATTTCATATAACTTGATCTTGGTTAATTGTCTTTTCAAATATAGCAAAAGCCCAAGGCTTTGCATAAAAAAACCCTTCTTAGAGTATAAGAAGGGTTTCAAATTATTTTGGGTTTTGCTTATCCTTTTAAAACTTCAGCAACTTTCATCCCTATTTCAGCAGGAGAATCAACCACGTGGATTCCATTCTCTCTCAAAATTTTCTTTTTAGCCTGAGCAGTGTCTTCACTTCCTCCAACGATCGCACCGGCATGTCCCATTGTACGTCCTGCAGGAGCAGTTTCTCCAGCGATAAATCCAACAACTGGCTTTCTGTTACCGTTCTGCTTAACCCACTGAGCGGCATCAGCCTCAAGCTGACCTCCAATTTCACCGATCATTACAATACACTCAGTTTCATCATCGTTCATCAACAATTCTACTGCTTCTTTCGTAGTAGTTCCAATAATTGGATCTCCACCAATCCCAATTGCAGTAGTGATACCAAGACCTTGTTTTACAACCTGATCTGCAGCTTCATAGGTAAGCGTACCAGATTTAGATACGATTCCTACTTTTCCTTTTTTGAAAACGAAACCTGGCATGATACCAACTTTAGCTTCTCCCGGAGTGATCACGCCTGGACAGTTAGGCCCAATAAGTCTGCAATCACGGTCTTTAATATAGTCTGAAGCTTTTACCATGTCTGCAACTGGTATACCTTCAGTAATGGTAATAATCACTTTAATTCCAGCATCGGCAGCCTCCATGATGGCATCTGCAGCGAAAGCTGGTGGTACGAAGATGATAGAAACATCTGCTCCAACCTGCTCTACAGCTTCTGAAACTGTATTAAAAACTGGCTTATCAAGATGCTTTTGTCCTCCTTTACCAGGAGTAACTCCACCAACTACATTTGTACCGTATTCTATCATTTGTTCAGCATGGAAAGTACCTTCACTACCGGTAAAACCCTGCACGATTACTTTAGAATCTTTATTGACTAAAACGCTCATAAATGTCTTTTAATTTAGGAACACAAAAGTATGTTTTTAAATATAAAACCTAAAGTCATTTTATAGATTATTGTGAGAAAAAACCTTAAAGTTGATATAAAATGATCCTTAAATGAAAAATCCCGATGAGTTTACAACGGGATTTCTAAAATTATCTACTTCCTGTAATCTTCATTAAACCTTCGGAGTCTCCAGTTTGATTAACATAAATATTAGTATAGTTCTTTGATTCTATTATTTTAGTTGCTTTTTTAGCCGAGATCTTTTTGCCATTATAGAAAAAACTTCCACCCTCTGCATAAACCTCTTTGATAGTTCTTAATGGATCTGGAGCAGTTGGCGGTACTGGAGGATTTGGTAGTACTTTTTGTTTGTTCTTGTCTTTAAATTTAGACTTGTTCTTAAAATATTGGTTTTTAACGTCCTTCTCTTCCTTAACGTAATTAATCTCTAAGGATTCAGCGGCTGCTAGCTCTTCCTCATTTGTAACATCTTTACCTGACTTAGACCCCTTGAGACTTTTGGGCGGTTTTGGTGGTTTTGGAGCATTTTGTGGTTTTGCTGACTTAGGCGGTTTTGGCGGCCTTGGAACTTGAAAATCTTCATCACGATGCACTGGAGGTGGCGGTGGAAGAATATCATGACCGCTAACTTTAGACATTCTGCTTTTCCTGAATTCGCTATTTAGAGATTCCATAAATCCGGGTGCAGGATCCATCACTTGCATTCTGAAATTATAATTTTTCAATTCTTCGTCTGTTTTCCCTCCAGAGAGCTTATCCAGAGTTTCACTTAACTTATCTGGATTCGTTTTTACTCCATTTACTCGAAGCGTGTTGCCGGATACCTGAATACTGAAGAGATTGTCTCTCTGTTCTCCAACATTTGAGATTTTGGAGGCTGGATCTCTGATTTCCATGGCCTGTAC
>NZ_JBLVTK010000003.1:65341-75899 GCF_048285865.1 Christiangramia marina | reverse complement strand
CACCAGTTTCTGGTGTGCTTGGAGCTAGAAACTCAGTTCCTGAAATTCTGGATAATTCAGTTTTGCGATACTCAGCATTGAGTTTGTCAATAAAACCGGTAGTTGAATTAGCGAAATCTACATAAAAATATGGGTTTTTCAACTGCCAGTTATTCCAATCCTTTGTAATCTTATCCAACTCATCGGTAAAATTTTTAAGGGCTACAGGTTTGTTGTACAAAAGAATATCTTCATCGTTCACCGTGATATAAACCGTATTTTTCTTCTGAAGCTCGATCAATTCGGAGGTTTCTCCATTTGATAGCACTGGCTTCGCTATAATTTCTTCATTGAAAGTATATATACAACCTGCAAGAATGGGTAACAATACCAGCATTTTCATACTCAGCCGTCTGGCTGAAAGATTTTTTGTCATCATAAGTATTCGTTTTTTGATTAATGAATAATTAATGGGACTTGCCAGAACGTTAGTTTCCTGTCCCCGGCTGTATCCTAAAAGAAGTTCACTGTAATCTCTCAGGTTCTGATGTTTGTTAAGTACCTGCTCATCGGCAAGGAACTCGTGATTTAATTTGATAGAATTTTTGATGTATATAAATATTGGATTGAACCAGAAAATCGCATTCACCAGTTCCAGAAATAGAAGATCCCAGGTGTGTTTTTGATCTACATGTGCTTTTTCATGTGCTATCACCGCTTCCGAAATCTGTGAGTTCTTAAATTCCTTTTTACTGAAGAAGATATAATGCAGGAAACTGAAAGGATTGATGGAATTACCAAGCAGCACATAGATATACGGAAGTTCTTTTTTAAGCTGACCTGATTTTATCGTCAATCGCATCTTATGGAGGTTCCATATAAACCGAAGCACAAAAACCAAGAATCCTATGAAATATATAAACAGCAATATCTGACTTCCATATTGGTCTATAAAACCAGTTTCCTGTTCTGCCGATGAGTTTTCAGATTGTATCACTAATATCGGCGCAGTCTCCACGAACTCTTTGGCAGCTACCTCGTAAGAAATGCTTATAAGAGGCAGCATCGCTGAAAATAACAGCATGAAGATTAGATAAAAACGCTTTAGTCTATTGGACTTTTCAGCTTCCAGAAAAAATTTATAGAAGCTAAAAAGAACCAGCAAACATCCCGCAGATTTTAAGATATACTCCGTCATCTCAGTCCTTTTTTATTTTCTCATCAATCAGTTTTCTCAATTTCTTCAACTCAGCGTCAGTAAGATCTGTTTCTTCAGTAAAAAAAGATGCGAACTGCGAGGCAGAATTATCGAAAAAGGATTTGATCATCCCATTCATTCTTTTCGAGAAATAAGCTTTCTTGCTCACCTTAGGATAATATTCTCTGGATCTGCCTATCTGCTCATAAGCAACAAAATTTTTATCCTGCATTCTTCTAAGCAAAGTTGCGATAGTCGTAGTAGCAGGTTTTGGATTAGGATAAGCTTCGATAAGGTCTTTCATAAAAGCTTTCTCCTGTTTCCAGAGCAATTGCATTAGTTCTTCTTCAGCATTAGATAATAACATTGAGTAAATATTGATTCTCTACAAATGTAGAATAAATAATCAATTCTACAAACGTAGAAGTAATTAAGTATAAAAAAAGCCTCTGTGAATCAGAGGGTTTGAAGTTTTATGACCAGGGATCATCGTCGATCTCTTCGCCTAGCTGACTAATTTGAGTGCCCTTGTAAAGTTTTCCATCTTTCAGCTCCCACATTGCAACAAAATGCGCCAATGGCATTTCCTCTTCGGGGTTTTCTATAGTTCTTACGAAATAAGTAAAATGAATAGCAGCTTCATTCTCACTGGAGATTATCTTTTCAGTCTCAGCCCGCAATGATTCGTATGATTCTGAAATCTCTTTTGTAATCGCAGAAATACCTTCTAAATTTAATTTTCTGAATCCTGTAGTACCGTACCAGCGTAATTCAACATCTGGATGAAGATATGCCTTCAGCACTTCTTCATCTTTATAGAAGTTAGATTCGTAAAATTTGGTTACAATATCTTTAGTCTCTAGATCCATAAATCTTATTTTAATTTTTTGACAATCTCCGGCAATTGTTTAATCGCCGCATATTCCCTAAGTTTTGTTCGTACTTCACCAAAAGGCGTGCCCCAATAGGTTGTGCCAGGTGTAGTATCTTTTGAAACTCCGCATTGTGCCATTAAAACCGTTCCGGTAGCAATTCGAACATCACTTCTTATTCCAACCTGTCCCCAGATAGTAACATCATCTTCTACGATCACACAACCAGCTATTCCAATTTGAGATGCTAATAAACAATTTTTTCCGATAACAGTATCATGCCCGATCTGAATTAAATTATCGAGCTTGGAACCTTCACCGATTATAGTATCTCCAGTAACCCCTCGATCTATCGAACAATTCGTTCCTATCTCTACATGGTCCTCCACTACTACTCTACCACCTGATAGTAACTTATCGAATCCTTCTGGTCGTTTCTTATAATAAAAAGCGTCACCTCCCAGTACCGTTCCACTATGGATAATCACATGATCACCGATCACACAATTATCACCAATAGTAACGTTCGCGTGAATAAGACAGTTCTTTCCAATAGATACATTATTGCCAATAACGGCATTGGGTTGCACGACAGATCCTTCACCAATATTTGCAGATTCTGCGATGGTCGTATTCAGTTTTTCAAATGGTTTGAAATAGCGTGTAAGCTTATTGAAATCGCGAAATGGATCTTCAGAAACAAGCAAAGCTTTACCTTCAGGACAGTCTACTTCTTTATTAATAAGAATAACCGTCGCTGCAGAGCTGAGTGCTTTATCGTAATATTTAGGATGATCCACAAAAACGATATCTCCTGGATTCACCACGTGAATCTCATTCATACCCAGCACAGGAAAATCTGCTTCACCTACATACGAACAATCAATTAGATCTGCTATTTGAGAAAGCTTATGTTTTTGAGGGAATTTCATAGATTATTCCTTAATTCTCTCTTTGTAAGTACCTTTTTCAGTTTCGATCTTGATCTTATCACCTTCGTTGATAAAAAGAGGAACATTCACCTCATAACCAGTTTCAACGGTTGCTGGCTTTGTAGCATTTGTAGCGGTATTTCCTTTTAAACCAGGTTCTGTATGTGTAACTTCTAACACTACACTTCCTGGCATTTCTACTGAAAGTGGCATGTTATCTTCAGTATTGATAAGAATCGTTACGACTTCACCTTCCTTTAAGAGTTTCGGCATATCCAGAGCATTTTCTGTAAGTCGAATTTGAGTATAATCTTCAACATTCATAAAATGCCAGAATTCACCATCTTCATATAAGAATTGAAATTTATGAGTTTCAACTCGAATATCTTCAATCTTATGCCCTGCGGAAAATGTATTATCAAGAACTTTTCCTGTAGTAACACTTTTCAGTTTAGTTCTAACGAAGGCCGGGCCCTTTCCTGGTTTTACATGAAGAAATTCAATGATCTTATAAATATCGTGGTTGTAACGAATACATAAACCGTTTCTGATATCACTGGTACTAGCCATAAGTTTTTAGTTTGAACTGAAGTATCCTTTCATGATACCTCTTTGTGAGTTTTTAATAAATTCTAATATTTCGTCCCTTTCTGCGGTGGCCTGCATTTCAGCTTCAATGATCGCTACCGCCTGGGAATTATTGTAATTCTTCTGGTATAATATTCTATAAATATCCTGAATTTCCCTGATCTTTTCCGTAGAAAAACCTCTTCGTCTTAGTCCGATAGAATTAATACCTACATAACTCAAAGGTTCTCTACCCGCTTTTACAAATGGCGGAACATCTTTCCTAACCATGGATCCACCGGTGACAAATGCATGTTTTCCAATACTGCAAAACTGCTGAATTGCTGCCATTCCCGCTAGAACTACATGATCCCCAACGTTTATGTGACCTGCAAGCGTACTGTTATTTGAAAAGATACAATTATCTCCTACGATACAATCATGAGCAACGTGGCAATAGGCCATGATCCAGCAATTATTACCAATTACCGTCTTCATTCTATCTGTAGTTCCCCTGTTAATGGTAACACATTCCCGAATGGTTGTGTTGTCACCAATTACAGTAAGAGTATCTTCGTCATTAAATTTCTTATCCTGAGGCACCGCAGAAATTACTGCACCTGGAAAAATACTACAATTCTTACCAATACGTGCACCTTCCATGATGCTAACATTGGAACCAATCCAGGTACCTTCTCCAATCACTACATTGTTATGTATGGTCGCGAAAGGTTCGATCACCACATTCTTGGCGATCTTTGCTCCCGGATGCACATATGCTAAAGGTTGGTTCATAGTTTTTATTTTGATTTTACAATTTGTGCCATAAGAATGGCTTCGGTCGCTAATTGTCCGTTTACATAGGCATAGCCCTGCATCTGGCAAATTCCACGACGAATAGGAGCCAGTAACTCCAGCTTAAAAATTAGAGTGTCCCCAGGCACCACCTGTCTTTTGAACTTCACATTATCGATCTTCATAAAGAAGGTTAGATAGTTTTCAGGATCCGGAACCGACTTTAAAGCCAATATTCCACCGGTTTGAGCCATGGCTTCTACTTGCAATACTCCGGGCATTACTGGTTTCCCAGGAAAGTGACCAACAAAAAATGGTTCGTTCATGGTCACATTCTTCATCCCGATAACGTGAGTATCTGTCAGCTCATAAATCTTATCTACCAAGAGAAACGGAGATCTATGCGGTAACGTATCCATGATATCATTCACATCCATAAGTGGCGGTTGAGAAAGATCGATCTTAGGTACATTATTCCTTTTTTCAGCTTTGATAACCTTGGCTAATTTCTTAGCAAATTCAGTATTAATATAATGACCAGGTTTTGTGGCAATGATTTTACCTCTGATCCTTGTACCTGCTAAAGCCACATCCCCTATAACATCCAGCAGTTTGTGTCTTGCTGCTTCATTTGGATGATGCAATGTTAAGTTATCCAGGATCCCGTTCGGTTTTACTGAAATATCATCTCGATCGAAAGCTACTCTCAACTTCTCAAGAGTATCTTCACTAATCTCTTTATCTACATATACGATCGCATTGTTTAGATCGCCACCTTTTATAAGGCCATGTTCCAGCAAAGTTTCAATTTCATGCAGAAAGCTAAACGTCCTGGAATCGGCAATTTCAGTCTTAAATTCTGAAATATGCTCTATAGAAGCATTTTGAGTACCCAGTACTTTGGTTCCAAAATCCACCATGGTAGTTACCTGATATTCATCTGCAGGCATGAGGATGATTTCAGATCCATTATCATCACGATAACAAATAATATCGGTGACCACGAATTCATCTCTATCTTCCTCCTGTTCTTCAGCTCCAGCTTTCTCAAGCGCTTCTACGAAAAATTTGGAAGAACCATCCATAATTGGTGGTTCAGGAGCGTTCAGCTCAATATATAAGTTATCTATTTCAAGACCTACACAGGCAGCAAGTACATGTTCCGAAGTCTGGATCGTAACACCTTTTTTATCGAGGTTAGTTCCACGCTGAGTATTTACAACGTAATTTACATCTGCCTCTACTTCAGGAGATCCTTCAAGATCTGTTCTTCTAAACACATAGCCTGTATTTACAGGTGCTGGTTTAAAAGTCAGCGTTACTTCTTTTCCAGTATGCAGGCCAACGCCTTCAAGAGAAATTTCTTCTCTTATGGTTCTTTGTTTTGAAACCTTATTAGCCATTATTAATCTTTTTATCCAGTTGGTGAATTAATTTCATTGTTTTTGGTAGGTTTTTGAAATGTATGTAGGACTTATTATAATCACCATAACCAAAAGCTGGCGATCCCTGAAGCATCTCATCATCCTTTATATCTCTACCTATGCCAGATTGGGCCTGTATTTTCACACGGTCTCCAATCGTTAGGTGCCCGGCAATCCCTACCTGTCCTCCAATAAGACAGTTCTTTCCAATCTTCGTAGATCCGGCAACACCAGTTTGTGCAGCAATAGCAGTATTCTCCCCTATTTCTACATTATGAGCGATTTGTATATGATTATCCAGTTTCACACCTTTTTTGATTACCGTGGAACCCAGGGTTGCACGATCTATAGTCGTTCCTGCACCGATATCTACATGATCCTCTATAATAACATTCCCTATCTGCGGAACCTTACTGTAAGCACCGGTTTCTCCCGGACTAAATCCAAAACCATCAGCACCTACTACAGCACCACTATGAATGGTCACATCGTTTCCTATAATACTTTCAGAATAGATCTTCACTCCAGCAAAAATAGTGGTGTTATCACCTATCTGCACGTTATCACCTATGTAAGCATTCGGGTAGACCTTGACATTTTCTCCCAGTTTCACCTGGTCTCCTATATATGCAAAAGCACCCAGATACAGTCCGTCACCATAGGTAGCAGATTTAGCAATAAAACTGGGATTTTCAATCCCCGACTTATTTAGCTTGATCTGGTTGTAATATTCAAGCAAAGTTGAAAAAGCCTTGTAGGCATCCTTTACTTTGATCAATGTAGTATTAACCGGTTGCTCAACCTCGAAGTTCTCGTTAACGATCGTAACGCTCGCATTCGTGGTATATAAAAAGCTATTATATTTAGGATTACTTAGAAAAGTTAGTGATCCTTCACTCCCCTCTTCTATTTTAGCAAGTTCAGAAACTTCGGCTTCAGGATTTCCTTCCACCTTACCTTCCAATATCTCGGCAATTTGTTTCGCTGTAAATTTCATTCTGGCAAAAGTAAAAAAAATGAACTAATCTTTAACTTTTGGATAACACATATAGTATTTGGTCACAGTATTTGTAAGAGCTTTGAGATTAAACTGGTCTGAAACCTTTACTACATCACATATTTTACCATTTTTATGTAAAATATTGATATTATCCTTTTCTCGTTTATAGGCAAGATTTGCGATTTCCCCCTCGAATACAAAGTAGGATGCTTCTTTTTCTGAAATATTATATTTCTTCTGAAGAGCTTTTTTTCGCTGATCCAGTTTTTCCTGGGAAGGTCGTTTCTTTTTGATCTTACTCTTCAGAAGTTTCCTGTTAATGATCATTTCGCACAAATTACTGAGTACGAAATCATCTGAATACATCCATTCCTTCATTGCAGAGATCACATCATTATCATCAAGTCTCGAAAACATCACAAGAGTATGCTGATCGAAATTATGTCTTTCCACTTTATTCTGAAGAAAATACAATAGACTACCGCTGGCATGTAATTGATGGCCCTCACCTATTAATTCCTTGGCCCGCTTTAAAACCCGTATAAGCAATTGCTCTGCCACCAGGCTGGTTTTATGTAAATACACCTGCCAGTACATTAAGCGTCTACCTATCAAAAATTTCTCTACAGAATATATACCTTTCTCCTCCACCACCAGTTCATCATTCACCACATTCAGCATAGTAATTAGGCGTTCACTATTAATATTACCCTCTACGGCACCAGTATAGAAACTATCGCGTTTTAGATAATCAAGACGATCCATATCCATCTGACTACTAATTAACTGATTCATAAATTTGCGATCGTAACTTCCTTTGAAAATCTGAATAGCCAGAGTTAAACTTTGGTTAAATTCAGTATTCATTTGTTCCATGAAAAGGAGTGAAATAGTCTCATGATCTACTCCTTCCACCAGGCTGTGTTCCATCGCATGACTAAAAGGACCATGTCCAATATCATGCATTAAAATTGCTATAAGCAATGCTTCTTCTTCCTCTTCTGAAATCTCTACGCCTTTAATCCTGAGTATCCTAACTGCTTTCAGCATTAAGTGTACACAGCCTAGAGCGTGATGAAACCTCGTGTGATGTGCCCCCGGATAGACAAGATAAGATAAGCCCATTTGGGAAATTCTACGCAATCTCTGGAAGTACGGATGCTCGATAATCTTAAAGATCCGTTCATTAGGAATGGTAATAAAACCGTAAATTGGATCGTTTAGTATTTTGAGTTTAGTTTGTGAAGCCAAGCTTTTATAATCTAATGTTCAAAACAAAGATACATATATGAACTTAGCCCCGGTAATAAGTTCTATTTCAATTATAATGGTTCTCTTCGGAAGCCATAAATAATCAAAATTATGACGATAAAGATATTATGGGTCGATGACGAAATTGACCTTTTAAAACCACATATATTATTTCTACAGAAGAAAAACTACGAGGTTAAAACCTGCAAAAGTGGAACTGAAGCCCTTGAACTCATCGAAGAAGAAAATTTTGACATTATATTCCTGGACGAAAATATGCCGGGGCTTACCGGTCTGGAAACCCTTACTGAAATCAAAGAGCGTAGGGAAACGGTGCCGGTGGTTATGATCACCAAGAGCGAAGAAGAGTATATTATGGAGGAAGCGATTGGATCTAAAATCGCCGATTATCTTATCAAACCGGTAAACCCTAACCAGATTCTACTGAGTTTAAAGAAAAATCTGGATCACTCCCGACTCATTTCTGAGAAGACAACTTCCAACTACCAGCAAGAGTTCCGGAAAATAGCGATGGAATTGTCTCAGGTGAATTCCTATGAAGAATGGGTTTCGTTATATCAAAAATTGATCTACTGGGAAATACAGTTAGAAGAAATTGAAGATTCAGGAATGTTCGAAATTCTTGAATCTCAAAAACAGGAGGCAAATAATCAGTTCTTTAAATTCATTTCTAAGAATTACGAGGATTGGTTTCAGCAAGGTGGAGAGCCTCCAGTGATGTCTCATACTTTATTCAAGAAAAAGATTCTGCCAGAAATCAAACCTGGAGAGCCAACGTTGCTAGTTGTGGTTGATAATTTAAGATATGACCAGTGGAAATCACTAGAACCAATTATCACGACGCACTATAAGAAAGAGAAAGAGGATGCTTACTTCAGTATTTTGCCAACTGCAACACAATATGCACGAAATGCGATTTTCTCTGGAATGATGCCAAGTGAAATGGAAAAACTTTTTCCAGAATACTGGAAGAACGATACTGAAGAAGGAGGTAAAAATCTACACGAATCTGATTTTCTTCGGGAACAGCTCAAGAGATTAGGAAAAGACCTGAGGTACGAATTTCATAAAATCACAAGTCTGAAGGCGGGAAGAAAGCTGGCAGATAACTTTAAGAGTCAGAAATCCAACGATCTTACAGTAGTTGTTTATAATTTTGTAGACATGCTCTCTCATTCCAAGACCGAGATGGAAGTGATAAAGGAGCTAGCTTCTAATGATAAGTCTTACCGGAGCTTAACCCAGAGCTGGTTTAAAAACTCACCATTACTTGATATTATACAAAAAGCACAACAACAAGGTTTTAAATTGATCATTACCACAGATCATGGAACGATCAATGTTAAGAACCCTTCTAAGGTCATTGGTGATAAGAACACAAGTTTAAATTTGAGATACAAAACAGGCAGAAGTCTGACTTACGAGAATAAAGAGGTCTTTGCCATAGAGAATCCTAAGTCGGTTCATCTACCAACCATTAATATGAGTAGTTCTTATATTTTTGCAAAGGAGGACTTATTCTTTGCGTATCCCAATAATTTCAATCATTACGTAAGTTATTATAGAAATACTTATCAGCATGGTGGTATTTCCTTAGAAGAAGTTGTAATCCCCTTTGTAGTCCTAAACCCAAAATAATCGATGAACGACGTTTTTATTCGCTGAACGACAAGATAAATAGCTGTACCTAATTGATTATCAAAAACATACAGCTGTATATCCTTTTTTTATATATCTTTATCATCCCAAATCTGACATATTGAATTTATGGAGTTAACCTACGAACTTCACGAACTGGATCAAGCAGTAGATTACATTCTACGTAATACAAAGAGTAAAACACTGCTCTTCTACGGCGAGATGGGTGCTGGCAAGACAACTTTAATCAAAGAGTTATCTAAAGCACTGGGCGTTAAAGACGCCGTTTCCAGCCCAACATTTTCATTAGTTAACCATTACGAGTCAGATCAGGGTGCTGTATATCATTTCGATTTCTATAGAATCGAATCAGATATGGAAGCATTAGATATTGGATTTGAAGATTACCTGGATTCTGGAGCATGGAATTTGATTGAATGGCCACAAAAAGTAGGGAAACTACTTAGTGATGATCATCAAAAACTGCATATTAAGGTAGTATCGGAGAATTCAAGAATGTTAAAGTTAAGTTAACGAAATCAAAATTTCGTGAATTTGACGCTAAAAATTGTTCGTAAGAATATTATTACTTTTGCAGATATTTTATAAACCTGATTTATTAATTTATATTCGTTAAACGATTTATAAACAGATTTAAACTAACATTTTTAAAGTTTTTTATGCGATTTTTCAGGTATTTATTGCCTTGAAAAAGGGCGCAAAGGTACGATTAATGTTTTAACCCACAGGATTTTAAGTTGTTCTATGTTTGTCTCAGAACAAAACGAAACAACCATATTAAAATCTTATATTATGAAACTTAAAGCAGTACTTTTCGCAGCAGCAATTTTTGGAGCAAGTTTTTTTGTAACTTCAACTTC
>NZ_JBLVTK010000003.1:102-65308 GCF_048285865.1 Christiangramia marina | reverse complement strand
ACAAGCTGTTCAAAAATCAAAACTCAAGATACCTGCTGCTGGGTAGTCTACTATCTATAGCTATAGCATTTTCACCTTATTTATTTTACATCTATGAAATTTTCCCAAGCGGACCCGTTTGGGAAAATTCTTTTTTTACCTACGAAAGTAGGTATTACGAAGATGTTATGACTGCTGCCTGGACCTATTCAGGTAAAATTACACCATTATTCTTATTACTCATTTGGTTTTTCACCTGCAAACATTGGTGGTACCATGTGATACTGGTTCCTATTGCCATGTATTCATTTCAGATTATAATACTCTTTTACCAAGATGTATATCTTCGAACTGACTTCATGGATATAAATCAGCTTATCTATTTAGCTCCATTCTTCATTATTATTCTCAGTATAGTATACTTAATTAGAGTTAAGATATTTGATCGAATATATGGTCTAGATCTATCAGAATTGGAAGAAACAGAAGTTTCTGTATTTTCCAATATTTCCGATAAAGATCGAAAAGAATTGAAGGAGTTTCAGGAAGATGATAAGCATAACGAACATTCCAATGTACTTGTTGAAGACTACTACCGTAAACTTTAGTTTATATTTTTCAATTCCATTTTAAGTTGTAATTTAACTGCTTTAACCAATAACTATGGGCAAACAGCAGGTTTCACCTTTTACCAAAGAACAACTTATTCCACAGGAAGAAACTCTTGAGATCTACAAGAAAAAGGGTGAATTATTCATAGGAATACCCAAAGAAACCGCCTACCAGGAAAAAAGGATTTGTTTAAGTCCTGATGCAGTTGCAGCTATCACCGCACATGGACATCGGGTCATGATTGAATCCGGTGCCGGGAAATGGGCGCGCTTTAGCGATAAAGATTATTCAGATGCCGGAGCAGAAATCACCAAAGATACCCGCAAAGTATTCTCCTGCCCTACCATATTGAAAATAGAGCCGCCATCTCTTGAGGAACTTGAAAATATCAATCCGCAAACAACCATAATTTCTGCGCTTCAAATTAAAACTCAGTGTAAAGAGTATTTTCAGAAGCTGGCAGAAAAAAGAATTACTGCACTTGGCTTCGAATTTATTCGGGACGATGATGGCTCCTACCCTATCGTGCGTGCCTTGAGCGAAATTGCCGGAACAGCTTCTGTCCTCATTGCTTCTGAGATCATGAGTAATCATGCGGATGGAAACGGACTCATGTTTGGAAATATTAGCGGTGTACCACCTGTTGAGGTAGTAATTATTGGAGCAGGTACCGTAGGTGAATTCGCGACCAGATCGGCTATTGGTCTTGGGGCCAGCGTCAAAGTATTTGATTCTTCCCTTACGAAACTTCGTAATATTCAGGCGAATCTTACCAATACGTTTTATACCAGTACCATTCAGCCTAAAAATTTGTCAAAAGCGCTAAAACGTGCAGACGTTGTAATTGGTGCTGTTCGTGGAAAGGATCGAAGTCCGGTGCTTATTACTGAGAACATGGTACAAAGTATGAAAAGAGGCGCCGTGATCATTGATGTAAGCATCGATATGGGTGGTTGCGTGGAAACCAGCGAGATCACAAGCCATGATGAACCTATTTTCAAAAAACATAATGTCATTCATTATTGTGTTCCTAATATCCCGTCCAGGTACGCCAGAACGAGCTCCCTTTCAATAAGTAATATTTTTACCCCGTATTTGTTACATATTGGTGAAGAGGGTGGTTTGGAAAATACTCTAAGATTTGATCGCGGTTTACGTAATGGTTTGTATTTTTACCACGGAATTTTGACCAATAAATCGATAGCAGAATGGTTCAATCTTTCTTACCGTGATATAAATCTCCTGATTTTCTAATTAATGAAACTTATACATCGCTTTGGCTATTTTGGCGTCGGACTATTCTTCGGAATTGTACTATTAACATTTTTTTTAGGTGGTAAAAAAGCTTCTTGCGATTACTCTCCAAATGCACGTGTGCTGAAAAATATTAAGATAAAAGAGAGAAAATGGTCTGAAGAATCATTAAGTTTTTTCATGGATCGCGAAATTGACACTTCCTATATTTCCGAAGTTCTTAAAAATGGAGATGTTGATTTTAACTTAAGTGATACTGATGCGAAACCCTGCAATATCTATTATGTTACCGGAACACGTGAAACTGAAGAATTAGAATTCAGAATACAAAATTGCGATAGTATTGCTACGATTCAGAAAGTAAAAATAAGAGCGGCCGAATAAATCGGCCGCCTACTATGTTATTCCATGATCTGCTCGGCGTGAGCCTTGGTTTTCACCTTCTGAATTACTTCTTCGATCATTCCTTGTTCATCAATAATAAAAGTGGTTCGGTGAATGCCTTCGTATTCTTTTCCCATAAATTTCTTGGGTCCCCAAACTCCGTAAGCTTCGATCACTTCCTTTTCCTCATCTGCAAGTAATGGATATTTAAAATCATACTTATTTCTGAAGTTTTGCTGTCTTTTTTTTGAGTCAGCACTAACGCCCAAAATGTCATAACCTTTTGCACTCATTGCTTCATAATTATCACTTAGATTACAGGCTTCCGCAGTACAACCTGGCGTGCTCGCTTTCGGGTAGAAAAATAATACCAGCTTTTTTCCTTTATAATCGTTTAAAGTGATGTTATTTCCGTCCTGATCTTCAGCTTTGAAATCGGGAGCTTTATCCCCTGCTTTTAATGTTGTCATAATTCTTACTTTTGTTTAAAAATAAAGCTTTATGACCAAAAAGGAAAAGGTTCAGTTTGTAATTGATACTCTAAATGAAATCTATCCTGAAATTCCTATACCTTTAGATCATAAAGATCCATATACCTTATTGGTCGCGGTGTTGCTTTCTGCTCAAAGCACCGATGTAAAAGTCAATCAAATCACTCCTAAACTATTTGAGATCGCAGATACTCCTGAGAAAATGGTGAAATTAAGTGTAGAGGAAATTCGGGATATTATCAGGCCAGTTGGGCTTTCTCCAATGAAGTCCAAAGGCATACATGGGCTTTCCCATATTCTACTGGAAAAGTACAATGGTCAGGTCCCAAAAAGTATAGAAGCTCTGGAAGAACTTCCTGCGGTGGGTCATAAAACTGCCAGCGTAGTAGTGGCACAGGCATTTAATATTCCTGCATTTCCAGTTGACACGCATATTCACAGACTTATGTATCGCTGGAATCTTACGAATGGAAAAAACGTGGTGCATACGGAAAGAGATGCAAAAAGACTTTTTCCTGAAGATCTATGGAACCGACTACATTTACAAATTATCTGGTATGGGAGACAGTATTCTCCGGCACGAGCCTGGAACCTGGATAAGGATATCATCACAAAAACTATTGGCCGAAAAAGTGTAATTGCCGAATATAATAAGAAGATAAAAAAATGAAACCTGCCAGAAATGACAGGTTTTTGTTTAGTTTAGAAGTGTTTCAAACTTCATGTTTTGATATTCCACAACGTTCAGGGCTTTGGAATAACTGAGTAAAAACTCGATCGTTTCCTTTGCTGGACGTGGTTGAACATTTGTTTCTTCTTTCGAAGATTTTTTAAAGTAGAGTTTCCCCATGTGCCGTTATTTTTTGGTATTTATAAATTAACGGCATTTACTTCATAATATTGCGAAATTAGTTTGTTAAGATCAAATTCCGTTTCTCAATGATCTTTCTAAGATTGATCAAGGCGTATCGCATTCTACCCAAAGCGGTATTAATACTAACTCCTGTTCGATCTGAAATTTCCTTGAAACTCATATCTTTATAGATCCTCATAGTAAGGACCTCCAATTGATCTTCCGGAAGTTCTTTTATAAGTTCCTGAACGTCTGATTCTATTTGATCCTTAATAATTTGGGTTTCTGCATTTAGATCACCATCGCTTAGTACTGAGAAAATATTAAAATCCCCGCTATTGTCAAATTTGGGCATTCGCTTATTTCTTCGGAAATGGTCAATGACTAGATTATGTGCTATTCGCATCACCCAGGGAAGAAATTTACCTTCCTCGTTGTATTTACCTCGCTTTAGAGTACGAATCACTTTAATGAATGTATCCTGAAAAATATCTTCAGAAATATCTTTATCGTAAACCTTTGAGTAAATAAAACTGTAAATTCTTTGTTGGTGACGGCTAATAAGTGTTCCTAGCGCATTCTCGTTTCCTTCCAGATAATCACGTACAAGTGAGGCATCGGTGACCTTAGTGTTATTCATACCAGTTACTTTAAATTTCAGGAACAGATCCTGAGGTTAGGTTATTTAGAGTTTAAAAGTAACTGTGCTTTATAGGCGTAAGAATATTGGTTATGCACCAAATATAGCAACTTAAATTTGAGAAATGCAAACAAAAGCTTAATATTTTAACAATACTATAGGCTTTTCCCGGCTTTCTTCTCCGCTTGATAATGAGTAACTTTGCAGCCTTATCCCAGAGAGAATGACCGTAGATATAGCCAATGTTGACCCCAAGAAAAATATCATTATTAAAGGTGCAAAGTTGCACAACCTTAAGAATATCAATGCAATAATTCCCAGGAACAAACTCGTGGTTATTACAGGACTATCCG
Source organism: Christiangramia marina (assembly GCF_048285865.1). NCBI lineage: Bacteria > Pseudomonadati > Bacteroidota > Flavobacteriia > Flavobacteriales > Flavobacteriaceae > Christiangramia > Christiangramia marina. Next base: position 60,742 of record NZ_JBLVTK010000003.1, on the reverse strand, counting down.
GTTCAGGAAAGTCAAGTCTCGCATTTGATACGCTCTATGCAGAAGGTCAACGGCGCTACGTAGAAAGTCTTAGTTCCTATGCCCGGCAGTTTCTTGGCAGGTTGAATAAGCCAAAAGTAGATTATATTAAAGGTATCGCTCCGGCAATTGCTATAGAACAAAAGGTTAATTCTACGAACCCAAGGTCTACCGTTGGAACTTCTACAGAAATCTATGACTATCTAAAATTATTATTTGCCAGAATTGGTAAAACCTATTCTCCAGTTTCTGGAAACGAGGTCAAGAAGGATACTGTCACAGATGTGATCAATTATGTAAAAGGCTTTCCTGAACGTGAAAAACTGCTACTTCTCGCTCCTATTCACCTGGAAGAAGGTCGTAAGCTCGAAAATAAAATAAATGTACTGGCTCAGCAGGGTTACAGCAGGATAAAACTAGGTGAATCAGTAGTGCGTATTGATGAAACCGATCTATCTAAAGCAAAAGTTGAAAATACTTTTTTAGTAATAGACCGAATTATTACAAAGGATGAAGAAGACTTTTTCAACCGACTGGCAGACGCTGTTGAAGCGGCATTTTTCGAAGGTAAAGGTGAATTATTCATCGAGAGCTTATCAGATAACAGCTCGAGACACTTTAGTAATAAATTCGAGCTGGATGGAATCAACTTTCTGGAACCAAACGTTCATTTATTCAGTTTTAATAATCCATATGGAGCCTGTCCCAAGTGTGAAGGTTACGGCGATGTTATAGGTATTGATGAGGAACTTGTGATTCCAAACACAGGTTTATCTATTTATGAAAATGCGATCTTTCCATGGCGAGGTGATAGTATGAGCTGGTATAAAGATCAATTAGTCAAGAATTCTCATAAATTCGATTTCCCCATACACAAACCTTATTTTGAACTAAGTGACGAGCAAAAAGAGCTGGTCTGGAATGGAAATCAGTATTTCGAAGGATTAAACCAGTTTTTTCAGTTTCTGGAGAGCAAGGCATACAAGATTCAGAATCGGGTGATGCTTTCCAGGTATCGCGGTAAAACCAAATGTTCAGCTTGTAAAGGAAAACGACTCAGACAGGAAGCGCACTATGTAAAAATAAACGGACTCAATATTACCGATCTGGTAGAAAAACCTTTGGATAAGGTTCGAGCATTCTTTGATGATTTAACTCTTGATGAATACGAAGAGAAAATTGCAAAGAGATTACTGCAGGAAATTAGAAACCGACTTCAATTCCTTTCCAATGTAGGTCTGGATTATCTTACTTTAAATCGCAAATCCAATACACTTTCTGGTGGGGAATCACAAAGGATCAATCTTGCCACCTCTCTTGGGAGCAGCCTGGTTGGGTCCATGTACATTTTGGATGAACCTTCTATTGGATTGCATCCTAAGGATACCGAGAAGTTAATTGGTGTTTTGAAGCATTTACGAGATCTTGGTAATACGGTCATTGTTGTGGAACATGATGAAGAGATTATGAATGCTGCAGATGAGATCATCGATATTGGACCGGAAGCTGGAACTAATGGTGGTCACGTGGTTGCAACAGGAAATCTTAAACAAATTCTCAAATCTAATTCTCTTACTGCGGAATATCTTAATGGTAAGAAAAATATTGAAGTGCCAGATAAGAGAAGAACTTCTAAGAATTTCATCAAAATACTTGGAGCAAGGGAGAACAACCTGAAGAATATTGATGTTGAAATCCCTTTAGGAGTCTTTACAGCAATCACCGGAGTTTCAGGAAGTGGAAAAAGTACTTTGGTTAAAAAGATATTTTACCCAGCCATTCAGAAAGAATTGGGAGGTTATGGGGAAAAAGCAGGTCAGTTTTCTGGAATTGAAGGAAATTTTAAAAATCTTGGAAGTGTAGAGTTCGTAGATCAAAACCCTATTGGTAGATCATCAAGATCGAACCCGGTAACCTATATAAAGGCTTATGATGATATTCGAAATCTATTCTCCTCACAGAGACTGGCGAAATTACGTGGCTTTCAACCGAAGCATTTTTCTTTTAATGTAGACGGCGGAAGATGTGAAACCTGTAAAGGAGAAGGTGAAGTTACCATTGAAATGCAATTCATGGCTGATGTTCATCTCGAATGTGAAACCTGTAATGGTAAGCGTTTCAAAAAAGATGTGCTTGAAGTGACCTTTCATGATAAGAATATTGATGATGTTCTAAATATGACTATCGATGATGCAACAGCATTTTTTGAAGATCATGATCAGGATAAGATCGTTAAAAAGCTTAAGCCTTTAAAAGATGTTGGTTTAGGATATGTACAATTAGGACAAAGCTCCTCTACTCTATCGGGTGGTGAAGCTCAGCGTATCAAGCTGGCTTCTTTCCTGGTTAAAGGAACAACCAAAACCAAAGCACTCTTCATTTTTGATGAACCAACCACAGGATTGCATTTTCATGATATCAAAAAATTATTGAAATCTTTCAATGCTTTGATTTCTAAAGGACATTCAGTAGTAGTAATTGAACACAACATGGATCTTGTAAAATGCGCCGATCATGTGATCGATCTGGGACTGGAGGGTGGAGAAAACGGCGGTTATTTAATTGCTACAGGAACTCCTGAGGAAGTTGCTAAAAATAAAAAATCCGTTACCGCACCCTATCTTTCAGAAAAATTAAATTAACATAATACACTGTATTTCAATAGTTTAATCTCCATACAGAGGCTGGATAAATGATACGTATGCAGTATTTCCGGGTTTTGGCATGAGCTTTGTATTTAATTAAGAAATGTTCTTAATTTAAATACTACTACTATGAGAAATCTGACCTTATTTATCGTTTGCCTTTTTGTAGGATGGTCAGTTAGCGCTGAAAATCCGCATTCTGAAATATCCAGAAGTACTACCTCCTCTAATCTTTTCGATGACTCTTTCATTTTTATTGAAGGTGGTGTTGAATTCGCGGTTTATCCAAATGGAGAGTTCGATTTCTTCTATAATCCTGATTTTCGAAGAGGAAATGCAGTAAGAATTTCTACACCTAACGTAAATATTAGCTATAATTCTGGTTACAACTACGAACCATTTATTCAATATGATGATTATGGCGCTGTAATCCAGATCGAAGATGTTCCGGTCTACTACGATTATTATGGTAGAATCATCCAGGCTGGAAATATTGTAATGGATTACAATCGTTATGGAATGCTTGCTAATGTTGGTTCCTTAAGATTACATTATAACAATTTTGGTAGAGTGATTCAACGAACAGGTTATATAAACAGTTATAACCGGCATTATGTTCGCAGACCATGGCATTCTTATTATCGTCGTCCATCCGTTAATGTTAGTATCGTATTTAATCAGCCATACCGGGCTTATTATCAGCCACATCGTGTAAGCTACAACCAGTATACAACGGTTTATAATAACTATTATAGTACACATAAGCACAAAAGAAATTTCTACAGACCTTCTCAGCGTGTTGCTCAATATCACTACGGAAAGCAAGTAAAACAAAAGCGTGATCTTGCACAATATCGTGCTCGTACCAGTAAAAGCGATCAATTAGTTCGTAACAGGCAACAAGCGGCAAGATCTAAAACCTATGCGAATCGATCTAATAGCTCAAAAAGCAGTAGAATAAGCACTGCTGAACGTTCTCCTATTATGAATAACAAATCTAAGAATTACGGAGCGAGATCTGAAAGAAGTACAAATTCTAAAGGGCGTGTATCGCCAGATAGTAGAAAAACCAGTTCCAGAACGATAGATAGAAATTCTCGATTGGACACCAGGTCTACTGAAAACAGAGTTCAAAAAGCCAGTCGTTCTACATCAGTGAGAAATACTGAAAGGACTCCAAAAGTTCAAAATAAAACTCGTTCTGTTGAAAGGAATACAAGAGCTCAACGTCCAACCAGACAGAAGGCTGAGTCGACCAGAACAAGATCTTCGAACAGGTCTAAGTCTTCAGTGAACGAAAGAAAAAATAATTCTTCAAGAACTAGAAGTTCGGCACGAAATATGAATAATATATAGTAGATGACAAGTTCATAATTTAATTTTTTGGTTGGTTAGTTAGAAAACCCCTGATGCTGCCTTGCGGATGGGGTTTTCTCGTTTATGACAAGTTCAGAACCTTGTCGATCATCGTATTTATTTCCGAAGAAACCTTAGAAAAATAGATGATTAGTCCGTAGATAATCCCGGAAATTAAAACCTTCAAAAGTATATTTAGAACTGGTAGCGCCGAGATGTCGATATAATAAAAGCCAGCCGTTAGGACGAACGTTAATACTAACATCAACCACGTAGACTTCGAAAATGGCTGAATCCTGAACTTGAGGTAGACCAGATATATTTTGGAAGTATTGTAAACAAAGAAGGCCAGAAAACTAGCGGTCGCAGCACCCTCGAGTCCGAATTTTGGAATAAGTAAATAATTCAGGATAAATGCAAGCAATACGAGGATGACACCAATACCGAGGACAATTCTATAATAATCTGAATTGAATAGAATACTATTGTTATTCCCCAGTAGGTTATCGTAAAGTTTAACGATTGAAATCAGGAATACTACAAATACCGAAATTTGATATTGCTGCGGAATAAGTTCATATAAAGATTCTACATTCGTGATTATCCAGATGAAGATCAAGGCGCTAATAATAAGAAGGTTAAGCGAACTTTTCTGATATAGGTTCTTCAATCCTGCCTTATCTTTGGTATTCAGCATTTCAGCGGTCATTGGATGCGTGATCTGATGCATTGCTTTTTGTGGGACAGAGATCACGGTCGCGATATAGACTGCAATACCGTAGATCGCAACATTTTCGATAGGCATGTAATATTCAATCATCACTTTATCAAGATCCAGCAACACCGTAGCTACTGAGGCCGCGATTAGTATTAATGCTGAATATTTAAGCAATCTGGATAGGTTTTCAGGAGCTTGCAGGCTAATTCTTGGTGGATGTAAGGAAAAAGCATACAATGCCATTACAATCATCCTAAATACGAAAACACCAGAGATAGCATAGATGAAAGCAGAAACGCTGATCCAGTCCTTATAGACCATAAGCAGAAGAACGCTTATGCAAAATCTATGAAAGACCTCTTTCATAAAATTACCAAAGGAACTTTTATAGTATATCTTGGACCAGGCAAAAAATACTTCAAAATAAGCGGTAGCAAAAGCGATTAGGAAAATCAACCAGATATAGGGCTGGACGAGCTCATTTTCACCCTGAAAATATTCCAGCAATTCCGAGTAAAATAATAAACCGATTAAACCCAAAAGTAAAGCCGCCAGTGCCGGTAGAATTAACATCAGTGTAAGTAAGCGATCCTGTTCTTTTCGTGTTTTGTAAGAAGTAAAGAATTTAATTAGCGTGCTGTGTACCCCAAAAACCAGAAACGGCCAGATAAGATTTGCGGCAGAAAGGAGAAAACTTACCAATCCGTAATATTCTTTAGTAAGAAAATAGGTGAATAGAAACAATGTATTTACAGCTCCAATGGCAAAACCCAGATAGGTAGTTACCATATTTTTGATGGACTGATTAATAATTATTCCCATTAGATCTTTTTGATTAAATCTGCCAGCTCAGCTGTAAGCTCTCTACGATGATATTTTGAAATATCACTATTTATTTGCTTAACTCCCTGTGTCTTTTTTCGATAAAACTGATCCATAATCCAGGATTTGACCTTTTCCTTATCACTAAATAACAAGTAAGTTCCGCTTTGCGTATCCAGAACCATTTTACCTGCTTCCCAGTTTTCGGGACCTATCGCCAGAATTGGTTTTTTCGCAGCAAAATATTCAAAGATCTTTCCTGGTACGATTCCCCTGGTTTCTTCGCTGTCAATTTCCAAAAGTAATAGAATCGAAGCTCGATTTTGCATTTCCAGAGCTTCTTTATGGCTAACATATCCATCCATTTGAAGATATTCCTGAAGTCCCAGTTCTTCAATACTTTCCTTTACTTCGGAACTTATTTTTCCCGCCAATCTAATTTTTAGTTTATTTCTGAAGTCAGAAACATTTTCTACGATCTCTGCGATAGCCTTCCACAAAATTTCAGGACTTCTACCTGAAAGTAAAGAACCAATATGAGAAATCTCAAAATGATCTGAAGTGATCGGCTCCTTCTGGAGATTATCGAAGCCATTCGTAATTACTCGAATAGGTCTTGTAGTTTTAGATTCAAATTCAGCTTTGGTAGTATAGCTGGTAGTGACAATTTGATCAGCTTTTTTGAGGACTTTATACTCAAGGTCCAGGTGCTTTTGTTTACTAGACTGAGTGAGTTTAAGTTTTTTGTGATATCCAATTTCTGTCCAGGGATCTCTAAAATCGGCTATCCACTTTATGCCTAAACTTTTCTGAAGCTCCAGACCAATCAAATGAAGACTATGCGGAGGTCCGGTGGTAATAAGAACATCAAAATCCTCCTTTTCCAGCACAGACTTTAAATACTTAACCGATGGTTTAACCCAGAATTTTCTGGCATCCGGGATAAAAAAGTTTCCGCGAACAAATAACATCAACTTCTGAATGGTACCCTGCTCCTGCTCCTTGGCGATGATTCCTGAACTTATAGTCCTGGAATCACCCTTAGAAAAAATTTCTGCAAATCGGTATGGTTCAAATATTGGTTGTTTTATAATTCGAATTCCTGTTGGTATTTCAGCAACTAAACTTTCATCTAGAAGTGGGTAACCTGGATTTTCCGGAATATAAACAACAGGTTCAATATTAAATTCTCTTAAGTAAGTTACGAATTTCAACCAGCGTTGAACTCCCGGTCCTCCGGCAGGTGGCCAATAATAAGTAACGATAAGAGCTTTCTTCATTCAGAGATTTAAATTTGGTCACGATTTTTCAGCTCGTACCCCAGTCCTCCCAATAATATCAAGCCAAATAAAATAGAACTTATTAGAACTATCGTGCTTCCGGTCTCAACAACCTGAGGTTCAAATTTGAAAGTAATTTCATGATTCCCTGCAGGCACATTCATAGCTCTTAGTGTATAATTCGCCTGAATATGATCTACTTCCTTTCCATCGATATAAGCCTGCCAACCGGGTTGATAATAATTTTCAGAAAAAACAATGAACTGAGCGGTATCTGCTTCATATTTGTATTTGAGTTCATTCGGTTTCTGTGACACCAGATCTATTTTAGTGCTGGAACTATATACAAATTCATTGCTTACCACGTCCTTAAATTCAGAATTTACAACTGCGGTGTTCATCAGGTTGACGTCCTTCAGAATTTGAATTTCCTCGTTCTGGGTATCCACCCATTTGATCGTTTCAACCGCCCAGGCATTTCCAAATGCTTGCGGATTCTGTTGCGCCTGTACTCCATTTTCCGTAGGAACAATAAAGTACTTCACATTGAGCATGCTCAGAATTTCCATATCATTCTTAGCGATATAGAAATCAAACAGATCCTGTATCCTGCCCGGTTTGGCCGCGTGATAACCACCTAAGGCATTGTGATAATAAGAAGTTCTTCCAGTATTAAACGGACTTCCGGAAACATCGAAAACGCGATAGTGCGTTTTATCTTCCAAGATTTGATCATCTGCAGTATATCGGTCAAATGGCTGGTTGATCTTTCTGGATTGCACAAAGTCATCACTATTTACGTAACGCCTGTCCACTCCAATTAAATCGACAAGTATAAGCACTGTAAAACCTGCGATTAGTAGATTGATCTGTAGCTTATTCTTAAGAAATGCCCAGATCAAACCAACTCCAATACCGGTAAAAAGTAAAGATCTCATCACATCACTGAAGAAGATATCCTTTCTATCTTGCTTCAAAGCATTGATAAAATCCATACCGAACTGCTCCCTGTATAACGAGTCGTTAGCTCCGGCAAAATCGAATACTGAACTCAGCAGCAAAAAGAAGATAAGCAGACCTCCCGAGATAAAACCTGAATATTTCAAGGCATTCAATTTATCTTCTGAGGATATTTTATTTGATAGTAATCTATGTAGACCTACAATCGCTAATAGGGGCAAACATAATTCCAGCAGCACCTGTATCGATGACACGGCACGAAATTTATCATATAATGGTACGAATTCTATAAAAAGATTCGTGACAGGATTGGAACCGGCAAACCAGTTCTTTCCCCAACTCAGGATTAATGCAAGTATACTGCCACCAACTACCCACCATTTTAACCTTCCTTTTATAAGAAATAAAGCGAAAATGAATAAGAAGATGACACTTGCTCCTATATATGCTGGGGCGCCAACAAATGGTTGATCTCCCCAATAGGTTGGAGCCGATTCTGCAAAATCTTTGGCCTGAGCCGGTGCAGCTCCAAGTTTTAATATAGCATCATATAAATTGGAATCGCTACCAATATTTTCTGAACTACCTCCACCAAGTAATCGAGGAACCATTAAATTGAAACTCTCTAGAATTCCATAACTGTACTCCGTGATATAATCGTAGCTAAGACCTGATTCAGTTTTAGGAGCGCCGTCTGGACCTATGCTTAGGTCTGACTCTCCCCTCGTACTGTAATTGGCATATTCGCTAGTAGCAAGCAAGCTGGTTGCATTCATAGCCAAAGCCAGAATTACCGCAAGTACCATAACTCCAAGTGATTTAAAATAATTACCTATCCATGCTTTTTTAAACGCATCTATAAAATAAACGATGCCAAGAACTACGACCAGAAGCAACAGGTAATAGGTCATCTGGAAATGGTTTGCCTGGATCTCTAGAGCCATCCCAACACTTAAGAGCAGGAAACCCCAAACATTTCGGTTTCTGAATATTGTTATGATACCGGCAAGCACAACGGGCATATACGCAATGGCATGAGCCTTGGCATTATGACCAATTCCAAGAATAATAATGAGATAAGTGGAAAAACCAAAAGCAAGAGAACCCACAAAGGCAACCCGGTAATCTATCTTTAAACAAAGGAGTAAAATATAAAAGCCTATAAAATAAAGAAACAGGTAGTCTGCAGGCCTGGGTAAAAACCTCAAGGCAGAATCGAGCTTCTTGATATAATTATGTGGATAGTATGCTCCTAACTGGAAAGTTGGCATTCCTCCAAAAGCAGAGTCGGTCCAGTAAGGCTCTTCTCCCGTTTGTTCCCTGAAGTCATTCTGTTCCTTGGCCATCCCGATATACTGAATGATATCGCTTTGATAAATTTCCTTGCCCTGTAGGATAGGATGAAAGTAGAATAGGGATAAAACAACAAATCCTGCCAGGACTAGCAGGTGTGGTATGAATTTCTTAATATCAGGCATTCACGAGTCTTTTGAAACTGAAAATTTTAAAGCAGGATCTAAAACCTGCTAAGTTTCGAAATTAATCAATTTCTTCGTAATCGATATATTCCCCTACTTTTTTATCCCTATTGGTTTTGGCTTTAGGTTCCTTACCAATATTTGTAGGATTCGACTTTGACTTTTTGGAAGCCGCACCTCCAAACTGGTTACCAAATTGCTGACCGAACTGCTGTTCGAACTTTTTACCCATTTTTCGCATGAAATACTTGAGAATAAGAGGGCCAAAAAATCGAATTATAATTTTGAATCCGAAATATACAAGTAATACTACAAGTACAAATTTTAATACTCCAGATAAGGATGCTTCTAACATTCTAATGCTTTTGGCAAAAATAAAAATAAGCGTTCAGATTGGAAGTAGCTTCAGCAATAAAATTATAATAAAACTTATATCTTTGATTGAATTAACTCCGCAAGTTATGCGCAATACATGCATCTACAGCCTGATTCTGCTAATGGCAGGCTTCACCGTTCAGGCACAATATACTGAAACCATAAATTCCAACCGGCCAGGACAATCACAAGGCGCTTTCGCTGTAGGAACCAATGTGATTCAGATGGAATCGGGATTCTACCTTGGAAACGATATGCATGAAGGTCTGGGCGCCGATATCGACATTTGGGGAGTGGACTACCAACTGCGATACGGACTGTTGATGGAAAACCTTGAGATCAATCTTACTGGTGCTTTTGAAAATCAGGATATCGTTCGGAATTTTCTTGGGAATACAGTGGAAACTTCGGGAAGAAATTTCAAATCCAATACACTTGGTCTTAAATATCTATTCTATGATCCATATAAGAATATGGAAGAGGAAAAACCAAACATTCGAAGCTGGTATGCGAACAGAAAGTTTAAGTGGAAAACCCTGATTCCTGCAGTTTCGATCTACGCGGGGGCAAACTTCGCCTTTGGTGATAATCCCTACCTGGTCGAAGGAGAGAATAAATTTAGTCCGAAGGTAGCTCTTATCACACAAAACAATTGGGGTCGATGGGTGTTGGTAATGAATATTGTTGCCGATAAACTAACTGAAGAATATAGAACCTACACAGGGATTGCAACGGTAACTCATACAGTCACCCCTAACCTTGCGATCTTTGGAGAATATCAGGGGATCAAAAGTAACCTGTATGCTGATGATCTGCTTCGTGGAGGTGCTGCTTATCTGGTGGGTGAAAACCTTCAGTTTGATATCAGCGGACTTGTAAACTTCAAAGACACCCCTTCCCGCTGGCAGGTTGCCCTCGGTGTTTCATATCGATTGGATCTGCATAAAGTGGATGAATTCCTGGAAGAGTCCAATGAAGGAAACAAGAGACGTGCAAGAAGCAGAAGACTCAGCCGTGAAGCTGAAGAAGATTCTGAAGATAATGATCAATAAAAAAGGCCGGAATTTCCGGCCTTTTTTATTCTTATAATTGATAATCTTTATTTATTAGACATTGCAGCTTCTACTGAAGCTGAAAGTCTTTTGTAAGTACCATTTTCCAGTCTTTCTCTAATTGCTGAAAAGGCAGTTAAGGTCTCTTCAACGTCCTGTAAAGTATGTGTTGCTGTAGGAATCATTCTGAGCAAAATAAGCCCCTTAGGAATCACGGGGTAAACTACAATCGAACAGAAAACACCGTGATTTTCACGAAGATCTTTTACCAGAGCCATCGCTTCCGGAATACTTCCTTTCAGGTATACTGGAGTTACACAACTTTGTGTAGTTCCAATATCGAAACCATTATCTTTTAATCCGTTTTGCAAGGCATTTACGTTCTCCCAAAGTTTTTCTTTAAGTTCTGGCATAGTTCTTAGCATGTCCAGACGCTTTAAAGCTCCAACTACCAATTGCATTTGTAGCGATTTAGCGAACATTTGAGATCTTAGGTTATACTTTAAATAATCCATGATCTCTTTATCTCCAGCGATGAATGCACCGGTACTTGCCAGGGATTTCGCAAAAGTTGCAAAGTATACATCAATATCATCCTGAACGCCTTGCTCTTCACCTGCTCCGGCTCCTGTCTTTCCAAGAGTTCCAAAACCATGGGCATCATCAACGAAAAGTCTGAAATTATATTTTTTCTTTAATTCAACGATCTCCTTCAGTCTTCCCTGCTCTCCTCGCATACCGAAAACTCCTTCAGAAATAAGCAAAATACCGCCACCTGTTTGTTCTGCGATTTTGGTTGCACGCTGCAGGTTTTTCTCGATACTTTCCAAGTCGTTGTGCTTGTAAGTGAATCGCTGTCCAAGGTGAAGACGAACTCCATCAATGATACATGCGTGAGCATCTACATCATAAACGATAACGTCTTGTTTCGAAACTAAAGCATCAATAGTAGATACCATTCCCTGGTATCCAAAATTCAACAGGTATGCTGCCTGTTTATTTACGAATGAAGCCAGTTCATCCTGTAACTTTTCATGAAGATCTGTATGACCACTCATCATTCTAGCTCCCATTGGGTAAGCCGATCCATAATCTGCAGCTGCCTGAGCATCTACCTTACGAACTTCAGGATGATTGGCAAGACCAAGGTAATCGTTTATACTCCAGGTAATTACATTCTTACCTCGAAACTTCATTCTATTGGAAATAGGTCCTTCAAGTTTAGGAAATACAAAATATCCTTCTGCCTGTTCCGCCCACTTTCCTAACGGTCCTTTGTCTTTGTAAATCTTATCAAATAAATCCTTCATCGGTCATTTTTTAGACGAGCCGCAAAAATACTGAAAATTGGCCCAATTTTACAAGGTAAATTATAAACATCGAAATCTAACAAAAACAAAAGCATCCTGCAAAGAACAGGATGCTTTTGTTAATAATTGTTAATATTTTATTTGATGATCTCTATAGATTGAGATTTTGAATCTTTTTGAGTATCGAGAAAACACTGTTCGTTCATCCAGTCATCACTATATATTTTGCTCATATACCTGGAACCATGATCTGGAAAGATTAATACCACATTAGAATTTTCATCAAATTCACCGTCTTCCTGGTATTGTTTCAATCCCTGCATTGCTGCTCCACTGGTATAACCTAAGAATAGACCTTCGGTACGTGCAAGTTCCCTCGCAGTATGTGCAGCATCCTCATCACTAACTTTCATGAACTTATCGATCATTTCAAAATCTGTAGCTGACGGGATCAGGTTCTTACCAAGCCCCTCGATCCTGTAAGGATAGATCTCATCCTTATCGAACTCTTTGGTTTCGTGATATTTTTTTAAAACTGAACCAAATGCATCGATCCCAAGGATCTTTACTTCAGGATTTTTAGACTTCAAAAATCTTGCAGTTCCAGAAATTGTTCCACCAGTACCACTGCAGGCGACAAGGTGTGTAATAGATCCTTCAGTTTGCTTCCAGATTTCTGGTCCTGTGGAATTAAAGTGAGCATCGATATTAAGCTCATTGAAATACTGATTAATGTATACCGATCCTTTGATTTCAGAATGAAGTCTTTTTGCAACTTCGTAATAAGACCTTGGATCATCTGCTGGAACGTTCGCAGGGCACACATGTACCTTCGCTCCCATTGTCTTCAGCATATCGATCTTATCCTTGGACGACTTTGAACTTACGGCAAGAATACAATTGTAACCCTTGATGCAACTTACCATCGCTATACTAAAACCTGTATTACCTGAAGTTGTTTCAATTATAGTATCTCCGGGCTTCAGAATTCCTTTTCTTTCAGCTTCTTCAATAATATACAATGCGATCCTGTCCTTCGAGGAATGACCTGGATTGAAAGCTTCGATCTTTGCGGAGTACTTTCCGGGGAAATCTTTAATGATTTTATTTAAGTTGATCAACGGGGTGTTTCCAACTAATTGCAATACGTTATCGTAAACATGCAAATCTTCTCTCATAAAATGATCTTTAAATAAAATGCATTTTCACACATTTTACTAATCGACAAATTTAAGTCAAATTTTTTAATTACTCCTTAATACCCTCCAGATCCAGCAAAAACGCGTATTCTTCAGCCACTTCCTTAAGCGCTTCAAACCTTCCTGAAGCACCACCATGGCCAGCATCCATATTGGTATGTAATAATAAAACGTTTTGATCTGTCTTATATTCTCTAAGTTTCGCAATCCATTTAGCAGGTTCCCAGTATTGCACCTGGCTATCGTGTAGACCAGTAGTGACCAGCATGTTTGGATAATCCTGTTTTACAACATTATCATAAGGAGAATAGGATTTCATATAATCATAATATGACTTTTCATTAGGATTACCCCATTCGTCATATTCACCAGTGGTAAGAGGAATACTATCATCCAACATTGTAGTGATGACATCTACAAACGGTACGGCCGCAATTACCCCATTATATAAATTGGGAGCCATATTTACAACTGCACCCATCAATAAACCTCCTGCTGAACCTCCCATGGCATATAAATGATTGGAAGACGTATAATTCTCCTGAATTAGAAATTCAGATACATCTATAAAATCTGTGAATGTGTTTTTCTTCTGAAAAAGTTTACCATTCTCATACCATTCCCTGCCCAGATATTCACCACCTCGAATATGTGCAATAGCATAAATGAATCCGCGATCCAGCAAACTCAGTCTCACAGTTGAAAAGTAAGGATCTATTGTAGAACCATAAGAACCGTAGGCATATTGCAGAAGGGGATTTCTTTGATCTTTCTGAAGTCCTTTTTTATAAACTAAAGAAACAGGAATGCTAGTACCATCTTTCGCGGTGGCCCAGATACGTTCTGATGTATAATTATTTTTATCAAAATTTCCACCCAGGACTTCCTGCTCTTTCAAAATTGTCTTGTCTCCGGTCTTCATGTTATACTCCACGACTGAAGTTGGAGTAGTAAGACTGTTGTAAGTATACCTCAACAAGTTTGTGTCAAAATCAGGATTTATGGAAGTATAAGCAGTATAGGTTTCGTTATCGAACGGAATGTAGTATTCCTTATTACCTTCCCATTCGATGATCCTTATTTTGTTAAGTCCGTTTGTTCTTTCACTTACCACCAGATATTTCTGGAAGATATCGATATCCTCCAATAAAAAATCCTTTCGATGAGGAATTACGTCTTCCCAGTGCTCCTTTTCAGTTTGTGAAAGAGGAGTCTTCATCAATTTAAAATTAGTGGCATCATCCTTATTGGTGACTATATAAAAATCGTCCTTATAATGTGCGATGCTATATTCTAGTCCGCGCTCACGAGGCTGGAAAATTTTAAATTCTTTGTCTGGCGTATTAGCGTCCAGAATACGGTACTCGGTAGTTAACGTACTATGAGAACCTATTATGATGTATTCCCTGGATTTAGATTTGTAAACATAAGAGTTGAATGTTTCATCCTCCTCTTCATATACAAGTTCATCGGTTTCGGGATCTGTTCCCAGAATGTGCTTATAGATTCTGAAGGATCTTAAAGTTTGAGGATCCTTTTTAGTATAATAAAGCGTTTTATTGTCATTCGCCCAGGTGGAACCACCTGTAGTATTTTCAATATTTTCATCATAGATCTCACCTGTTTCCAGGTTTTTGATCCTAATGGTATACTGTCTTCGGCTTACCGTATCTGTTCCAAAAGCCACCATCGTGTTATCTGGGGATACATTGAGACCTCCAAGACTATAATAATCAAAGTCTTTCGCCATCTCGTTCACATTGAACATGATCTCTTCATCTGCCTCAAGAGTTTCCTTCTTACGACTATATATCGGGTAATCAAATCCTTTCTCGAACCGGGTAATATACCAGTAACCATTTAACTTATAAGGAACAGACTCGTCATCTTCTTTGATACGGCCCTTCATCTCCAGGAATAATTTCTCCTGAAAATCCTTTGTATGGGAAGTCATTTTATCGTTGTATGCATTTTCAGCAATCAAGTAATCCAGTACTTCCTGATCTTCCCGCTGATTCATCCAGAAATAATTATCGATACGCACATCACCGTGCTTCTCTAATTTTTTCTCGATCTTTTTGGCGACCGGAGCCTGCAAATTCTTTTCCAAATCATTGTTATTTTGAGCGCTTGCAAATGTAATGCATCCTAACAGAATAACGAATAGTCTTTTCATAATGGCATATTTCAAACCTGAATTTAGTAAATTTGAGCTTACCAATTTTTAAAACGAAATAGATATGTTTGGAGATATGATGGGCATGATGAATAAGCTGAAAGAAGCCCAGGAAAAAGTAGAGCAAACCAAAAAGAGACTTGATACTGTATTAATAGACGAACAATCTGCAGATGGATTGCTAAAAGTTACCATCACCGCAAATCGCGAAGTCAAAAATATTAGTGTAGACGAGCAATTACTGGATGATAAAGAACAATTGGAAGATTACCTGGTTTTTACCATGAACAAAGCGATCAAAAAAGCGACAGATATCAACGAAGCTGAAATTGGATCTGCAGCTAAGGATGGAATGCCAGACATTCCCGGAATGGATATGTTCAAATAAAAAAAAGCGGGCATTGCCCGCTTTTTTTTTGTTTGTTCTAAAATTCCTATGCCTCTCCTCTGGCAGGGTAATCTTCTTTATTCACAAAAGAGATGGACTTAATGAGATCTACAAACTGTGGTCTTGCGAAAGGCATCGACTGTATGCTCGCTGAATATAAAGTGCTGTCAGGTCTTATCAGAAACAAAGCTGGCTCTACGAATTCAGCAGGTTCAGAATCTTTAATCCCTTCAGAAACATACAAATCCCATTTTCTTCCATCTTCCACATCAAAACTATGACCTATAGTTAAGTTATCGACATCCCATTCTTCCACCGTTTTCTCAGCCAAATCCTTCGTATTGGAACTTACACAGATAATATTGACTCCTTTATCTTTGAAATCACCCACCATGGTGTTCAATTCTTCCAGGTAGCTTTTACAAACCGGGCAGTGTATCCCTCGGTAAAAAATAAGCATGGTAAAATTCTCAGGTTGATTATCTCTCAGGTTCCAGTCCATACCATTAGTAGTTTTCACTATAAGTTCTGGAACTGCCTGTCTTGGTCTTAAATTTTTCATTGCTTTAAGTTTTTTCGAAAATTACAGGAAAGTCTATTTCTTCTGTGATAAGGCCCTGCTAATATTTAGTTAAGAAACTCTAGAAACGTATTTCCTGCAAGGTTTCCATAAAGAATTGGTGCATCTCCTCAGTATAATCATGATGTGTTACAATTCTAAGTTTTCCCTGTCCCATATTACTAATTCGTATGTTCTTCTCATCGAGCTTTTGCATAAACTCCAATTCTTTTACATCATCCTTCAGATAGAAAATAATAATGTTAGTTTCGGTTGGTTCAAGACTTTTGACATAAGGTTGTTGCGCTAATAATTCTGAAAGTTCTGCTGCGCGATCATTATCTTTCTTCAGCTGCTCAAGATGATTATCCAGAGCATAGATTCCCGCAGCAGCCATAAAACCTACCTGTCGCATTCCTCCTCCAAGAACTTTTCGCACTCTAATGGCATTTTTCATCAGAGATTTTTTACCTATAAGAACTGAACCCATCGGAGTTCCCAAACCTTTGGAAAGACAAACTGAAATGGTATCGAATACTTTTCCGAAGTCTTTAGGAGTATAATCTTTTTCAGCAAAAGCATTGAAAAGTCTCGCTCCATCAAGATGCAAACCAAGTTCATGGCGATCGCACACTTTGCGAATCTCCTGAATGGTTTCAAGCTCATAACATGCTCCTCCACCTTTGTTCGTAGTGTTTTCAAGACAAACAAGAGTGGTCAACGGACTATGATAAAAATCTGGTGCGTTTATATTTTCTTCTACCTGAGAAGCAGTGATCATCCCACGATCTCCATCTACAAGTTTACAGGAAACACCACTATTAAAAGACACACCACCACCCTCATAATTGAAAACATGCGCCCATTTATCGCAAATGAGCTGTTCCCCGGGTTGTGTATGTAATTTAATCGCTGCCTGGTTCGCCATACTTCCGGTAGGAAAAAATAAGGCTTCATCCATCCCAAACATATCAGCTAGCTTTTTCTCGAGAGCATTGATAGTTGGATCTTCTTTATATACATCATCACCAACTTCCGCAGTCATCATCGCCTGCATCATTCCTTTCGTTGGCCTGGTTACCGTATCACTTCTTAAATCTATTTCATTCATTGCATCATTTTTACTGCTCGCTAAGTTAAAAACTTAAAATCTCCTGCCAATCCTAATTCAGCCTGGATAAAACATTTAGTTACCAATCGGCGATCCATCAGGTATCTTCGGAATATTCAGCTTCAACTGAAATTGCTCTGGATGTTCCCTGAATTCTTTAATATTTCTCAGCATTTCTCTGTTTACTGCGGAATTGTTCTTCCGAAGCCATTGTTGCAGCTCATCAATTTCAGCGTTCACAATTAATTTAACCATGCTCGTAGAGTTATCACCGGCTGCAAGATTTAGAAGGTGTTTAAAAACCACGAAATTGATCGTTTGCTGGACTTTATTAAGATACTCATCATTATAATCTGACTTAATAGTATTACGAACAGTTTCCTGCAGCAAAAACTCCAGACCTGGATTACTATTATCTACTGCTTTCTGCTGAATTAACCTTTCAGCTCTTGCAGGGTGAAAAAGGAATTGCATAGTCATTCCTGCTGCAGTAGCTGGAGCTCCGAAAATATCGAAGGCAACATCGGTATTA
The DNA here is from genome assembly GCF_048285865.1 of Christiangramia marina. Classification (NCBI taxonomy): domain Bacteria; kingdom Pseudomonadati; phylum Bacteroidota; class Flavobacteriia; order Flavobacteriales; family Flavobacteriaceae; genus Christiangramia; species Christiangramia marina. The sequence continues at coordinate 42,763 of NZ_JBLVTK010000003.1, read as the reverse complement.
CTTTTAAAACTTTCGCGGTCACGACTATATCCAAAAGCACGAGGCGGAAACAGCTCCAGCTTCTCCTTAGGAATTGCAATTTCTTCAGCTTTGAGAGTTTTCAATATCTCTTTAGTCGCCTTCTTCTGAATATTGCCATCCAGAATTTTTACATTTAAATTATCCGCTCCTTTGACGGCATATTCATATTCGAGTCCGCCCACAAGTTTTACTGCGGCTTCAGTTTGGTACCTATGGAAAAAATATAACGGTACAAACACATCTTCCAGGACTGAAAATGGCTCACCATTTCTAATATTATCAGCTGAAAAGTTTTGTATTGCCTGTTTACGGATATCCAGAACATCTCGAAGTTCGTCAACCGCGTTATTACCATTATCCCATAAGTGAGCGAATGCATTTGCTCCTCCTGCAGCCCGCGCATCAGCATCAGAGATAAAAATGAGCCCTTTTTTTTGGGCGTCTTCAAGAGTCTCATTCAAATATTCAACATCTTTTTTACCCTTCGGTATATCCCCATAACTATATTGAACAGTAACCTTGTCCCATTCTCCTATTCCCGTAACATAGGCATCTTCCGCAGAAATTTCTCCATTTTCCAAACTAAATTGTGGATGAGGATAGTCCATTACAGATGCACGGTCATTCGTACTTGCCGCAAAATTATGTGCAAATCCTATAGTGTGCCCCACCTCATGGGCAGACAGCTGTCTAATTCTGGCCAGCGCAAGTTTCATCATAGGTTCAATATTCTCATCAGATTTTGCAAATGGTTTACTTAAAAGCGCCTGTGCTATCATAAAATCTTGGCGAATCCTCAAACTACCCAAACTTACGTGCCCCTTAATGATCTCACCAGTTCTTGGATCTACAACGCTCGCTCCGTAGCTCCAGCCCCTGGTAGATCTATGAACCCACTGGATCACATTATATCTAACATCCAAAGGATCAGCGTATTCAGGCAGCATTCTCACCTGAAAGGCATCTTTATACCCAATGGCTTCGTAAGCTTCGTTCCACCAGGCTGCACCTTCCAGTAACGCAGAGCGTACAGGTTCGGGAGTCCCGGGGTCCAGGTAATAAACAATAGGCTCAACAGCTTCGCTTACTAAGGAATCTGGATTCTTTTTTTCCAGCCTGTGCCGTATCGCATAACGTTTTGTGATTGGTTCATAAACCAGACTTGCATAATCCTGGTAAGAAATGAAAATTGTACCGCTTCTGGGATCGAATACACGTTTCTTATAATTATCGTCTGGTAACTTCACAAAAGAATGATGCTGCTTAACCGTAAGATTACGGGCGTCTGGCACTACAGAATTTACTGTCCTTCCCGTGGGTTTTCCCGAAAATGTAAGAAGTGCTTCGAATTCCACGTTCTCTGGAAAGGCTTTAGTTCGATCCAGGCTCAGAGCACTCTTTGACTTGTCGAGGCTATAAGAACCAAATTTACCTTTCTTCAGCTTCTCACTAACGCCATGTGCATCTTGCATTAGAAACGGTGTAAGATCAATGATATAAGTTGATTCTTTAGTTTCTTTGATTTCGAAACCAAATATTACCGACTCTGCAAATGCTTCTTTAACACTATTCTTTTCAGCCTGATTGGAAGTGATCGCGCGATAATTTTGGTTGGGCTCCACTAATAGCAATTTATTACCTGCCTTTCTAAATTCCAGAATCTTCGTATTGCCTAGTTGGCCCCTGTCCAGACCAATATCATTTGATCCTACTCCGGTGGTTAAGAACTGGGTATATAAAAAAGCAGTATTTAAGCGGTCAACTTCCAGGTAGATCTCGTCCTCATTTTCGTTATAGTGAAAATCAAAAAATCCGTCATAAGATTTCAGACCCTCTTTTTTCTCAAGGAACTGGGCGTTTATGGATATTGATATACTGAATGCCAGAAAGATAGATAAGACGTAGCGCATAGATGGATTTTTTAAAGCCGTCTAAAGCTAAAAATTATTCGTTAAATACTTTCCCGAAACACCCCTAAATTCTATTTTTACATCAAATCGAACATATGATTACTACCGAGAACATAAGAGATCTCAAAGAGCGCCTGGTTGCGTTAAGGAGGTATCTTTGACATTGATGCCAAGAAGATTGAAATAACCAATATGGAGGAAAAGACCTTTGCTCCAGACTTCTGGAATGACCCTAAAAAGGCTGAACAGATTATGAGAGAGGTCAATGCTGAGAAAAGTTGGGTGAATGAATATGCAAAAGCCGAAACTTTAGTAGAGGATCTTGAGGTTCTCTACGAGTTCTATAAGGAGGGTGAGGCTTCTGCGGAAGATGTTCAGAAAAGAAATGACGATGCTCTTGATCTTATAGAAGACCTCGAGTTTAAAAACATGCTTTCCGAAGAAGGAGACAGCATGAGTGCGGTTTTACAAATTACTGCAGGTGCTGGTGGTACTGAAAGTTGCGACTGGGCTGAAATGCTTATGCGTATGTACATGATGTGGGCTGAAAAGCGAAAGTATAAGATAAGGGAACTGAATTACCAGGGCGGTGATGTAGCTGGAATTAAAACGGTTACACTGGAAATCGAAGGTGAATTTGCCTTTGGTTGGCTAAAAGGTGAAAATGGAGTACACAGACTTGTAAGAATTTCACCTTTCGATAGTAATGCCAAACGGCACACCTCGTTTGCTTCTGTTTATGTGTACCCACTTGTAGATGATACGATAGAAATTGACATCAATCCTTCAGATCTTAGCTGGGAAACCATGAGATCTTCCGGAGCCGGTGGACAGAACGTAAATAAAGTAGAGACCGCTGTGCGTCTTCGTCATGAGCCGACTGGAATCGTTATTGAAAATTCTGAGACCAGGTCTCAGCTTGAAAATAAGAACAAGGCGATGCAGTTATTAAAGAGCCAGTTATTTGAAATTGAACTTCAGAAAAGACAGGCACAACGAAGAGAAATCGAAGATTCAAAAATGAAAATAGAATGGGGCTCGCAGATTCGTAACTACGTAATGCATCCTTATAAACTCGTGAAAGATGTTAGAACTGCGGAAGAAACTGGAAATGTTGATGCTGTAATGGACGGCGCTATCGATCCTTTTCTGAAAGCTTTTTTGATGATGATGGGCCAGAAAAATGAAGATTAGTTCATACTAAAGCTTTTATGATTTAATCTGAAATGTATATATTAAGACTTGATGAAATACACTATTTACCATAACGCAAGATGTAAGAAATCAAGAGAAGGACTCGAACTTCTGAAGAATTCTGGTAAAGAATTTGTGATCAGGGAGTACCTTAAAGAACCACTTTCAGCAAAAGAGCTTAAACTGCTACTTGCCAAATTAAATTATACCCCTATTCAATTAGTACGAACTGGGGAAAAAATCTGGAAAGATAATTATAAAGGGAAAGATCTAAGTAAAGATGAATTAATCCATATTATGGTCGAGCACCCCAAATTGATCGAAAGACCTATTATTGAAAATGATAAAAATGCAGTAGTTGGAAGACCTGCTACTGAAATTGATAAATTGCTATAATTACTACTCATATGAAACTACAATACAGGATTACAATTATTGGTCTGGCCGCTGCGGCAGTAGCTGGTTTCGTATACTCCCAGATCCATATTCATGAAAAAAATCGCAGGGAAATTAGGGAAATTGCCGCTGAGCTTGCTCTAACCTGGAAAAATCAGTTAAACCTCACCTTAGACCAGACGCAACTTCTGGAAGATTCGATCATAGAATACACTATTAAGAAGAACGAGATCATTAATTCCAGTTTAGGAACAGGGCAGCAAGTGAATAAATTGAAAACTATCCAGAAGAGCGAATATAAATCACTTCAAAGATTTCTGGATGAAGAGCAATTCGAAAATTATATTCATTTGAACAAACAGCTTACCAGAAAATCCTGATTTACAAATAGCTGCAATTGTTTATTCAAATAAATTTTGCGCTTAACAATATTTTAACCCTCGTTCATTAAACTAAGTGGGTTTCCCATGGTCATAGGGTAAAATTATATAATGACCAATCGGAAGATCTACACCTTAAGTTTACTATTCCTGTTTATCGGCTTGCTGAGTTTTAAATCTAATGCTCAGGGCCCTTCACCTCTTAAAAAATACACCATTTCCGGTAAGGTTCTGGACGACGAGCTAAATGTTCCTCTGGAATACGCTACTGTCGCAGTTCAGAATACCAACGATCCTTCAAAAGTGGATGGAACTGTTACCAATATAGATGGTGAATTTGAGATCACGGTGCAGGAAGGTACCTATACGATCACCGTAGAATTTATCTCTTACGAATCCAAAGTCTTCAAGAACCGAAATGTAAATTCAGATCTGGACCTGGGAACTATACTGCTTGGTTTAGGATCTGAAAATCTTGACGAAGTAGTTGTTCGGGCAGAAACTACACAAGTAGATGTAAGACTTGACAAGAAAATCTACAACATTGGAAAAGATCTTACCACTGCCGGAGGAACAGTAAGTGATGCATTAAACAACGTGCCATCTGTTACTGTAGATATTGATGGAGGAATAAGCCTTCGTGGTAATGAAAATGTTAAGATTCTTATCAATGGTAAGCCTTCAGCAATGGCTGGATTTGGTGACACTAATGTTCTGAATAATTTACCGGCAGACGCTATACAACGTGTAGAGGTTATCACCTCTCCTTCCGCAAGATATGATGCAGAAGGTACTGCTGGTATCCTGAACATTATTCTTACCCAAAAGGAGACACTTGGTTTTAATGGCTCTTTCACGGTGAATGTTGGTACTCCAACAAATGCAGGTGCAAATGCGAACCTTAACTACCGTACAGAAAAGTTCAATTTATTTACAACAACGGGAGTTCGATATAATGAATCCCCAGGTGGCGGATTTTTCGATACCAGATATTTTGAAAATAGTTCAACAGATTATTCCAGAATCTACGAAGACAGGGATATCGATCGACTCAGCCGAAATTTCAATACCAACTTTGGTATGGAATACTTTCTAAACGATCAATCATCTGTAACTGGAACAATTTTCTACAGAGGTGGTAATGATGTGGATATTACTACGAATAATTCTGATTACTTCACGAGTGATGCTGGTCTTGTTCTGCAGACCGAACGTCGCGAAAGACAGGAGGAAGATGATAATAGCTGGCAATTTGCTTTAAACTACATCAATAATTTTGATGATAAGGGTCACACCCTAACCGCAGATTTCCAGTATGAGATCGATGGTGAAACTCAGGCTACCAGAATTACGGAAGATATTTTTGACAATCCTGGTAATATAGATTTTGCCTTGATTGGTGAGAACGTTAACCAGATCGAAGATCAAACAGAAATTTTAATTCAAACTGATTACGTTCTTCCTCTAGGAGAAAATTCTCAATTCGAAGCCGGTTACCGTGGTAATTTCGAGAATGAAGTAACAGATTATGAATTATTTCAGGAAGATGTGAATTCAGGTAGTTTTATTCTGAATGAAACTCTAACAAACGAATTCGATTATACTGAAAATGTAAATGCACTTTATACTCAATATGGTAGTAAATTTGGGCAGATTTCCTTTTTACTTGGGTTGAGATTAGAAAATACGCAGCTGAAGGGTAAGATCGAAAGCGAACTTACAGATGCTCAACTAGAAGAAGCTTTTGGTATACCTATAGATACAGATTTTGATAATAATTACCTGGGACTATTTCCAACTGTAAACCTTATCTACGAGGTTGCTGAAGAAGAAAATATTACATTAGGTTACAATAGAAGGATTAACAGACCTAGAGGTTGGTTTATCAATCCTTTCCCTTCTCGTAGTAGTACCAATAATGTATTCCAGGGGAATCCTAATCTAAGTCCGGCATACTCAAATGCTTTCGATCTTGGATACTTGAAAAGATGGGAGAAGCTTACTTTGACCTCTTCTATCTATTATCAACATGAAACCGATTCATTCGAAAGAATTGAAGACAATGTTGCAGGAACGAATATCGTACGTACGATCCCGGTTAATCTTTCCAGTAATGACCGTACAGGTGCCGAATTAGGCTTATTATATAATCCAGCAGATTGGTTGAGACTGAATGGTAGTTTTAATTTCTTCAGATTTAAAACTGAAGGTGATTATAATGGTAGAAGTTATGATGCTGAAAACAATAGCTGGTTCGCTCGTTTTAGTTCTAAAGTGACGCTTCCTGCTAAGATTGACTGGCAAACGAATGCTTTTTACAGAGGTGCAGCTGAAGGTGTACAGGGAACTCAGGAAGGCATTCTTTCTCTGGATCTGGCTTTTAGCAAAGATATTTTCAAGGAAAGAGCGACTATTTCTTTAAACGTTCGTGACTTGTTAAACTCAAGAAAAAGAGATTCTTATACCTTAACCGATACATATGAAAGAGATAGTGAATTTCAGTGGAGACAGGGACAGAATGTGACAATATCCATGATCTATAGATTCAACCAGAAAAAACAAAGACAGAACCGTAGAGGTGGTGACGAAGATTTCGATGAAGGGGAATACTAATTCTGGTATAACAGGAAATAAAAAAAGGGACTTAAATAAGTCCCTTTTTTTTATGCTTTTTCCGCTTTAGCCTTTTTACGAGCTTCACGTTTTTCTTTGATCAATTCTCCAACAGACCCACCGATCCAATAAGGAACGAAAGCTACCAGGAAGATCATAAGCCAGAAACCCATCGTTAATATCGTAAGGAACGCTAAAAATCCAAGGTATTGATCGAATTCGAACATAATGGTAAAGTTTGATTTAAATCAGGTCAAAGATATAAATACCTGATCGCTTATCACAGGAATTTGAGCACTTTTTAAAGAATTAATAAACTTAGGGAATTGTTCGTCTTTTGATTGATGAGATTAAAGCCGAATATTCAACTTAAATTGCCCCTCTATTGGTGCGTAATTACATTGCTGTTCGTTCCACAATTTACTACAGGAGATCTTTCCTTCGATACGATCATCAAAATTGCTCGTGATCTCGATATAGTTGGTCCTGTCTTATAGAGAACCATTAGGCATAATTGCCCATAGCTCCTGACCGTGAGTACTAAAACTCAACCAGTTCTTGTTGAAAACCTGGCCACCAAGACTGTAAATTCCAATGCCGGCAAAATTATCGATCTGAAAATCGAGAATCTCAACATTATCAGAAATAGATCGTACATTCAAACTAACCGTTCCCATGGAATTATAATCTTTATGGAAGCTCAGAGCAGCAGAATTATTAGATGAGTTAAAAAGAACTCCGTTTACATCAGCATTCAGAAATTGATCTAAATCTGCAGGACCATCATCATTAGTACTACAACTTACGAGGGATATTGAAACTACTAATGAATGTAGTTAAACAATAGACTAAAAATAAGGCTAGTTGAGCTGCAATGAAAAGGGGTTTTCCCCCTATTTAATACTTAAAATAATGTATAACAATATTTTAAACCATCATGATAATCTATAATAGATAGAGTTTCAGGGTTTTTTGAAGTGATCAAAAGCCGATTTGCCATCAAATTAATTCAGAATATAAGAACCACCAATTTTAAAGTTTTTTTAGATTAATAAGATTAGCGAAATATTAACTTTGCGAAACAACCAATTTTTAAAATATGGACTATAGAATAGAGAAAGATACCATGGGGGAAGTTAAAGTTCCTTCAGATAAACTCTGGGGTGCTCAAACTGAACGTTCCCGTAATAATTTCAAAATTGGACCTGCGTCCTCCATGCCACTTGATATTATATATGGTTTCGCTTACTTAAAGAAAGCTGCTGCATATACAAACTGTGAACTTGGAGTTCTCCCTGTGGAAAAGAGAGACCTTATCTCTCAGGTTTGTGATGAGATCCTGGAGGGTAAACACGATGATCAGTTTCCATTGGTGATCTGGCAAACCGGAAGTGGTACACAGAGCAACATGAATGTGAACGAAGTGATCGCAAACCGAGCTCACCAGATCGCAGGTAAGAATATTGGTGAAGGGGAAAAAACACTTCAGCCAAATGATGATGTGAATAAATCTCAATCTTCAAACGATACATTCCCGACCGGAATGCATATTGCTGCGTATAAAAAAGTGACTACGAATACTCTTCCCGGGTTGAAGAAACTAAGAGATACTTTAAAGAAGAAATCTGAAGAATTCAAGCATACCGTAAAAATAGGGCGTACGCATTTTATGGATGCCACTCCCCTAACCCTAGGTCAGGAATTCAGCGGTTACGTAGCTCAGTTGGATTATGGCATAAAAGCACTGGAAAACACTTTACCACATTTATCTGAAGTTGCTTTAGGTGGAACTGCGGTAGGAACCGGGCTTAATACTCCGAAAGGATATTCAAAAAGGGTTGCTGAGTTTATCGCAAAATTCACGGAGATGCCTTTTATCTCTGCTGGAAATAAATTTGAAGCTTTGGCAGCCCATGATGCATTTGTAGAAACTCACGGAGCATTAAAACAGATTGCTGTTTCGCTGAACAAAATAGGAAATGACATCAGAATGCTTGCTTCCGGACCAAGAAGTGGTATTGGAGAGATCAATATCCCAGCTAACGAACCAGGTTCTTCCATCATGCCTGGTAAGGTTAATCCAACCCAGTGTGAAGCACTTACCATGGTTTGTGCCCAGGTCATGGGGAACGATGTAACCATGAGCGTAGGCGGAATGCAAGGACAGTTCGAACTAAACGTTTTTAAACCGGTAATGGCAAACGCTTTGCTACAAAGTGCACAGCTTATAGGTGATGCCTGTCTCTCTTTCGAAGAACATTGTGCACGTGGGATCGAAGCCAACGACAAACGCATCAAAGAGCATTTAAATAACTCATTAATGCTGGTTACTGCTTTGAATACCAAAATAGGATATTACAAAGCTGCTGAAATCGCTAATACAGCCCATAAGAATGGTACGACCTTAAAAGAAGAAGCTGCCAATCTAGGTTATGTCACAAACGAAGAATTTGATGAATGGGTAGATCCAAAAGACATGGTTGGAAATCTTAAATAATCAATTACCTTGAAATCAAAAAGCCTGCTTATAGAAGCAGGCTTTTTTTTTGATATCAAAATTTTTTAAAATTTATCTACTTCTTAGCAAAGTATTTCTTGTATTTAAAGTAGGATACAGTTCCTAAAATTGCTACAGCACCTAAAGTATAATAGATAAATGTTGGAGTGATCACCTTATCTCCACTCGCATAGGAATGCAAACCACTTAGGTAGAAATTCACTCCAAAATAGGTCATCATGATACTTGCAAAAGCAATAATCGCCATTAGGTTAAAAAACCATCTACTTCGTAAACCTGGAACCAGTCTCATATGGATCACAAAGGCATATACCATAATACTAATCAAAGCCCAGGTCTCTTTTGGATCCCAGCCCCAGTAACGTCCCCAGCTCTCATTAGCCCACTGGCCACCTAAGAAGTTTCCGATCGTCAGCATTACTAAACCAACCGTCAATGCCATTTCAGTAATGATCGTGATCTCTTTTATATTAATGTCCATTTTCTTCTTGTTCTTGTCATTGGTAAGGATCATTAATAGCAGCGAGACCACTCCAAGGATCATTCCCAGTGTAAACGGACCATAACTACCAACGATCACAGACACGTGGATCATTAACCAGTATGAATTTAGTACCGGCTGTAGATTGGCAATTGCCGGATCCATCCAGTTCCAGTGTGCGATCATAAGGATCATAGAAGCAACGAAAGCAGTAGATGCGATCGTAAGATTTGATTTTCTACCAAAGGCCAGCCCAAAGAACATAGTAGCCCAAGCCACGTAGATCATCGACTCATACGCATCACTCCAGGGAGCGTGTCCAGAAATATACCACCTGGCCGCAAGTCCTGCCGTATGCACTACAAAAAGAATGATGATCGCCGCCGCACCGGTATAAATAAGAGCTCGTATAATTTTATTGTCCTTAAAGATCTGGACAATCACAAACACCAGCATGGCCAGACCAGCAAGCATGTACATCCAGAACAGGTTTCTAAAGACATCATATTCATTGTATAAAATCTCAGCATTCACTTTATCTTCGGAAGGCATTACATCTCCCCCAAATTTCTCCTGAAAGCTTTGAATGCTTTCCAAATACTGATCTGCTTTTTCGTAATCGCTGGTCTCCCGTGCAGTTTTAAGAGCACTCATATATAGCGGAAGGATCTGCTTTGTATAAACCGAGTCCATTCCTGTGAAATTGGTTTCATCGAGTTCAGGATAGGAAACCCATTTATTATTCTCGTCTTCAGGAATAGGGAATATTTTAAGTACTTTTCCCTGTACTGCCTGGTATAAAAGATTTACTTTTTTATCTGTCTCTATAAAATCCTTCTGAAATTTATTCGGAACAGCTGCTTTATAAGCACCTTCCAGGTAAGGAGAAAGTTTATAACCTCCTTTTTCGTCGAAAAAGTCCATCAAAGCAAGGTATTTTCTACCTTCTTCTACATCAAGGATCTGGTGCAGACTATCGTTCTTCTTTTCTACATAAATAACCTGTGCCTGGTACCAGAATGCAGGATTTTCAGTAATAGAAACCAGCACCTGGTCTGAACTTAAACCAGCATAAGTATCACTTTTACTTAATTTTCGAAGTAATTCTGAAGAATATGTATTTGCAGGCTTCATTCTTCCTCCGGCATCCTGAATGATCAATCTTCCAAATTTATCAGCGTGCTCTTCTTTCACAGCATTAGATACAATGATACTATCGATCTGCTGTTTCGAATTCTGATTGTGAGCATGATCCTCATCTTGAGAAAAACCAACAGATGACATTAGCATTAATGCTACTATTGCCAGTGCCTTTTTCTTGTCTTTGATCTTTTCCAGCATCACTTTTAGATTACCAAAACGGGAACCTTTATCAAACAATATCCACATAAGTCCGAAATACAATAAGAAATAACCTATGTAAGTGATCCAGGTTCCCCAGAAATCACGGTTTATAGAAAGTACTGTACCCTTTTCATCCGGGTCAAAACTCGATTGGAAAAATCTATAACCTTTATGATCCAGTACGTGATTCATATAAATAGAATAAGGTTCAGGTTTTTCTCCATCTTCCACGATCTCCACTTCACTCCTGAAACTTGCGTAACCAGGTGTTGCTCTATCTGCAGTACCAGGGTATTTTTCTGCAATGAAATCGTTCAGTTTCAAAGCAAATGGCAGTTCTTTTTCAATACTGCCGTAATTAACAAAAACTTCCAATCCGTCAAAATTGATCGCCTGTGGATCTGCTACAGTTCCCTGTCCGCCCAACAATGTGATCGTTTCTGTCTTACCATTGGCTGTTATATCCAGCGTTACGGCATCAAGATCCTGCTTCGTTTTTGGGTTAGTAGGCATTACATCATATTCCCCGGTAACCACTGGTTCCGGAATTACGAATTGCATGCTTCCAACATTATAAAGCGACCTCAACATGAGAGTTTGTGTAGAATCACTAACTAAAGTTCCCTGCTTTTGATCTGCCATACGCATATAGGTCCCTTCAAATGGAGAATCTATCTGGTATTCCCCATTTTCAGTAAGCTGAATATTGATAGCGCCATCCTGAGGACTATTAAGCGTAAATAAGGTATTGTGGATATTGCTAACCTCACCTTCTTTAAGATAATGGTCGTGTCTTGAACCGTCCCCTGCTTCTACGATCTTAAGATAATTCTCACCATCTTCTGTAGGAACCAGAGCTTCTTCTGCACCATGAATAAAATTCGTAACTTCAAATTTTACAGGCGTGCCATTAAAATCGGTATTAAGAACATAGTCGTTCTCCACTTCAGGACCAAAAAGAACATCTTCCTGTAGCACTCGTCTTCTCGCCTCTCCATCGATCTCACCATCTATAAAGAAGGTCAGGTACGTCTCGTATGTCATGAACTTATTGGTAGTTTCACCTTCACGAATTGGCATCACCCCTTCATAGCTAATATACCTGGTTACAAAAGCTCCAATTAAGATGAGGATAAATGAAAGATGTAGTAATAAACTACTCCATTTTTCTTTTTCGTGAAGCTTATATCGCTTAATATTCCCAATGAAATTGATGAGAAGAAATAACATGATTCCTTCGAACCACCAGGTATTGTAAATTAGAATTCTTGCCGTTTCGATACTGTACCAGCTTTCTATAAAAGTTCCCATGGCCATGGCAATTGCAAAGATGATAAACAGGACGGCCATTATTCGGGTAGAAAAAAGGATAGAGGCTATTTTTTTCTGCATGAAAAAGTGTCTTTTTAACGGCTGCAAATTTAACGATATTTTATCGTTTCTATGCGGCGAATACGGCGAATCTCAAGTCAACACCTGTTAATTTCTAAACCTTGAAAATTTTGGTAATTTAGCCGCATGATAAAAGTAGTCATCCTGGGTGCCGGCAATGTTGGTATTCATTTATACCAAAACTTCAAGTTAACGCCTGAAGTTGATGTGATTCAATTGTTTAGCCGGAAACCTGAAAAATTAGACTTTATTGGAAATACTCCTGAAGTCATAAGTGATTATGCTAAGCTGGCTGAAGCAGATATTTACATTCTTGCAGTGCTAGATGAAGCAATTTCTGAGGTCGCTCAAAAATTAAGTATTAACACGGGACTTGTAGTTCATACTTCCGGCAGTGTAGCGATGGATAGTTTATCGATATTAGATAACTTCGGAATATTTTATCCATTGCAAACCTTCAGTAAAAATAAGGAAGTAAGTTTTTCAGACATTCCTCTTTGTATCGAGGCTAATTCAGAAGAAAATCTTGCGAAACTGAAGGAGTTAGGAGATATAATCTCTTCAAAGGTTTTCGAGGTAAATTCGGAACAACGACGAGCCTTGCACCTTTCCGCAGTGATCGTGAACAATTTTACTAATCACCTGTTCACCATAGCGGCAGATTATTGTCATGAAAACGAATTACCATTTGATATTTTAAGGCCGCTTATTCAGGAGACTTTCGATAAGATTCAGGATCTGCCCCCATATGACGCTCAAACTGGTCCAGCCCTGAGAAACGACAAAAATACAATCGAAACTCATTTAGAAATGCTGAATGAGGACCGAAAAATAATTTATAAAGCACTAACCGACTCTATTCAAAAAACACATGGAAAAAAGTTATAAAGAATACCTCAACCAGATCACTACATTCGTATTTGATGTTGATGGCGTATTAACCGATGGTTCATTACAGATTTCAACCAAAGGCGAGCTTTTAAGAACTATGAATACCAAGGACGGTTATGCTATGAAAATGGCTCTAAAAGCTGGATTTACCGTATGCATTATTAGCGGCGGTAAAAATGAAGGGGTTCGCGAGCGACTTCGTGGGCTTGGTATTACCGATATCTATCTTGGAGTGGACGATAAAGTGGAGCAAATGGATGAATTCTTTGACATTTACGACATTAAACCGGAGCAGGTATTATACATGGGTGATGATATTCCAGATTACTATCCTATGAAATTGGTAGGATTGCCTTGTTGCCCGCAGGATGCAGTTCCAGAATTAAAGGAAATTTCATTGTACGTATCTCATAAAAATGGAGGGGAAGGCTGTGTTCGGGACGTGATCGAGCAAGTGATGAAAGTTCAGGGAAAATGGATGGAAAAGAATTCATAAATGTTGGATTATTTTAAGCTGATAAGGCCAGGAAATTTGCTGTTTATTGCCCTTACCATGTATCTAATTAAATATGGTTTGTTCGAGCCGTTTGGTGTGGCGATCACCTTAAACCTATTTGGATTTTCCATGCTGGTACTGGCAGTAGTTTCGGTTGCTGCCTCTGGTTACGTGATCAATGATATTTTTGATGTAGAAGCCGATCAAAAAAATAAGCCATCCAAAACCTATATTCAAAGCGGTATTTCTGAAAAAAGTGCATACAGCATGTTCTTCGTGTTGAGCATTATTGGTGTTGGCTTAGGATTTTACGTTTCCAACATGATTGGTGTGCCGGGTTTTGCAGCATTTTTTATATTTGGCTCGGCAATTTTGTACCTCTACAATTCCCAGTTTCAGCAAAGCATTCTTATAGGGAACATTCTGGTAAGCCTTATCGTAGGTTTGATCCCAATAGGTGTTGGACTTTATGACCTGCTACCTGCGATCACTCCGCAGAATCAAACTACACAATCCACGATATTCTCTATTTTGATCGATTATTCCATCTTCGCATTCCTGGTGAATTTGCTTCGTGAAATCGTAAAGGATCAGGAGGATATTGATGGAGATTACAATGCCGGTTACAAAACATTGCCTATCGCACTTGGTAAAAAACGCACAAATCAGATATTGTTCTTATTAGGTCTTGCACCTATAGGTTTCCTGATCTATTATGTTTATGAATATCTCTTCGGAAACACGGCTGCTGTGGTCTACGCCTTATTTCTTTTGCTCGCTCCACTATTATTCTTCCAGGTAAATATCTGGACAGCATCAAAAAAATCTGAATACTCAAGGTTAAGTAAACTTTTAAAAGCTGTATTATTTTTCGGTTTACTATCTACAGGCCTATTACAATTTATAATCCTTTAACTATGATTCAGAATTTAATAAAAGACCACGAGATCATTCTTGCATCAGGCTCGCCCAGAAGACAGAAGTTTTTCGAAGATCTTCTAATTCCTGTGACCATAGATGTGCGCTCTGTAGACGAGATCTACCCCGAAATTCTAGAAGGCAGAGAGATCACAGATTTTCTTTCAAAATTAAAGGCAGAAGCATTCAAAAATCTACAAGCAAACCAGATATTGATTACGAGTGATACCATTGTGTATTGTGTTGCTAAGGCACTTGGAAAACCAAGAGATCATGATCACGCCGTGGAAATGATCAACATGCTATCAGGTAAAGAACACGAAGTCATTACTTCGGTATGTTTTACCTATAGAGAGAAGCAGGAAGTTCTAAATTACACCACCAAAGTAACATTTGCAGATCTTACGCAAGAAGAGATTGAGTTCTACGTAGCTAATTATAAACCTTTCGATAAAGCTGGTGGTTATGCCATACAGGAATGGATAGGTTTAATTGGGATCGAATCTATTAGCGGAAGCTACTTTAATGTGGTTGGTTTACCTACGAATCTGGTCTATAAAACCCTTAAACGCATACTTAAAGAGTAAAATTCGTAAATTGTCATCATAACGATGAAACGATACCTTACACTTTTCGCGATTTCAATGCTTATCATTTCCTGTGCAGACAGGGAATCCTACGGAAACGAATTCAGATTAACTGAAGAATTTAAGGACTACTGGTATTCCGGAAAAGCAGAAATTACTACTTACGATCTCGAACAATCCCGTTATGGTGAACTACGAAAAGGCACTGCTACGCTTATTTATGTAACTGAAGACTTTTCGGTAACAGAGTTAGTTAAATCAAGTGATGAAACTTTCAACAAAGTTTCTATCCTCAAACTGAACAGTACCAAGAATTTCAATACTGGTATCTATCCTTATAGCATCATGCAGAGTAGCTTCTTTCCTCTCAACGGAAATGAACATGCGCTAAAAATTTCAGCATCAGTTCAGGAATGGTGTGGCCAGGTTTTTATGCAATTAAATAACCGGGACGATTTTGATATTACCAGTCACTCTTATTTTGCCGGAGAAGCAGATCAATATTTAAAATTAAATCCAATTCATCTTGAAAATGAGATATGGAATTTACTAAGAATCGATCTTGATCGTGTTCCGGTAGGAACCTTTAAGATGCTTCCATCACTTGAATTTATAAGATTAAACCATATACCGGTAAATGCCTTAAATGCTGAAGGACAATTTCTTACCAATGAGCAGTTTCATGTCTACCAGTTGTACTATCCGCAATTAAATCGAACCATAAAGATTTATCTTAATAAAATACATCCTTTTACTATTGAAAAATGGGAAGAATCAGCTCCAGTAGACAATAGTCCTAACGCAGAAATTTTAACGACCACTGCCACGAAAAAAGCACGATTAAGAACCGATTACTGGAATAAAAATTCGAATAAAGATTTACATTTGCGCGAGAAATTAGAACTAGATTAATGAAGGAATTACTTCTCACCTACCGCTATGAATTACTGTATTCACTTGCAGTACTATTTATTTTACTTCTAATACAATTTTTACTGAGAACGGCCGCGAACAAGGTAGGTCGTAGAGGCGAGATTAACATCACCCGCACCAGGTTGATGTTTAAATACATTAATATTCTTATCATTCTTATCGCTGCATTCCTACTGGCGCTCGCCTGGGGTGTTGGATTAACAGATCTATCATTGATCTTCTCATCTGTATTCGCGGTAATTGGAGTTGCATTGTTCGCCATCTGGTCTATTTTGAGCAATGTAACCAGCGGAATCATTCTATTCTTTTCCTTTCCATATAAGATCGGTGATACTATCAAGATCCACGATAAGGATCTGGATATTGAGGCAGAGATCGAGGATATTAAGGCTTTCCATCTTCACCTTAGAACACGGGAAGGAGAACTTGTCACTTATCCTAACAACCTTATTCTACAAAAAGCGGTTACTCTTAAGCATCGCGTAGATGGCAAAGACGAAGGAAAAGATGCTCTCTAGCCTAAAAGATCTGAAATAGGGTTCAGGACGATGTGAAATCTTTTATATTTGATGAAACCTATTATTCAATGCGGAAAATACTTTTTACCCTATTCTTACTAGGCTTTACTTTCTCCAATGCACAGGCTCCTGAAAAATGGAGTTCTTCAGATATATATTCAGAAATTCAGAAACTAAACTTTTTAGGTTCTGTTCTCTATGTGGCAGCACATCCAGATGATGAAAACACCAGGTTGATCTCTCATTTCTCAAATGAAGTGAATGCCAGAACTGCTTATCTTTCCTTAACAAGAGGTGATGGCGGTCAAAACCTTGTTGGACCAGAATTAAGAGAGCAACTCGGGATGATAAGAACTCAGGAATTACTGGCTGCCAGAAAAATCGATGGCGGAGAGCAATTCTTTACCCGTGCTAATGATTTTGGCTATTCCAAAACTCCATCAGAAACCCTGGAAATCTGGAACAAAAATGAGGTTCTTAGTGATGTTGTATGGATCATTCGAAGATTTAGACCAGACGTGATTATTAATAGGTTTGATCATCGTACACCAGGAAGCACTCACGGGCACCATACTTCTTCTGCTATGTTAAGCCTGGAAGCTTTTGAAATGGCTGGTGATGCAAACAAGTTTCAGGATCAGCTGGAATTGGTCGGGACCTACGATCCAAAGAGACTTTTCTTTAACACCTCTCCATGGTTCTATGGTGGCACCGAAGCATTTGAGGAAGCTGATAAATCGAGATTCCTCACGTTCGATACCGGAACGTACTTTCCCATGAAAGGACTCTCTAATCCAGAGATCGCAAGTCTTAGTAGAAGTCAGCATAAATCACAGGGTTTTGGAAGTACCGGAAGTCGCGGCAAGCAAATGGAGTATATCGAGCTTATCAAAGGTGAAATGCCGACTGATGAAGCTAATATTTTCGACGGAATTGATACCAGCTGGAATAGAATTCAGGGAGGGAAAGAAATTGGTTCTATTTTAACCAAGGTTCAGGAGAATTTTGATTTTGAAGATCCTTCTAAAAGTCTCCCAGAGCTTCTGAAAGCTTACCATCTCATTCAGGATCTTCAGGATAAACACTGGCGGGAGATTAAAACGCGGCAGATCAAGGATATCATTTATGCCAGTTCCGGACTTTATCTTGAAGCCATTGCAGATCGAGCTTCCGTAACACCTTCAGAAGAAGTTAATATTAAACTGGAAGCGATCAATAGAAGTGCTGCTCAGGTGAAATTAATTTCCGTAGAGCTTGTTCCGAATAATACGAAAACTGAACTAGCAGAAAATTTAGATAATAATTCATCCTGGAATGAGAACCTGGAATTCCAACTTCCGGAGAATGCAGATTTCACCAATCCTTACTGGTTGAAATCTGAAGGTTCGATAGGAATGTATAAAGTGGATGATCAAAATCTTCGAGGTTTACCTCAAACACCACTTCAGAATAAAGCAATATTCAAGCTTGAAATTAATGGAGAGCCAATAACTTTTGAAAAACCGATCCTGTACAAATTCAACGACCCGGTTTCTGGAGAAACTTATGAGGGTTTTAAGGTAATTCCAAAGGCTGAACTCAATTTACATGAAGATATTCTCGTCTTTAATTCTTCGGAATCAAAAACTTCAGAGATCACGATTCAAGCCAACCAGGCTGATCTCTCGGGAACTTTAAAATTAAATTCCGAAAAAGACTGGAGCATTAAACCAAATGAATTTAAAGTAAACATTGCCCAAAAAGGTGGTGCTCAAACCTTTAAATTTTCGATTTTTCCTCCTGAAGGTCAAAGTGAAATAACATTAAATCCAGTCCTCGAGACCGAAAATAACCGATTTGATCAAAATGTTGTTAGCATCGACTACGATTATATTCCCGGGCAGAACCTCATTCAAAAGGCAAAGCTGGAACTGGTTAAATTAGATATTAAGAAAAAAGGTGAAATTGTAGGCTACATTGCCGGAGCCGGTGACGTCGTACCGGAAGCGATACGCCAGATGGGTTACAAGGTCGACATGCTCAATCCATCAACAATTAATGTGAATTCATTAAAAAAATATGACGCCATCGTTCTTGGAATTCGAGCCTTCAATATTATTGAGGATCTTAAATTTCAGAAAAAACAACTTTTCAAATACGTAGAGGATGGCGGGAATCTTATTGTACAATACAATACCAATCGCGGATTGGTTACAGGCCAGATTGCTCCTTTTAACCTGCAGCTTTCTCGGGATAGAGTGACCAATGAAAATGCGGAAGTCGGTTTCAACCTGCCTGAGCACGAGCTCTTAAATTCCCCGAATAAACTGGGAAGTTCAGATTTCGAGAATTGGGTGCAGGAAAGAGGTTTATACTTCGCCAATTCCTGGTCAGCAGAATTTGAAGCTCCTTTGTATATGAATGATCCTAATGAAGTGCCATCTTCAGGAAGTTTACTGGTCGCCAGATATGGAAAAGGATATTATATCTATACCGGACTTAGTTTTTTCAGACAATTTCCTGAGGCAGTTCCGGGAGCATACCGACTTTTTGCTAATATGATCTCTCTAGGAAAATAATGGAAAAGCCAGAAAAATACCAGTGGAAGAAAAGTTATACGATCGTACTTGTCGCTAACGTTCTTTATATCGTTATTTTCTATTTAATCATGAACTTATTCGCCTAATATGGAATTAATAGACTGGATCATTCTAATTGGTACGATCGCGTTTATCGTATGGTATGGAGTTTACCAGTCTCGAGGAAGTTCGAATGTTGAAGATTATGTAGGGGGTGGTAAAGACGCCAGGTGGTGGACCATCGGGCTATCTGTAATGGCAACCCAGGCCAGTGCGATTACCTTTCTATCAACTCCGGGACAGGCGTACCATGATGGAATGGGGTTTGTCCAGTTTTATTTTGGCCTGCCCATTGCGATCGTTATTATATGTATCGTATTCATACCAATTTACCATAGGCTCAAAGTTTATACAGCTTATGAGTATCTGGAGTCACGTTTTGATCAGAAAACAAGAACTTTAACAGCTATACTATTCTTAATTCAGCGTGGACTGGCGGCAGGGATCACCATTTTTGCACCGGCAATCGTTCTTTCAGCGGTTCTGGGCTGGAACCTTACCTATCTTACCATCGCTATTGGAGTACTGGTAATTATCTACACTGTTTCAGGAGGAACTAAAGCGGTAAGTGTCACTCATAAACAGCAAATGGCGGTTATCCTCACAGGGATGTTCGTTGCCTTTTTCATAATTCTTAGTTACCTGCCAGCGGAAGTCACCTTTACGAAAGCGCTGGAAATTGCTGGCACCAGTGGTAAAATGGATGTTCTCGATTTCAGCTTCGATTTTAATAACAGGTACACGATATGGAGTGGAATCATTGGCGGTACTTTCCTTATGCTCTCCTACTTCGGAACAGATCAAAGCCAGGTACAACGCTATTTATCTGGTGGTTCGGTCAGGGAAAGTCAGTTAGGAATGATCTTTAACGGACTCCTGAAAGTACCGTTACAATTTTTTATACTACTGGTAGGAGTCATGGTATTTGTTTTTTATCAATTCAATCCTGCTCCCTTAAATTTTAATCCCGCGGCGACCGAAACTGTTTTAAATTCAAATTATGCCGAGCAGTACAGGGATTTGATGCTGGATCATAATGATGTTCAGAAGAAGAAAAAGGAACTGGGACTCGAATACGCCTCGAGAACTTCACTGGATGAAACTGAAACTGCAAATTTTAGAGAACAATACTCGAATCTTGAAAAAGAACAGTTCGAAATTCGGGAGGAAGCAAAAACTTTTATAGATGCTTCAGATGTCAAAGCAGAAAGCAATGATAAAGATTACGTATTTATTCATTTTATTCTGAACAATCTTCCGAGGGGATTTATTGGATTACTCCTTGCCGTGATTTTATCGGCTGCAATGTCATCCACTGCTTCAGAATTGAATGCGCTGGCGTCCACCACCGTGATCGATCTATACCGTAGAAATCATAAAGAGAATAAAAGTGATGAGCATTACCTGGCAGCTTCCAAATGGTTTACATTAATGTGGGGAGCTATCGCGATCCTGTTTGCAAGTCTTGCTGATCTATTTGATAATTTAATTCAGTTAGTAAACATCATTGGAAGTATCTTTTATGGAAATGTACTGGGTATCTTCCTACTGGCATTTTTTATAAAATATGTACGAAGCAATGCCGTTTTTATAGCAGCGATCATTACACAGATCATCGTGATCATTGTTTTTAAAATGAATATAATGCCCTACTTATGGCTGAATGTTCTGGGTTGCGTATTGGTAATGTCGATAGCGCTACTTATTCAACTTTTTCGAAATGATAAACCTCAAGTAAGCACAAGATGAGTCAAAAAATAAAATGGGGAATTCTAGGTCTTGGAAAGATCGCTGGAAAATACTGTGATGGATTACGACATGCTTCTAATGCTGAACTTTATGCAGTAGCAAGTCGTGATCTAAACAAAGCTGAAGAATTCGCATCAGAGTTTGAAGCAGAGAAATCTTATGGCAGCTATGTAGAACTGTTAAAAGATGAACAGGTACAGGTAGTTTATATCGCGACACCCCATGCCTTCCATCATGAACTCGCTATCAAATGTATCGAGCATGGTAAGGCTGTACTTTGTGAAAAACCATTTGCTTTAAATTATAAGCAGGCGAACGAGATGATAAGCCTGGCCAAGGAAAAGAATATTTTTATAATGGAGGCACTCTGGACCGCGTTTCTACCTCACTTTCGTGACCTGGAAACCAAGTTTAAAAATAAGGAGTATGGAAAACTAAAATCTTTAAAAGCAGACTTTGGGTTTCCTGCAGAATTTGACGAAACTAAAAGGCTGTTTAATAAAACCCTTGGAGGCGGTAGTCTTCTTGATATTGGAATCTATCCCGTATTTCTTGCCTATCGTTTACTCGGTATGCCCAATAGAATTACTGCGGAAGCGCAATTAGCAGAAACAGGAGTTGACGAATCCTGTGATATCAAATTTCATTATGACCAGGATATTGATGTAGAGCTTACTTCAACATTTAAGGAAAAAACTCCTACTGAAGCTATCCTCGAATTTGAAGAATCTAAAGTGATCATGAATTCAAGGTTCCATGAGCCAACTTCGATCACTACTCATAAAGATGGTAAGCATGAAGTGCGTGATTACGGAGTAGAAAATAATGGCTACACATACGAAGCGGAGCATGTAGGAGAAATGCTTCTTAATAATAAAACCGAAAGTGATATCTGGTCTATAGAAAACACCCTGGAATTAATGCAATTGCTGGATTCCATCAGGAAAGAGATTAAATTGGAATATTAAAAAAAAGGCTTCAGTTCGAACTGAAGCCTTTTTCAATACATAGTGTCTTCAGCTTATTTTGCTTCCCACTTAGCGATTGATTCTTTATTCATTTTTACATAATCTGCATTGTTTGCAGCTTCTGCAGCAGAAAGAGATTTTTTTGCAGTGGCAATAGCTTCCTTAGTTTTACCCATTTCAGCTTCTATTAATGATTGTCTTCTAAGCATCCAGTATGCTTTACCTTCACTCATCTCGTTCGCCTTTTTAACCCAGGTGTATGCTTTCTCCATATCTTTTCCCGCTTCGTGATAATAAGATGCAGCAGAGAAATAATCCTGAGCCGTTGGTCCATTCATAACCTTATCTATGCTAGCCATGGTACGATTATCTGTAGGAACTTCAATTTCCAGTATAGCTACGGTATTCTCCCATAGAAAGTTAAGATTTGCCGAATCATTTTTTAGTTCGTCGATCACGATCGTAAAAGTCTCCATTTTGAAAGGCATCTCCTCCACGGCTGCAGTAGCTGTTAGGGCAACTTTGGATTCATCCCATTCCTGAGGCACTCCCCAGTTATTGGTTGTTTCGTAGAACATCACTGTCCATTGGTCTTTTTGAGGTTTGGTGTAGATAGCATACGAACCTTTTGCCAGTTCCTTACCTCCTATTTTTACATCATCAGAAAATGTAATGATAGTGTTCAGGTTTGCGCCAGTTCTCCAAACCTTGTCAAAAGGTACCAGATCCCCAAAAATCGTACGCCCTCTCATTGCAGGCCTGGAATATTCAAGCGTGATATCGGTTAACCCAACTTTCTGTTCCATTTTTCCAAGCGGACTTGGTTGTGGTGCTTCAACTTGTGCGAAGCATGAAATGCCAGTGCAAAGCACTAAAGCAAATGCTAATAATTTTTTCATATGTAGTAGTTTAAATTTTAATAAAGATAGGTTTATTCAGCTAACTAAATCAAAAGTTAATCAAGACCGAATGATCTATAATGCTCAGATTTACATTTTGTTTAACTGTTTATATTTTAATTTAAACAACTTTGCGTGTAATTTTATAAAAAATATATCTGATGAAAATTTACACCCTGAAAAGCAAACAAAACCTACCTATTTCTGTCGAAGAAGCCTGGCAGTTTTTATCAGATCCAAGAAACCTTAAGACCATTACTCCAGATTATATGGGCTTCAAGATACTTTCAGGAGCAGATAGACCCATGTATCCAGGTCAGTTAATTCAATATATAGTAACACCCGTAGCTGGTATTAAGACAAAATGGGTTACAGAGATCACACAGGTTCGTGATCATGAATTCTTTATAGACGAACAAAGATTTGGACCATACGCTCTATGGCACCATAAACATTTTATCAAGGAAATACCAGGTGGTGTGGAAATGGAAGATATAGTGGATTACAAACTTCCTATGGGTTTTCTTGGACGTCTGGCTCATCCAATACTAGTAGAACCTAAGCTTAAAGAGATCTTTGATTACAGAAGACAAAAACTTATTGAGTTATATGGAGAGTATTCTGAACCAGATACGCAAAACCAGACTCAGAAACACGATATTTTAAACTAATTAGTATGAAAAAGAATATAGTTATTATAGGAGGAAGCAGTGGAATAGGAAATGAAATTTCAGAAATGCTTAAGGTAGATCATGAGATTTATGCTCTTTCGAGATCCAAAGGAGATCTGGACACAGATCAAGTTAAGCATTTTGAATTTGATGTATTGGAAAATGATATTTCAGAAATAGATCTTCCGGAGCAAATCGACGGATTGGTTTATTGCCCAGGTTCTATAGATCTAAAACCTTTCAAAATGATGAAACCTGAGAGTTTCGAAAAAGAGATGAATCTTAATTTCTTCGGACTTGTACGCGCAGTTCACGGATTATTACCTAAATTAAAAAAATCTGATCAGGCGAGTCTTGTTTTCTTTAGCACTGTAGCGGTAAAAGTTGGAATGCCATTTCATACCAGCGTTGCAGCAGCAAAAGGTGCTATTGAAGGTTTTGCTAAGTCCTTAGCGGCAGAATATGCCCCAAATTTCAGAGTAAATGTTATAGCTCCATCGCTTACAGATACACCGCTGGCAGAAAGATTACTTTCCAGTGACGATAAGAAAAAGAAAATGGATCAACGTCATCCATTAAAAAGAGTTGGACAGGCAAAAGATATTGCGAACCTTGCCGGATTCTTACTTACTGAAAAAAGTTCATGGATCACCGGGCAGGTATTAGGAGTAGATGGAGGTCTCTCTACATTAAACATTAATTAATGAAAACAGTGAATATTTTCTGGTTCCGAAGGGACCTTAGATTAGATGACAATGCGGGATTGAAGGCAGCATTGCGGGATGACCATCCTGTGCTGCCTATTTTTATTTTTGATTCTGAAATTCTTGACAAGCTTCCCGAAGATGATGCCCGGGTGACTTTTATTTTCGAGAACCTTCAGAAAATGCGTGATGAGCTTCAGGATAAATACGGAAGCTCTATTGCAATGTATCACGGTAAGCCTAAAGAAATATTTAAGGAGCTACTGGAATCTTATGACATAAAAAAGGTTTTTACCAATCGCGACTATGAACCTTATGCCAAGGAACGTGATAAGGAGATTTCAGAATTACTGGAAAAGAAAGAGATCGAATTCTGTGATTTCAAGGATCAGGTGATTTTTGAAAAAGATGAAGTGGTTAAAGGTGACGGCGATCCCTACAAAGTTTACACTCCTTATAAGAATCTATGGATGGAAGAGTTTACAAAGAAGGACCTAGACTTTCACTATACGACCAGATTCATGGATAATCTTTACGAAAATAGCAGACTGCCTAATTTAAGCTTAAGTGACATTGGTTTTAAGGAATCAGATTTGAAAGTTCCAGATTACCAGGTTACTCCGGGTTTGATCAAAGATTACGAAGGCAAACGTAATTTTCCAGCTGTAGAAGGAACTTCAAGACTAGGTCCACATTTGCGTTTTGGTACTGTAAGCGTGCGTCAAATGGTTAGAGATGCAAATAAAGAACACAACAAAACCTTTCTCGAGGAATTGGTTTGGAGAGAATTTTTCATGCAAATCCTGTATCACTATCCAGATACCGTGACCGATGCTTTTAAATCTAAGTACGACCGGATAAAGTGGCGTAATAATAAGGGTGAATTTGAAAAATGGAAAAAAGGAGAAACCGGATATCCATTGGTGGACGCTGGGATGCGCCAGTTGAATAAATCTGGTTTTATGCACAACCGGGTTAGAATGTTAGTAGGCTCCTTTCTTTGTAAACATTTGCTTATCGACTGGCGTTGGGGTGAAGCTTACTTTGCTGAAAAGCTTTTAGACTACGAAATGTCATCAAATGTTGGTAACTGGCAATGGATCGCTGGAAGTGGTGTGGATGCAACACCATACTTCAGGATTTTTAATCCTACCACTCAAATTGATAAATATGATGAGGACCACGAATATATCAAAGAGTGGGTTCCTGAATTTGGAACCGATGAATATCCTCAGAAAATGGTAGATCATAAAGAAGCTCGTGAAAGAGCTCTGGACACTTATAAGAAGGCTGTTAGCAATTAGCTAGCAGTTTTCTGGCTTTCTCCAGGTCTTCCGGAGTATCGATCCCAATACTTTTTACACTGGTTTCAACCATTTTGATCTTTTTGCCATACTCAAGATAACGAATGCACTCTATTTTTTCTGAAGCTTCTAATGGCAACATTGGTAAACGATAGAAATCCATCAAAGCAGATTTTCTGAACGCGTAGATCCCAACATGTTTATAATAAACGGTTTCCACCGAAGTGTCTCTTGGATAAGGAATAGGGAACCTCGAGAAGTATAACGCAGACTGGTCTTTCCCGGTGATCACTTTCACATTATTTGGATTATTGATCTCTTCCAGATCTTTAAGTTCAGTTTTTAAACTTGCCAGATCTATTTCTTCGGAACCTGGTTGCTGGAAAACTTCCAGTAATTTCGTTAGACTATTGGTGTCAATAAATGGTTCATCGCCCTGTACATTCACAACAATATCTACATCCATATTCTCTACAGCTTCAGCGATTCTATCACTCCCGCATTCATGTTCTTTCTGGCTGCGCACAACTTTACCTCCAGTTTTGATCACTTCATCATAAATGCGATCATCATCTGTCACCACATAAACTTGGTCGAAAAGCCCGGTGCTCTTAGCCGCTTTGTAGGTTGTGGCAATTACCGTTTGTCCATTTAGATCCTGCATCAATTTACCCGGAAACCTGGAAGCTTCATATCTCGCTGGGATCATAGCAATAACACGTAATTTAGAAGAATCTTGCATGTAAGAAATTTTATGTAAAAATAGGAATTACTTGCCAGCGAAAAAATCGTCCCCAAATCCAATGAGATATAATTTTTCCTGGGCTCTGGTAATTGCAGTATACAACCATCTTAGGTACTCCTTCCCTACTCCGTTTGGCAAATAAGGTTGCTCGATAAAAACATTTTTCCACTGGCCACCCTGAGACTTATGACAGGTGATCGCATAGGAGAATTTGATCTGGAGAGCGTTGAAGTATTTATTATTCTTTACATTCATGAACTGTTTGTACTTGGATCTTTCATGCGCGTAATCCTTTTTTACTTCTTCGTAAAGTCGGTTTGATTCTTCGTAAGTAAGCGAAGGTGTATTTGTGGTGAGTGTATCCAGCATAATCACTGTTTCGAAAGGACTCATTTTAGGATAATCCACCATTTGCACCTGCACTTCAGCAAATCTGAATCCGTACAATTCTTTAAATCCGAAGATCTCCAGCACTTTTACAATATCACCATTTGCAATAAACCCGGCCTCACTGGTTGGTTTGATCCAGAAATAATTATTCTTGACTACCATTAAATAATCACCGGGAGAAAGTTCATCTTCCTGAAACAGGATTCTAGATCTTATTTGTTGATTGTACATATTCGCCCGTTTATTGGACCGCACAATAATGCTGGTATCTTCATGTCCATTCTCGCCATAGGAATCCTGAATAGCATCCATGATCTCGTATCCATCTGTTAATCGAATCACATCAGCATTTGTAGAAAGCTCGAATTGAAAGTTTTCATAGAATTCCTCTTGCAGGCTTTCCCGGATAAGGGTTGCGTTGTGTAAAATATCACTGCCTTCACTTTGCCTTACTACTTCATCAAGTTCAATAAAAGAAACCTCCTTATTATAGTTTAGACCAAGTTTCTCTTCTTCAAGCGCCGGACTAAGATCCATTTTCACCGGTGGCAACTGCGCGGTATCTCCTATTAGGATCAGCTGGCAATTCTGCCCTGCATAGACATACTCAATTAAATCATCTAGTAGAGATCCATTTTCGAAAAGTTTGGAGTTTCCCCCATCATCTGAGATCATGGATGCTTCATCCACTATAAAAAGGCTGTTTTTGTGTTTGTTAGGTTGTAAAGTAAATTGAACACCCCCATTTCCCGATTTCTTCGGAAAATAGATCTTCTTATGAATAGTAAATGCCTCTTTTTTAGAGTAATTGGAGATCACTTTGGCAGCTCTTCCCGTTGGTGCCAGAAGAATTCCAGACTTTCGTATCTTCCATAAGTTTTTAGTAAGCGTACTTATGATGGTAGTTTTACCTGTACCAGCGAAACCCTTCAGTAAGAATAACTTATCTCTCCCTCCTTCCACCACAAATTTAGAAAGCATCTGTAATGCTATATCCTGTTTTGTGGTTGGTTGAAATTCAAGGTCCTGAATAAGTAATTTGAAGAAGGAATCCGGCGTGGGTATATCCATAGAAAGTGCGTAAAAACTCAAAGATACTAATGGATTTTTATGACAGAAACTTTTACGAATAAAAAAAAGTTGTAGATTTGCGTGTAACCCATTAACCTTTAAACTAAACTAAATTTTAAAAGCATGAGATTTGTAATTCAGATACTTCTTTGGTTGGTTATTATCTTCCTGGCATATCTTACTTTCAACGCGGTTTACGAACCACTACAATTTAATAAGATTAAGGAAAAAAGATATACCAAAGTAATTAAAAATCTTAAGGATATCAGAGCTGCTGAGCTTGCACATCAGGAAGTAACTGGAAAGTTCACTGGTGACTGGGATAGCCTGGTTCGTTTCCTTGACACTGCTGAATTTGCGATCACGCAAAGACGTGATACTGTAATGCTAGACGAAGAGTACGCTAAAACATATGGTGTAGATAAGAACATTGAGAAAGTGATCATCGATACTTTAGGTTTCGTACCAGTAAGTGATTCATTGTTTAAAGGTAACAAAGAGAGGTATCAAACTATGATGAATGTTCCTGTTGAAGGGGTAAACGAAAAGTTCGAACTTAGAGCAGGTACCATTCAAAAAGGTGATAATAAAATTCCAGTATTCGAGGCTAGAATTCCTAAAGCGGTAGTACTATCAGATCAGGATAGAACTCTAATCCTTCAGGAAAATGAAGTACAGTCTGTAGATGATGTAAATGGGAGATACATTAGCGTTGGTAGTATGACAGAAGTTAGTACCAGTGGTAATGGGTTTGACAGATATGGTGGAGATAGCGACAACGACTAGTAATATCAAAGCAAATAAAAAGATGTCCATTCAGGTTAGCCTGGATGGACTTTCTTTTTGTATCCTGGATAAAGAGCGCCAGGAAATCGAATATTTGAAAAGTTTCGACTTCGAGAAACAACTTGATCCAATAAAAGTACTTTCCAGGATAGAACTTATTATTGAAGAAGAGTCCATTCTACAGCAACCGGTTCAGGAAGCAAGTTTATTTTTTACCAATACACTTTTCACGCTGGTTCCTTCAGATTTATTTGATGAAGAACAGGCAGTAAGTTTCCTGAAATTTAATACTAAAATCCTCAAAACCGATTTTATTGCTCATGACCAGGTCAATAATGAACTGGTTAATGTATATATCCCCTACGCCAATATCATTAATTATTTTTTTGATATGTTCGGTGAATTTGAATACCGGCATAGTCTGAGTATTCTTATTGATAGCTTACTGAAAATAAAATCTTCGGAAAAGCCTATCGCTTATTTACATACTCATTTGCATCATTACGAATTGGTAGTGATTCAAAATTCAAGGTTGATCTTCGCTAATAGCTTTGAATTTGATACTAAAGAAGATTTTATTTATTACCTACTATTTACTCTGGAACAACTTGAACTAGAACCTCAAGAGGTTGAATTGATCTTGCTGGGTGATATCAAAAAGAATTCAGAAGAATATAATATAGCGTACAGGTACATCACAAATATTTCCTTTTTAGACGTATTCCATACTTTCAGTTTTTCCGAAGAAGCGAAGCCGAAGTATCCACTGGCCGATTATTTAACTATTAAAAGTCTATCATGAGAATTATATCAGGAAAGCATAAAGGGCGACGTATAACCGCTCCTTCCAAATTGCCAGTGAGACCAACAACAGATATGGCTAAAGAAGCGCTGTTTAATATACTGAATAATCAGTATCACCTTTCAGAGCTTAAAGTACTTGATCTATTTTCAGGAACAGGGAATTTAGCATTTGAATTCGGTTCCCGTGACGCTAAAGATATAACTGCTGTAGATGCTAATTTTGACTGCGTTAAATTTATAAAGAAAACTTCTGAAGAATTGGAGCTTCCAATAATGGCCGTTAAAAGTGATGTTTATAAATATCTTGAAAAAGGAGCCATGAAATCTGATCTTATTTTCGCAGACCCTCCCTACGATTTTACTGCAGATCAATTTGGAAAGATCGCCAAAATCATATTTGATCGTGACCTACTAAACGAGGATGGTGCCTTGATCATTGAACACTCCAAACACACCGATCTAAGTCAGTTTTCTCATTATAGTCATCAAAGAAAATACGGAAGCAGCGTTTTTAGTTTCTTCGAATAATTATTACCTTCATACTATGACACACCAGGTAAGAAGACTTAGCCTCACATATGCCGACCTTGAACTACATGAGCAATATGTGATTTCGACGATCAAAGAAGATCAGGTTCTGGATAAGGAACAGATCGAAGAAATGAGGGAGATCTTCTACGATCATTTTGGAGATAGAAAATGGGTATATGTTAGCAATAGAAAGAACAAGTATAACGTTAACCCAGTTATATATATAGATCTAATACAGAGAAAATCTCTAATTGGGATCGCAATTGTTCTACGTGAAAGTGATGGTGCTCTTACTGCAAATTTTGAAAAACAATTTGCAACAATTCCTTTCGAAATGTTTGACAACAAATCTGAAGCTCTTGCCTGGGCCAACGGAATGCTATCCCAAAATTAGAAGTATTAGAGGGTTACATTTAACCGCTACGTTTACTATTCTACTTTTTACAAGTTCTATGATGAATGCTCAGAAAATGCAACTGGTATGGCAGGACGAATTCGATCATTCAGGAAAACCAGATCCTACAAAATGGAGTTATGAAACTGGATTCATTAGGAATCTGGAAGCACAGTATTATACTTCAAGAAAGAAAAATGTACGCGTTAGAAATGGCAAATTAATTATAACCGCCAGAAACGAGTATTATGAAAACCCAGATTACGATCCTGCAATAAAAGATTATCGCCTTAACACACCGGAAACCAACTACACTTCTGGTAGTATTCACACCTCGGGAAAGTTTGATTTCAAATATGGACGAATAGATGTTCGTGCGAATTTACCAAAGGCTGCCGGATCCTGGCCTGCTATATGGATGTTAGGTTCAAACTTCGAAGACGTAGTGTACCCGGAAGCTGGTGAGATCGATATTATGGAACACGTTGGGAAAAACCAGGGAGAAATTCATGGAAGTGTTCATTATGCGAATGAGGAAAATGAGATCGTTTCAAAAACTGACACCACTTTTGTTCCTAACGCTTCAGAAGAATTCCATGTGTATTCAGTAGACTGGAATAGAGATCGCATACAATTTCTGGTAGATAATATGGTCTACCATACTTTTGAAATTTCAGATGCCGGAAGCAGGAACAATCCGTTTAGGAAACCATTCTTTATATTGATCAATTTAGCACTTGGAGGAAAATGGGCTGGTGAGATCGATGATTCGAAGTTTCCGCAGAAATTCAAGATCGATTATGTACGGGTGTACCAGCAAATTGAGAATAAAAAAGCAGGCCTGTAAGCCGGATTCTGTCATCCGATAAAAAGATCGGATTCCTTATCATTTATCTAAAATTAGTGTTGCCACTAATCTTGAGCTGCCTACCCTCCGGCAACGGACGGGCGATCCTTAAATGCCGGTTTACATGGCATTGCACCGCATAGAGTTTACCTGGTTTCACTACAGCATAACCTGTACATTCTTTCTGTTGCACTGGTCCTGATCTCACGATCGGTGGGCGTTACCCACTATACTGCCCTGTGGTGTCCGGACTTTCCTCTCCGAGGTATATGTCGAAGCGATAAGGCGGCCTGCTTCCGGCAAATGTAAGTCAAATTATGTTCATTTCTTAAGTCATTTGTTCATAAAAAACACCACGGTCCACTACGATTAGAAATGGGATTTTTATATTTGTAGTTCAATAGATTTTGATGGAACATTTTGTAGTATCAGCACGTAAATACAGGCCTCAAACATTTAAAGATGTTGTTGGACAGCAAGCGATCACCAATACCCTCGCCAACGCAATCCATAACAATCATCTCGCCCAGGCTCTGTTATTTACAGGACCACGAGGTGTAGGTAAAACTACCTGTGCGCGTATCCTTGCAAAAATGATCAATCATGATGGCACCCAGGCTCCTGACGAAGATTTTGCTTTTAATATTTTTGAACTGGATGCCGCTTCGAACAACTCGGTAGATGATATTCGAAATCTAATTGACCAGGTTCGTATCCCGCCGCAGGTTGGAAAATATAAGGTATATATTATAGATGAGGTGCATATGCTATCGGCCTCTGCATTCAACGCATTTTTAAAGACTTTAGAAGAACCGCCAAAACACGCTATTTTTATACTGGCTACGACTGAAAAGCACAAGATCATTCCAACGATCCTGTCTCGTTGCCAGATTTTTGATTTTAAGAGAATTACTGTTACAGATGCGAAGAACTATCTTGGTTATATCGCTGAACAGGAAGGTGTAAAAGCAGAAGATGATGCTTTGCATATTATCGCTCAAAAAGCTGATGGTGCCATGCGTGATGCATTGTCCATCTATGATCGTGTGGTTAGTTTTAGCGGAAATGAGCTTACCAGACAGGCAGTTACAGAAAACCTGAATGTATTGGATTATGACACCTATATGCAGGTCACCGATATGATTCTCGCCAATGATATTCCTCAATTGCTCCTGAAATTCAATGAAATCCTATCTACAGGGTTTGATGGACATCATTTTATTGCAGGATTGGCATCTCACTTTAGAGATCTACTGGTTTGCAAGGATCAGAAAACCATCCAATTGTTAGAGGTGGGGGAACAAACGAAAGCTCGTTATTTTGAACAGTCTCAACAAACTTCGCATCAATTTTTGATGGAAGCAATTGAACTGGCAAATTCCTGCGATTTAAAATATAAAACGAGTCAGAATCAAAGATTGCTGGTTGAACTTTGCTTAATGCAACTGGCATCGATCACTTTCGATACTCAAAAAAAAAAGTCTGATCGCAAGATAGTTCCCCCGGAACATTTCACTCAACATTCGGTTCAAATATCGAGCGAGAACAAGGAATTGCTCAGGGAAAATGAGCATGACAGCTCTACTCCTGCTGAAGAAATTAGCCTTCCAGATCCTAAAAAAAGGCCAGAATCATGTGCTAAACCAGAAGAGGCATTCTATTATTCGAACGAGAGTCCTTCAGATTCTACGGAAACTTCAGCTGATACTAATGAAACCAGATCTGAAACAGTTTCAATACCGAATTCTTTAAACCTTCCGAAGCAAACATCGAACGCTACTGAAAAAACTGAAGTACAGGAGGTTAGGGAAGTTATTGAAGAGGTACCTGTTAGAACGAAAAAGATTCTTCCGGAGATCAACCGGGAAAAAGTATCTGGCCTATCTCTAAAAAGTATTGGTAAAAAAAAGGAACTGGCGGAAAAACAAAAAGCGATGTTACCTGTTGAAGAGGTAATGGATGATGAGTTTTCCGAAGAAGATATGGTACGGGAATGGAAAAATTATTCAGAAAAACTGAAGAATAAAGGTGAAAAGATTCTCGCATCTATTTTCGAATCACAAACACCCAGCCTTGAAAATAGAGAAATTCATCTCACCTTTCCTAATGAAACGATGAAGATCGATCTGGAAAGGGAAGAAAACAGACTGATGAATTTTCTTAAAGCCAGACTTAGAAATACACATATCCGGCTGATCATTCATGTAGACGAAGCTGTTTCCAAAAAATACGCCTTTACTCCGCAGGAAAAATACGAAAAGCTGAAAGAGGCCAATCCTTTACTCGACAAATTGCGAGCAACTTTTGATTTAGATGTATAAATATGTTAGGATTAAAATTACCAACTGACCCGAGATGGGTTGATATTGCTGAGAAAAATATTGAAGAAATTCTTGTTGATCATGCTTATTGTGAACAAAAAGCAGCTTCTACAGCGATCTCCCTAATTGTTAGTTTCCCGGAATATTCTGACCTTGTTAACGCCATGACTGCGCTTGCAAGAGAAGAAATGGGGCATTTCAAAATGGTACACGAACGGCTGCTGAATATGGGTTTCAAGATGGGTTGGGACCGTAAAGATGAATATGTCGTGCAACTTTTGAAGTTTTTCCCTAAAGGTGGTAGCAGATCCACTCAACTGGTGCATCGTCTTCTTATCGCTGGTTTGATCGAGGCCCGTAGCTGCGAACGTTTCAGACTACTTTCTGAAGAACTGAAAGATAAAGATCTGGCCAAATTCTACCGGGATTTGATGATTAGCGAAGCGAACCACTATACGATGTTCCTGAAATTCGCCCGGCAATATGGTGAAGACCGGCAAGTAGTAGATCAAAAATGGGAGGATCTACTGGAATTTGAAGCCAAAATCATGAAGGATCTGGGAACAAAGGAAAGCATTCACGGTTAAACTTTTTTCCTCTTAGAATCATTATAAAGAGATTTTATTATACCATCTGCGAGTCCGATTTTAGGTACATGGATCCAGTTGGCTCGAGCCCATTTCATGGAATTTACGTAGATCTTTGTAGCTGGAATGATCACATCTGCACGGTCATTCTTTAGATCTAGTTCGGTAATTCGCTCCTCGTAAGTATAAGAATTTAGCTTTTCATCGTAGTCTTTCATATACTTCAAACTAAGAGCCTTTCCTTCCTTTTTTCCACTGGTTTTAAAAATATTGTTGATGTTTCCTCCAGAACCTATAAGATCGATATCATTGTAATCCCTGGTAGTTTCTTTAACCCATTCCCGCATTTCTTCCCAGGTATGATGCTCAACGAGATCTTCCATCATTCTAACAGTTCCAACTTTGAAAGATCTGGAAGCAACCGTTTTCCCATGACTATACATGGTGTACTCTGTACTTCCACCACCAACGTCTACATATAAATAATTACAATCGTTCTGGATAAGTGCGTGAAGATCTGTAGCGGCAATAATCGCAGCTTCATGCGATCCATCAATGATCTCTATATTAATTCCAGATTTCTCCTTAATTATAGCAGCAATGTCGTTACCATTAGTTGCTTCACGCATTGCCGAAGTTGCATAAGCTTTATACTTTTCTACGCCATGAGATTTCATCAATAAATTGAAGGCATGCATGGTATCGATCATTCGCATGGTATTCTTTTCTGAAACTTTCTTCTTCAGGAATACATCTGCACCTAATCTTATAGGAACACGCACCAGGGATGTCTTCCGAAACATTGGTTCTTTACCCTCTTTTTCGGTAATAGTTGACACCAATAATCTTACGGCATTGGATCCAATATCTATAGCGGCGAAATTCTTTTGTTTGATCATTCGTAAATTTCAGTTTTTCTTAAATAATAATCATAAAGTGCGAACTGGGATCTTACCTTTTCACCGTCGGTACGCCGATAAGGATTGTCCATGCCTCTACAATGTGTTCTGGCTTTCACATTATCACTCCAGCTAATTTCGAAGGTTTCTATAAGTTCCTGCTTGATATCCTCATCGTAGATTGGACAGGAAATTTCGACCCGTTGATCCAGATTTCTAGTCATAAGGTCTGCAGATGAAATGTAAACCTTACGATTTCCACCATTCTCGAAAATATAAACTCTTGGATGTTCCAGAAATTTATCTACAATACTAATAGCTTCGATATTATCGCTAATTCCTTCAATGCCTGGATTTAAACAACAGATTCCGCGAACGATCAATTTAATTTTCACCCCGGCTTTACTGGCCATGTATAATTTATCAATCACTCCATTATCTGATAGACTATTCAACTTTAGCCTGATACCTGAAGGTTTTCCGTTTTTCGCATTATCAATTTCAGTTTGAATAAGGTTATAGATCACATGTCTTGTATAATGTGGCGAAACAATCAAGTGCTTGTACTTGTTTACCTTGTAATTTGTCTCGAAAAATTCAAAGAGCATATCTACTTCCTTTAGAATAGCAGCATCTGCGGTGAACAGCGTATAATCTGTATACAATTTAGAGGTATTTTCATTAAAGTTTCCGGTACTTATAAAACCGTATCTCTTGAGTTTACCTTCTTCTTCACGCTCTATCACACAGGTTTTACAGTGTACTTTAAGTCCCGGAACCCCAAAAATCAAATTCACCCCTTCTTCCTGCATTTGTTCGGCATAGCGAATATTCGCCACTTCATCGAACCGTGCTCTCAATTCGATTTGTACGGTTACTTTCTTACCGTTCTTGACAGCGTTGATCAGGGAGCTCGCAATATGGGAAATCTTTGCCAGCCTGTAAATTGTGATCTTTATCGTTTTAACTTTAGGATCCAGGGCTGCTTCTCTCAGGAATTTAACGACATAAGCAAAACTCTGGTAAGGAGTATATAATAAGTAATCCTTTTCAGCAATACCTTTTAGAACGCTAGTTTGGAGAATCAAGCCGGGAATTGGCAAGGGCTCCCGTTTTTCGAATTGTAGCTCTGGCCTCCCCAGACTTGGAAAATCCATATAATCCCTCCTGTTATGATACCTTCCACCGGGAATGATACTATCGGTAGAATCGATACCCATTTTATTCATCAAATAAGTAAGAGTCTCGCTATCAATATTTTTATCATAAACAAAGCGAACAGGATCTCCTTTTATTCGATCCTTTACACTGTCTGAAATCTTTTCAATAAAGCTTTTACTCAGGTCACTATCCAGATCCAGTCCAGCGTCCCGCGTAATTTTAATCATATGAGCTGAAAGACTTTCGTAGTCAAAAATATTGAAAATCGTATGCAGGTTATACCGAATGAGATCATCAAGAAGAATGATGTATTGCTTACCATTTTCCTCTGGAAGTACCACAAAACGTTCGATATTGCGCGGGATCTCAATTAAAACATATCGCTTTTCCTTAGTTTTTCTCTTTAAGATCCTGTCTATTCCATCTTTCTGCTCAACTTCCTCGGTCATCACCATCTTCACCGCCAGATATGCTGCGGAATCCTTTAATGATGGCATTTCCGGAAGTTCATTCAGAATAATGGTAACCAAAGCCGGACTTACTTTACTCAGAAAGAAATTTTTGATGAAGTCCTGCTGTTGGTAGGTTACTTCATTCTCATTAATGACATGGATATTATGCTCCTTCAGCTTTTCCTGGATATCTTCGAGGATCTTAAGACTTTCAGACTGCTGATCTATTACAATTTTAGTTATGGCCTCCAGAAGTTTACTCGCCTTGATTCCGCCAAGAACACTTTTAGCAGCTTTCCCGGCAAGATCAATTCTTTTAACGGTTGCGTAACGTACCTTAAAAAATTCGTCAAGGTTATTGGAGAAAATTCCCAGAAATCTCAATCTTTCTATCAAAGGCACTGTTTCGTCTGCCGCTTCCTGTAAAACTCTTGCGTTAAAGCTTAACCAGCTTAGCTCGCGGTTAGTATATTTCTTATTAGCCATAAATTCTAGCGGAGGTTTTTAGGGAATAGATGTAAGATGGTTTTACCAGCGCCAATGTGTTGCCAGGATTCAGCTTCAAAATCGATCACCGTGAGGCCAGTTGTTGGAACATTGTCAAACTTCTTATCTCCTAGAAAATTTACAAGGATGGTCATAGCCGGATTGTGGCCAAAAACAATAAGTTGGTCTCGATCATCAGGGCATAGCTGTATCTCTCTAAGTAACTCATTTTGATTGAAGGTATAAAGTTCTTCTTTTACCTCAAAATCTGGATCTTTTATATTCAGATTTTTCTTAAATAGCTTCGCAGTTTCATGTGCACGAACAGCGTAACTGGTCCAGAACAAACCACCTTGTTGATAGAAATTCTGGAAGTTTTTAAGAACCAGCTCAGCATCTTTATAAGCTCTTTTCTTTAGTGGTCTTTTGTGATCCGGAAGTTCATTCGCCCAGGAAGATTTTCCATGTCTTACTAAAATTAATCGCTTCATAAATTAAGGTGCTAAACGTTCGTATTTCCACGAGTTGGTAGTTTTTTTGTAGCGTATGCGGTCATGCAGACGGCTTTCCCTTCCCTGCCAGAATTCGTAAGTTTCTGGTTGGAAAACATATCCTCCCCAGTCTTTTGGCTTCGGAATTTTTTCTGAATCATATTTGTCCTTAAGACTGGATAATTTTTCTTCAAGATACGCCCTCGAAGGAATCACAGAACTTTGATCTGAAGCCATTGCCCCTAACTGACTGCCTTTAGGTCTCGAATGAAAATATTCTTCCGACTCTTCTTCGGAAATTTTTACTGCGGTTCCCTGGATGATGATCTGTTTTTCCAGCTCTGGCCAGAAAAATGACAGGCAACATTTAGGATTTTCAGCCAGTGCTTTACCTTTATCTGAAGAGTAGTTTGTATAGAAATGAAATCCCTGCAGTCCGAAAGCTTTTAATAAAATAATCCGTGATTTCGGGATCATGTCTTTTCCAACCGTAGCGATGTTCATTGCATTGGCTTCAAGGATATCTTTTGAATTATCAGCCTGGTTGAACCACTCCTGAAAAAATTGTAAAGGATCTTCAGGAATAGCATTATCCTCTATGCGATCCTTTTTGTAGGATTTACGATAATGGTTGAGATTTTTGCTCATGTATAGGCCGCTTTTCCTGCAATTTACGAGTTTCGAAAGTAAGATTGAAATGTTTCTGACGGATTCTGGAACATTTAATGTCGGAAATAAGAAACATGCATTTTGTCGGATATTGTACACAAATCTTCTTTTTTGCCCACAATTCTAAAATTTAACGGACTACAAAATTTTTATTTGCTTTGTAACTGTTAATCAATTGTTTGAAGCTTATTTAGTCATTGAATTTAGGTTGTTTATTCTGCGACAAATCTTAAATTCCTACAAAATTCTGACAGATGACTTTTTAGATTGCATTTTATCACCCAATCTAGGGATTGTATACAGTCTTTGAACGAGATTATAACGCGTTATATCTAAAAAGCTGATTATTACACACTTCAGCCCTTTATTCTCTCTAATTTTACTTCAGAATTGCACCATAATAGAGTCACCCCCACACTTCTCTAAAGTAGTTCCTCAAAACTACAGGCTGTCTTTCAAAAATTATTGTATTCCCCAATCAAAGGACTTTGCTCTTTTGAATTAATGCTATTGTAAAGATTATAAACCATATCGAGTAAGTCGGTATAACAACTAAGATTGATAATTCTAAACATTATTGATATGATTTGGAAAACTACTATTTCATTTTTCTCGTTACTTTTAGTAATCTGCCTTGGCAGTAATAGTGTCTTAGCTCAAAGCCAGGATTTTACTACTAGTTGTACTTCGAATGACTTAAGCGTCGTTGGAGCGGAATTAACTAATTTACAGCCATGTTTTACTTGCACTGGAGACTCGCAATTGAATCCAACTCTTGCTGTATCTATTAATAATAAAACAAAATCAACCAGAACCTCTTTCGCTTTTTGGGGAACTTTGAAAGCATACGACGTGGATGGTATTCTAGTTTCTTCTGAGGAAATTAGTGGTTGTGAAGGTCCCATTCCAGGAAACGGTATCACAACTATCAATTTTGATAACATCAATTATACATGTGGAACAACCCTTGAAATTACTAACCTTTTAATCGCTTGGACTTCTGCCTCACCCAATGAGGTTTGCCCATTAGATCGTAATGATATAAAGCCAAAGTGTGGAACTGCAAAATCTATAGAAGTAGTTCCTCCTTTATTTACTGTTGTTAATAGTCAGACCGATGAGACTTGCGAAAGTAGCAATGACGGAAGTATTGATATCACCACTGAAGGTGGTTCAGGAAGTTATACATATAACTGGACAGATTTATCTGGCACCAAAAATATGGAGGACCGCCAGAATTTAGCACCTGGAACTTATTCAGTAATTGTAACAGATTCAGATGGATGTAGTACAGCTTTAAATGGAATCATCGTTGCACCGGGTCAGAATCCGGATGCACCAGTAGTTTCTGCTACAGTGCAGCCAACTTGTGAAACTGCAACTGGATCCATCACTGTTACTACAGTAAATGGTCTTCAATATAGTATTGGTGGTGATTATCAATCAAGCGGATCTTTTACAGGTCTTGCCGCTGGAACATATAATGTAACTGCTAAAAATGCCGATGGTTGTATCTCACCAGCTACTTCAGCATCTATTAATCAGCAACCAAACACTCCGAATGCACCAGTAGTTTCTACAACCGTGCAACCAACTTGTGAAACTGCAACTGGTTCTTTTACCTTAACTACGGTTAATGGTCTTCAATATAGTATTGGTGGTGATTACCAAACAAGCGGTTCTTTTACAGGTCTTGCCGCTGGCACATATAATGTAACTGCTAAAAATGCTGATGGATGTATTTCACCAGCTACTTCAGTAGTAATTCAGGAGCAACCAAATACTCCGGATGCTCCCGTAGTTTCTACAGCCGTGCAACCAACTTGTGAAACTGCAACTGGATCTTTTACCTTAACTACAGTAAATGGTCTTCAATATAGTATTGGTGGTGATTACCAAACAAGCGGTTCTTTTACAGGTCTTGCCGCTGGCACATATAATGTAACTGCTAAAAATACTGACGGTTGTATTTCACCAGCTACTTCAGTAGTAATTCAGGAGCAACCAAACACTCCGGATGCTCCCGTAGTTTCTACAGCCGTGCAACCAACTTGTGATACTGCAACTGGTTCTTTTACTGTAACTACAGTAAATGGTCTTCAATATAGTATAGGTGGTGATTACCAAACAAGCGGATCTTTTACAGGTCTTTCCGCTGGTACATATAATATAACTGCTAAAAATGCTGATGGTTGTATCTCACCAGCTACTTCAGTAGTAATTCAGGAGCAACCAAACACTCCGGATGCACCAGTAGTTTCTGCAACCGTGCAACCAACTTGTGATACTGCAACTGGTTCTATCACTATAACGACTGCTCAGGGATTTACCTATAGCATCAATGGAACTGATTATCAATCAAGTGGATCTTTTACGGGTCTTGCCGCTGGAACATATAATGTAACTGCTAAAAATGCTGATGGATGTATTTCGCCAGCTACTTCAGTAGTAATTCAGGAGCAACCAAACACTCCGGATGCACCAGTAGTTTCTACAACCGTGCAACCAACTTGTGATACTGCAACTGGTTCTTTTACTGTAATGACTGCTCCAGGATTTACCTATAGCATTAATGGAACTGATTATCAATCAAGCGGATCTTTTACAGGTCTTGCCGCTGGTACATATAATGTAACTGCTAAAAATGCTGATGGATGTATTTCACCAGCTACTTCAGTAGTAATACAGGAGCAACCAAACACTCCGGATGCACCAGTAGTTTCTACAACCGTGCAACCAACTTGTGAAACTGAAACTGGTTCTTTTACTGTAACTGCGGTAAATGGTCTTCAATATAGTATTGGTGGTGATTACCAATCAAGCGGATCTTTTACAGGTCTTTCCGCTGGTACATATAATGTAACTGCTAAAAATGCTGATGGTTGTATCTCACCAGCTACTTCAGTAGTAATTCAGGAGCAACCAAACACTCCGAATGCACCAGTAGTTTCTGCTACAATTCAACCAACTTGTGAAACTGCAACTGGTTCTATCACTTTAACTACGGTTATTGGTCTTCAATATAGTATTGGTGGTGATTATCAATCAAGCGGATCTTTTACAGGTCTTGCCGCTGGCACATATAATGTAACTGCTAAAAATGCTGATGGATGTATTTCACCAGCTACTTCAGTAGTAATTCAGGAGCAACCAAACACTCCGGATGCACCAGTAGTTTCTGCTACAGTTCAACCAACTTGTGAAACTGCAACTGGTTCTTTTACCTTAACTACGGTTAATGGTCTTCAATATAGTATTGGTGGTGATTACCAATCAAGCGGATCTTTTACAGGTCTTGCCGCTGGTACATATAATGTAACTGCTAAAAATGCTGACGGTTGTATTTCGCCAGCTACTTCAGTAGTAATTCAGGAGCAACCAAACACTCCGGATGCACCAGTAGTTTCTGCTACAGTTCAACCAACTTGTGAAACTGCAACTGGTTCTTTTAATGTAACTACTACTCAAGGATTCACCTATAGCATCAATGGAACTGATTACCAATCAAGCGGATCTTTTACAGGTCTTTCCGCTGGAACATATAATGTAACTGCGAAAAATACTGATGGTTGTATCTCACCAGCTACTTCAGTAGTAATTCAGGAGCAACCATTCGGAGCTACCGCAAATGATGATTTAGCTTCTGCTGATGAAGACAATGCAGTAGATATTAATGTGCTTTCTAACGACTTCAATCCAGAAGATGGAGAATTAGGCATCGTTTCATTCACTCAGCCGTCAAATGGTACTGTAAACCAAAATCAGGATAATACGCTTTCTTATTCTCCAATTGAAAACTTCAATGGAACAGATACTTTTGAATATACAGTAACTAATGGAAATTGTGGAACCGATACCGCTACTGTAACAGTAACTGTAGGTGCGGAAAATGATGCTCCTATTGCTGTAGATGATTCAGCTTCAACAATTGAAGACACTCCAGTCGATATCACTGTGCTTGATAATGATTCTGATCCTGATGGTGATGAGCTTACGGTAACAATTTCTGAAGCTCAGGAACCTGCCAATGGAACGGTAACTATCGACGAGAATGGCGTGGTAACCTATACTCCAGACGAAAACTTCAACGGAACTGATTCTTTCGATTACACTATTTCTGATGGGAACGGTGGAACCGATACCGCTACGGTAACAGTAACTGTAGGTGCTGAAAATGATGCTCCTATTGCTGTAGATGATTCAGCTTCAACAATTGAAGACACTCCAGTCGATATCACTGTGCTTGATAATGATTCTGATCCTGATGGTGATGAGCTTACGGTAACAATTTCTGAAGCTCAGGAACCTGCCAATGGAACGGTAACTATCGACGAGAATGGCGTGGTAACCTATACTCCAGACGAAAACTTCAACGGAACTGATTCTTTCGATTACACTATTTCTGATGGGAACGGTGGAACCGATACCGCTACGGTAACAGTAACTGTAGGTGCTGAAAATGATGCTCCTATTGCTGTAGATGATTCAGCTTCAACAATTGAAGACACTCCAGTCGAGATCA
>NZ_JBLVTK010000003.1:0-65 GCF_048285865.1 Christiangramia marina | reverse complement strand
GCTTACAGTAACAATTTCTGAAGCTCAGGAACCTGCCAATGGAACGGTAACTATCGACGAAAATG
>NZ_JBLVTK010000002.1:909460-917830 GCF_048285865.1 Christiangramia marina | reverse complement strand
CAGAGTAGTTAAGCCCGTTAGCGCAGATGGTACTGCTGTATTGTGGGAGAGTATGTCGTCGCCTTCTTCTTAAGAACCCTTCATCATAGCGATGAAGGGTTTTTTTATACCATAAAGTCAAGGAGTGAAATAGCACCTAGAATCCAACTAAAGGTTTATAATTGTCTACTTAAGCCAGCTAGTCTCTCTATATTTCTAATAGCTAATACAATGGATGAGATTATATATCCCTTTTAAACTAACGCAATTCCTCTCTGGCTTTTT
Organism: Christiangramia marina; assembly: GCF_048285865.1. Classification (NCBI taxonomy): domain Bacteria; kingdom Pseudomonadati; phylum Bacteroidota; class Flavobacteriia; order Flavobacteriales; family Flavobacteriaceae; genus Christiangramia; species Christiangramia marina. Next base: position 917,566 of record NZ_JBLVTK010000002.1, on the reverse strand, counting down.
ATCATAAAATTTACAGAGTTGAAACACTGAATGCTTAAGTGGGTTTTTCAAATCCCTAATACCTTTATGAAATAGAGCCTCTCAATAGAATCAAGCAACCTATATATAATAGAAAAGCAGCCAGTCGGCTGCTTTTCTATTTTAGAGTCTTAATAGTTATCTATTCTACACTTGGGGAAGATCTCCCTCTCCCTTTACAGGCAATTTAGATTTACCCATCAGGAATTTATCTACATGATGTGCCGCTTCGCGCCCTTCAGAAATTGCCCAGACGATTAATGATTGTCCTCTACGCATATCTCCGGCAACAAAGACATTCTTCTTATTAGTAAAATAGGATTTATTTCCTTTAATATTTGTTCTTTCGTCGATCTCCAGACCCATTTTTTCAGAAAGTGATTTTTCAGGTCCGGTAAATCCTAACGACAATAGTGCTAAATCGCAAGGCCATTCTTTTTCAGACCCTTCAATTTCTTTCAATTCTGGTCTTAAACCTGGCCTTTTGATCCATTCTACTTCAACTGTTTTTAGAGCTTTCAGTTTATCACTTTCATCCTTGATAAATTCTTTGGTTTGTATACTCCAATTACGTTCTACACCTTCTTCATGAGAAGAGCTAGTTTTCATCGTAAAAGGCCAGTAAGGCCATGGATTATCCTTACTTCTTTGCTCTGGTGGCAATGGCATGATCTCAAAATTAGTGACAGATTTTGCTCCATGTCTGTTAGAAGTACCAACACAATCTGAACCGGTATCACCACCGCCAATAACAATTACATTTCTGCCATTAGCATTGTATTTGCTGTCCAGTTTATGTAGCCCGTCAACATGCTGATTATTATGAGTGAGAAAATCCATTGCTTGCACAACGCCCTCGGCATCAGATCCCGGGATAGGCAATTTCCTTTTATCCGTAGCACCTCCGCAAAGGACAACGGCGTCGAAACCATCTAGTTCTGCTATGTCATAATTGTTTCCAACCTCAGTTTCTGTTTTAAATATAATACCTTCAGCTTCGAGAATTTCCAATCTTCGATCTATTATCTTCTTCTCTAATTTAAAGTCAGGTATCCCATAGCGTAAAAGTCCGCCTGGTTTCGCCCCACGTTCTAAAACTGTAACTTCATGACCTGCTCTATTCAATTGCTGAGCGGCAGCCAGTCCAGCAGGTCCGCTTCCAATGACAGCAACTTTTTTACCAGTTCTTAGCGAAGGGATTTCAGGCTTTATCCAGCCTTCTTTGAAGCCTCTTTCAACAATATACTTCTCGATCATTTCGATCGCTACAGGGGGCTCTATAATCCCTAATACGCACGCCGATTCACACGGTGCGGGACATAATCTACCTGTAAACTCCGGAAAATTGTTCGTTGCATGCAGGATTGAAAGTGCTTTTTGCCATTCATTCCTGTAAACTGCATGGTTAAAGTCCGGGATCAAGTTACCTAAAGGGCAACCTGAATGACAGAAAGGTATTCCGCAATCCATACATCTACCTCCCTGCTTCTTAAGTTCCTCAGTTGGTAGCTCTTTCTGAAATTCATTATAATTCTTTATCCTGTCCTGAGGTAGTATCGTATCCTCATTTTTTCTTTCGTATTCTAAAAATCCTCTAATCTCTCCCATACCTTACGCCGTTTTAAGAGTTTGCTCGTTGTTTTCTTTCATTTTCTGTAAAGCCTTTTTGTATTCTGTAGGCATGATCTTTATAAAGCCAGCAGAACTTGATTCCCAATTATTCAATATTTCTCGAGCTACATCACTTTCTGTATATTGATAATGCTTTACGATCAAATCTTCTATTTCCGCAATATTTTCTTCGGAAAGTTCTTCGAATTCGATCATTTCCATATTGAACTTATTCCGGTCTATTTTATGGTCAGGATCGTAGATATAAGCTGTTCCGCCACTCATACCTGCTGCAAAGTTTCTACCTATGCCTCCAAGTATAACTGCAATTCCTCCGGTCATGTATTCACATCCATGATCACCAATTCCTTCAATCACGGCCTTTGCTCCTGAATTCCGAACGCAAAAACGTTCTCCGCCTATACCGTTGATATAAGCTTCGCCAGCGGTTGCGCCATATAAAGCAACGTTTCCAATGATGACATTTTCGTGTGAAGCGAAGGTTGCTTCTTTTGGTTTCCGTATAGATAGAACTGCGCCAGAAAGGCCTTTTCCGAAGTAATCATTAGAGTTACCCTCAATATTTAAATTTAGTCCGCGAGCGGCGAATGCACCAAAACTTTGTCCTGCAGATCCTTTAAAATTCAAAGTCAAGGTGTTTGGAGGTAGTCCGTTTGCGCCGTGAATTTTCGATATCTCATTACTAATAATGGCTCCCGTCGTACGATTGGTGTTATCAATAGGATATTCCAGTGTTACCTGCTCTTTTCGATAGATTGCCGGGTGGGCATGCTTTAGGATATCAAAATCTAGAACACCTTCCAGGTTGTGTAGTTGCTTTTCAGTATTTGACAACGGAACCTGTTCACTCAAATTCGGCTTATGTAAAATATTAGATAGGTCTATTCCCTGTGCTTTGTAGTGTTTGATCGCTTTATTCATGTCAAGTTTCTGACATTGACCTACCATTTCATTAATGCTTCTATATCCTAGCTGAGCCATGATCTCTCGCAATTCCTGCGCTATGAAATACATGAAATTGATCACATTTTCTGGTGTACCTTTAAAATTCTTCCTCAATTCAGGATCCTGTGTGGCTATCCCCACAGGGCAGGTATTTAGATGACAAGCCCGCATCATGATACATCCTGATGCTACTAAAGGTGCGGTGGAGAAACCAAATTCTTCAGCTCCTAATAAACATGCGATAGCTACGTCACGGCCAGTTTTTAATTGTCCGTCACATTCTACCACAATCCTGCTTCGTAGATTATTTAGTAATAACGTTTGCTGGGCTTCGGCAATCCCAAGTTCCCAGGGTAATCCTGCGTGTCTTAGCGAAGTAAGCGGAGAAGCTCCGGTTCCTCCATCATATCCAGATATCAAAACTACATCTGCCTTTGCTTTTGCTACACCGGCGGCAATAGTCCCAACACCAATTTTAGAAACCAGTTTTACGTTAATTCTAGCTTCCCGGTTTGCATTCTTAAGGTCAAAAATAAGTTGCGCCAGATCTTCAATAGAATAAATATCATGATGGGGAGGCGGAGAAATCAATCCAACATATGGTGTAGAATTTCTTGTTTTGGCAATATCCGGATTGACTTTTGGACCAGGTAACTGTCCTCCTTCACCGGGTTTTGCACCCTGAGCCATCTTTATCTGAATTTCTTTTGCATTGGTTAAATAGTCGATACTCACTCCAAATCTCCCTGAAGCGACTTGTTTAATGGCTGAATTCCTCCAGTTTCCATCAATATCCTTCTGAAAACGACCGGGATCTTCACCACCTTCTCCAGAATTACTTTTTCCTTTAATTCGGTTCATGGCCACTGCCAGATTCTCATGTGCTTCCTTACTTATAGAACCAAAAGACATGGCACCGGTCTTGAAACGTTTTACAATTTCTGTCCACGGCTCTACCTCTTCAATAGGAATAGGATTTAGTTCCTTGAATTTGAACATTCCTCTAATGGTCATCAACCTTTCCGTCTGCTCATTGATTATTTTCGAATATTCAGTATAAGTATCATAACTATTTTGCTTAACCGCTTGTTGTAGTTTTGCAACGCTGGCCGGATTAAAGACGTGGCGCTCACCATTTCTTCTCCAGCGATAATCCCCGCCTATTTCAAGATCAAGATCTGAATCTGTTTCTGGTGGGAAAAAAGCATGTTTGTATCGTTTCTGAATTTCCTTTTCTACTTCATATAAGCCTATCCCTTCGATCCTTGTTGGAGTATTACAGAAGTATTTATTTACAAATTTCTTGTTGAGTCCGAGTATTTCGAAGATTTGAGATCCACGATAGGAAAGTAAAGTAGAGATCCCAATCTTATTCATGATCTTCACGATCCCTTTGCCAATAGCGACGTTAAAGTTCTCTACCGCAACTTCAGGATCTTCGATATTGATCTCTTTTCTTTCTACAAGGTCGTAGATGATCTCATTAACCATGTATGGGTTGATCGCGCTAGCGCCATATCCAAAGAGAGCTGCAAAATGATGAGGCTCACGAGGTTCAGCAGATTCGATGACAATTCCAAAACTGGATCTTCGGTTATAATCCTTCACCCTATGATGAACAAATGAGCAGGCTAGTAGAGATGGGATTGGGGCAAGGCTTTTATCCACATTTCTATCTGAAAGAATAATTACGTTACAGCCATCATCCACAGCCTCCTTGATCTCTACGATCATTTCTTCCAGCCGGTCTTCGAGACCATTCATTCCTTTTTCTGCGGAATAAAGCATAGAAATACTCTTAGCCTTAAAGCCTGGGTAGTCGATATATTTGATCTTATCAAGATCTTCATTTGAAATAACCGGATTCTGAATTTTTAATTTTTTAGCCTGTTCCGGGACTATATCAAATAAATTGATGTCCTCTCCAATCGTCAGACTAATATCTGTAACGATCTCTTCCCGGATTCCATCCAAAGGCGGATTCGTAACCTGAGCGAATAATTGTTTAAAATAGTTAAATAGTAATTGAGGTTTATCTGAAAGTACTGCCAGTGGAATATCGGTTCCCATGGATCCAATAGCTTCTTTAGCGTTGGAAGCCATCGGGGTGATAATTGTGGTAATATCTTCGTATGTATAACCATGCAATTTCAGCCTGGTGACATAATCCACATCTTCAACCGGAGTCTGATTTCCTGTATACTTTACATCTGCCAGATGCAAAAGATTATCATCGAGCCATTCCTGATAGGGGCGCTTAGAAACAATTTTCTCTTTCACTTCTTCATCTTCGATAATTCTACCTTCGATCATGTCAACCAGGAACATTCTTCCTGGTTCGAGTCTACCGTGTTTGAGAACATTTTCAGGCTTGATGTCAAGAACACCAGTTTCAGAAGACATTACCACGTAGCCATCTTTGGTGACCGTATATCTTGAAGGTCTTAATCCATTTCTATCGAGTAAAGCGCCTATATAATTGCCATCGGTAAATGGAATAGAAGCCGGTCCATCCCAGGGTTCCATAATACAGGCGTTGTATTCATAGAAAGCTTTTTTACTATCTTCCATTGAAGGGTTTTTCTCCCAGGCTTCAGGAACCATCATCATAATAGCTTCTGGTAAGGATCTACCTGTTTGTAATAACAGTTCCAACGCCATATCCATGGAAGCTGAATCTGATTTTCCTTCCAGAATTACCGGAATGATCTTTTTAATATCATCGCCAAAATCTTCACTTTCGAAAAGTTCTTCTCGCGCCTTCATTCGGCTTAAATTACCGCGAAGCGTATTAATTTCACCATTATGACACATATAACGAAAAGGTTGTGCCAGGTCCCACGTAGGAAAAGTATTGGTCGAAAAGCGCTGATGTACCAGTGCAAGTTTGGTGATCACATCTGGATCATTAAGATCCTTGTAATAGATATTAATATCCTGAGGCATGAGTAGCCCCTTATATATTATAGTATTGGTGGATAAGCTTGAAAAATAAAAATAGTCACTTTGTGCCAGACCGGAATGTTCTACCTCATGTTCCGCAATCTTCCGGGCTGAGTACAATCTCTTATTAAAAGACTGCTCATCCATCTCCGTTTTCTTACCTATAAAAACCTGTTCAACAGCTGGCTCTACATTCGAGGCCATTTTCCCAAGACATGTGTGATTTACCGGAACTTTACGCCAGCCCAGAATTTCCAGATCTTGATTAGCTGCATGCTTTTCAAAAATAGTACGACAAAGGTCAGCCTGATTCTTATTCTTAGGGAGAAATAACATTCCTACTGCATATTCTCTAAAATCTGGAATTTCAAATTCACACACTTTCCTGAAGTAATCATGTGGAACTTCTATTAGAATTCCTGCACCATCTCCAGTTTTTCCATCGGCACTGACTGCACCACGATGTTCCAGCCTGATTAAAATATCGATGGCTTTATGTATGATGTTATTGGTTCTTTCTCCGTTTAAATTACATATAAAACCTGCTCCGCAGTTATCACGCTCGTTTAGAGGAGAGTACAACCCCTGTTCCTTTATTCCCATATCTTCATTTTCTATATAAATCTCTTAAAGTTAGTTAAAACTGATTAAAGGAAGAGTGTCATATTTCTCGAAGCTATAACTTTTAAGGATTTGATAATCTGAGTGTTTCTAATTGAGAATAACTGAAATATAAGGGCTTAAAATTGTTTTTATTTATTGAGTTTCGCGGACAAGTTTTATTTGGGGGGTTTCCCCCAATTTTAAACAGATCTTAAAAAAATTAGCATATGCATCGGTAATATTCACTAAATTTAAGTTATTAAAATTCAGTTCTTTAACTCCTGGTGGGAGTCTTCTTTAGTTCTGAAAATCTTTTCTACACCCCTCGATGAGCCAGTGCAATTATGCACTATAAACTGTTCTACACAGGTAATACTCCATACTTTATATTCTCATTGAGGACTGCCCGGTCTACTTTTACTTTTTAATGTTTGTTATGGTTCTAACCATTAAATCAATCATTATGGAAAAAATTACTCTCTCTTCAAATTCCAACTTTATGAGAAAAGGAATGCTACCGAAATTGAGCAGGCCAACCTATTCTCTTAAGTGCACTCTAATTTCTTTAGTCTTTCTATTTTTCTCGTTAGGGGCATTTGCGCAATCCGTAAATCTTGACCAGGTTAGAAATGGATCAGCAGCTTCTCCTGAGAGCCCTGGTAATTGGGCGAATGGGAATCTCGGTCCCACTCAGGCTCACCTGGCAGAAGGATTTTCAGTACCATATCGTGTGATCTTATCCGATATGCCTGCAGGTGAATCTGTTACCTTGACAATCGCATACGACGCAAAGGAAAATGGAAAACACGCAATCGATTATTTGACACACTATGATAGAAGTGAGCCACATTTTCTTGCTTTTGGACATTCATCTAGGGAAATCATAGATCCAACAATTGGTGTTTCTGGGATAACCGCTGGCTCAACTGCCGATAATAGATTTGAAATCCCTACCCCTCCAGGAAGTTCTACGCCTTTAGCCGGTCAGCCAACTGCAAGCCATTTAGCAGTAAGCGGAGAATCCTATGAGGATGTTAATGGTTTTACAGTAGGAGGCGCAGAAATGTCTATATGGAATGGTGAAATTTTTGATATTTCCTATCCCAATCAAGCTAACCTTTCCCTCGCTAGTTCAGAACAGCAAGTTGATATAACATTTACTGTTTCTGGTTCAAGTGGTCAGGCTTCAAGAAACGTAGTGATTGCATGGGGTGGGCATATAGCCAGCAGAGTAGATTGGGGAGAAACCAATGGAGTACCCAACTCAGCAGGTGGAATAGACGGATCACCTTACCATATGCGTTTAATAGGTTGGAGTTTAGGTAATTTAGGTCAGCAGGATCGGTCCTTGAAAGCGGATGCAGTTGTTCCTCCGCCCAACTGTATTTTTGAAAGCGGTACAGATATTTTATGTGAAGGTGGAGAAGGAACTTATACTATAATGCCTGTAGATGAAGGATTCAACCCGGTTTATTCTTGGGAAATTGTTCCAGGGGACACAGGAGCATATTTTGATCCTGCCAATCCTACTGGTACTAGTGCAACCGTAGTTGCAGGAGATGGTGATTTCAAAGTGATTGCTACGATAAACTCAGATTTTGGAACTGTAGAATGTGAATATGATACGAAGGTTGAATTCAAGCCTGAAGCTGGAACTGGTGGTAGTGATCGATTCTGTATTGATGAAGACCTGAGTTCAGTGAGTCTGTTTGGCCTGGTTACTGGCGGAGATGCCGGTGGTGTCTGGACAGATGCTTCGGATGTATCAGTATCAGATCCAATAGACCTAAGCAGTTATACTGCGGGCACCTATGTATTTACCTATACGGTAGGACCTGAAGATGCTGATTCAGAATGTGTATCAGACAATACAACGGTAACTATAATTATTGATGGAACGGTGGAAGCTGGAACTGGTGGTAGTGATCGATTCTGTATTGATGAAGACCTGAGTTCAGTGAGTCT
>NZ_JBLVTK010000002.1:899771-909360 GCF_048285865.1 Christiangramia marina | reverse complement strand
TTATACTGCGGGCACCTATGTATTTACCTATACGGTAAGTCCGGAGGATGTAGATTCAGAGTGTCCATCAGACAATACAACAGTAAGTATTACCATAGACGATTCCTTTGAAGCTGGAACTGGTGGTAGTGATCGATTCTGTATTGATGAAGACCTGAGTTCAGTGAGTCTGTTTGGCCTGGTTACTGGCGGAGATGCCGGTGGTGTCTGGACAGATGCTTCAGATGCATCAGTATCAGATCCAATAGACCTAAGCAGTTACGCTGCGGGCACCTATGAATTTACATATACAGTAGGACCTAAAGATGCTGATTCAGAATGTGTATCAGACAATACAACGGCAACAATAATTATTGATCCGCTACCTGAAATTCCAGAAATTCAAACCCAACTTGCAGATTGTATTGGTGGTGATGGTAGTTTTATCTTCCTTGGTGATCCACAGAATCTTTATATAAGTTTTGATGATGGATTAACCTTTGAGCTATATGTTGGAGCGATTTCACTTTCAATAGGACTTCATGATTTTGTAATCAAATTTGGTGAAGATGGATGTGTTAGTGATGCTGGACAAGTAGAAATTCAGCAAATACCTGCAACTAACTTCCCTCTTGATGTAACAATAACTCAACCCGATTGTGATACTGGTTTGGGTAATGTAGTGATAAGAGTTGGAGTAAATTCTAATATCGATACAGAATTCTTTACCTATAGAATTACTAGTGGTGAAACTGTGTTGTATGAAGAAAAACAAACCCTAGCAGGATTTGATCTTCCGCCAGGTGACTATGTTATCTTTGGTTTAAGCGATAATGGCTGTGATTCCGGAAGAACTGAGATTAGATTGGAAGAACCAATATGTGAGAATTTCCAAGGATGTACCTTAGGTTACTGGAAAAATCATACAGACAGATGGTCTTGTTATTCAACCTGCACCTTGTATTCTGATGTATTTGGAAATAGTACTCCTTCACAATTACAGGGTAAAACCTTGCTGGAAGCGTTGAACCAGGGTGGTGGCGGAATCTACAATCTAGGTAGACAATCTGTAGCTGCATTATTAAATATTTGTAATGGTGACGTGAACTACGAAATCCTTACTGAAGCTGAGTTGATAGTGTATGTTCAGGATAATTTCAGTAATGCTGGTGCAGCTGGTAGTTATTTGGATGAGTTGAACAACGCCGGTTGTACACTTGGTGGATCTAGAGCAACTTCAGCCCCTTCAGAAGGATGTGAAGAGCAAGATGACACAAGACCAGGAAAAGGTAAGCCAGCCAAGAATTCCTCTTCGGCAACAAGTGGCTTCAAAGCTTCTCCTGTTCCTTTCAAAGAAAGGTTAACTGTACAATATGACTTTGAATATACTTCAAACGTTACTATACAGGTTTATGATCTTAAAGGTCAGTTACTGAGAACTTACAAAGATCAAAAAGTAACGAAAGGAGATAGAACTGAATTAGCTGTAGATTTCAGAATGAAAGCAAATCAGGTTTATATTCTTAGAGTTGCTACCGACAGAGAGGTGTTCAGTAAAAACGTGGTTTCTGCACGGAGATAATTATTAATCAACCAAAAATAGAAAGAGCAGCCAGTTGGCTGCTCTTTTGCTTTATAAAAATTCTGAAGAATTTAGTCCTTAAGAATACTTCTTGAGATCACAATTTTCTGAATTTCAGAAGTTCCTTCGTAAATCTGAGTGATCTTTGCGTCTCTCATTAAACGTTCTACGTGGTATTCCTTTACATATCCATTTCCTCCGTGAACCTGAACTGCTTCCACAGTTACATCCATTGCGGTTTTTGAAGCGTGAAGCTTAGCCATGGCACCTGAAAGATCATAGTTTTCTCCCTGATCCTTGTCCCAAGCAGCTTTCATAACAAGGTGACGTGCTGCTTCAATTTGAGTATGCATGTCTGCCAGTTTGAAGGCGATCGCCTGGTGATTGCAGATTTCTGTTCCAAAAGCCTTGCGTTGCTTGGAGTAATCTTTGGCTAGCTCATAAGCTCCTGCTGCAATTCCTAGTGCTTGTGCCGCTATTCCAATCCTACCACCAGAAAGTGTTTTCATGGCAAATTTGAATCCGAAGCCATCTTCACCAATTCTATTCTCTTTAGGAACCTTAACATCGTTAAAATTTAAAGAATGTGTATCACTTCCTCTAATTCCCAACTTCTGTTCTTTAGGTCCAATTTCAAATCCTTCAAAATCTTTTTCAACGATAAACGCGTTGATCCCTTTATGTTTTTTCTCTTTGTCTGTTTGAGCGATCACAAGATAATAGTCGGCTGAACTACCGTTGGTGATCCAGTTTTTGGTACCATTAAGAATGTAATGATCACCTTTATCTATAGCCGTTGTTCTCTGTGAAGTTGCATCACTACCTGCTTCTGGTTCAGAAAGGCAAAATGCACCCAGTTTTTCACCAGTAGTAAGCTTAGAAAGATACTTCTTTTTTTGCTCCTCGTTACCGAAGGTATCAAGCCCCCAGCAAACCAGCGAGTTATTCACTGATACCATTACTGAAGCTGATGCATCGATCTTCGAAAGTTCCTCCATCGCAAGCACATATGAAATGGTATCCATTCCACCCCCGCCATATTCTGGTGACGCCATCATTCCAAGGAAACCAAGTTCACCCATCTTTTTGATAAGCTCCTTCGGAAATTCCTGCTTCTCATCTCTCTCGATAACACCCGGCAAAAGCTCCTGCTTTGCAAAATCACGGGCGGCATCACGTATCATTATATGTTCTTCGGTAAGTTTAAAATCCATGTGAAAAGAAATTTATAAAAAACTGATTTTTGGAGGGCAAAGATAGCTTTTTGGTATCTATAATTCAATTGATATTGAGTATTTTTACGAATATGAAAAAAAACGAGTATAGATTACTTGGAATCATGTCTGGCACCTCTCTGGATGGTGTCGATCTCGTTTTTACCGAATTGAACTTCAGCAACGCTTCGAATTTCAAGATTATATATTCTGAAACTGTTCCTTATTCTGAAAAATGGCTGAACAGACTGAAGAATTCTTCCCGTCTCGAGCCAGCTGAATTGAATGAATTGGACCAGGATTATACAAAATATCTCTCTGAAGTTATTCTGAAGTTTATTGCTAAGTACGAAATTGATCTTCTGGATGCGATCTGTAGTCATGGACATACCGTAAAACACAGGCCAGACAAGGGTTTGACGTTCCAGATAGGAAACTTACCTAAACTTTCCAGTCTAACCGGCGTTCCTGTAGTTTGCGATTTTCGAGTGCAAGATGTGGAACTTGGTGGACAGGGCGCTCCGCTGGTGCCTATAGGAGACCGAATATTATTCAGTAACTATAAATATTGTATCAATTTAGGAGGTTTTGCTAATATTTCCGAAGAAGTAGAGGGGCAAAGAATAGCCTACGATATTTGTGCAGTAAACACCGTGCTTAATCATTACATGCGCAGCCTTGGAAAGGATTTTGATGAAGATGGCAACCTGGCCAGAACTGGAAAAGTAAATGTTGATCTATTTGACGAACTTAATGCACTCAAGTATTTTCAAAAAACTCCTCCCAAGTCACTTGGTATAGAATGGGTAGATAAATATGTGTTGCCTTTGATCGATTCTTACTCCTTGCCAGTTCCAGATATTCTTCGAACTTTTATTGAACATATTGCTGTCCAGATCGCTGCATGTCTAGAAACTTCTTCAGCTTCAGAAATACTTCTAACTGGTGGCGGTACCTTTAATAGTTTTCTAATTGAACGATTAAAATCATATTCTGATGGTGAATTTGTAATTCCGAAGAAAGAAATCATAGATTTTAAAGAAGCGTTGATATTTGCACTTCTGGGTGCGCTTAAATTGAGAGGAGAGATAAATGTGCTTTCCTCAGTAACCGGCGCAAAAATGGATCATTCTTCTGGACGTATCTATGAACCCTGAATATTTTATCAAATTCGGAATAGAGCCTGCTTAGTTTTTTATATTTGCTTCAAAATAATCCAAAAATGAAAGAATTACTCAAAGTATACGAGAATAAAGAACCTGAAATTGTTTTTAACTGGAAGGATTCAGAAACAGATGCTGAAGGCTGGACAGTGATCAATTCTCTTAGGGGAGGAGCTGCCGGTGGTGGTACCAGAATGCGTGTGGGATTGGATCAAAATGAAGTGCTTTCCCTGGCAAAGACCATGGAGGTGAAATTTACCGTTTCTGGCCCACCAATTGGAGGGGCAAAATCTGGAATTAACTTTGACCCTGCAGATCCTCGTAAAAAGGGTGTTTTAGAACGCTGGTATAAAGCTGTATCGCCATTGCTGAAAAGTTATTATGGTACCGGTGGAGATCTTAATGTAGATGAAATTAATGAGGTAATTCCAATTACGGAAGATTGCGGTGTGTGGCATCCACAGGAAGGGGTTTTTAATGGACATTTTCAACCTACGGAAGCAGATAAGATCAATAGGATTGGACAATTGAGACAAGGTGTGATTAAAGTCCTGGAAAATACTAACTTCTCTCCAGATATTAGTAGAAAATACACGGTGGCAGATATGATTACCGGTTATGGTGTTGCAGAAGCTGTTCATCATTTTTATGAAATTTATGGCGGCGATATAAAAGGTAAACGTGCGATCGTACAGGGATTTGGAAATGTAGGTTCTGCTGCTGCTTATTACCTGGCGCAAATGGGTGCTAAAATTGTAGGGATTATCGACAGAGCAGGTGGTCTTATAAATGAGGAAGGTTTCAGTTTTGAAGAGATCCAGAAAATGTTTCTTGATAAAGATGGAAACGCCCTGCGTCACGAGAATGTAATTCCTTTTGAAGAAGTAAATGAGAAAGTGTGGAAGCTCGATGCAGAGATTTTTGCTCCCTGTGCAGCTTCGAGATTAATCTCCAAGGAACAGATTACTAATCTGATTGATCGCAAACTGGAAGTAATTTCCTGTGGAGCGAATGTTCCGTTTGCAGATAAAGAGATCTTTTTTGGTCCTATTATGGAATATACCGATGAGCGAGTAAGTCTTATTCCAGATTTTATCTCCAATTGCGGGATGGCCCGAGTTTTCGCCTACTTTATGGAAAGAAGAGTGCAAATGACCGATGAAGCGATCTTCAATGATACTTCCATGACGATCAAGAATGCCATTCAGAATACATTTAATAATAATAGCAGCAAGACGAATATCAGTAGAACAGCCTTTGAAGTTGCTCTGAAACAGCTTGTTTAAAAGTTTGTGCAAATAATTTGAAAAAGCCCGTGAAAGCGGGCTTTTCTTTATTTAAATTTGATTTACAATTTAAAGCGCGATAGCACGTTACATTACAAAACCCAATTATACATATGCTTAATTTTTTACAGCAGGACGAGGTGGTAGATGCTGCTCAGGTAGCAGAACCGGTCGTAGAGGAGAAAACTCTTTCCTTATTTGATTTGATGTTTAGCGGAGGTCTTGGTGGCCAGATCATCATTATCATTCTATTTGTCTTATTATTTGCGGCAGTCTATATCTATTTTGAAAGATTATTTGCGATCAAAGCGGCTAGTAGAGTGGATAAGAATTTTATGCTCCAGATCAAAGATAGTGTTCAAAGTGGTAACATAGAATCTGCAAAGATACGTTGCGCTCAAAGTGATTCTCCAGTGGCGAGATTAACCGAAAAAGGAATTTCCAGGATTGGGAGTCCATTGGAAGATATTAATACCGCTATTGAGAACGCTGGAAGACTGGAAGTTTACAAGCTTGAGAAAAATGTTAGTATTCTGGCAACTGTTGCCGGAGCTGCACCTATGATTGGTTTTCTTGGAACTGTTATTGGTATGGTGCTTGCTTTCCATGAACTGGCAACAAGTAGTGGACAGGCTCAAATGGGAGCACTTGCAGAAGGTATTTATACTGCAATGACCACAACGGTAGCTGGTCTTATAGTGGGTATTATAGCTTATATTGGATACAACCACCTTGTCGTGAAAACAGATAAAGTAGTGCACCAGATGGAAGCAACTGCAGTAGATTTTCTTGACCTGTTAAACGAACCGGCTTAATATGAATTTAAGAGGTAGAAATAAAGTAAGTCCGGAATTTAGTATGAGTTCGATGACCGATGTGGTTTTTCTACTACTCATATTTTTTATGCTGACTTCACCTGTGATCACTCCGGAAGCGCTGGATCTTATTTTGCCAAAGGCAAAGGGTAAGACTACCAGTCAGCAAACACTTTCCGTTAGTATCACGAAAGATCTGCAGTTCTATATTAATAGCGAACGTATTAGTAGTAGCGCGCTTGAATCTACACTGAAGGCGAAACTTGCCGGAGAAGAAAACCCAACGATCATTCTGCGGGCTGAAGAAGGAGTGCCAATTGAGAAAGCAGTAAACGTTATGGATATTGCCAATCGTAATAGCTATAAGATCGTATTAGCAGTAAAACCCGAATAGAGAATGTCGATGCTGGAAACTAAACATGAGAAGAAGTCTTTTACCATCACTGTAGTGTTACATGTGCTGCTTATTCTTTTGTTGATTTTCTTCGGAATGACTTATTTGGATCCACCGCCTGAAAACGGGATCGCGATAAATTTTGGTACTTCGGAAGTGGGTTCTGGCGACAAGCAACCTACTGAACCGGTAAAGTCTGCTCCAAAACAGGCAGCAGCTCAACCGGTGCAGTCTGAACCTGTGATCGAAAAGGAAGTTGTGACCCAGGAAATTGAAGAAGCTCCGGTGATTGAGAAAAAGAAAAAACAACCTACGCCTGTAAAAACAAAACAACCGGAACCGCCGAAGGAAGAGCCGAAGCCAGTTAAGAAACCGGAGCCAAAGCCAGATAAATCTACTAATGATGCCTTAAGCAGTATCTTAAACGGACCTGAAAGATCTGGAACTGCTACCGGCGGTGAAGGTAATGACAACCAGGCAGGAGATAAAGGTAGTCCAGATGGTGATCCAAATGCCAGTTCTTATTATGGGCAGGGATCAGGGCTGGATGGTGATGGAAATTACAGGCTCGGAGGTAGAAAAGCATTGAACAAAGAGAAGTTTGTTCAGGATTGCAATGAGTCTGGGATTGTGGTGGTGAAGATCGTGGTAGATCAAACAGGTCGCGTAGTTAGTGCTCAGCCCGGTATGAAAGGAACAACGAACAGTGCAGCCTGTCTCACAGGCCCCGCACAAAGAGCAGCTTTAGCTACACGCTTCAATAGTGATTCCAATGCACCTGCTAAACAGGTGGGAACAATTGTCTATAATTTTAAACTTACCGAATAATTGAAATCCTATCAGGAAACCCTGGAGTGGATGTTTCAGCAATTACCCATGTATCAGCGGGTAGGTAAAAGTGCGTTTAAGAAGGATCTTTCCAACACGCTTAAACTTGCAGAACATCTGGATCATCCCGAAAATAAATTCCGAAGTATTCATGTAGCCGGTACAAATGGTAAAGGCTCGGTGAGTCACATGCTTGCTTCGATATTTCAGGAAGCTGGCTATAAAACGGGGTTATACACTTCACCACACCTAAAGGATTTTCGAGAACGAATAAGAATTAATGGTGAGATGATTTCAGAAGAGGAAGTCGTTAGTTTTATTGAAGAGAATCAAAATTTTCTGGAAAGCAACCGACTTAGTTTTTTTGAAATGACCGTGGGAATGGCTTTTGACTATTTTGCAAATAGCGAAGTTGACATTGCGATCATTGAGACCGGGCTTGGAGGACGTTTAGATTCAACCAATATTATCACTCCCAAATTATCGGTAATAACCAATATTGGTCTGGATCATACTGCATTTCTGGGAACAGATTTGCCTTCCATCGCCACAGAGAAAGCCGGTATTATTAAGAATGCCGTTCCGGTGATAATTGGCGAGAGACACGATCAAACCATGCCAGTTTTTATTGCGAAAGCCGCTGAAATGAATTCTCCTATATTCTTTGCAGATGAATTTGAGTTACCTCCCGTTGATTCCGATCTTATAGGAACTTATCAGGAATATAACAAAAAGACAGTTCTGGCAAGTGTTGAGGTCCTACTGGAGCGTGGATGGAAGATTACTTCTAAAGCTATTATTCAGGGTTTAAATAAAGTAAAAAGTAATACGGGTCTAAGAGGTAGATGGGAGATTTTGGGTAATGAGCCTAAGATCATTTGTGATACGGCCCACAACGCTGAAGGGCTTAAGCTGGTATTGCAGCAACTTCAGAAAGAAAATTTCACCAGATTACATATAATTTTGGGAGTTGTTAACGATAAAGATTTGAATTCAATTCTACCATTATTCCCCAAAGACGCCAACTTTTACTTTGCGAAGCCAGATGTACCTAGAGGAATGCCTGCTGAAATCCTGCAGGAAGAAAGTCTCAAATTTGGTTTGAATGGTAGTGCATATTCTTCAATTTCGGAAGCATACGTGACCGCCAGGAAGAGAGCTGGTATTAAAGATCTAATTTATATTGGAGGTAGTAATTTTACAGTTGCTGAAGTTCTATAGACGAATGATAACGTGTTAGTTAGTATTTATTTGTATCTTTAGAAGACTCTGTGATAGAGCGCTTCCCTTCTTCTGAAATATCCTACAGGCTATTATTTCTCCAACCCTACATTGAGCCAGCCATTTTGCTGTGTTTTAATAACTAAAACTCGACAAAATGAAAAGTACTATTCAATTAAGCATTTTATTATTCCTGGGCTTTCAGCTTGCGGTATATGCGCAGGACACTGAAGAGACCGAGCAATACGAACCGGTTTACATTACGATGACTACAACTCACTGGAGCGATGATCCTGATACAGATTTCTCGGGATGGTTAGATACTGAAAAAGAGTATTTTGAAAAAGTTACCAGTAAAAATGACCTTATTCTTAGTTCTGGAGTTTATACGCATTATTTCACTCCAGATAATTCTGAAGTTGTTCTGGTGAATGTGTACAGAACCTGGAACGATATAGAGGAGGCGAACAGCAGAACTGAAGAACTCATTGCTGAAGGCTGGAAGGATGAGGAATCGAGAAAGAAATTTTTTGAAAAGCAGCAATCTTATTATTCTGCAGATCATCGGGATGAGATCTATCAATCCATGCAATTTTCAATTCCAGAAACTGTAGATAAAGAAAACCCGAAGATTTATTATGTAAGGACTGCAGATCTAAGTATGAATGGAGAAGGAACACCTGAGAACTTCAAGCAGTATTACGAAAATATCACTAAAAAGAGTAAGAAATTAAAAGGTTACTATACTCACAGGCATCTCTGGGGATCAAATGCTCGTGAAATGAACGAAGTATTTGTATTCGATAAACTCGGCGATATTGAAGAATTCTTTGAAGAGGAACAAGGTCTTGTTAATTCTCATTGGACAGACGAAGATGAAAGATCAGAGTTTATGGAAGAAATGACTAAACTGTTCACGGGAAAACATGGGGACTATGTTTACAGAAATGTTCCATCTTTAATGAAATAGGTTACAACTAATTCATAATTAATGAGTTCCAATTCAGGAGTACTCTATCACAGTTTTTCTTTTGTAATTTCTTTAAAATTGTTTTGTGTAAATGAAAATGTAGTCTATATTTGCATCCGCAATCACGCAAGGGCGCG
>NZ_JBLVTK010000002.1:899596-899713 GCF_048285865.1 Christiangramia marina | reverse complement strand
TTCGCGCCCACAGAATCAAAAGGTTTTCAGTAATGGAAACCTTTTTTTAGCTTAACTCAGTATAAATACTGAGAAGTGATTGCGAAAATTTATTGAATACCGATTTATTCGGGCGCG
>NZ_JBLVTK010000002.1:899454-899538 GCF_048285865.1 Christiangramia marina | reverse complement strand
TTCGCGCCCACTCATTAAAAAGGCTTCCATATTTGGAAGCCTTTTTTTATGCAATGTCTTTTGTTTTTCTATATTTGATATTAA
>NZ_JBLVTK010000002.1:869782-899372 GCF_048285865.1 Christiangramia marina | reverse complement strand
GGTTAAATTTCGTTGAAACTAAAAAAGGTTCCTTTGGGAACCTTTGATTAATATATTGTTTGCAGCTTTAGGAAAGCAAGGTGCTTATCAATATGATGAGTGCTATGACCGTGACGCCTAAAGCTGATATCAGAATTTTGTATTGTTTCTTTATCATAGTGCGAATCTAATTCGAATTAGCATATAGTCTTAGCTCGTTTCGAATAGATGATGCCGCTTTACGACAGCCTACAAATTATTTTAGCTTACTTTTTACTGGACTTTTCTGCTGGAATATTTTCCAGCACTCTTTCGAGAGCCATTCCTCTGGAGCCCTTGATCAAAAAATAACAGTTATTAAAATTCGTTTCTTCCAGGTGATTTTTCAAGGCTTCCATCGACTTGAATTTAAAAGTAAAGCTGCTGGAGGTTTCAGTTAGATTAAAATTATCTCCAAGTAGGTATATTTCGGTTAGATTGCCGTTTTCGGCATCTGTAATAATCGTTTGATGCTCTACTGGGGCAGAACTTCCTAATTCGAACATATCTCCAAGAATGGCTATTTTCTGTTTGTCAGTTTTTAAGCTCGTAAAGTTTTGAAGCGCTGCCTGCATACTTGTTGGATTTGCATTGTAAGCATCCAGAATGATCGTATTGCTTCCTGCTTCGATCATCTCTGATCTATTATTATCTGGTGAATATGCGGCAATCGCTTTCTCGATCTCATCAAATGGGACTTTAAAGTAGAGTCCAATACATAAAGCAGCGGCCATATTCCGACCATTATAATTACCAGTAAGTTTGCTGATGAAGTCGGTTTGGTTGTAATGTACCCCCGCGTATTTCTCACCGTCCAGATATTTTACCTGAACTTCAGATTCAGGATTTTCACCAAATGCAAAAGTATGCTTGTAGTTTCTGTGCTTTTGTTGTACTTCGTCATCCAGGTTCAGAAAGATAAGTTTGGTCTCTTCCTGTAGATAATGATATAGTTCGGTCTTTGCTTTTACAACACCTTCAAGACTACCGAATCCTTCAAGGTGGGCTTTACCAAAGTTTGTAATATACCCATAATCTGGATTTGCGATGGTGCATAAAAAGGCGATCTCTAATGGATGGTTCGCACCCATTTCAACGATCCCGAATTCAGTTTGCTGATCCATGGATAGCAAGGTAAGCGGCACTCCGATATGATTGTTTAAATTACCGTGTGTAGCAATGGTTTTGAATTTTCTGGAAAGTACTGCGTTGATTAACTCTTTAGTTGTCGTTTTACCGTTACTTCCAGTAATTGCCAGAATTGGAATGCCTAAATAATTCCTATGGAACAGTGCTAGCTTTTGTAATGATTCGAGTACATTCTTTACTAATATGTACTGTTCACTGGACTCCGCTACCAATTTATCGTCAACAACCACATAACGTGCACCCGCAGCTAGTGCGTCTGCCGCAAATAGGTTTCCGTCGAAGTTTTCGCCTTTAAGTGCGAAGTACATGGAACCTTGTTTGATTTTTCTGGTATCTGTGTTTGCCCCACTGCATAAAAGGAAGCGTTGGTGTAGTCTGGCTGTATTCATAAAATAAATCTATAAAAAAAGCCCTAAACAAGTTAGGGCTTTAAGTTTATTTTATGTTCAGGAAGTCTAGTTACTTCTTGCCGTTTTATTGTCATTAAGAGACTTTGAGCCAACTCTGGACATAGCGTTTCTAAAGCCAATATAGTCGGTTGCCATATCCTGCGGGAAATATCTTCTTTGTGCCGGATCTAACCAGTAAGCACGATCTCTCCAGCTACCGCCTTTATATACTCTTACTTCGTCACTTACAAGCGTTGTTCTTTTCTCTGTATCATACCCTCTTTTTGACAGCGATCCATCAGAACTACTATCAGCGTAAGTGAAATTGTCATATTTAGGAGAGTTATACATTCTCTTATTAGGATCTTCATCATCTTGCTGAAATGCCTGGTAATATCTGCTAGAGCTCTTATCACCATCACGGAAGTTTCTCTGGTCACTATCTGTGAAGTTAGTTCTCATGTAAGTATCCTCTTCGGTAACTGCTACCTGAGCAATTTCACCTGGAAGATTTCTTGCTACCAGTTTCCCGTTACTTAGAGTGTCGTAAACAACATCATCTGTACCTACTACTTTTACTGATCCATCTTCATTGATAGCATGTTTGGTGTAAACGTTACCACGGTAGTAGTTAAAATCGTTGAATTCATCATCTACTATAGGTCTGTAAACATCAGCTACCCATTCAGAAACATTTCCAGCCATATCATAAAGGCCAAAATCATTAGGCTCGTAAGATTTTACTTCGGCAGTAATATCTGCTCCGTCATCACTCCATCCGGCAATTCCGCCATAGTCACCATCACCTTGCTTAAAGTTAGCCAGCTGATCTCCCATTTTCTTCACATCACCATTTCTGGTATACTGTCCATCCCATGGATATTTCTTACGTCCACGATAGGTGTTGTAGCTTCTTATACCTGTAAGACCCAGTGCTGCATATTCCCATTCTGCTTCGGTTGGAAGTCTATATTCAGGATATATCAAACCGCTTTCGCGACCTGGGTAAACCTTTTTGATGGGATTTCCTGCTTCATTAGTTTCAGAAAGTCTGTCCTGAGATTCGTCTCCACCCTGGCTAATTTCGGTATTACCTCCGTAAGCCTTGCTAGGTGAATGAATATAGGTGTCGGTATTGAAAGTTGTACCTGCAGCAACATCTGTATATCTCGCACCTTCCTTTATAAAACCTTCTTTTTCAAGATTGCTTTCATTTACACGGTCTGTTCTCCATTTACTGAATTCCACAGCCTGTATCCAGCTAACTCCTACTACCGGGTACTCAGCATATGCCGGGTGACGAAGGTAGTTGGTAACCATAGTCTCATTGTAACCTAAACGGTTTCTCCAAACAAGAGTATCAGGTAAAGCACCGGTGTAAATGTTTTTGTAATTCTCTTCACTTGGTGGAAAAACTTTTCTCAACCAATCAAGATATTCAAGATACATTTTATTGGTCACCTCGGTTTCATCCATGTAGAATGACTGCACATGTTGTTGGGTTGGAGTGTTATTCCAATCGTGCATAGGATCATCTGCAACGCGTCCCATTGTATAGGTTCCTCCTTCTACAAATACAAGACCTGGTGCAGCATCCTGCTCTTTATAATCTGTATTGTATTGAAAGCCACCTTCGTCAGAATTGATATCCCAACCGGTTGCTCTTGAGGTATTTTTGTAATTGTTCGATTTATTACAGCTCAGTAAGCTTACGCCACAAACCACAGCAATTACGGCTTTAAAAGCTACATTCAAATTCATAGTATTCCCTTCTTAAATGATAGAAAATTAGGCTTTGCAATATACTAATTAACGATAAAAGTACAAGATTATTTTGTTAATTCTAAAAGCTCCCTGAAAGCTATAACTGCCTGATATAGATATAGGTAACAATGATTTATAGAAGCTTAGTTACTAGACTGTTAGAATTTCATGATTATCTGGTTTTCAAAACGGAAAGGAAGATGAAAAATTGCAGTTGCACGTATTATTCATTCCCGTAATTTGAATTTATACTCATAAATTGCAATAAATGGTCGTATATTGAGTTATAACTGTTTAAGGTTTAGTTATCTCACAAAAGCTTCTGTTCGACCCCTGTCTAAGGCATTTTAGCTAAATGGTGCTTTCTTAACAGGAATATTACTATATATTTGTTTATCATTCATTCATAAGAAAAATGAAAAAAACTACAATCTTATTGATCGCGACTATTTTTCTTGTCGACTTTTCAATATTTGCACAGGAGGATAGTGGGGATCGTGTGATAACTACAGCTGTTCCCTTCTTGCTTGTGGCGGCAGATGCCAGAGCTGCAGGGATGGGAGACCAAGGAGTCGCTACTTCTCCAGATGTGTTCTCTCAACAATGGAATCCAGCAAAATATGCTTTTGCTACCAGTGAAAACGGAGTTTCTGTTTCTTATACTCCTTACCTCAGTGAGATAGTGAATGATATCTTTCTTGGTAGCTTGAACTATTTCCATAAGATCGATGATAGAAGTGCGGCCGCAGCCTCGCTAAGATATTTCAGCCTTGGTTCTATTGAAACCAGAGAGATCTTCGAGCAGATGCCAATACTTGTGAATCCTAACGAACTTACCTTTGACATTTCCTATTCCTTAAAGCTAAGTGATCACATTTCTATGGCTGTAGCCGGCCGGTACTTACGATCTGATCTTGGTTTACAGGATAACGAGGATCTTGGAGCGGCCTCTACCTTTGGAGTGGATGTAGCCGCATATTATCAGAGTGCCAATCTAACCTTTGGAGGTTTTGACGGGCAATGGAGATTAGGTGCAAACATTGCGAACATTGGACCTAAAATGAAGTATGATGATGCAGGTCAGGAAAACTTCATCCCAACCAATTTAAAGCTTGGAGGTGGTTTTGATTTTATTTTTGATGTGGATAATAAATTAGGGACCTATGTAGAATTTAATAAACTTCTGGTTCCAACTCCGCAGGATTTTAATGGTGATGGACAAATAACTGCTGAAGATGATCTTATTTATAATGAAACCAGTTCAATTGGTGGTATTTTCGAATCTTTCGGAGATGCTCCAGATGGTTTTTCAGAAGAATTGAAAGAGGTGACCGTTGCAGTAGGAGCAGAATACTGGTATCAGGAGAAATTTGCTTTGAGAGCAGGTTATTTTAACGAAAGTGATCAAAAAGGTTTTAGAAAATTCTTTGCACTTGGAGCTGGCTTTGCCTACGAATCTGTAGTGATCGATGCTTCATATTTATTCTCGACCTCTACAGTACCTAGTCCACTGGAAGGGACGCTTAGATTTGGTTTGAGCTATAATTTTGGCGATACTTTCAATAATTAAATAACACGTTTTAAATTATAACCAAATCGGGGATCCATTGGGTTTCCGATTTTGTTGTCTTTAATAATTACTAATGAAAAAATTAGATATCACTACCAGCCTCGAGGTATATGATTCTGTAGAGGAGCTTTCCGAAGAATTACAGGATCTTATGAAGCAGGCTGTTGAAGTAAGAGACCAGGCTTATGCACCATACTCGAAATTTAAAGTAGGGGCAGCGATCTTACTGGATAAAGGTGAGGTTGTCGTGGGAAGCAACCAGGAAAATGCATCCTATCCTTCCGGTCTTTGTGCTGAAAGAACCGCTGTTTATTATGCCGGGGCAAAGTTTCCTGGATCCAGAATCCTGAAGATCGCAATCACTGCACGTTCATTGAACCAGGAAATCACCAAACCGGTACCACCTTGCGGAGCTTGCAGGCAGGCATTGGTAGAGTACGAAGTAAAGCAAAAGGAAGCTATCGAGTTATATTTTATGGGTGAAACCGGAGAGGTGATGAAAGCAGCATCGGTTGCCGAGATTCTGCCTTTAGTTTTTGACAGTAATTGTCTATAAGGTTTTCGTAATTTTTTGCTTTAAAACTGTTTTCGTTTCTTGCTGAAAATAGTATTTTTGTTATCCGCTCGGCAAAACCAATCTGTCTGGCCTTTTAAATATAAATTTTAGATGAAGAAAATTACAAAAGCCACATACTTAAAGTGGTACGAGGATATGTTGTTCTGGCGTAAATTTGAAGACAAGCTTGCGCAGGTTTATATTCAACAGAAAGTTAGAGGATTTTTACATTTATATAATGGGCAGGAAGCAATTTTAGCTGGAGCATTGCATGCGATGGATCTTGAGAAAGATCGTATGATCACTGCTTACCGAAATCACGTTCAGCCAATAGGTATGGGTGTGGATCCAAAAAGGGTGATGGCAGAGCTTTACGGTAAGAAGACTGGAACATCTATGGGACTTGGTGGTTCTATGCACATTTTCGCAAAAGAACATAGATTTTACGGAGGTCACGGGATCGTTGGTGGTCAGATTCCACTAGGAGCCGGTTTGGCCTTTGCAGATAAATACCACAAAAGGGATAACGTAACCCTAACTTTCATGGGTGACGGTGCTGTTAGACAGGGTTCTCTTCATGAAACTCTGAATATGGCTGTAAACTGGAACCTTCCAGTTGTATTTTGTGTTGAAAATAACGGATACGCGATGGGAACATCTGTAGCTCGTACTTCGAAAGATACAGAGATCTGGAAGTTAGGTAATGGTTACGAAATGCCATGTGGTCCTGTAGACGCTATGGATCCAGTAAAGGTTGCTGAAGCTTTGGATGAGGCGATCACACGTGCTCGTAAAGGGGACGGTCCAACTTTCCTTGAGTTGAAAACTTACCGATACAGAGGTCACTCTATGAGTGATGCCCAGAAGTACAGAACTAAAGATGAGGTAGCCGATTATCAAAAACTAGATCCAATCACTAAGGTGAAGAAGATCATTCAGGATAAAAAATACGCTTCAGATAAAGAGATCAAGGAGATCGATAAGCGAGTAAAGGAAAGAGTGGCAGAATGTGAGAAATTTGCAGATGAGTCAGATTTCCCAGATAAGAACATCATGTACGATGTTGTTTACGAACAGGAAGATTATCCATTTCTAGCACATAAATTAGATTAAACTATGGCAGAAGTTATCAAAATGCCGCGTTTGAGCGATACCATGGAAGAGGGTACCGTTGCAAAGTGGTTAAAGAAAAAAGGAGATAAAGTAGAAGAGGGAGATATTCTTGCAGAGATCGAGACCGATAAGGCGACGATGGAGTTTGAATCTTTCTATGATGGTACTTTGCTTCATATAGGTGTTGAAGAAGGAGACGGCGCACCAGTTGACGAGCTTCTGGCAATTATTGGAGAAGAAGGAGAAGATATTTCAGACCTTATTGAAGGTGGTGGAAAATCTTCAGATTCTTCGGAAGATAAAGAAGATGCTAAAGATTCTTCAGATGATGATTCCGAAGAGAAGAAAGAAGATAAAAAGGATAAGGAAGAGAGTAAATCTGATTCAGATAAAGACTCTTCTGATGATTCTGATTCTTCAGGAGCTATTCCTGAAGGAGTTGAGGTGGTAAAAATGCCACGTCTTAGTGATACTATGGAAGAAGGAACTGTTGCGGCCTGGCTGAAGCAGGAAGGTGATAAAGTAGAAGAAGGCGATATTCTTGCTGAAATCGAAACAGATAAAGCAACGATGGAATTCGAATCTTTCTATGAAGGAACACTTCTAAAGATCGGTATCCAGGAAGGTGAATCTGCAAAAGTTGATAGCTTACTAGCTATTATTGGACCTGAAGGGACAGATGTTTCTGGCATTGATGGTTCTACAAATACTTCAGCCAAGAAGAAATCTTCAGATTCTTCCGTAGAAGAACAAAACGAGGAATCGAAAGATTCAGATAAGCAGGATAAAGAAGATGAGAAATCGAGTGATTCTTCTGCATCTAACGATGGAAAACGAATTTTTGCTTCTCCTCTGGCTAAGAAAATGGCCGAAGATAAAGGAATCGATCTTGCAGATGTAGATGGTTCCGGAGAGAATGGAAGAATCGTTAAAAAAGATATCGAAAACTTTAAAGGAGCTGAAAAGAAGGAAGCTGCTACAAAAGCAAAATCAGATTCTTCAAAAGAAAAAGAAACTACTGCTTCAGTACAGCCATATACTCCAGCAGGTGAAGAAAGCTATGAGGAGCGTAAAAACTCTCCAATGCGTAAAACGATCGCCAAAAGACTTGGAGAGTCTAAATTTACAGCACCACATTACTATCTTACGATAGAAGTAGATATGGCGAACGCGATGGCTTCACGCAAGCATATCAACGAGATGCCTGATGTTAAGGTTTCTTTCAATGATATGGTGATCAAAGCTTCAGCAATGGCCTTAAGAAAGCATCCGCAGGTGAACAGCCAGTGGACAGGTGACACGATGAAACTTGCCAATCATATCCACATGGGAGTTGCAGTTGCAGTCGATGAAGGATTGGTAGTTCCAGTACTTAAGTTTGCTGATCAAATGTCTCTTACTCAAATTGGAGGTAATGTTAAAGACCTTGCCGGGAAAGCTAGAAATAAAAAGATACAACCAGCCGAAATGGAAGGAAGTACTTTTACTGTTTCTAATCTTGGAATGTTTGGGATTGTAGAATTTACAAGTATTATCAATCAGCCAAACTCAGCAATTCTTTCTGTTGGAACGATTGTAGAGAAGCCTGTAGTTAGAAATGGGGAGATCGTAGTTGGAAACACCATGAAACTTACCCTTGCTTGTGACCACCGTACAGTAGATGGAGCAACAGGAGCACAGTTCCTGCAAACTCTAAAAACATATATGGAAAACCCAGTGACGATGCTGGCATAAGTTTAGCCGTCATAACTATATTTGAATCCCGCATAATTGCGGGATTTTTTTATCTTTAACTTTATGAGAAATACAACATATAAAGTAAGAATAGCTGGTTTGACAATGGTAGTTGCAGGATTATTGTCCTGTAATGCGCAAACTACTGAGAATGTTATAGACAGTAAAGAGGTTGCAGAGCATCTGGAATACTTAAGTTCAGATGATCTATTGGGCAGAAAGACCGGTACAGCCGGAATTGAAGAGGCCGCCAGCTTTATAGAAAAAGAATTTAAAAGCGCCGGAATTAAGCCATACTTTGAAACTTACCGGGATAGTTTTCAGGTTAAAAATATCGATGGATTTAATATTGTAGGATACCTTGAGGGAAGTGACGATAAGCTCAAAAATGAGTTTATCGTGATAGGAGCTCATTACGACCATATTGGTGAAGGAAAACCGGTAGATGGCGATGCTATAGCCAATGGTGCTAATGATAATGCCGCTGGAACTGTTGCAGTCCTCGCGCTGGCAAAAGAGTTCGCCAAGCTGAAAAATAATAAGAGAAGCATCCTGTTTACTTTATTTTCTGCGGAAGAGATGGGGTTGGTAGGATCAAAACATCTTGCCAATAGATTAAAATCTGAAGAGCTTGATCTGTATGTTATGTTCAATATTGAAATGATTGGAGTTCCCATGAAAGCCAAAGATTACAAGGCGTATCTCACAGGATTTGAAAAATCTAACCTGGCTGAAAAATTCAATGAATATTCTAATGGTGAGAAGGTGCTTGGATTTTTGCCGCAAGCGCAGCAAATGAGCTTATTCAAGCGAAGCGACAACTACCCATTCTATGAAACCTTTGGTGTGCCGTCACAAACTGTTTCTACTTTCGATTTTTCAAATTATAATTACTACCATCACGTAGATGATGAAGCCGAAAAACTTGATCCGGAATTCATGTCTGAGCTTATCAGTGCATTGGTCCCAGGACTTACCAAAATGGCAAATTCTGAAGAGAAAGAAATTAAAATGACGGGTGATGAGTAAAATTGTAATTACCGGAACCAGTCGTGGAATTGGATTTGAAATGGTAAAAATCTTTGCAGAACAGGGTCACGAAGTACTGGCACTTTCCAGAAATAATGAACCAGTCAAAAAACTAAGCCTTGACCAAGTGAATGCTCTCGCATTCGATATTACCAATGTTTCTGAGATTGAAAGTGTTGGTAAATGGATCGCTGATAGATGGGACTCTAAAGTTGATATTCTAATAAATAATGCAGGAACTCTTTTAAATAAACCTTTTGCTGAATCTACCATGGAGGATTTTTCAGAAGTATATAAAGTGAATGTGATAGGAGTCGCTGAGCTTACCCGCCAGTTATTACCATTTATGAACACGGGAGGACATGTTGTTAATGTTAGTAGTATGGGTGGAATACAGGGAAGTATGAAGTTTCCGGGACTTGCTGCTTATAGTTCAAGTAAGGGAGCGCTTATTACACTTACTGAGCTACTTGCTGAAGAATACAAAGAGAATGGTCCAGCCTTCAATGTCCTTGCCTTGGGTGCTGTTCAAACTGAGATGCTTGAAGAAGCTTTTCCTGGTTACGAGGCACCGGTTTCTGCGGAAAAAATGGCGAGTTATATTGCCAATTTTAGTCAGAACGGTCAGCAGTTCTACAATGGCAAGATTATGCAGGTTTCTAATAGTACTCCATAATTTATGAGAGAAATTCTTTCAAAATATCTTCCGGCTACTGCTGTGGAACCTATTTCTGAAATGATCAGGTTTCATTCGGTTCATTTGAAGATCGTAAACGAAAGAGTAACCAGGCATGGTGATTACCGGAGAATGCCAGATGGGTCTCAGCAAATTACCATCAATTCCAATTTGAATAAATATAGATTTCTTATTACCACAGTACACGAGATCGCACATCTGGTAGCTTTCGAAAAATATGGAAGAAGTATCAAGCCACATGGGCAGGAATGGAAACATTGTTTTCGAAGTTTAATGCTACCTTTCATCAGGCCCGAGGTTTTTCCAGGTTCTTTATTGCCGGTGATAGCGAATCACTTCAGAAACCCTAAAGCTTCAAGTGATACAGATGCGCATCTTTCAGTAGCATTGAAAAGCTATGATGCCGAAAATGATAAGAACTATGTTTTTGAGATCCCTTCCGGAAGCATATTCAGAATTCATAATGGCAAAACCTTCAAGAAAGGGCCTAGAAAAGTAAAAAGATTTGAATGTCTGGAAATTGATACCGGACGTATATATTTGTTTCAGCCTAATGCTGAAGTAGAACTGCTAAAAGTTTAAATATGACTGGAACCAAGAAAGACAATTATTATGCTATCCTTATGGCCGGTGGAGTCGGTTCCAGGTTCTGGCCTGCCAGCAAGAAATCTTCTCCCAAGCAATTTCTGGACATCCTTGCTGTTGGTGAAACTCTATTTCAAACCACTTTTAAAAGACTGTCGAGATTAATTCCGCAGGAAAACATCTACGTGCTTACGAATGAAGATTATGTAGATGTGATTAAGGAACAGATTAGTTCGATCCAAGATGATCAAATTGTTGGAGAACCGGCCATGAGAAATACTGCACCCAGCATTTTACTGGGGTCCATGAAGATCTACGATAAAAATCCAGATGCCAGTATTGTGGTTGCTCCATGTGACCATTGGATTAAGGAAGAGGAGGATTTTATTACAGCTTTGGAAAAGGCCTTTTTAGAGGTGGAAAATAATGATAAGCTTATCACTCTCGGGATTCAGCCTAATAGCCCCAATACTGGTTATGGCTATATAGAGTATGATAAAGATGAAACGGCTGAGGTAAAGCCGGTTATCAAATTTACTGAAAAGCCGGGCGAGAACAAAGCTCAGGAATTTCTGGATGCAGGGAATTATGCCTGGAACGCGGGTATTTTTATCTGGCGGGCGGAGACGATCATTGCAAATTTCAAGACTCATTTGCGTGAAATGTATGACCTGTTCGCGAAGGCCGAAAAACTCTTGAATACTACGGAAGAAAAAAAATTTATAAAGGAGAACTATCATCTGGCAGCTAATATTTCTATTGATTACGGTATCATGGAAAAGTCGGATAAAGTATATATGATCCCTGCCAGTTTTGACTGGAATGACCTGGGAACCTGGTCATCTGTTCAGTCTGAGCTTCCAGCAGATAAAGACGGGAATACCTTAATGAAGGCCCGAGTGCTTTCAAAGGATTCAAGTAATAACATCATCTCTACCTCTGGAAATAAATTGGTAGTGATACAGGGACTTGATGACTATATAATCGTAGAAGATAAGGACGTACTCATGATCGTTCCCAAATCCAACGAACAGGGGATTAAAGAATGGCGTAAAACGGTGATGGACAAATTTGGTGAAGAATTAGGTTAAGATGGAAGAAAAACAAGCTCTTAAGGAAGAGCCGAAAGAGAAGGTTTCAGAAAACCTTAGTAAGGATGCGAAGCAAATAAGCAGCCAGGCAAGAAATTTCCTGAGCCGATTGCTGGATATACGTCCGGATACCGATAGAGAATCTACGGTAGAGGCTGTGCAGAAGGATATATCCTTTAAAGGACACAACGCCTGGATTCTTATTTTCTCCATTTTCGTAGCTTCTATTGGTTTAAACGTAAGTAGCACTGCTGTAGTTATCGGTGCCATGCTTATCTCTCCATTAATGGGTCCTATTGTAGGAATTGGAATGGCGGTAGCCATAAACGATGTGGATACACTCAGACGTTCATTTGTCAACCTGGGAATAATGGTTGGGCTTAGTGTTTTAACTGCCACTGTTTACTTCTTTATCTCACCTGTTAAGAACGAAACACCGGAGCTTGTAGCCAGAACATATCCAACCATACTGGATGTGCTGGTAGCGATTTTTGGTGGTTTAGCGTTAATAGTGGCGAAGACGAAAAGAGGAACCATTGCCAGTGTGATACTTGGAGTTGCGATTGCAACAGCTTTGATGCCTCCATTATGTACGGTGGGATACGGTATAGCCAATGCTAAATGGGAATATGCTCTTGGAGCATTATATTTATTTTCAATTAATGCCGTATTTATAGCGCTATCTACATTTGTGGTTGCCAAATTACTTGGTTTTCCATTAGTACGTTATGCCAATAGCAAGCGACGGAAGAGAATCGCGCAGATTGCATCTACTATAGCTATTATCGTAATGATCCCGAGTGTTGTTTTGTTTGTCAAGCTTTTAAGAGAGCAGGTTTATCATAGTAAGGCTGAAGAGTTCATCACAAATAACCTAAGATATAACGGAGCTGAAATCATCAAAAATACCAGTGATTTTAAGGATAAGGAAGTTGATATCTATTTTATTGGGAGCCCTGTTCCGAATGCCACGATCGAAACCTGGAAGAGCCAGATGAAAGAGATTGAAGCACTGGCAGATGCTGAACTGATAGTCCACCAGGGAGCAGATCAATCACAGGATATGGATATGCTGTCGAGTCAGTTGAGAAGCGGTATTCTTGAAGATCTTTATGTTAAGAATCAGGAAGTGATGGCGAACAAGGATAAAAGAATAGAGCTTCTCGAAAAAGAGTTGTCTAAATATCGCGGAGAAAAATTCAGTTTTACTGAATTGAGTAAGGAAGCCAAGATTAATTACGAGGATATTAAAGAAATAGGATATTCTAATCTTATGACGACGAACTTCCAGAAGACTGATACGATACCAACTTTTACTGTAACCTGGGATAGAGATTTGCGTGGGGACAAGCTAAAAGTTCAGCAAGATAAATTTGGTCAGTGGATGAAGGTGCGATTAAAGCTGGATACAGTAGCGATCAAGAATGTTCGTTAGTCAAGAGTTATTGCTAATCTTCTTTATTCAATTTCCTAAGCTTAAAACTAAGATACTGGCACCTAATAGGTAATCTACGCATGTGTAAATGAGTTCAATTAGAAATATACTGACTTTTGTTTTTCTGAAGATCTGCTTGATTTTAAACTCAAGTCTCAGATGAAAGAGTAATACAAATCTGGACTACGAAAATTACAACCGAAGCACTTTTACGAAGTAACCGGAAGGGTTATAGAAAATAGGCGAAGCTACCGTATTCCCCAAACCAATATTCTATTCTATGAATCCTTTCTGGAGAAGGAAAAACCATTAAAGGGCCAGGAAGAAAATCTAAAAGTGCATTTAAATAAGGCTGAACAGTTTATTGTTTTAGTGCATAAAGAGGATAGTACGATAAGTTTCTTCGGATATGTTGATCCAAGATTTAGAAAAGAAAAGGCAAAAGAAAAAGCACGTCATACTTTTAAATGAAAAATGCTTCAAGGAAAGAGTATAGTTCACGACGTCAAGAAGGATCGAGACATCGCAATATAGGGTAAGCTGAAAATGTTACTAAAATTTTAGGAATACAATTAGCCTTATAATCAAGCTTTCTTACTCCTGCAACTGGTGACAGCCCCACTTTGCGATAAGGCTAAGAAGTTCTATTACCATGTTTTAGTTTTCTAGTGTCCTTTTAGCTGAGCTTCCCGAACTTTCTTGAATAAATTGGAAGAGTAAACGAAATCTGTTACAGTTTTATCCTGAGTATGGAAGATGTCTTCTTTAGTACCTTTCCAGGCTAGTAGTCCGTCTTTTAAAAATGCGATTCTTTCTCCAATCTCTAATACAGAATTCATGTCGTGGGTAATTACAACAGTAGTAATTTCATTTTCATGAGTCAGCTGTTGTATAAGGTTGTCAATAACGGTGGCCGTTTGTGGATCCAGACCTGAGTTTGGCTCATCACAGAAAAGATATTTAGGTTTATTTACAATTGCTCTGGCAATCGCGACCCTTTTCTGCATTCCTCCACTAATCTCTGAAGGCATTTTAGTATCGTTACCTTCAAGATTAACTCTTTCCAATACCTCGTGCACGCGATCACGCATTTCACCTCTCTTCTGATTAGTGAACATTCGCAATGGGAACATCACATTCTCTTCAACGGTCATGGAATCGAAAAGCGCTCCACCCTGAAACAGCATTCCAATTTCGGTTCTTAATTCCCTCTGCTCTTCATCTGAAAAGTTGGAGTAAGGTTTACCGTCATATTCTATCGCACCCTGATCTGGTTTGAACAATCCAAGCATACATTTCAGAAAAACACTTTTCCCAGAACCAGATTGACCAATGATAAGATTTGTTTTACCACGCTCAAATTGATAGTCGATACCTTTCAGAACTTCTTGACCATTAAAACCTTTATGTAAATCCTTTACCTGTATCATCTGCTAGCTTAATAAAAGTTGTGTTATAACGTAGTTGGTAATGATCAATACCACACTTGTCCATACGAATGAGGTGGTAGAAGCTTCTCCAACTTCAAGAGCTCCACCTTTCATAAAATATCCGTGATAAGATGGGATCGTAGCGAGAATAAAGGCAAATAAAATTGTTTTAATAAAGGCGTAAACAAGGTGAAATCCTATGAAATCATCCTGCAACCCAGTAAGAAATTGATCGCTGGTCACAAAACCACCAAAAACTGCAGCTGTATAAGCCCCCGCAATTCCCAGGAACATAGATATGGCGATCACGAATGGATACGTAAGCATCGCCATGATCTTAGGGAAAATAAGGTAGTTCTTGGAATTAATACCCATAACCTCAAGAGCATCGATCTGCTCCGTAACCCTCATGGAACCAATACTGGAAGTGATAAAAGATCCAACCTTACCCGCCATGATAATGGAGATAAATGTGGGAGCAAATTCCAGAATGATCGACTGTCTTGCAGCGAAGGCAACCAGTGATTTTGGAATTAACGGATTGTTGAGGTTCAAAGCTGTTTGAATCGCGACAACCGCACCTATGAAGAAAGATAGGAATGCTACAATTCCCATAGAGCCCATAATAAGCTCATTGATCTCCTTAAATATTAGATTTCTTAGAACCGAGCCTTTGGTCATTCTGCCAAAAACTCCCTTAAGCATTATAAAGTATTCCCCAATGGAGTACAGGTACGTCATCAATTCAATTTTGTCCAGCTAAAATACTAAAATTTCGTTCTAAAGTATTTAACGCTTAATTAAACTTTAGCGTTTCAAGTTTAGTAATTTTGGGAATTCAAACTAATTTTTTACAGAATGAAACGAAGCTTGATCATACTACTGATGCTAATAAGTTTTAAACCAGTTAGCTCTCAGATCACAAAAGAAAAACCGAAATTGGTAGTTGGTATCGTTGTAGACCAGATGCGTTATGATTACCTAACCCGATTCTGGGATCAATTTGGAGAAAATGGATTTAAGAGAATGGTCAATAATGGCTATAACTTTAAAAATCATCATTTTAATTATGTTCCTACATATACCGGCCCCGGGCATGCTTCAGTATTCACCGGGACAACTCCAGCAAATCACGGTATCATAGGAAATAACTGGTATAACAAGTTCGAGGATTCCTTTGTCTATTGTGCCGGTGATGATAATGTGAATCCTGTAGGAACTGCAGACCGTGCCGGAAAAATGTCGCCTCATCGCATGAAATCTACCACTTTTGGTGATGAGAACAGGCTGCAAACTCAGGGAAAGGGTAAAACCATAGGGGTAGCCTTGAAGGATCGTGGAGCAATACTCCCAGCTGGTCACGCAGCTAATGCCGCTTACTGGTTTCATGGTAAAGACGAAGCAAAATGGATTACCAGCTCTTACTATATGGAGCAATTACCTCAATGGGTGCAGGATTTCAACGAATCGGGTATATCGAAATCTTACTTAAAGGAGTGGGCCCCGTTGAAGGATATTACAACTTACCAGCAAAGTGGTGTGGATCGCAATGAATTTGAGTTTGGTTTCGACGGAAAAGAAACTGCAGATTTCCCTTATGACTTGAAAGCACTGGCTAAAGAAAATGGTGAATATGATCTTATAAAAGCTACGCCTTTCGGAAATGATCTTACTGCAGAATTTGCTAAAGCTGCGATCAAGGGTGAAGACCTTGGAAAGGATAATGTCACAGATGTGCTTACCCTTAGTTTTTCCAGTACCGATTATGTAGGTCATAACTTTGGAGTGAACAGTAAGGAAATTCAGGATACCTACTTGAGATTGGACCAAAATATTGCCGAGGTTCTACAATATCTGGATGCTGAGGTTGGTGCTGGCGAGTATTTGGTTTTCCTGACTGCAGACCACGGTGGAGTAGATGTGCCTGCTTACTTAAAGTCTAAAAAAGTACCTGCTGGTTATTATGACGAATTGACTATGAAGGAAAAACTGAATAAATTTTCTTCTGAAACGTTCAAAAATGATAGTCTTATAAAAAATATAAGCAACAGCCAGATCTTCCTGAATTACGATGAATTGTTAGCTGAAGATATTAGTTTGGAAGAAGTGACTTCAAAGATGTCTCATTTTTTACTGAAACAGGAGAAAATATCAAGAGTATTCACGAGGAATGAACTTCAGATCGGTGCGTTTTCAAACCAGATAGGAGAACTTATCCAGAATGGATATAATCAGAAACGTAGTGGAGACCTGGTATTTGTGATAGATCCTGGTTACATTGTATACCCTGATAAGGGGACGACTCATGGAAGTGGATTTGCATATGATACACATGCTCCTCTTCTTTTCTTCGGAAAAGGAATTAAGAAAGGTGAAACTTACGAGAAAACGTACATTAGAGATATTGCACCCACTATTTCAGCGATGCTGGGAATTGCTTTTCCAAATGCTAGTACCGGAAAACCTTTAAAAGAAGTACTGGACAGGTAATTTAAAGGAACTTATTTTTAATAGCGTCCCAACGCAACTTTCTTATAAAACGGCCTTCTTCTTCGGAAACGAGAAAAGGTCGTTTTTTCTTTCTGGCATTAAAGAAACCAGATAGATAGTGTAAAAAAGCGAAGGGATTCATCTTTAAAGCAGCAAGTTTAGCTGAAGCGATCATGCTTAAGGCGACTCCATATCGAAGTCTGTAGAATGCCTCTCCTTGCTTACGACCAGAATGTTCAAAATAATTCATCCCGGTAGGACGAAGATGTTTGACCAGAAGATTTTCATCAGTCACAACTTTCCATCCGTGGAATCTAGCCAGAAGTTCATCTGCGGTATCCCAGCCCATAGCAGGTTTAAGTTCCCCTATTTGTATAAAACAATGTTTGCTGTAAGCTTTTAATGCGCCACGAATATGATCTTTGCCTGTAAGATTTTCGGGAATCCATTTGTCCTTCCTCTGGACACTGCAAAAGCCTCCAGCCATTCCAACACCAGGTTCCGACTCAAATATCTCAACGATCCTTTGCAGATAATTTTCAGGAAAAATAAGGTCGGCGTCAAATTTACAAATGATATCAAAATCATCGTCTAATTGATAGAATCCCTGATAGAAAGCATTGATCACCTTGCTTCCTGGAGCATGTTCTGCAGAAGATTTATTCTGAACGAGATCTATGAAGTCATATTTTTCAGCAAAACCCTCTACAATTTCTGAAGTTGCATCTGTAGAATTATCATCTACAACCATTATTTTTGCCGGTCTCAGCGACTGTTCAGCAAGCGACTGTAGAGTTCTGCCAATAATATTTGCCTCGTTATGTGCGGGGATGATGATATAGATTCTCACGAAATGGAAATTTCAGTAAGCAGCTAAGATAGAGTATTAGATCCTTTCAGCATAGACCGCATAGTACCTTGGAGTAAACTTCCGAAGAATAGGGCGTAAGCCAATTTTATTTACTGGATGTGCCCATTGAATACTATCTCTTATCTGCCAGCCAGTTTTTTCCAACAACCAGTCAAACTGCCATTTCTCAAACTCATGATAATGCCGGTCCCAGGGATCGGTTTTACTGCGGTAGGCGGGAGCAAACCATAGTTTTAATGGCACGCTTACTACAAGTTTTGCAGCTTTGATCTCTTTTAGAATATTGTATGGAGCGAGTAGATGTTCGAAAATCTCGAAAGCCGTAACGCAATCATAAGAAGTCGTTTGGACCGCCTCAAAGTGATCGTCCAGATCTTCCCCACTGGTATTAGTTACCTCAAAACCCTCCTTTTCCATAATTTTTGAAAACGGATTGGGAACTCCCAGATCAAGAATTCGTTCATCTCTGGAGATATGATTTTCTAAAAATTCCAGTGTCTTCTGGAAGCGTTCTTCCGGGAAACTTTGTTCGTACATTATACCTCGTAAGTGATCGCATTAATGTTCATTCCTGCACCAACGCTGGCAAACATTACAACGTCACCTTTCTCAAGTTTTTGATGGTCAATTTTACCTTTACGTACAAGGTCCAGAAGCGTTGGAACGGTGGCTACACTGCTATTTCCCAGTTCGTGGATGGTCATAGGCATCACATGTTCAGGCGCTTGCATGTTGTGCAATTTGTAGAACCTGTTGATGATAGCTTCATCCATCTTCTCATTCGCCTGGTGGATAAATACAGTTTTAAGATCTTCAATTGATTTCCCGCTGTTCTCCAGACAGGTTTTCATCGCTTTTGGTACGTTCACCAGAGCAAATTCATAGATCTTGCGACCATTCATTTTTATAAAACGAATATCTTCGGAAGATTTGCTATTATTGGATTTTCCGAAGTAAATATATTCAGATTCCTGCAATGAGAATGTTGCCGACTCGTGAGAAAGAATACCTCCAGTTTCTTCTGAAGCTTCTAAAATTGCTGCTCCGGCACCATCAGAAAAGATCATGCTATCTCTGTCGTGACTATCTACAACCCTGGATAAAGCTTCAGCACCAATTACCAAACAGCGTTTCGCGATGCCTGCCTTAATAAATGCATTTGCCTGCACCATCCCTTCGATCCAGCCAGGACAGCCAAAGAGGATGTCGTATCCTACACATTTAGGATTGCTGATCTTCAATTTTGCTTTTACCCGGGTAGCTAAAC
The DNA here is from genome assembly GCF_048285865.1 of Christiangramia marina. Taxonomy (NCBI): domain Bacteria; kingdom Pseudomonadati; phylum Bacteroidota; class Flavobacteriia; order Flavobacteriales; family Flavobacteriaceae; genus Christiangramia; species Christiangramia marina. The sequence goes on along the minus strand of NZ_JBLVTK010000002.1, from coordinate 880,184 downwards.
TTGGTACGGTATCGCTTTGAACAGTATTAGATTTAACGTCACCATAATTATGAGCAACTATTATATAATCAAGAGTTTCAGGGTCTATTCCAGCATCTTCTATAGCTTTTTTACTAGCCAGAGTTGCAATGTCTGAAGTATTCATTTCAGGTTCAATATACCTGCGTTCTTCAATGCCAGTAATTGCCTTGAACTTGCGAATCGTGGTAGGATTGTCCTGAGGAAAAGAACTCCCGTCGAGGTTAAAGAACTCATGTTGCTCAAAGTCAGCATTTCTTGTGACAACATTGGGTATGTAACTTCCAGTACCGGTAATTTTAAAATTCATCTGACTCTGAGATTATAAATATTTCACAATTTAATTAAATAGCCTTAAGCTACATTTAAAATTTAATACTTTTTGGTCGAAAAAAAACCTGCCAGTTGACAGGTTTTTATTTCTAAAGTGCTATCTGGCTTATACTTCGGCATATTCTTCAGTAGGAGGGCAGGTACACATAAGGTTCCTGTCTCCGTAAGCTTCATCTACACGTCGTACACTTGGCCAGAATTTATTGTCATGTAAATGACTTAGTGGATATGCTGCTTTCTCACGAGTATACGGTAAATTCCATTCGTTAGCGGTAAGCATATGTATGGTATGTGGAGCATTTTTCAAAACGTTATTAGGTTCATCTACCGATGCTTCGTCAATTTCTTTTCGAATTGAAATTAGCGCATCACAGAATCTGTCCAGTTCAGGTTTTGATTCACTTTCCGTTGGTTCGATCATTACAGTTCCAGCTACCGGGAATGATACTGTTGGAGCATGAAACCCATAATCGATCAAACGTTTGGCGATATCTGTCACTTCAATCCCTTTTTCTTTGAAAGGTCTGCAATCTACGATCATCTCATGTGCAGCACGTCCTCTTTCTCCAGAATAAAGGGTTTTATAATGTCCGTTTAAACGTTCCTTTATGTAATTAGCATTCAAAATTGCATATTCCGTTGCCTTTTGAAGGCCTCCAGTACCAAGCATTTTGATGTATCCGTAAGAAATAAGGCAAACGAGTGCAGAACCCCATGGTGCTGAAGAAATTGCACCAATCGCCTGATCTCCGCCTGTTTTTATCACCGGGTTTCCAGGAAGGAAAGGTTTCAACTGCTCAGCTACACATATTGGACCAACTCCAGGTCCACCTCCTCCGTGAGGAATGGCAAAAGTTTTGTGCAGGTTCAGGTGGCAAACATCAGCACCAATTTTACCTGGATTGGTAAGTCCAACCTGGGCGTTCATGTTAGCGCCGTCCATATAAACCTGACCGCCATTTTCATGAATGATATTAGTTACTTCGCGAATAGCAGATTCAAATACCCCGTGTGTAGAAGGATAGGTAACCATTAGTGCAGCAAGATTGTCCTTGTGTTTTAATGCTTTTTCGCGTAGATCATCAACGTCTATATTTCCATTTTCAGTGGCCTTGGTGACAATCACTTTCATACCGGCCATTACTGCTGAAGCAGGATTTGTACCGTGAGCAGAGGATGGGATCAGGCAAATATTTCTATGACTGTCTCCATTCGCTTCGTGGTACGCACGTATAACCATCAAACCAGCATACTCGCCCTGAGCACCGGAATTTGGTTGTAATGAGGTTGCTGAAAACCCTGTAATTTCAGTTAACTGGTCTTCCAGTTCTTTTAATATGGTTTGATAACCCTGAGCCTGGTCTACAGGAACAAATGGGTGCAAGTTCCCCCATTGTGGATTACTTAAAGGTAACATTTCTGAAGCGGCATTCAATTTCATGGTGCAGGATCCAAGACTTATCATCGAGTGGTTCAGTGAAAGATCTTTGCGCTCCAGTTTTTTGATATAACGCATCAATTCAGTTTCTGAATGATACAAATTGAATACTTCGTGAGTTAAAAATTCAGAAGTACGTTGAAGCGACTCCGGAATCCTAATTTCAGAAGATAATTCAGATACTTCAGTAGCCTCTTTATCTTTTAATTCAGCAAAAACTGAAATGATCGCGTTCAGATCATCTGTAGTAGTGGTCTCATTGATCGAAATACAGGCGCTTTCAGAATCGGGATAGAAAAAGTTTATCTCGTGCTTTTCAGCAATAGTTTTCAAAGATTTAGCGTCTACCTTTACATGTAGCGTATCGAAATATGCTGAATTCTGCTGTTCGAAACCGAGTTTCTTCAAACTATCCTCCAGGCTAACTGCCGTCGCATGCACAATACCGGCGATGTACTCCAGGCCGCGTGGACCATGATATACTGCATACATTCCTGCCATTACCGCAAGAAGAACCTGTGCAGTACAAATATTTGAAGTTGCTTTATCTCTTTTAATGTGTTGTTCACGGGTTTGCAATGCCATTCTAAGGGCACTATTCCCGTCAACATCCTTCGTAAGACCAATAATACGTCCTGGAAGATTTCTTTTAAAATCCTCTCTGGTTGCAAAAAATGCTGCATGAGGTCCTCCATATCCTAACGGAATTCCAAAACGCTGCGTAGTTCCAACAACCACGTCTACTCCAAGTTCTCCCGGAGCCTGAAGCATTACCAGACTAAGTATATCTGCCGCAAATGCGGTTTTGATATTAGCTGCTTTACAATTCTCGACAAATTCTTTATAATCGAAGATCTGACCGAATTTGCCAGGATACTGCACAAGTGCACCAAAGTATTCTTCAGAAAAATCAAATTCTTCATGATCTCCAACAACCATATCGATCCCCAGGAAGTTAGCACGCGTTTCCATTAGAGAAATGGTCTGCGGTAATGTTTGCTGAGAAACGAAAAATTTATTGACGTTTGCTTTTTTCTGATCTCTTTCGCGAACAGAGAATAAGAGTGCCATGGCTTCAGCTGCGGCAGTAGATTCATCTAATAAAGATGCATTCGCTAGCTCCATACCGGTAAGATCGCTTACCATGGTCTGGAAATTCAGAAGGGCTTCTAATCTACCCTGAGCGATTTCTGCCTGGTAAGGAGTATAAGCAGTGTACCAACCCGGGTTTTCCAGAATATTTCTCTGGATTACCGCTGGCAGGATGCTTTGATGGTATCCTAAGCCAATGTAGGTTTTATATAATTTATTCTTTTCTGAAAGCTTCTTGATATGTTCTGCATACTGGTTCTCACTCATTGCTTTTGGCAAATTAAGTGGGTTTTCCAGCCTGATATCATCAGGGATTGTTTCGTATATAAGTTGCTCTATAGAATCAACGCCAATCGTGTCCAGCATTTCCTGAAGATTTTCAGCTTTGGGACCAATATGGCGTAATGCGAAAGAATCTGTTCTCATCAATAAATTAAGTTGTGTTTTTGTGGCGCAAAAGTACATAATTCCGTGCTAATATAAAGTGGTTTAGAGGTATACAGTTGTTAAGATTTTTGACTGATCAAAAACTAGTAAAGAATATGTAATTTCGTAAGATGAGGTACCTTCGCCAGGCTTTTGATTTATATATAAATAGCAGTATTCACGTTGCTGTTGCGGTGGTATGTTTTGTGGTGATAAGTATAGTCGAAAATAACTTCCAAATTAGCCTAGATCTACTGGCTTTTATTTTTTTCTCGACGATCACTGGATATAATTTTGTCAAATACGCTGGCATTGCGAAACTGCATCATTCCAGTCTTGCCGGAAACCTGCGAATCATTCAAATATTTTCTTTTATAAGTTTTCTTGCATTGATATATTTTGCTGTTCAACTGTCAGTAAATGTGCTGCTAGCAACAGGTATCCTAGGCCTACTAACACTTTTGTACGCATTACCGGTTTTTGGAAACAGCAGGAATTTGAGAAGTCTAGCCGGGATTAAAATATTTGTCATTGCAATGGTATGGGCGGGAACTACAGTTTTCCTGCCCGTGATCAATGCTCAGCAACTGCTAAGTCAATCAACTCTTATAGATTTATTCCAGCGATTTTGTATGGTGGTTGTGCTTACGTTGCCCTTTGAAATAAGGGATCTAATTTATGATTCTGATTCTCTTGAAACAATTCCGCAAAGAATTGGAATTAGGAAAACTAGGATCTTTGGGGTTATTTTATTGTTACTGATATGTCTTATTGAAATATTTCAGCAGCAATTCCGCAGTTATAGCTTTCTAAGTTTATTTCTGGTGTGTGTAATTATTGGAGTATTTCTGCTTAGGAGCAGAGAGCGGCAGGCTAAATATTATGCTTCTTTCGTGGTGGAGTCGATTCCCATAATATACCTGGGTATTGTATTATTTATGAAGTATGTTCTTCCGATTGTAGTTTACTAATATTTTCACGCCATTCTTTCTTTTTTTCTTCGGAACAGCATTCCAGATTTGCTTCTTTCAGCTTATGGGTGAGTTTGGAATTTCTACTGGAAAATGTGCGGCATGTTCTGCAGAAGGCAAGATGGATCGTTAACTTGATCTTTTCAAAAAAACCGGCTTCATCGTACTGTGCTTTCGTGCAACAGGTAGCTGCTTCAGAACAGTCAACAAAAAGAGATTTACTTTTTTCACTCATAATTAAAACCAGTTTTTTTCCATGCACGCGGCCAGAGCAGTTCTGGCGCGATGAATAATTACCCACAAATTAGACGGCGTGATATCAAATTCATTACAAATCGCTTCCGTATCAACTCCATCTATAGTTTTACGCTTAAAAATTGCTGCTTGCTTTTCATTAATAGAATCCAAACAATCCAGAATTGCCAATCCCAGTTCATTATTTTCCATTTCATCCTCGGCAGTACGATCAAATTGGTCTGCGACCTGTTCTTCCAGCCATTCGCCTTCGCTATCTTCTCCAGTATAATTGATCTTAACTTCAGCCTGACCCTTTTTTGAATTATTACGCCGATAATGATCAATAATCTTTCGTTTGAGGATCGAAATGAGCCAGGTTCTTTCGCTGGCTTCACCTTTAAAGTTTTTGGCAGATTTTAAGCCCGCCAGGAAGGTTTCAGAAATAAGGTCATTAGCGACTTCACGGTCATTTACACGCACGATCGTATAATTAAACAGATAATCTGAATATCTGTCTACCCATTTATTTGGATCAAGTTGGTTTGAAGGCATGTGTGCTTGTGACGGTTGCAACTCAAAAATATGAAAAGAATGGCGATCCCGTAGCTTTATAATCAGGTTTTACCATTCTTTTCAGAATTATTTATTTAGTTATTAGACCAGCTCTTCTTAATAGAGCATCTGGTTTTGGTTCTTTTCCGCGGAAGCGTTTGTACAGTTCCATTGGATGCTCTGTACCACCTTGCGAGAGTATGTTATCTTTAAATTTATCTGCGACATCCTTGCTGAATATTCCGTTTTCCGTAAAATATTCAAATGCATCTGCATCCAGTACTTCTGCCCATTTGTAAGAATAATATCCTGCAGAATAACCACCCTGGAAGATATGGGAAAATGCTGTACTCATACAATTACTGGCTACATCCGGGAATAATTTGGTAGGTTCGAATGCTTCTGTTTCATGTGCCTTTACATCACTTACATTTGAAGGGTTCTGCGCGTGCCAGCTAAGATCTAACATTCCAAAGCTTAACTGTCTTAAGGTTGCCATACCTTCCAGAAAGTTGGACGAATCCTTGATCTTAGTAATGTATTCTTGAGGAATGGCTTCACCGGTTTTATAATGTTTTGCAAAGAGTTGCAACGCCTCTTGCTCGTAACACCAGTTCTCAAGAACCTGGCTTGGTAGTTCTACAAAATCCCAATATACATTGGCGCCAGAAAGACTTGGGTAAGTTGTATTTGCGAGCATACCGTGTAAGGCATGACCAAATTCATGGAACAAAGTTGTTACTTCATTGAAGGTTAGTAATGAAGGTTGCTTCTCTGTTGGTTTAGTGAAATTGCATACTATAGATATATGGGGTCTCTCATTCTGCCCATTTTCAATCGACTGCTGTTTGTAAATCGTCATCCATGCACCATCTCTTTTTCCTGGGCGGGGATGAAAGTCGGCATAGAAAAGAGCAATATCATTCCCTATAGTATCGGTAACATTATAGGTTCTAACATCCTGGTGATATACATCAACATCAGTTGTTTGTTCGAATTTGAGTCCGTAAAGTTTCCCTGCGATGGTAAACACCCCATCAATCACTTTTTCTAACTGGAAGTATGGTTTCAGCTTTTCGTCATCCAGATCAAATAATTTCTGTTTCAGTTTTTCAGCATAATAAGCTGAATCCCATTTTTGGAGGGTATCGATCTGGTCAAGCTCTTTAGCGAACTTTTCTAATTGATTAAACTCTCGCTTTGCCGCAGGTCTTGCTTTATCCAGCATTTCCTCGAGAAAAGACTCTACTTTATGCGGGGTTTCTGCCATACGTTCTTCAAGAACAAAGTGAGCATGGGAATTATAACCGAGTAGTTTTGCTCTTTCATATCGCAGTTTTGCGATATCGAGAACATTTTGCTGGTTATCCAGTTCATCACCTTTAAAAGCTCTTGATCCAAATGCGAGAGAAAGTTCCTTTCGCAATTCCCTGTCATCGGCGTATTTCATGAATGGAATGTAACTTGGGTATTCCAGACTGAAGATCCAGCCTTCAGAATCTTTGGATTTTGCAATATTCCTGGCTTCTTCTTTGAAACTTTCAGGCAATCCACCTAAACGGGATTCTTCAGTAACAACCAGCTCATATTTATTGGTTTCAGCTAAAACATTTTCACCAAACTGCAATTTTAGCTGAGATAGTTTCTTGTCGATCTCACGTAAGGCCTGTTGATCTTCGCTAGCCAGGTTGGCGCCATTACGAGTAAAAGCCTTAAACTTCTGGTCAAGTAAGGTGGTTTGCTCCTTGTTGAGGTCCAGTGATTCTTTTTGATCGTAAACCTTTTTGACTCTTTCAAAGAGCTTATTGTTCAGAATAACATCATTCTTGAATTCTGAAAGTAGAGGAGAAACATCCTGCGCGATCTTTTGAATTTCTTCATTGGTTTCCGCAGAATTTATATTGAAGAAAATGCTGGTAACGCGATCAAGTTTTTTTCCCGAAAACTCTAATGCTTCGATGGTATTTTCGAAGCTTGGTTCTTGTTTACTGGAGGTGATAACCTCAATATCATTTTGGGCAAGTTCTATAGCCTTTATAATGGCAGGTTTGTAATCTGAAGTTTTTATGCTTGAAAAAGGAGCTTGATTAAAATCTTCCAGTAATATATTTTGAGAGCTCATGAATGTAAGTTTAACGCTTTTGCAATATTATATGAACGTTATTGCAAAAGATCTAATTAAAATTTCTATTTTAGCCTTTTAATCGATTAAATATCAACTTATAACGATACAGTAGTATAACAAGTTCTGGTTAAAATTTAGAATGGTTAATAAATAATAACGGGTTAAAGGTTTACTGCTTAGGGATCACTTTGTGATCCCTTTTTTATTTCTTTTTCTGAACGCTTTTCGCGCCTTCAATCACCTTTTGTTTAAGACCTTCTTTGTAAACAAGAATTTTGTCCATGACGCACTTATCTGCCGTGCCTATTATTTGCGCTGCCAGGATGCCAGCATTCTTAGCGCCATCGAGTGCAACTGTCGCGACAGGAACGCCGCCAGGCATTTGCAGAATTGATAATACTGAATCCCATCCATCTATGGAGTTTCTTGATTTTACTGGTACTCCAATCACTGGCAATGGGGACATGGAAGCTACCATCCCTGGAAGGTGAGCTGCACCGCCGGCACCTGCGATAATAACTTTGATATTTCTTTCGTGCGCATTTTTACTAAAATCGAATAGTTTCTCTGGGGTACGATGAGCGGAAACGATATCTACTTCCACCGGTATGTCAAATCCTTCCAGTATGTCGATTGCTTCCTGCATTACAGGCATATCACTGGTACTACCCATGATCACAGCTACTTTTCCCATTTTTCTATTTTTTGCTAATAACTTGAATACTATTCTTTACCTCTTCAGCGATCTTTCGAGCTTCCCCCAGATCTTTATTTACGATCGTTACATGACCCATTTTTCTAAAAGGCCTGGTGATCTTTTTACCATAGATATGCGGAGTAACTCCTTCCATACCCATGATCCTCTCGATATTTTTATATAGAACCTCTCCTTCGTGATTTTCATCACCTACCAGATTTACCATGATCCCTCCAACTTTACTATCGGTTTTACCTAAAGGCAAGTCCAGAATTGCTCTAATTTGCTGTTCGAACTGGTTGGTGTAGGAAGCTTCAATGCTATAATGACCACTATTGTGAGGCCTTGGAGCCACTTCATTAATCAAGATTTTATCGTCTTCAGTCTGAAACATTTCAACCGCGAGTAACCCTACATGTTCAAATGCTTCGGAAACATTTTCAGCTAGTTTCCTTGCCTTTTCAGCTACATTATTATCGATACGCGCTGGACAGATGACATATTCTACCTGGTTAGCCGTGGGATGAAATTCCATTTCCACAACAGGATAAGTGCGAACTTCACCTGAAGGATTCCGTGCCACGATAACCGCCAGTTCATTTTTGAAAGGCACCAGGTTTTCAGCAATACATTCTGCATCGGGAAGATTGGCGAGATCAGCTTCCGTTCTAATAACCGATACTCCTTTTCCATCATAACCACCGGTAGCACTTTTCCAGACGAAAGGTAAACTTACTTTCTGCTCGTTGACATCTGATTTTAAAAGTTCCAGATTTGGAAATCTTTTGAAAGCTGCAGTTGGTAAATTGTGCTGTTCGTAAAATTCTTTTTGTACCGCCTTATTCTGAATCTTCTCGAGTGTTGCTGCGGAAGGATATGTTTTAACGCCTTCGCTTTCCAGCTGTTTTAAAGCTTCTATATTAATACTTTCAATTTCAAAAGTTAATACATCTGCTTTTCTACCAAATTGAAGAACAGTTTCATACTCCATTAAATCTCCCTGTTCAAAATAGTCGCAGGAAATTCTTGAAGGAGCCTCTGAACTTGGATCCAGCACAAGTGTCTGGATATCGTACTTTCGGGTCTCATAAAGCATCATTTTGCCAAGCTGGCCACCACCTAGAATTCCCAGTTTAAAGTCTGATGAGAAATAATTTACCATAAGTTAATTCGGCTTTTCGCAAAAATAAGTTATTCCTGATTCCTGCCATATTTATTCAGCAAGAATTCGGGAAGGCGGGCTTGTATAGATTCCTTATCTTTGCCACTTAAAATTGCTGAATTTTGATAAAGCTACACGATCTGGAATTCGAACCTTTTATCTCTGAGGAGGAAATTACGAAAGCCATTGATACTATTGCTAAACGATTGAATGACGAATATACAGGCAGAAAACCTGTATTTATCGGGATCCTGAACGGCTCTTTTATGTTTGCTTCCGAAGTGATCAAACGATTTGAGAGTGACTGCGAGATAAGTTTTGTGAAAATGGGTTCTTATGAAGGCACCAAAACAACCGGGGAAGTTAAAACTTTATTGGGTTTAGGACAGGAACTTGCAGGTAGGGAAGTTGTTCTTCTGGAAGATATTGTAGATACCGGTAATACACTCGTTGAGGTGGATAGAATTTTAACTGAGGCAGGTGTAGCTAGTTACCAGGTGGCAACACTGTTCTTTAAACCTTCAGCTTATAAAAAAGATGTTCCGGTACAAATTATCGGGATGGAGATACCTAATAAATTTATTGTTGGTTACGGTCTTGACTACGACGGTCTGGGCAGGAACCTAACTCAAGTATATAAACGCAAAGAAAGCAAAATGACAAATCTAGTGCTGTTTGGCCCTCCGGGTGCAGGCAAGGGAACTCAGGCAACCATTTTAAAGGAAAAGTATGATCTTATACATATTTCTACAGGAGATGTATTCAGGTATAATATCAAGAATCAGACAGAACTTGGGCTCAGCGCAAAATCGTTTATTGATAAGGGACAACTCGTTCCAGATGAGGTTACCATCAATATGCTGAATGCTGAAGTTGAAAAAAATGAAGGTGCTAATGGATTTATTTTTGACGGATTTCCAAGAACTGAAGCCCAGGCTGAAGCATTAAGCGAATCTCTGGAAGCGAAAGGTACTGAAGTAAATGCTATGATCGCTCTGGAAGTTGAGGATGAGATCCTTGTTGAAAGATTGCTGGAAAGAGGTAAAACTTCAGGTAGACCAGATGATGCTGATGAGCGTGTTATTCGCAATCGTATCAAGGTTTATTATGCTGAAACTGCCATTTTAAAGAATTTCTACCAGAAACAAAATAAGTATTACGGAGTGAATGGTGAAGGTAGTATAGAAGAGATCACTACTCGACTGAGTTCTGTGATCGATGAATTAATGAATTAAGATATGACTGAAGGGAATTTTGTTGATTACGTAAAGATCCATGTTTTCTCCGGAAAAGGAGGGAAGGGTTCTGCGCACCTGCATAGGGAGAAATATATAACCAAAGGAGGTCCCGA
>NZ_JBLVTK010000002.1:861012-869758 GCF_048285865.1 Christiangramia marina | reverse complement strand
CCACGTAATCGTAAAAGGGAATGAAAACCTATGGACATTATTCCATCTTAAATTTAAGCGGCACGTAAAAGCTGAGCATGGCGGTAATGGGAGTAAACAGAGAAGTTCTGGTGCTCAGGGTACAGATGAATACATCGATGTGCCATTAGGTACTGTGATCAGGGATACTGAAACTAATGAGATCATCAAGGAAATTACTGAAGATGGTCAGGAATTTATAATTGCCGAAGGTGGTAAAGGAGGACTGGGAAACTGGCATTTTAAAAGTTCGACCAATCAGACTCCGCGTTATGCTCAGCCAGGTATTGATGGGCAGCAGGTAGATATTACTCTGGAACTAAAAGTTCTTGCAGATGTTGGTCTGGTAGGTTTCCCTAATGCTGGAAAATCTACTTTACTTTCAGTAATTACTGCTGCAAAACCAAAGATTGCCAATTATGAATTTACCACTCTAAAGCCAAATCTAGGGATTGTTCAGTATCGTGATTTTCAAACTTTCGTGGTTGCAGATATTCCTGGGATCATTGAAGGAGCAGCCGAAGGTAGAGGTCTTGGGCATCGATTCTTAAGACATATCGAGCGTAATTCAACACTACTTTTCTTAATTCCTTCAGATGCGAAGGATATTAAAGAGCAGTACGATATTCTTGTTGATGAGCTTAGGCGATACAATCCTGAATTGATGGACAAGGACAGGTTGATCGCAATTTCGAAAAGTGATCTTTTAGATGAGGAACTTAAGGCAGAAATGAAATCGCAACTGGATAAAGAACTTGATTTTCCATACCTGTTTATTTCTTCCGTAGCTCAAAAAGGACTTCAAGAGCTGAAGGATAAATTATGGCAAATGCTTAATTAAGCTTGTTTAATTCCTGTTAAACAGGTGTTTGCTCCGGCTGGTTTTGGCTATTTTTAGAAAAAACCGGTTATGAAAATTCTAAAAATATCTACTTTATTATTATTTATGGCTGCCTGTAATACACCACGGGCAGTCTACGATTACGATCAAACGGTTCAGTTCGATCAATACAATTCTTATTCAATTTATTCCGATTTACAAACAGGACTCAATCAGCTAGATCAGGGAAGGCTATTAAATGCTTTAAACTCTAAGATGCAGGAAAAGGGCTTCAGTAGATCTGAGACTGCCGGACTTCAGGTGAATGTATATACGCAGGAGTACGAAAGAGATAATCGTAGCAGAGTTGGTCTTGGCCTTGGTGGAGGTGGAGGCAATGTTGGAGTAGGAGTGAGCGGAGGTATTCCTATAGGGAAAATGGATACCTACATGGAGCTTACATTTGATTTTGTAGACAAAGAGAAAGATGCTTTGGTTTGGCAGGCGGTAGTAGAGAGTAGCTTTGATGCAAACGCTGATCCAGAAAAACGCCAGAAGGCTTTTGATAAAATAGTTGAGAAAGCTTTAGAGGGATATCCGCCAGAGAAATAGTCAGCTTCAATTATATTAATAAAAAAGCCCCATGCAATTGCATGGGGCTTTCCATTTTGATTGGATAGTTAGTACAAGGTTGAACCTAGTTCTCGTTGTCTTCAATCATATCGTCATCCATGGAATCTTCAGAATCATCTTCTGTCATCGACTGACTTTCAGATTTTCTGTTTGATACTACAAATGCACTTCTTCTGTTCTTAGCATATTCTGCATTAGTACATCCTGTTGGTTGAGTACAGTCATTTACTGGACGTGTTTCACCATAACCTTCAGATGTTAGTCTGCTTCTGTCAATTCCCTTCTTAACAAGGTAGTCTACTGTAGAAGCTGCTCTTCTTTTAGATAATGCCATGTTGTAGCTGTCTGAACCTCTAGCATCTGCATGAGACTCAACTTTCACTTTGATATTTGGATAATCATTCATGTAAGTTACTACTGAATCCAGAACAACTTCAGACTCTTTCTTGATCGTTGCTTTGTCAAAATCGAAATAGATTTTGCTGCCATCGATCGGGATAAGATCCTGACCGCTCGTTGGATCAACTTCAGTAGGAGCTTCGACGATCTCATTCTCTTCACGTGTGAATTGATATAGATTATCTGTTCCTCTTCTATTTGAGGCAAAATATCCAGTTTCATCACTCTCTTTCACAACATATGCGAAGTCATCGTTACCACTATTAATAGAAGATCCAAGGTTTTCTACTTCACTGAAGTCTCCTTCAGTTCTGTAGATGTCAAGGTTACCAAATCCCTGGTGTCCATCTGAAGTGAAGTATAAAACATCATTTTCGCTAATGAAAGGGAATTGCTCTCTGTGAGCTGTGTTCACTCCAGCTCCAAGATTTTGAGGAGTTCCGAAGGTTCCATCTTCATTGATATCCACCACGTAGATATCGAAAGATCCACTTCCACCAGGCATGTCGCTGGCAAAGAATAACTTCGTTCCATCTGCATTTAGGCTTGGGTGTTCTACTGAATATTCTTCACTACTAAAAGGTAGTTTTTCAACGTTCGTCCATTCACCATCTACCATTTCAGCACGGTAAATACTAATGTGAGCTACACGAACATCATTCTCATTTTTCACACGATCTTCATTCGTTCTGTCAAAATAGATAGTATTTCCATCCTGACTGAAGGTTGCTGAACTCTCATGCTCATCTGTATTGATAACATCTGAAAAAAGAACTATGTCTTTCATCTCACCATCATCATCCATTTGTGCACTGTAAAGATCCAATGCTGGCATTTTATTCCATGGATAGATAGGGCGTTCCTGGTTTCTTGTCGATGCAAAAGCTACACGATCACCATAGAATCCAATTCCGAAGTCTGAAGATGAAGCGTTGTTCATAATCTGATCGTACTTGAATTTATGAGGAACTACAGTATCAAGAGTATTCTTGAATTCTTCATGATTCCAGTCATTTCCAGATAACTCATTCATTAACTCATCGGCTTTTACATAATTACCCTGAGCCATCAATGCGTGAGCATAACGGAATTGATACTCCGGAGCAACTGCACCGGAATGTCTTAAAAATAACATCTCATATACTTCAGCTGCGTTCTGCATCTGGTTAGTATAGAAGTAAGAGTCTCCAAGATTCTGAAGAATCTCCTGAGATTTCTCATTTACGTTTTCATAAGCATCAGCGGCATCGATATAGGCTGCATTCGCGAAAAACTTGTTTCCGTCTCTAATGTCAGACTTTTGACCGAAAGCGGTAATGCTTACGAATAAAATTAAAAGTGTACTATATATATTTTTCATCTTAGTCTGGTTTTAGAAGAATCTTGGTGATTTGTCATATCCTTTCTTAAGTCCGAATAGGTCCAGATCAAATAAAAGCATGATCTCATGTGAACCATCGTCGCTCAGGTCATAAGTTGGGTAATCATATGCATACCCAATTCTTAATCCCGGAGTTACCTGAAAGTTTACCAAGCCTGTAACAGACTTATCGAATCTATAACCAACACCTGCTTCAAATCGATCGTAAAGCAATGCGTTCGCATTTACATCAACAGATAATGGTGATCCTTCAACCCCTCTAACCATGGTAGAAGGTTTCAGTTTGAAGTTTTCAGTAATGTCAAACACATAACCACCGGTAAGGTAGTAATGGATCTCTTCAGAACCTTTGTCTCTAAGCAACTGACTGTCATCAAGGTGATCTGCTGTTAACAAGTTAGGTGCAGAAACTCCTAAATAATGTTTATCACCAAACCAGAAAGCTCCAACTCCAAACACAGGAAATACTTCGCTAATGTTCTGGAATGCTGCATCACCTGGATCATTTAAACGTAAGTTAGCAAGGTTAGCATCGAAAGTCGTAAGACCTGCCTTTGCACCAAAAGATAACTTCGTGTTGTCACCAGTTGGGATCACGTATGCGAAATCTGCCGTGATATTGTTGGTTTTCTCAACATCACCAATTTCGTCATGAACTACAGTTAGTCCAAGTTCAACACGCTCACTTACCGGAGTGTGGGCAAAGAAGTTGAGGGTGCGTGGTGCACCATCAACATCTGTCCATTGCATTCTGTAAATCGCACCCAGGTTCAACATGCCCGGGTCGTCTGTCGCATAAGCAGGATTCACAACACTCATGTTGTACATGTATTGAGTGAAGAGCGGATCTTGCTGAGCCATACCCTTTATAGAGAAAAGGATAATGCCTGCGAATAATAAATATTTTGTGATTATTTTTTTCATCTCTTGTTCTTGTTTATCCTAATTATCTACTTAAGTATACTTTTCCTCTTCTTGGCTCAGTGCTACCATCTTTGAAGTCCAGGTAATAGAAGTAAACCCCTACTGGTAACAAACCGTCACCGAATGAACCTTGATTGCTGGTACCATCCCAGTTTGGAGTATTTGCATTCCCCTTGTAAACTGAGTCACCCCATCTGTTGTAGATCTCAATAGTATAGTTAGGATAGAAATCTTCGATATATCTAATCTCGAAATCATCATTTAATTGATCACCGTTTGGTGAAATACCTTCTGGTATGAAGAAGTCACATTCCAGGCTAACGTTCACAGCAAGTCTTTGTGAGCTATCACAATCTGATGCTGGGTCGTACAGGGAAGCGAAATATGTCACTCCATCCTGAAGTGCGGTTCCTGTACTTAATGGATCTGTACTATCTGCACTTGCATACCAGGTTACATTTGAAGTCTGGTCGATTGCATCATTCAGGTCTGCGATCGTTGGATCGTCGAACTGGCAGAAAGTTTGATTCGCATCGTCGATTGTAGGAGTTCCAGGATCTGTAATGCTTACATTAAAGGCAGTAGCCTCAGATTCACAACCAGCTTCTCCACGCTGAGTTACGTAGTAAGTTCCTTCAGTTAAAGGAGCATCTTCAGCAACCATCATTGTAAGATCAGCATCAGTATAGAAAGTTAGATCTTCACTACCTGCTGTTAGATCAGCACCTGTTGGATCGAGGATCGCACAGTAAGTTGCATCTCCAACTACCGGAGCATCTCCTACTTCCTGAACTGTAATTGTAAATTCAGCAGTATCATCTCCACAATCATTGATGGCAGCTACTGTATAAGTCACAGTGTAAGTTCCTGCGTCAAAAGTTGAAGGATCCATCATTCCATCTGTTACAACTGTACCATCTTCAAGGGTGAACTCACCGTCTGTATCAGCATCTACTGATAAGAAATCAAACAGGTTTTGTACACCATCGTTTTGACAAACGGCGATTTCCATATCCATTCCTGCAAATGCAGCGTCCTGTACAGTAATAGTAAAGGTTGCAGCATCAGTACAGTTCTCATTTTCTAATGTGTAGATAACAGCATAGTTTCCGGCATCAAAATCTGCTGGATTCATTAGACCATCTGCAATTACATCTCCATTAAGGCTGAAAGATCCAGTTGAATCGGTATTATCAGACAAGAGACTGAATAGATCTACTACATCATCGTTCTGGCATATGGCAACAGCCATATCATCTCCAGCATCTGGCGATTCGTTCACAGTTACACTAATCATTGCAGTATCATTACCACAATCATTTTCAGCATCTACTGTATAGGTGATCATATAAGTGCCAGCCATAAAGTCTGCCGGATCCATAAGACCATCTGTGATAACACTTCCATCTATTGTGAAGGTTCCGTCATTATCTGTAAACTCACCATCCAGAATATCAAAAAGGTTTTGAACTCCGTCATTCTGACAAACAGTAACCGCTACATCATCTCCAGCAAGAGCGGAGTCGATCACAGTAATCGTGAACGATATAGAATCTGTTCCAGAAACGCAATCTGAAGAATCTTCACTTAAAGTATAAGTTATGCTATAATCACCAGCCGCCATCATGGATGGATCGAACGTTCCGTCCTCATATCCTTCAAACACTCCGAAATCTGGATTGTCTCCCAGGAAGCTAGTTAGATCCTGTACGCCTGAATTTTGACAAATTGGAGCTGGATTAGCAACTTCGTCTAGTTCAGCATCAATATTCTCCCTAACAGTAATAGTTAGTTCTACTGAATCTGCACATTCATTTGTCCCAATACTATAAGTAGTAGTGAAATCACCAGTCGTCATACCTTCAGTGTACATTTCTGCCAGTTCAGAGATGCTTGGATTAAATGATCCATTTGGAGCATCTTCTGGTAGTAAATTGTTGAATTCCGATGTTAGGTTTGCTTCAGTAAAGAAAGCGGCATCAACGTCATTCTCACAAACGATCGTAGTTACATCTTCTCCAAGATCAAAACCTTGCACTACAACAACAGTTATTGTAGAGCTATCAGAACCTGTTATGCAAACATCAGTTGTTGCATCTACTGTGTAGGTAGCTGTAAATGTACCTGCACCACTAATACCAGTGTCAAAAGTAGAGCCTGATAGTGTAAGATCATCACTAGAGAAAGTTCCACCAGCAGTCGTGCTGCCAGATAGAGCAGTGTTTAAATCAACAACACCCTCTGTACTGCAAAATGTCACCATAGTATCTTCTCCAGCATCAGCAGTCTCATTTGGGTTAATTGTGATTGAGTAATCTGCAGAACTTGTACATGTGCCACTGCTTACAGTATATGTTGTTGTAAAAGTCGCAGGAAAACTTGTGGTAGCGGCATATTGAGCTAACAGTTCACCAAGGTTGTTATCTGTGAAAGTACCACCTCTGGCGATAGTTGGATCAAATTCGTTCAGTAATTCTTCACCCTGTCCACTTGGATTGGCAGCAATTTGCGCAGCTAATGCCGTGAACTCTGCCTGACAGAAAACAAAGTCTCCTCCAGGTCCAGCATTCGGAGCCTGTTCTACTGAGATGGTAAAGTCTACAGAATCTGAACCGGTCACACATGTGTCATCCTCATCAATAGTATAAGTAATGGTAAAATCGCCTGCACCGGCTACAGATGGATCAAATATGCCATTTGAAATAGTGGTATCATCACTTGAAAAAGTTCCACCAGCGATGCTGTCTGGACCTAATAAGTTTGAAAGTGTGATCACATCGTCATTAGAACAAACTCCGTCAACATCTGCAATAGTTCCTGCTTCAGCATCAACGGCTTCGTTAATAGTGATTGTTGCTGTGGATGATACAGCGTCACAGGCTACAGTTGCAGCAATTGTATAGGTTGTGCTAAAATCTTCAGCTCCAACTACTCCGTTGTTATAATTTGAAAAAAGTGTCGCAATTGAAGGGCTAAAGCTTCCACTGTCGTCATCTGTTCCTAAAAGGTTTAGAATGAAAGTTTGAAGCGAAGCTTGGCTTGCGAATGCAGTCATAACGTCATCGTCAGTCTCACAGAAACTTGCAGTAGCATCTGTTCCTGCATCTGGATCTGCGAGTACATTCACTGTAAGAGTTGAAGAATCTGAACAGTCTGAATCGTCTGTAGTTCCAGTTGTAACCGTATAGGTTACTGAATATGAAGCCGGAAAATTATTGGTAGCTACATCATTTAAATATTGAGTAGCAATGGTTCCAAGCTCTGGGGAAAAAGTTCCACCGGCATCCGCACCAGCAATAAGATCTGCAAATGCATCTTCAGCTGCAGAAGGGTTGGTAGCAATCTGAGTTATAAGTGCTGCAAGATCGCTCTGGCAGTAAGTTAATTCGGTATTATCACCTGCATCTGGATTTTCTACTACAGTGATTGCAAGATTAACTTCATCTGTACAATCCTCGGTAAATTCTACACTATAAGTAGTCGAGTAAGTACCTGGACCAGTGTATGCAGCTACAAGTTCACTTAAACTGCTATCTGAAAAAGTTCCATTTGTTGGTACATCATTATCTGTATCTGAATCGAAGTTGTTCTCCAATAATCCCAAAAACAGGGTTTTTAAGTTCTCAGTAGAACTAAAAGCATCGTCTGCATTGGCTTCACAAGTTGATTCATCCAGATTGTCTGGTCCTGCATCAGAAGGTATAATAGTCACAGTTACTGCTCTCCTGTTTGTGCTTTCACATGGAGGTTGAGTAGAGTTAGTTCTATTCACAATCTGGCTTACGTAATATGTTTCTCCATCGATCAACCGCGTAGAGTTGGCCAAAGGTGGTTGAGAAGTTCTTGTGCTATACCATCTAAAGGCTTGAGTATCTGGACTTGTAGCGCTAGCTTCAAGATCTCTTACCCTCGGGTCGTCACTTTCGCAAAATATTTGATTTGCAGCGGCATTCGGAGCAAAAGCATTTACAGGATTAAATTCAATTGCGATACGGCTGGAAAATCTGCAATCAGCGTCACTTGGATCATCCTGTCCAATGAAATAATTTTCGCCAGCAATAAGTGCAGTAGCATCAGACAATTCATCGTTTGCTTTACCAAATTCATTGGCATAGACATTAAGATCGAAAGAAGGGTCTGCTGGAGTTATCAAGTCCTTTAAATCCCCAACTGTGGTGACTGAACCTGTAGAATATACACATGGTTCGAAGAAATTTCCAAAGGTGGAAACCGGAGCTCCAAGATCATCAACTGTTACGTTGATTTGCGGTCTACTTGTACAAGATCCATCTTGATTTCCTGCAAAGTAAGTACCTGATCTTAAAATTTCATTGTTTGGAATAGGATTTGTAGAAGTTGAAGTACGATAAAATCTCAATGTTTTACCAGCTGCAGGTGTAGCTTCTAAATCACCAACAGTATCTAAATAGCAGAACTCCTGGTTGGGATTGTTTACAACAGGGCATTGTTGTCCATACGCGGACGACATGCCTGCCAGAATTAGGGTTAAGATAAAAAGGTAAAACATTTTACCCTTGAACCTCATGGTAAAATTTTGCATAGGCTAGGTG
>NZ_JBLVTK010000002.1:849137-860951 GCF_048285865.1 Christiangramia marina | reverse complement strand
TTTTTAATATGGGTAGTTAAATTAGGAAACATCTTAATTATAACAATTGTATAGTTTTAATACTGAACTTCAATAGTTTGGGCGATCTAAATTTAAGAAAATTTAATTTATGTTAACAAAATTTGAAATCTTTCTATTCATCTGCGGACTTTTTACCGCTATCGGGAACTCGCAAAATGACATTTCCAAGGCAGAAAAGTTACTAAACTCTGGAGATGATAAAGCGGCTGAAATATTGCTTCTTCAACATGATTCTGAACTTAAAGCGATTGAGTTATTAGGTGATATTTATAGCTTCAGAAAAAATTGGAATATGGCGATCTCTAAGTATGAGCAACTTGTAAAAGCCAAGCCAAACGACAGTAATTATAATTTCAAATTAGGCGGAGCCATGGGGATGAAAGCCTATTATGGGTCAAAATTTCAGGCAGCTATGCTTATTGGTGATGTTAAAAAACATCTATTGAAAGCTGCTGAGCTGGATCCAAACCACTCTGAGTCAAGGCGTGCGCTGGTAGAACTCTATATGCAGATTCCAGGATTTGTAGGAGGCAGCCAGACAATGGCAGAAAGCTACGCATCAGAACTTCATAGAATAAATGAATTGGATGGTCTTTTAGCAGACGCTTACATCTATAAATTCCTGGACTATCAAAAGCTTGCGGAGACAAAATACGAGGCGGCGATTAAGCTTTCTAGTAGAAAGCCTGAGTTAATTACTCGCAATTATCTCAATTATGAACTTGCCGAAGTTTCGGCAATTTATTCGATTGAATTGGAGCATGGCCAAGGTCTTATTAAACGTTATATCGAAAACTATGGTTATAAAGACATAAAAGATCCATCATGGGCTTACTATAGATGGGCTCAGATCGAGAGATTAAATCAAAATCAGGACGTAGCTTTGAACTATATCAGAAAATCACTGGAGATTGCACCTGACTTCGATAAAGCGCTTATCGAAAAGCAGAAAATTCAGAGAATGTAATATTTAGCCCTCATATTACTTTTATATTTGTACAAATCTTTTCCATGAATATACATTTTATAGCCATCGGTGGTAGTGCAATGCATAGTCTTGCGATTGCACTTCAGCGAAAAGGGTATCATATTACTGGCAGTGATGACGCTATCTTTGAACCTTCCAGATCTCGTCTCAACAAAGAAAATATACTTCCGCAGAAAATGGGATGGGATGCTTCGAAAATAACTTCAAATCTCGATGCTGTTATCTTAGGAATGCACGCACGGGAAGATAATCCAGAGTTAGCGAAGGCGAAGGAGCTGGATATTAAAACATACAGTTATCCGGAATTTATTTTCGAACAATCAAAGAATAAGACCCGGGTAGTTATAGGTGGCTCACATGGTAAAACTACTATCACCTCTATGATCCTGCATGTGATGAATTATCATGATAGGGATATTGACTATATGGTGGGTGCAACTCTAGAAGGTCTGGACAATCCTGTTCATTTGACCCAGGAGAATGATTTTATTGTTATTGAAGGAGATGAATACCTAAGTTCTGCAATCGATAGACGCCCAAAATTTCATCTTTATCAACCAAATATCGCCTTGCTGAGTGGGATAGCATGGGATCATATTAATGTATTCCCAACGTATGAAAATTATGTAGAGCAATTTAAAATCTTCATCAATTCTATCGTTAACGGCGGAATACTGGTTTATAACGAGGAGGATCAAACGGTAAAGGAACTTGCAGAGACTACGGAAAATCCAATTAGAAAACATCCATATCACACCCCAGATTATCATACAGAAGATAATACTACGATACTGGATGCCCCGGAAGGTGAATTGCCGCTAGAGATATTTGGTAAGCATAATATGAATAATCTTGCAGGATCAAAATGGATCTGTCAGCATATGGGTATTGATGAGGATGATTTTTATGAAGCGATCGCCACTTTTAAAGGTGCTTCGAAAAGACTGGAAAAAGTTGCTGAAACTTCCAATGGAGTTATCTTTAAGGATTTCGCACATAGTCCATCCAAGGTTGCTGCTACTACTGCCGCAGTTAAAGAACAGTATCCAAAAAGGAAATTGATTGCCTGCCTGGAGCTACATACTTATTCAAGCTTAAATGCAGATTTTTTAAAGGAATATAGAAATACATTAGAAAAGGCTGATGAAGCGCTTGTTTTCTATTCTCCTGATGCGGTCGCGATAAAAAAACTGGATGATGTTTCTGAAGATCAGATTGAACAAGCTTTTCAAAAGCAAGGATTGAAAGTATATACAAGCCCTGAAAATTTTGAGGCTGATCTGAAAAATTTAGGTTTTAAAAACGCTGTACTGCTAATGATGAGCAGCGGAAATTATGGTGGCTTGGATATGGAATCATTAAAAGAACTTATCTAATGCTACTATTGGCTCATATTGATATATTTTAGAGTATGAGCGAAAATTCATTAAAAAGTATTAAAACATGGGCTGAAGATGATCGTCCAAGGGAGAAACTTTTATCAAAGGGACGTCTGGCCTTAAGCGATTCAGAATTACTGGCAATTCTCATTGGTTCAGGTAGTAAGAACGAGTCGGCTGTTGAGCTGTCGAAAAGAATTCTTGCGCAGTCTGATAACAATCTCCAACCAATTGGGAAAGTTAAGCATTGGGCAACTCTGTCAATTTAAAGGAATTGGAAGCGCAAAGGCGGTAGTGATCACTGCCGCGCTAGAATTAGGAAGAAGAAGACGGCTGGCGGAAACTCTGGAATTAAGTAAAATATCTTCTAGTTCTTCAGTTTTTGAGATAATGCAGCCAATAATAGGGGAATTACCTCATGAAGAATTCTGGATCTTGTATCTTAATAACAGTAATAAGATTCTGGAGAAATTTCAGATAAGCAAAGGAGGAATTACCGGGACTCTGGTAGATGTTCGAATAAGCTTGAGAAAGGCTTTAGAAATTGGTGCGGTTTCCCTTATTTTGACTCATAACCATCCAAGTGGAAATTTACGTCCTAGTGAAGCAGATAAGCAATTGACCCAAAAGCTTAAAACTGCTGCGGAAAGCCTTGATATTAAAATTCTTGATCATATCATTGTTACTGAAAAGTCATATTTTAGCTTTGCCGACGACGGAATTCTATAAGACTTCATTAAATGCTTCTAATTTACACCCAGAAAGTTACACCGCGAATTGTTTACATATTCAAGCATTTATGTACACACATTCTGGGGATTCCCATCAACTTTACCTCCAAGATCGAAGAGTTTATCGCTCATGATGGACCAAAGTTAAGCTACGGAAAACAAGCATTGGGGAACGAATTTTTTATTCAGAATGTAGACCTGCTCCTGGAGCAGGGTTTTTCAGAAATAGAAATTAAGGTGCAGCCATGGGATGACACGATTGGATTTTTTGCCCTGGCGGAATCCAGTGATCTACCCTTTGATATATTTGCCGCTTCTTTCTTCCTGCTTAGCAGATATGAAGAATACCTGCCACACGTTAAAGACGAATTTGGAAGATTCCCGGCATCTGAAAGCATTGCATTTCAGGAAAACTTCCTACATAAACCAATTGTAGATATCTGGGCTTATAAGTTTCAGGAAATTCTGATGGAGCGTTTCCCTCAGTTAGAACACAAAAAAAGAGCTTACCATAACAGTACTATTATTACTTCAGAAAACACATTCGTTTTTAAGAATAAGGGTTTTCTAAGAAGTTTTGTTGGTTTGCTGTCAGACCTTGTGCAGTTTAACATAGGGAAGGTAATAGATAGATTGCAGGTATGGATCCGAATAAAATCAGATCCCAATGATACTTTTGAAGATCTTATTAGCATCATTAGAGAAGATAAGATCGAAACTTTGTTCATGTTTCAATTAAGCGATTTTTCGAGACATGATCGAAATATAAGCCACAATAGAATTCCCCACAGAGCAGTGATCAAATCGGTAGCAGATTATTCGAAAGTTGGATTACTGATGGGTTATTATGCAATGGAAGATATCAGAATTCTGCGAAAAGAGAAATTGAGATTAGAGGATATAGTGCATAGTTCTGTCGAACATGCGATGAATCATCAGTACAATCTCAGGCTCCCTGATCAATACAATAACCTGATTGAGCTAGAGATCAATAATGATTACTCTATGGGTTACCCAGATAAACTTGGATTTAGAGCGGGTACGAGCACTTCTTACCTTTTTTATGACATTAATATGGAAGTGACCACGCCTCTAAAGGTTCACCCGTATGCGTTCAATTCGAATGTCGTAGCTAAAATGACACGGAATAAACTAAATGAAGATCTTCGCAGGATCATACTGGAAACTAAGGAAGTTCAGGGGACTTTAAGATCTGTGTTTTCTAATCACGATTTTTCGCAGTATGCAGATTCCAATTCTTATTATTCAGTATTAAACCAAATTCATGAAATTGACTAATATCCGGGACGTTTATTTTGATCTCGATCATACGCTGTGGGATTTTGATAAAAATTCATCACTCGCATTTCAGGAAATTTTTGAAGATCAGAAGCTGGAGATAGAACTTCAGGAATTTCTAAAGATCTATATGCCTATAAACCATCAGTACTGGAAATCTTATCGAAACAATCTGCTTAGCAAAGAGGATCTTAGGTACGGTAGATTGAGAGATAGTTTTGAAGCTTTAAAGTTTGAGGTGAGCGATACTTTAATCTCAAAAATGTCTGAGGATTATATTAATTACCTTCCTAATAATAATCATTTACTCGATGGCGCAGTGGATATTCTAAGATATCTGTCGGCCTCGTATAATTTGCACATTATCACCAATGGTTTTGAGGAGGTTCAGCATTTAAAAATGGAGAAATCTGGGATTCTGGAATACTTCAGGACAGTGACAACTTCAGAAGAAGCAGGAGTAAAGAAGCCGCATTCGCTGATCTTTGAAAAAGCTATTGGTAAGGGAACCGGTAAACCTGAAACTTCAGTAATGATTGGTGATAATTTCGAAGCAGATATTTGTGGGGGTCATCAATATGGCATGAAGGTTATCTATCTGGATCCCAGTGAAGATAATTTCAATACTGAACATCCACGGATCCAAAAGTTAAAACAACTAAGGGATTATCTATAATAACAAAGATTAGGTATTTTCGTAGACTAAGAAAGCTTTCCCGTGTCTAGACAAATCCACATTTCCAAAACAATTACAGGCCTGTTTATACTGGTGCTCTTCACCTCCTGTTTTAAAGATGTAGACCTTAGCCAGACAGAGGATATTCAAATAACGCCAGATATTGATGTCGATATCATTTATTATGATCTCAACAAAGATGACTTTCTGGATTCTGACACCGGAGAGTTCACGTCTATCATAAGAGATACAGTTAGGCTTGAATATCTAGATGACAGTTATATGCAGGATGGTCTAACCTATGCTGAATTCAGGTTTCGACATGAAAATAGTTTTCCTTATGCTATAAGAAGTGAGCTGAATTTTTTGAATGACCGAAACAGGAAGGAATTTGATGTGAACTATATCATCCCGGCTGGTAGTGATACGATGATCTCTGTAATTGATACGCTTCATATCGTACAGGAATCAAATATAAATCAGGTTAAGAAATCTATAGAACTAGCAGTAGAATTAGAGCTTTTAGAGCCTTCTAAAAGTCTTGAGGGGAATTTAAAATTTTCGTCTAGAGGATTATTCAGACTAACTTTTTAATATGAGAATTGCAATAGTACTGCTTATATTCTTCTATTGCAGCTCTGTCTCCGGGCAAAATAAACCATTGCTTTATAATGTAGATGATCTGCCACAGGCATTACTTCAGAATCCAGGTGCCAGGATCGATTTTACAAGACATTTTGGAATTCCCTTGTTTTCGCAAATTCATTTTTCTGTAGGTTCGACAGGTGTTACTGCCAAGGATATTTTTGAAGATGACGGGCGTAATATCAATGCAAGAATTCAAAGCGCTATCAGGAATCTTACTTCAACAGATTTTTTTTCTATCAATGAGCAGATAGAGATCGTTTCTTTTGGGTGGAAGATGGGCAATAGAGGTTATTTTTCTGCAGGGGCATATCAGGAAGCCGATATCTTTGCGTACTTCCCCAGTGATCCTGCAAAACTTGCTTTTGAAGGAAATGCAGACTACATAGGCCGACCCTTTAGATTCGATGATGTTAGCTTTACAGGAGAGGTGCTTACCGTTTATCACGCCGGCTTTAACTACAAAATGGATTCTAAACTCACCGTTGGCGGTCGAGTCAAGCTATACTCTGGAATTTTTAACGTAGAGAGTACTAATAATAAAGGAGCCTTCGTAACTACAGAAACACCAGGCGGGGTAAATTTCTACCAACATGCAGTAAATGGCCTTGATATAGTAGTGAACACTTCCGGTTATGCCAGTCTACGTGATGAAGAGAATATGACAGTTGACCAGGCAGCTGCTGAACTTCTTAGCAGGTCCTTCTTTGGTCAGAATGTTGGAGTGGGAGTAGACCTTGGTTTTCACTACAGGGTCACAGAACAGTTTTCTGTGAATGCAGCCATACAGGATTTTGGAGTAATGTTTCATCAAAAGGATATCGAAAATTCACGCTATTTTGGATCTTATGAGACAAGTGGTTTGCAACCATTATTTCCGGAGTTAAATCCTGGTCAGGAGACAATTCCATATTGGGATGTATTAGAAGAGGAACTGGATGTTAATCTACAGGATGACAAGACCTTCGGAGCTTATAATACCTGGCGTCCATTGAAATATAATGCTTCGATTCAATTTGGGACAGGCAAGTCGATCTTACCCTGTGACTATTTAATTAGCAAGAAGCCACGCTATATGAACTTATTCGGAATGATAGTTTCCGGAGTAAATCGTCCTAAGGGTCCTACTTATGGTGTCACCACCTACTGGGACAGGAAAATAAACGATTATTTTAGATTTAGAGTGGCTTATGGTTTGGATCAATTTTCTCGAACTAAATTTGGGGTAATGGCTTCCAGTAGATTTAAAAACTTTAATGCCTATATCGCAGTAAACGATATTATTGGCTATACCAATCTTGCCAATGCGCATAGTGCATCCTTGCAATTAGGCATACAATACGTATTTAAAGACTTATGAAAAAATTAGTGATTTTAGCAGCAATGATTTTTAGCGGAAACATTTTTTCCCAGGATCTAAATGATTTTAAATATATAATTGTGCCTGAAAGCTATGAAATTCTTGGGAAAACGAACCAGTATCAATTAAACGCCCTTACAAAATTCCTATTTGAAAAGAACGGTTTTAAAACTATTATGAAAACTGAAGCCTGGCCAGAAGATCTCCAACAAAATCCTTGTCTGGGCGTAAGTCCGGTTTTAGTAGAAGATTCTGGAATGTTTGTAACCAAGATGCGGATAGAACTCCAGGACTGTAAAGGAATGACCGTCTATAAAACTCGTGAGGGAAAGAGTAAAGAGAAGGAATTTCAAGCTGCCTACCAGGAATCTTTTCGAGATGCTTTTCAGGACCTGGCAGATTTGAAATATGAGTATAACTATAGCTCAGGCAATGCAGAAAGGGTTGAAAAGTCAAGTGAGAGTTCTTCTATCCAAGAAGGAAGAAATATAACTTCTGAAGCAAAAAGTGAGGTAGTTCCAGAATCTAAAAGTGATGTCGCTCATGAAGTAGTGGCTGAAGAAAAAATTGATCTGCCAGCAGGGAGTAAAGCTGAGGGAAATTTAAATTCTCTGGAAAATAGTCAATGGATCTACGGTGATGCTGTTTTTGAATTGAGAGCTTACAATTCCAATTATGCCTTATACCAGCTGAATGCACCCGAACCTATAGCGCTATTATTGAAGACCAATAAATCCAACGAATTTGTATATAGATCGCTCCTTAATAGTGGAACCGTATCTTACCGCAAGAATTCAGGATTAGAAATTAGCTACTTCGACAGTAAGAATAATCAGCAGGAGTCATTATTGCTAAAATCTAAAGATTAATAACCATACTTTTTTTGCCAGCGCTTCCGAAGAAATTCACGTTGAGCATTTTCACGCTGATTATTTCCGGGTTCGTAGAAGGTAGTGCCAGCGATATCATCTGGAAGAAACTCTGCTGCAACAAAATTACCTGCGTGATTATGGGCATATTTATAATCTTTTCCGTAACCTATATCTTTCATTAATTTCGTGGGCGCATTCCTGATCGCCAAGGGAACCGACAGATCACCTGTTTTCCTCACCAGGCTTTGAGCTTTATTAATAGCCAAGTATGCCGCATTGCTCTTAGGTGAAGTGGCCAGGTAGGTCACGCATTGGCTTAGTATAATTCTGGCTTCCGGATATCCAATTGTATTCACCGCCTGGAACGAATTATTAGCTATGACCAGCGCGGTTGGATTGGCATTCCCAATGTCTTCACTCGCAAGGATCAATAATCTTCGCGCGATAAACTTCACGTCCTCACCTCCTTCGATCATTCTTGCCAGCCAGTAAACTGCAGCATTTGGATCACTCCCTCTAATAGATTTGATAAATGCAGAAATAATATCGTAATGCTGTTCTCCTGTTTTATCATAGAGAACGGTATTTTGCTGAACTTTCTGAAACACAAGTTCATTAGTGATCTTTACATTTACTTCTTCTGAAGTGACTAGTAGTTCAAAGATATTTAGAAGTTTCCTGGCGTCTCCACCGCTCAATCTCAATAAAGCTTCAGTCTCTTCTAGCTGTACATTTTTAGCCGAAATCACCTGGTCCTGTTCCATTGCTCTCTTCAGGAGATCTACCAGATCTTCTTTCGAGAAAGGTTTTAGAATATAAACCTGACATCTGGACAAAAGGGCAGATATAACCTCAAAACTCGGATTTTCCGTAGTGGCACCAATTAAAGTAACCCATCCTTTCTCTACAGCTCCAAGTAGAGAATCCTGTTGAGATTTACTGAATCGATGGATCTCATCAATGAATAGAATCGGACTTTTGGTGGTAAATAAACCATCACTTTTCTTAGCCTTTTCAATGATCTCACGTACATCTTTTACGCCACTACTAATTGCGCTTAGGGTAAAGAAAGGTCGGCCAGATTCCGAAGCTATAATATTCGCCAGTGTGGTTTTCCCTACACCAGGAGGTCCCCATAAGATCATAGATGGAATGATCCCTTGTTTAATCTGTTGTCGCATAGCACCATCTTTACCAATTAAGTGATGCTGGCTCAAGTAATCATCAAGAGTTTTAGGACGCAATCTTTCTGCTAGTGGTTGACTCATGGGTGTTTTGTCTGACAAGTTAACATCCTGAACTATTTGGACGCTTTTTTGTAATATTAATTAAAATTGAATACAATTTGAAACCATCCTCTCCATTTGTTTTTACTAGCGGCACAATAGGGTATCCATTACTATTCGTGTTGATGATCTGGATAGTTTTCTGGGCAGAGCTTCGGTTCAATTTGAATTTAGCGCCCTTCGGGATAAGGCCGGGTGAAGCGATTGGGCTTCGCGGAATCGTATTCTCACCTTTTATACACTCAGATATCAAGCATCTTTTCAATAATACAATTCCTTTATTCATATTGTCCCTTGCCTTATTTTACTTTTACAGGCCTTTACGCTGGAAAGTATTGCTAATTGGTCTCGTTTCAACCGGTTTAATTACATGGATTGTAGGTCGACCGGCAAATCACATTGGAGCAAGTGGAATTATCTATTTACTTGCAGCTTTCCTTTTCTTCAAGGGAATTTTTTCTAAGAATTACCGGCTCGTAGCATTATCGCTTATAGTAGTATTCGTTTATGGTGGGTTGATATGGTACGTGACTCCAATAGATCCAAAAATTTCCTGGGAGGGACACCTGGCTGGTCTATTGAGCGGACTGGGTCTGGCTGTGGTTTTCAAAAAACAAATCGCAAAACCTCATAAGTATCAATGGGAATCTCCAGATTTTCAAGATGCTGATGATCTATTTATGCAGCATTTTGACGAAGAAGGAAATTTTGTAGATAACCTGCCTTTTCAGAATATAGAAGAGGAGGAAACGGAGTATAACTATATCTATATTGAAAAACCGGATAACAAGAATTAACTTCTTTGTCTAACAGTTTCGTAAAGTACCGCACCACAAGCAACAGATACATTTAAAGAAGCGATCTCTCCAAGCATAGGTAGTTTTGCTCTAAAGTCTGCTAGCTTAAGAATCGAATTCGATACCCCTTTAGCTTCATCACCCATTACGATGGCCACAGGTTGCTTTAGGTCAATATCGTAAACGGTGTCATCCGTTTTTTCAGTAGCTGCAACGATCTTTACATCATATGTTTGTAGATGAAATAATGCATCTTTAATATGATCTACTTTGCAAATTGGTACTTTAAACACGGCTCCAGCAGAAGTTTTAACTGTATCGGCATTAATGGGAGCAGATCCTTTTTCCTGGACAATGATACCGTCTACTCCACAACATTCTGCGGTTCTTATGATGGCTCCAAAATTTCGAACATCAGTAATTCCATCCAATAGCAGGTAAAGTGGAATAGTACCTTTATTTTGGACAGATTCTACAAGATCGTTTAGACTTATAAAACTTATAGGAGATATATTGGCTACGACTCCCTGGTGATTACCCTTGCTCAGTTTATTTAATTTCTCAATTGGCACATAAGAGACGGTGAAAGATCCGCTCTTAAGATGGCGGTTCAATTCCTGAAACAAGCTTCCGGCCAAGCCTTTCTGGATAAATACCTTTTCAATACTTTCCCCACTTTCTATAGCTTCAATCACAGCTCGAATTCCGAATATTCTTGTAGTTTCTTCCATGCTTCAAAGTTAGTACAATTATATCCTTCGAGAAATGATTAATAAAAAAAAGCCACCCATTTGGGTGGCTTTTCATATTGAATTAATTCAATATTTATTCATCATCTTCCTCAGTCGCTGGACCAGGGTAAGTTGATTGATCTGGTGTAGTCGTATCCCAGAATACTGGAGTTTGAGCATCATCTCCACCAATTGCACCAGCAGCATCAATGTAGTTAGCATTGTTTAAGTTCTGCTCATCGATTGGATAAGTATATCTAAGTGGAACGAAAGTCTCATTATCTGTTGGGATATTGAAAACCGGATCGTCATATAATCTCCATGTAGACCATCCTTCAGCAGGGTTATCATACATTGCTATCCAGAACTGAGTTGCAAATTGCATTTCAGAACCATCGTAAGCAACTTCAGGCTGTGACAGGTACTCTTCAGTAGCATCACCCGAAATACCCCAGTACTCCATAGATGCTGTAATTGCAGCATTGTAGTGAGTCTCAGCATCTCCAGGAACATTATATCCAAGTTCAGCAGCTTTAGACAGATTAAATCTAACTTCAGCATAGTCTAAGAGAATTCCTTCTCTAGTTGGATCTAGGAATGCATCTCCAATGTGAGTAAAGGACCCATAGTTATTACTTCCACCATAATCACCACCAATGTAACCATCAGCAATATTATCATCGAAATAAACCATTCTTCTTGGGTCTTCAAATTGGTTCATGTAATCAACGATTGTCTCAGAGGCAAGAAAGTCAGATCTACCGCTCTGTACCAAATCTTCCCAAAGTGGGTTTGTGTTTGGTGCATTAGATTGGTAATCGATCGTAGCATTGTCATCATTAGAGGTGAACACACCGGCTGATACTGCAGACTCAACAGTAGCTTGAGATAAAGAAGGATTTACATCCTGAAGTCTAATTCCCATTCTAAGTTTAAGAGAGTTAGCAAACATCATCCATTTGTTCATATCTCCTTCGTAAACAACATCTGAACCTGAGTATCCTTGTCCAGCTGAAAGTATTCCTCCAA
>NZ_JBLVTK010000002.1:841566-849088 GCF_048285865.1 Christiangramia marina | reverse complement strand
ATAGACAGGAAGTGAGAATTCACTAGGTTGCAAAGCCTGAGTATAAGGAATGTCTCCAAATCCATCAACTAATAAGTGCCAGGTATAAACTTCTATCACTTCAAGTTGTCCTAGTCTAGCGTCTTTTTGACCCTGAGTCAAGCCTTCGTTAGCATTCACAACTCTCTTTGCATCCTGAAGATCATAAATTACATTTGTGTAATATCTACTCCAAACTGCATCTGGATTTTGACGAGCTGTAAAATCGTAGTTAGGCTCATCAGTATAAGTCGTTGTAGTCAAGTACTGCCCAAGGAACCTGTAAAGAGGTTCGTTTACATTCGGGCTAGCGGTGTAATCACCAAGACTTACTGTAGCAGCTGTAAATAAGAAATCTGAAGCTACAGCATCGGGGTTTTTAGGATCCCGGTTTAAATTTTCATACTGTTCATCACTCTGGCAGGACCAAAGCATTGCAACAGCTGAAAGAGCAACAATATATTTTTTCATAGTATTTTAATTAAAAGTTAAATTTAAGACTAGCACCTATTTCTCTCATTGTTGGGTAAGCACCAGACTGGTATCCTTGAACGTTACCAGCACTTAAACCTGCTTCAGGATCTGCGTAAGGAATACTCTTGTCGATGATCCAAAGGTTACGACCAATGAAGGATACAGAAGCTCTTGTAAATGGTAAAGCTTCAAGTACTCTATCACCAAAGTTATAAGTAAGCGTAGCTTCTCTCAACTTAACATATCCAGCGTCATATACGTGAAGTGCGTTAGGAGCACGTGCGTACCCAAAAGGGTTAGCGTAGTAATCTGTTCTAGCTCTAGTCTCATTTGGAGAAGTGTTAGTTACTTCGTAAGTACCATCAGCGTTAAAGCTAACATCACCCTGAACACCATCCAGAAGAACACCACCACCGTTTTCGATAGTATTTCTAATTGGATTACCAAGTTCGTTAGTACCTACACTACTAGCATAAATACCGGTAGCAGTACCATACCATTGGTCAAGAGAGAAAACGCTTCCACCTTTTTGAACATCAATTAAGAATCCAAGAGCTATGTTTTTGTAAGTGAATGTGTTCTGCACACCACCAATCCAATCTGGCTGGAAATCACCAATAACATAGTTTGAGTTAGGAGTTTTAGCATAGTAACCAGCAGATGTGATCACTTTGTTACCTTGATCGTCGTAAACGAAATCTGTTCCTCTAATAGCACCGTATGGTTCTCCTGGAGCAGCATTAATAGAAATACCACCTTGTAAGCTAGCTAACTGTAGGTTTTCAATACCATCAGCAAGTTCAAGTACTTCGTTCTCGTTCTTCGCCCAGTTCACGTTGATGTTCCAGTTGAAGTCTTCAGTTCTAATTGGGTTCAAGGTTAATGCAACCTCGATACCTTTATTTTCAATTACACCAGCATTAAGCAATTGCTCACTAAATCCGGTTGAAGGAGATACAGGAACTGGAGTAATTTGATCTTCAGTTCTTGATCTATAATAAGATACATCTAAGCCAATTCTTCTATCGAAGAAGTTTGTTTCCAAACCAACTTCATATGACTTAAGACGCTCTGGCTTTAAGTTAGGGTTTCTAAGAGTTGCATTGTTGCTTGCAACACCTGCTCCATTAAATCCAGCAGAAATAGTATACGTATTAAATACGTTGTAAGGATTAGTATCATTACCAACTTCAGCGTAGTTACCTCTAAGTTTTGCGAAACTTAACCAGTCTGCATCAATCAGGTTAGATAACAAAACACTTGCAGATACCGCAGGGTAGTAGAAAGTGTTGTTTTCTTTTGGTAATGTAGAAGAACGGTCTCTACGGATAGTACCTTCAAGGAAGTAAGTATTGAATAAACCTACACTTGCTCTAGCGTAAACACCATCTAACATTCTTACAGATTCGTACTCTGAAGGTGGGTTAAGTGGGCTAGCACTATTACTTAGTGCGTAGAATCCAGCTTTATTTAATCCTCCGTTTGTTGAAGCAAAAATGCTATTTCTTTCGTTTCTTCTTAAGTTGAAACCTAAGTTACCATCAATGTTAACATCATCACTAATGTCCTTATTGAAATTTAGGATAAGGTCATAGTTGTATTCAGCAGCTCTGTTGTTGTAACGGCTGTATTTAGCAATATCTGCTGATCCTACATTAATTCTTTCTTCTTGTAGTTCGTCAAACGTATCAAAAGTAAATCTACCTAGAATGCTAAATACATCATTCAATTCATAGTTAAGGTTTACGTTTCCAAAATATCTGTTACGAGTATCAGTTTGAAAGTTCTCGTAGAACGTCCAGTATGGGTTATCAGAATAAATAGGTGATAAATCATCTGGAGAATTTGGGTTCCAGGTAATGTTCTGTCCTGTAGCCTCGTAAGCTCTTCTTTGCTCTTCGAAATCTACGTTAGTTTGGAACCACTGTCTGAACTGTTGCATAATGTTCAAAGAACTGTATCCAGTTCCGTAACGTCCTTTACCATCAGTCTTAGTATAAGTAATGTTCGCCTGAGCATTAAACTTATCTGTGAATTCATGAGAACCACTAAACTTAAGTGTGTTTCTCTTGATGTTGGAGTTTGGAAGGTTACCTTGTTGATTCAGGTGAGTTCCACTCAATCTGAAAGAAGAAGTTTCTGAACCACCATCTAAAGCAACAGAGTTTACAGAAGTGTAACCAGTTTGCCATACGCTGTTAGGATCATTCTTACCAGCTACCCATGGAGAAGCTTGTTGGTAAGTGTCTAAATCAGGAAAAATAGAGTTCCACTGGTAAATTTGTCTGTTAGGATCAAATGCAGCACCAAAAGAAGCATCTTCAGTAAAAGGAGTTGTCTCATCCAGGTTACCGTCACCGTCTACATCATACAAGTTGAAGTATCCGTCTTCAGAATCATAGTAAGCACCGTATCCAGCACCATATTGATCCTGATATTCTGGAAGTGTTTCCATATCTGGATTCGTCACAGTAATAGAAGACTGTACAGATATACCAATACCTTTACCTTTAGAGCCTTTTTTAGTTTCAATAATTACAACACCATTCGCAGCTCTTGCTCCGTAAAGAGCAGTCGCAGCCGCACCCTTAAGTACGTTGATAGACGCGATGTCATTCGGGTTTATATCCGAAGCGGCGTTACCGTAATCATATCCACCACCTCCACGAGCCTGTGTGCTAGTGTTTGGAGTGTTATTGCTAATAGGAGTACCATCAACAACAAAAAGTGCCTGGTTGTTTCCTGTAAGAGAGGAGTTACCACGAATTACAACGTTCGTAGATCCACCAAGTGTTCCTGAAGACTTAATACTAAGACCGGAAACCTTACCTGATAGAGAGTTCACGAAGTTTTGTTGTGGAACATCAGATACAGCTTCACCACCTACTTCCTGTGTAGAGTAACCTAGCTGTTTCTTCTCTCGTTTAATACCTAATGCAGTTACAACAACTTCATCAAGTTGAGCAGAATCGTTCTCCATTACCACATCGATTTGATCATTTGTGCTAACGGTGTATTCTGCTTGTTTCAATCCAACGAAAGAGAAAACCAAAACATCTCCCTGAGTTGCAGTGATTTCATAATTTCCGTCGAAATCTGTTTGGGTACCCGTGCCTGTACCTTTAATAAGAACGTTCACACCAGGAAGTGGAAGACCATCTGAGTCAGTCACCGTACCCGCAATGGAACGTTCCTGTGCAAAAGTTATTTGCACCACGAACGCCAGTAATAGCGTTAAAATACTACTAAACTTTGTTTTCATTTTAAAATTTGTTTGAATTAGCCGATGCCAAATGTGATAATAAATGGTTAATAAACCAAGCTTTTCCTCTCGAAAAACGTGCTTTATTAGAAGGTTTTGTTAAATTCTGCTTTAATTGTTGATAAATTGAAGACATGCTAAAAAAAACCAGTAATTCGAAGTTGTGTTTGAGGATCTCATATATCCCTTTGATTGAATTTCTAAATCATCCATAGTTCCACTTAAGTACTCCGAAGATGAAACTGTTTGAAAAATAGATAGTAACGTATTTGAATAATCCTTTTTTATTTATATCTTTGCAAACCCTAAAAATCGGGGGATTAAATTTTATTAATAATTAGTGTATAGGAAATTATGCCAACAATTTCACAATTAGTACGAAAAGGAAGAGCCAAAATAACCAAGAAGAGTAAATCGGCTGCTTTGGATTCGTGCCCTCAAAGGAGAGGTGTTTGTACACGTGTGTATACCACTACTCCTAAGAAACCAAACTCTGCTATGAGAAAAGTAGCAAGGGTAAGGTTGACAAACGGGAAAGAGGTTAACGCCTACATTCCTGGAGAAGGACACAATCTACAAGAGCACTCGATAGTATTGGTTAGAGGTGGAAGGGTAAAAGATTTACCAGGTGTTAGATATCACATTGTTCGTGGTGCGCTAGATACTGCCGGTGTTGAAGGTAGAACTCAGCGAAGATCTAAGTACGGTGCAAAACGCCCTAAGAAGTAATTAAAAACTTTTAATGTAAAGAAATGAGAAAAAGACAGGCGAAAAAGAGACCGCTTTTACCAGATCCAAAATTTAACGATCAGCTAGTTACGCGTTTCGTGAACATGATGATGTGGGATGGTAAGAAGTCGGTAGCCTTTAAGATTTTCTATGATGCTATTGCAATTGTAGAGGAGAAAAAACAAGACGAAGAAAAATCTGGTTTGGAAATTTGGAAAGATGCTCTTTCTAACGTTATGCCTCACGTTGAAGTGAGAAGTAGACGTGTGGGTGGTGCAACATTTCAGATTCCAATGCAAATTCGTCCAGACCGTAAGGTTTCTACTGCTATGAAGTGGTTAATTAGTTTTGCGCGTAAGAGAAATGAGAAGTCTATGGCTGGAAAGCTATCTGCTGAAATTCTTGCTGCTGCAAAAGAAGAAGGAGCTGCTGTTAAGAAAAGAGTAGATACTCATAAAATGGCTGAAGCTAACAAAGCATTCTCTCACTTTAGATTCTAAAACAACATGGCACAAAGAGATTTAAAATTTACTAGAAATATTGGAATTGCAGCTCATATTGATGCGGGTAAAACTACAACAACAGAGCGTATCCTTTATTATACAGGTATAAGTCATAAAATCGGTGAGGTTCATGATGGTGCTGCTACTATGGACTGGATGGAGCAAGAGCAGGAGCGTGGTATTACTATTACTTCTGCGGCAACACACTGTAAATGGATGTACCGCGATCAGGAATTTACTGTAAACATTATTGACACTCCAGGTCACGTAGACTTTACTGTAGAGGTAGAGCGTTCATTACGTGTTCTTGATGGAGTTGTTGCATTGTTCTCTGCAGTTGATGGGGTTGAGCCTCAGTCTGAAACTGTTTGGAGACAAGCAGATAAATATAGAGTTCCACGTCTAGGTTTCGTTAATAAAATGGACCGTCAGGGTGCAGATTTTTTCAACGTATGTCGTCAGGTAAGAGAAATGCTTGGTGGTAACCCGGTGCCATTACAGGTACCTATTGGTGATGAAATCGACTTTAGAGGTGTGGTTGATCTTATTTCTAAAAAAGCGATTATCTGGAATGATGAGGATCATGGGATGACTTATGATACTATCGATATTCCTGAAGAGCTTTTAGACGATGTTAATAAGTACCGTGCAGAATTAGTGGAAGCGGTTGCAGAATATGATGAAGCTTTGATGGAGAAATTCTTCGAAGACGAGTCTTCTATTACTGAAGATGAGATCATCGCTGCATTAAGAGCTGCTACTATAGATATGAGCATCATCCCAATGATGTGTGGTTCTGCATTTAAAAATAAAGGTGTTCAGGCGATGCTTGATGCCGTGATGCGTTACCTTCCTTCTCCAGTAGATGTAGAAGCAATTGAAGGTACTAATCCTGATACAGGTGAAGAGGAAAGTCGTAAGCCAAATGTGGATTCTCCATTTTCTGCGCTTGCCTTTAAAATTGCTACCGATCCTTTCGTAGGGCGTCTGGCATTCTTCCGTGCTTATTCAGGTACTCTTGATGCTGGTTCTTACGTGCTAAACGTACGTTCAGGTAAAAAGGAGCGTATTTCAAGAATTTATCAAATGCACTCTAATAAGCAAGAGCCAATCGATAGTATCGAGGCTGGAGATATTGGAGCTGCTGTTGGATTCAAGGATATTAAAACAGGTGATACTCTTACAGATCTAGATCACCCGATCGTTCTTGAATCTATGTCTTTCCCTGCACCGGTAATCGGTATCGCGGTGGAGCCTAAAACTAAGGCCGACGTTGAGAAAATGGGAATGGCATTGGCTAAATTAGCTGAAGAAGATCCAACATTTACTGTAAAAACTGATGAGAACTCAGGTCAGACAATTATTTCTGGTATGGGTGAGCTTCACTTAGAGATCATTATCGATCGTATGAAGCGTGAGTTTAAAGTAGAAGTGAACGTTGGTGAGCCTCAGGTAGAATATAAGGAAGCTGTTCGTAGAGATGCAGACCAGAGAGAAGTTTACAAGAAACAATCTGGTGGTCGTGGTAAATTTGCAGACATTGTTTTCACTATGGGGCCTGTAGATGAAGATTTCGAAGGTGATGGTCTTCAATTCATCGACTCTATTAAAGGTGGACGTATTCCTAAAGAATTCGTTCCTTCAGTAGAGAAAGGATTCAAAGAAGCAATGAAAGCTGGACCACTTGCAGGATTTACAATGGATTCATTGAAAGTTGAACTTAAGGATGGTTCTTTCCACCCTGTGGATTCAGATCAACTTTCTTTCGAATTGGCTGCTAAAATGGGATACAAATCTGCTGCGAAATCTGCAGGAGCTGTTATTCTTGAGCCAATCATGAAAGTAGAAGTTGTGACTCCAGAAGAAAATATGGGTGATATCGTTGGTGACCTTAACAGAAGAAGAGGTCAAGTAAACAACATGTCAGACAGATCTGGAGCGAAGGTAATCAAGGCTGAAGTGCCGCTTTCTGAAATGTTCGGTTATGTAACTACATTAAGAACACTTTCATCAGGTAGAGCAACTTCAACTATGGAATTCTCTCACTATGCTGAAACTCCTTCAAATATTTCTGAAGAAGTAATTAAAGCAGCAAGAGGAGCAGCTAACGAATAATCTTAAGGAAATGAGTCAAAAAATCAGAATAAAACTAAAATCTTACGATCATAACCTGGTAGACAAGTCTGCTGAGAAAATCGTAAAAACCGTAAAGACTACGGGAGCTGTTGTTACCGGACCAATTCCGTTGCCAACAAATAAAAAAATCTTTACTGTTCTTCGTTCACCTCACGTGAACAAGAAATCTAGAGAGCAGTTTCAATTAAGCTCTTACAAGAGATTACTTGATATCTATAGCTCTTCTTCAAAGACGATTGATGCGTTGATGAAGCTTGAACTTCCTAGTGGAGTAGAAGTAGAGATCAAAGTGTGATAAAACAGTTCCGCGCACTGCGGTGCGCGGTTAACATGTCCTGAGCGTTTCGCGAAGGAAAAACGGTGAAAAATACAATTCAGGGCTGAATGTGTTTTTCAGCCC
>NZ_JBLVTK010000002.1:836144-841524 GCF_048285865.1 Christiangramia marina | reverse complement strand
TGTCTGGGTTAATAGGAAAAAAGATCGGTATGACCAGCATCTTCGACGAGAATGGGAAAAACATCCCATGTACCGTAATCGAAGCTGGACCATGCCTGGTTACCCAAGTCAGAACCAAAGAGGTTGACGGGTATGAAGCAATTCAACTTGGTTTCGATGACAAAAAGACTGTTAATAAGGCTGCTGAAGGGCATGCTAAAAAAGCAGGAACCGTTGCAAAACGTAAAGTCGTTGAATTCAAGGGATATAGTGAAGATTATAAACTTGGTGACTCTGTTACCGTGGAGCATTTCAAAGAAGGTGAATTTGTGGATATCGCAGGTACATCTAAAGGTAAAGGTTTCCAGGGTGTTGTTAAGAGACACGGTTTTGGAGGAGTTGGACAGGCCACACACGGTCAGCACAACAGATTGAGAGCTCCTGGTTCTATTGGTGCTGCTTCTTATCCTGCGAGAGTATTCAAAGGAATGAAGATGGCCGGAAGAATGGGTGGCGAGAGAGTTAAAGTTGAAAACCTGAAAGTTTTAAAGGTTGTGGCAGATAAGAACCTTTTAGTAGTAAAAGGATGTGTGCCGGGATCTAAGAACTCATACGTAATCATTAGTAAGTAATGGAAGTAGCAGTTTTAGATATTAAAGGAAAAGAGACAGGCAGAAAAGTGCAGCTTTCTGATTCTGTTTTCGCTATAGAGCCTAATGAGCACGCTGTTTATCTAGATGTTAAGCAATATCTGGCTAATCAACGTCAGGGTACTCATAAAGCTAAAGAAAGAGCAGAGATCGCAGGGTCTACGCGTAAGATCAAGAAACAAAAGGGTACTGGTACAGCGAGAGCTGGTAGTATCAAGTCTCCTATCTTCAAAGGTGGTGGACGTGTTTTTGGTCCAAGACCAAGAAACTACGGTTTCAAATTGAACAAGAACCTGAAACGTCTTGCTAGAAAGTCTGCCCTATCAATTAAGGCAAACGACAAGGCTATCATGGTAATTGAAGATTTTTCATTCGATACTCCAAAAACTAAGAATTTTATCGAAGTTCTTCAGGCTCTGGGGATTGACAGTAAAAAATCGCTAATTGTGTTGGGTGACTCAAATAAAAATGTATATTTGTCGTCGCGCAATTTAAAATCCTCAGAAGTTATAAATAGCTCAGAATTAAGTACTTACAAAATACTTAATGCTAAGAGTATCGTCTTCGTAGAAGGATCTTTAGAAGGAATTGAGTCGAAATTAAGTTAATAAACCGTTATGAGCATCTTGATTAAACCTGTTATTACAGAAAAAGCTACTACAGATAGTGAGATGAATAATCGCTTCACTTTTGTAGTAAGTAACAAGGCAAATAAGATTCAGATCAAAGACGCAGTTGAATCTGCTTATGGCGTGTCTGTTACTAAAGTTCGAACTATGAATGTCCGCCCGGATCGCAAGACTAAATATACTAAGTCTGGTATGATCACTGGTAAAACTAATGCTTATAAGAAAGCAGTAGTACAGGTGGCGGAAGGTGAAACAATTGATTTATACAGTAATCTTTAAGATTAAACAATGTCAGTTAGAAAATTAAAACCAATTACACCTGGTCAGCGTTTTAGAGTAGTAAATGGGTATGACGCCATTACTACTGATAAGCCGGAGAAAAGCCTATTGGCGCCGATAAAAAAATCAGGTGGTAGAAACAGTCAGGGAAAAATGACCATGCGCTACAAAGGTGGTGGTCACAAAAGAAGGTATCGTGTAATCGATTTTAAGCGTGATAAGCAGGGAATACCTGCTACAGTTGCTTCTATCGAATACGATCCAAACAGAACGGCCTTTATCGCATTGTTGAATTATCAGGATGGAGAGAAAAGGTATATTATTGCTCAGAACGGGCTTCAGGTTGGACAGAATGTAGTTTCTGCTAACGAAGCTGCTTCTCCTGAGATCGGGAATGCAATGCCTTTGGCAAACATTCCACTTGGTACAGTTATTTCCTGTATTGAGTTGAGACCAGGGCAGGGGGCTGTGATGGCGCGTAGTGCCGGTGCTTTTGCTCAGTTATTAGCGAGAGAAGGTAAATACGCAACTATCAAGTTGCCTTCCGGGGAGATTAGACGTGTTCTTTCACTTTGTATTGCTACAATCGGAGCTGTATCTAACAGTGATCATCAATTAATGGTTGGTGGTAAAGCTGGTAGAAGTAGATGGTTGGGTATACGTCCAAGAACAAGACCGGTAGCGATGAACCCTGTCGATCACCCAATGGGTGGTGGTGAAGGTAGAGCTTCAGGTGGTCACCCACGTTCTAGAAAAGGTCTTCCTGCTAAAGGATTCAAGACCCGCTCGAGAACAAAAGCGAGTAATAAATATATTGTAGAACGTAGAAAGACTAGAAAGAAATAAGATATGGCACGTTCATTAAAAAAAGGACCTTTCGTTCATTACAAACTGGAACAAAAAGTGGCTCAGAATGTTGAGTCAGGAAAGAAAGCCGTGATCAAAACCTGGTCTAGAGCTTCTATGATTACTCCAGATTTTGTAGGACAAACTATAGCAGTGCATAATGGGAAACAATTCGTTCCTGTTTATGTAACTGAAAATATGGTGGGTCATAAACTAGGAGAATTTTCACCAACACGTTCTTTCAGAGGGCATGCAGGTGCAAAAAATAAAGGTAGAAAATAATTGAAGCTATGGGAGTTCGTAAAAGAGAAAGAGCAGAGCAAATAAAAGAAGCCAAGAAACAGGTAGCTTTTGCAAAGTTAAATAACTGCCCTACTTCGCCTAGAAAAATGCGTCTTATGGCGGATTTGGTTAGAGGAGAGAAAGTAGAAAAAGCGCTTCATATTCTAAAGTTCAGTAAAAAAGAAGCATCCAATCGTTTAGAGAAACTTTTAGTTTCAGCTATCGCCAACTGGCAGGCTAAGAACGAAGATGCTAACCTCGAAGAAGCTGAGCTATTTGTGAAAGAGATTCGTGTAGATGGAGGAAGTATGTTGAAAAGACTTCGTCCTGCTCCACAGGGTCGTGCACACCGAATTAGAAAGAGATCCAATCACGTTACATTAGTGCTTGGAGCAAACAATAATACACAAAGCTAAGAGATAGTATGGGACAGAAAACAAATCCAATCGGGAATCGCCTTGGTATCATTAGAGGTTGGGAGTCCAACTGGTACGGAGGTAATGACTATGGCGACAAGCTTGCCGAAGACGATAAGATTAGAAAGTACATCCATGCTCGTCTTTCTAAAGCCAGTGTATCGCGTGTAATCATCGAGCGCACGCTTAAGCTTGTAACCGTTACTATCACTACTGCCAGACCTGGTATCATTATCGGGAAAGGTGGACAGGAGGTAGACAAGCTTAAGGAAGAGCTTAAAAAGATTACCGACAAGGAGGTTCAAATTAACATCTTTGAAATCAAAAGGCCAGAACTTGATGCGCATTTAGTTGCTTCAAGTGTTGCAAGACAAATTGAGAATAGAATCTCTTACCGTCGTGCAATCAAAATGGCTATTGCGGCTGCAATGAGAATGAATGCTGAAGGAATCAAGATTGAGATTTCCGGACGTTTAAATGGTGCTGAAATGGCACGTTCAGAATCATACAAAGATGGAAGAATACCTTTGTCTACTTTTAGGGCTGATATTGATTATGCTTTGATCGAAGCTCATACTACCTATGGTAGATTGGGAATCAAAGTATGGATCATGAAAGGTGAGGTATACGGAAAAAGAGAGCTTTCGCCTCTAGTTGGTCTTGCAAAGAACCAAGGAAAGAAATCCGGTGCCGGACGAGGTGGAAACAAATCACGTCGTAGAAAGTAATTTTTTAAAGGAAAGAAAAAATGTTACAACCTAAAAGAACAAAATACCGTAAGCAACAAAAAGGCCGTATGAAAGGGCTTGCTCAAAGAGGGCACAGACTTTCAAACGGGACCTTCGGAATCAAATCAATGGATTCCAGCTTTGTTACTGCACGTCAAATAGAAGCAGCGCGTATCGCCGCTACCCGATATATGAAAAGAGAAGGTTCTATCTGGATCAAAATTTTCCCAGATAAGCCTATTACAAAGAAACCTCTTGAAGTACGTATGGGTAAAGGTAAAGGTGCCGTGGAATATTGGGCAGCAGTGGTAAAACCAGGAAGAATAATGTTTGAAATTGGTGGAGTGCCGATGGCAACTGCTAAAGAGGCTTTACGTCTTGCAGCACAAAAACTTCCGGTAAGAACAAAATTTGTTGTAGCTAGAGATTATCAAGAATAATATTGGAATTATGAAACAATCAGAAGTAAAAGAATTGTCTGTTGCAGAATTGCAAGAAGAGCTTGGTAAGTCTCGAAAAGCTTATTCAGATTTAAAAATGGCTCACGCTGTTTCGCCTTTGGAGAATCCGATACAGTTGAGAACTGAAAGGAGAAAAGTGGCGAGACTAGCTACAGAGTTAACTAAAAGAGAACAACAATAATTGTTATTCTGCTGAAAGATGGAAAAAAGAAACTTAAGAAAAGAGCGTGTAGGGGTTGTTACAAGTAACAAAATGCAGAAATCCATAGTGGTTGCTGAAGTGAAAAAAGTAAAACACCCTATGTATGGAAAATTCGTTTTGAAAACGAAAAAGTACGTAGCACACGACGAAAATAACGACTGCAACGAAGGTGATACTGTAAAGATCATGGAAACAAGACCTTTAAGTAAATCCAAGACTTGGAGATTAGTAGAAATAATTGAAAGAGCGAAGTAAATCATGGTACAACAAGAGTCCAGACTAAAAGTAGCAGATAATACCGGAGCTAAGGAAGTCCTTACTATCCGTGTGTTAGGAGGTACAAAGAAACGATACGCATCTGTTGGAGACAAGATAGTTGTCAGTGTAAAAGAATCTACACCTAACGGAAATATCAAGAAGGGTGCAGTTTCAACAGCAGTTGTTGTTCGTACCAAGAAGGAAGTACGCAGACCGGATGGATCTTATATCCGTTTCGATGATAATGCATGTGTACTTTTAGGTCCTCAGGGTGAAATGCGCGGTACTCGTGTATTTGGTCCTGTAGCACGTGAACTTCGTGATAAGCAATTCATGAAAATTGTATCATTGGCACCTGAAGTGCTTTAATACATTAAGAAAATGACAAAGCTTAAAATAAAATCAGGAGATACCGTACGTGTAATCGCTGGTGACCATAAAGGTCAGGAAGGGAAAGTACAGAAGGTACTTATCGAGAAGAATAAAGCTATTGTGGAAGGGGTTAATATGATCTCTAAGCATGAGAAGCCTAGTGCTTCTAATCCACAAGGTGGAATTAAGGAGAAAGAAGCTCCAATCCATATTTCTAATCTATCACTTATCGACAAGAACGGTGATACAACGAGAGTTGGTTATAGAGAAGAAGATGG
>NZ_JBLVTK010000002.1:784223-836024 GCF_048285865.1 Christiangramia marina | reverse complement strand
TCCAATATTATGGAGGTGCCAAAACTGGAGAAGATAGTAATCAGCCGTGGAGTTGGTGGAGCAGTGGCAGATAAGAAACTTATCGACCATGCAATCGACGAACTTTCTGCAATTAGTGGACAGAAGGCTGTTGCTACGATCTCTAAGAAGGATGTTGCATCATTCAAATTACGTAAA
This sequence comes from Christiangramia marina, assembly GCF_048285865.1. Taxonomy (NCBI): domain Bacteria; kingdom Pseudomonadati; phylum Bacteroidota; class Flavobacteriia; order Flavobacteriales; family Flavobacteriaceae; genus Christiangramia; species Christiangramia marina. The sequence continues at coordinate 835,847 of NZ_JBLVTK010000002.1, read as the reverse complement.
GGAATGCCAATTGGCGCTAAAGTTACTTTACGTGGATATAGAATGTATGAGTTCCTGGATAGATTGATTACAAGTGCATTGCCACGTGTTCGTGATTTTAATGGTATCAAATCTAATGGATTTGATGGTAGAGGAAATTACAACCTTGGAATCACTGAGCAAATCATCTTTCCTGAGATCGATATCGATGCTGTGAATAGAATCGCTGGAATGGATATCACTTTTGTTACTTCCGCGGAAACCGATAAGGAAGCAAAAGCATTGTTAACCGAACTAGGATTACCTTTTAAAAAGAACTAATTATGGCTAAAGAATCAATGAAAGCCCGTGAGGTGAAAAGACAGAAATTGGTAAAGAAGTATGCTGAGAAACGCGCTGCTCTTAAAGAAGCAGGTGATTACGAAGGCTTACAGAAACTACCAAAGAATTCTTCTCCGGTTCGTTTGCATAACAGATGTAAACTAACTGGAAGACCAAAAGGGTATATGAGACAATTTGGTCTTTCTCGAGTAATGTTCAGAGAGATGGCTAACCAAGGTCTTATACCAGGTGTTAAAAAGGCAAGCTGGTAATATTATAAACTGGATGAAGGTTCAATAAGGAAAACCACATCCGCAAATAAATTTAAATGAATACAGATCCTATTGCAGATTACTTAACAAGAATCAGGAATGCAAATGCTGCAAACCACAGAGTTGTGGAAATTCCTGCTTCCAATGTTAAAAAAGAGATCACTAAGATATTATTCGATCAGGGATATATTCTAAGTTACAAATTCGAAGACACTACCGCTCAGGGAGTGATCAAGATCGCGCTTAAGTATGATAAGATTACTAAAGAGCCAGTAATTAAGAAGATTCAACGAATAAGTAAACCTGGTTTACGTAAGTATGCCGGATCAACAGAGATTCCAAGAATCCTGAATGGTCTTGGTATCGCGATTGTTTCAACTTCTCACGGAGTAATGACTGGAAAACAGGCTAAAGCCGACAAAGTTGGCGGTGAAGTACTGTGCTACGTTTACTAATACTTAAAAGACTAAAGAAATGTCAAGAATAGGTAAAAATCCAATTACAATTCCAGAAGGTGTGACAGTAGAGCACAAAGATGGTCTTGTAACGGTAAAAGGAAAGTTAGGAGAGCTTAAGCAGCAGGTACAGGATATCGATGTTAAAATCGAAGATAATGTAATTACTTTTGAGCGTACTTCTGATAAAAGTGATCAGAAAGCAAAACACGGTCTTTATCGTGCTTTGGTTAATAATATGATTGAAGGTGTATCTAATGGATTCACTAAATCACTTGAACTTGTAGGTGTTGGTTATAGAGCTAGCAACCAGGGTAACAAGCTTGATTTGGCTGTTGGTTATTCTCACAATATTATACTAGATTTGGCTCCCGAAGTTAAAGTGGAGACGATCTCAGAAAAAGGTAAGAACCCTGTCGTTAAACTTACTTCACATGACAAGCAACTTGTTGGACAGGTAGCTGCGAAGATCCGATCAATGAGAAAACCTGAACCTTACAAAGGGAAAGGTATCAAATTTGTTGGTGAGCAATTGAGAAGAAAAGCAGGTAAATCAGCATAATAAAGATAGTTATGGCAGTGTCAAAACAAGATAGAAGAAATAAAATTAGAAAACGTATCCGTAGGGATATCGTTGGAACAACAAGCCGTCCTAGATTATCTGTATTCAGAAGCAATAAAGAGATTTATGCTCAGATTATCGATGACGTTGAAGGTAAAACTTTAGCTTCAGCATCTTCAAGAGATAAAGATATCGTGTCTGCTTCTGCAGATAGAAAAGAGCAGGCTCAAATGGTTGGAAAAGCCATTGCTGAGAAAGCGAAAAGTGCTGGTATCGATACAATCTCCTTCGATAGAGGTGGATATCTATATCACGGTAGAGTTAAATCATTAGCAGAAGGTGCTCGCGAAGGAGGACTTAAATTCTAGAAAATATGTATCAAGATTATAAAAACGTAGAACATGTAAAACCAGGAGGTCTTGAATTGAAGGACCGTTTGGTTGGAGTACAACGTGTTACTAAAGTTACAAAAGGTGGTAGAGCCTTTGGATTCTCAGCTATAGTAGTAGTTGGAGATGAAAATGGTGTAGTAGGTCAGGGACTTGGAAAATCTAAGGAAGTGGCAGATGCTATCTCTAAGGCTGTAGAAGACGCTAAGAAAAATCTGGTACGCATACCTTTACATAAAGGAACATTACCTCACGAACAAAAAGGTAAGTATGGCGGAGCAAGAGTTATGCTACTTCCAGCTGCTGCTGGTACCGGTATTATTGCTGGTGGAGCGATTCGTGCGGTACTTGAGTCTGTAGGTGTGCATGATGTACTTTCTAAGAATCAGGGATCTTCGAACCCACACAACGTAGTTAAAGCTACCTTCGATGCTTTACTTCAATTAAGAAGTGCTGAAACTGTTGCAAAACAGAGAGGTGTTTCTTTAGAAAAAGTATTTAAAGGTTAAAATCAAGGAATAAGATGGGAAAGATAAAAGTCACTAAAAGGAAAAGTGCTATTAATCGCACAAAAAATCAAAAGCTTGTTCTTGAGTCTTTAGGACTTAAGAAAATCGGGCAGACGGTTGAACATGACGATACGCCAAACATCCTTGGTATGGTAAATAAAGTTAAACACTTAGTTTCTGTAGAAGAAACAAAATAATAATCTCTCATGGATTTAAGTAACTTAAAACCTGCAGAAGGTTCAGTTAGAAAGAATAGCAAGCGTATTGGTCGTGGTGAAGGATCTGGTAAAGGTGGAACCTCTACCAGAGGTCACAAAGGAGCCAAGTCTCGTTCTGGTTATTCGAAAAAGATCGGATTTGAAGGAGGGCAGATGCCACTTCAAAGACGTGTACCTAAGTTTGGATTCACAAACAGAAATCGTAAGGTTTACCAGGGAATTAACCTGGATACTCTTCAATCTCTTGTTGATGAAGGAAGAATTAAGGATACAGTTGATATGGACGTGCTTGCAGAAAACGGTCTTGCCGGAAGAAACGAGCTTGTTAAGATATTAGGTAGAGGTGAATTAAAGGCAAAGTTGAAAATATCTGTTCATAAATTTACGGCCTCAGCGAAAGAAGCTATCGAAGCTGCCGGAGGTGAAGTTGTTACTTTATAATAGATAATCAAATGAAATTCATCAATACGATTCAAAATATTTGGAAAATCGAGGAACTAAAAAACAGAATTTTAGTAACCCTCGGTTTGCTTTTGGTATATCGTTTCGGGGCGCAGGTAGTGCTTCCCGGAATTGATGCCGCTCAGCTTTCAAGCCTGGCTAACCAGACAGATAGTGGACTATTAGGTCTACTTAACGCATTTACGGGTGGAGCGTTCTCAAATGCTTCAGTATTTGCTTTAGGTATTATGCCTTATATCTCTGCTTCTATTGTGGTGCAATTAATGGGGATTGCTATTCCTTACTTGCAAAAGCTTCAGAAAGAAGGTGAAAGTGGACGTAAAAAGATCAATCAAATCACCCGATGGTTAACCATCGCAATTACATTGGTGCAGGGGCCTGGTTATATTTATAACCTGTTTGCAACCCTTCCTGGAGAAGCATTCTTGCTTGGAGATAACTTAACTTTTGTTATCTCTTCAGTAATAATACTTACCACAGGTACAATTTTTGCAATGTGGTTAGGTGAGAAGATCACAGATAAAGGGATTGGTAATGGTATTTCATTGTTAATTATGGTGGGTATTATTGCTACTCTTCCACAGGCATTCATTCAGGAATTTGCTTCCAGAGTATTTGAATCCAACGGTGGTATGGTAATGATCCTTATCGAACTTGTGATCTGGTTTGCTATCATCATGGCATCTGTAATGCTGGTAATGGCAGTACGTCAAATACCTGTACAGTATGCAAGAAGATCTGCTTCTGGTGGATATGAAAAGAACGTTTTTGGTTCTAGACAGTATATACCTTTGAAATTAAATGCATCTGGTGTAATGCCAATCATTTTCGCTCAGGCGATCATGTTCATTCCTGTAGCTCTTGCGGGTCTATCAGACTCAGATACTGCTCAGGGTGTAACAGCAGCATTCCAGAACATCTTTGGTTTCTGGTATAACCTTGTATTCGCTCTATTGATTATTGTTTTTACATATTTTTATACAGCGATCACGGTGCCAACAAATAAAATGGCAGATGATCTTAAAAGAAGTGGTGGTTTTATTCCAGGGATTCGTCCAGGAACTGAAACTGCTGAATACTTAGATAGGATCATGTCTCAAATTACGCTTCCTGGATCTATTTTCCTGGCTCTTATTGCGGTGTTCCCTGCAATAGTTTTCTCTTTGTTGGGTGTACAGCAAAGTTGGGCGTTGTTCTTCGGAGGTACTTCACTTCTGATTATGGTTGGAGTTGCAATAGATACTATGCAGCAGGTAAATTCTTATCTACTGAATAGACACTATGACGGATTAATGAAAACAGGTAAAAACAGAAAAGCAGTAGCTTAATTATGGCAAAGCAGGCAGCGATTGAACAAGACGGAACCATTATTGAAGCATTGTCTAATGCGATGTTTCGAGTGGAATTAGAAAATGGTCACGTAGTGACTGCACATATCTCTGGAAAGATGCGTATGCATTACATTAAATTACTTCCTGGAGATAAGGTGAAACTGGAAATGAGTCCTTACGATTTAACTAAGGCTCGAATAACTTACAGATACTAAAAAGTAATTTTCAGCCTTTTATAAATTTTTTATACTTTTGCACTCTGAAAAATTTATGACGGCTAAAATTTCACAAAAAGGATAATTCCTTGTAAGTGAATTAAAAAGAGATAAGATGAAAGTTAGAGCATCAATAAAAAAGAGAAGTGCCGACTGCAAGATTGTTCGCAGAAAAGGGCGCCTTTACGTTATTAACAAAAAGAATCCTAGATTTAAACAAAGACAAGGCTAATTATGGCAAGAATTGCAGGGGTAGATATACCTAAACAAAAGCGAGGAGTTATAGCGTTGACCTATATCTTCGGAATTGGTAGAAGCAGGGCTCAAGAGATACTTGCACAAGCTAAAGTAGACGAGAGTAAGAAAGTTTCTGAATGGGACGATGATGAAATCGGTAAAATTCGTGAAGCCGTTGGTCAGTTTACAATCGAAGGTGAGTTGCGTACTGAAGTTCAGATGAGCATCAAGCGTCTTATGGACATTGGATGTTACAGAGGAATTCGTCACAGAGCTGGTTTACCTTTAAGAGGACAGCGTACTAAGAATAACTCGAGAACCAGAAAAGGTAGAAGAAAAACAGTTGCTAACAAGAAAAAAGCGACTAAATAGTAATTAGTATGGCAAAGAAGACAAATCAAAAGGCCGGTAAGACTCAGAAGAAACGTAAAGTAATCGTTGAATCCAACGGTGAAGCTCACGTTACTGCTTCTTTCAACAACATTATAATTTCCCTTACCAACAAAAAGGGTGATGTTGTTTCGTGGTCATCTGCTGGTAAGATGGGCTTTAGAGGATCTAAGAAAAATACACCTTACGCTGCGCAATTAGCTGCTGAAGATGCTTCCAAAGTAGCACATGAGGCTGGAATGCGTAAAGTAAAGGTATATGTTAAAGGTCCTGGAAATGGTAGAGAGTCTGCTATTAGAGCAGTACACAATAGTGGTATCGAGGTTACTGAAATTATCGACATCACTCCACTTCCACACAATGGATGTCGTCCACCTAAGAGACGTAGAGTTTAATAAAATTTAATCATAGAGAAGGATTAAGATTATCGAAGGACTTATGCCTTAATTCATAATCCCTTCTCAAAACAACTTAAGTAATGGCAAGATATACAGGTCCAAAAACTAAAATAGCCCGTAAATTCGGTGAAGCTATTTTTGGTGACGACAAATCTTTCGAAAAAAGAAATTATCCTCCAGGACAGCACGGTAATAACCGTCGTAGAGGAAAGAAATCGGAATATGCAATCCAGTTGATGGAAAAGCAAAAAGCTAAGTATACGTACGGTATTCTTGAGCGTCAATTCCGTAATATGTTTGAAAAAGCAACCAGAGCACAGGGTATTACTGGTGAGGTTCTTCTTCAACTTTGTGAGTCTCGTTTAGATAATGTAGTGTACCGTATGGGTGTAGCGCCTTCAAGAAGAGCTGCGCGCCAGTTAGTAGGTCACCGTCATATCACTGTAAACGGAGAACTTGTAAATATTCCTTCTTACCACCTAAAGGCTGGTGATGTTGTTGGGGTAAGAGAAAAATCTAAATCACTTGGTGTGATTCAGGAGTCATTATCTAATAGCAGTAATGTTTACGAATGGCTTTCATGGAATTCTGAAAAGAAAGAAGGTACTTTCGTATCTGTTCCGGGAAGAGTTCAAATTCCTGAAAACATCAACGAGCAATTTATAGTCGAATTATATTCGAAATAATAATTCATCATACAGAAGTCGAAATATGGCAATACTAAATTTTCAGAAGCCCGATAAAGTTATAATGATTGATTCTACAGATTTCGAAGGGAAATTTGAATTTCGCCCTTTGGAACCTGGATATGGATTGACTGTTGGTAACGCTTTAAGACGAGTGCTTTTATCTTCTTTGGAAGGTTTCGCGATCACTTCAGTAAGAATTGAAGGTGTAGATCATGAATTCTCTACCATCGCAGGTGTAGTGGAAGATGTAACTGAGATCATTTTGAACCTAAAACAAGTTAGATTCAAAAGACAGATCGATGAGATCGATAACGAATCAGTAACAATTTCAGTTTCCGGAGAAGAGCAATTAACTGCCGGTCACTTCCAGAAATTTATCTCAGGTTTTCAAATCCTAAATCCAGATCAGGTGATCTGTCATATGGATAAGAAAGTAAGCCTGAACATGGAAGTAACTATTGAAAAAGGTAGAGGTTACGTTCCGGCAGAAGAAAACAAGAAGGCCAATGCACCACTAGGTACCATATTCGTAGATTCTATTTATACTCCTATAAAGAATGTAAAATATAGTATCGAGAATTACCGTGTGGAGCAGAAGACTGACTATGAGAAGCTGGTATTCGAAATCATTAGTGATGGTTCTATCCACCCTAAAGATGCTTTAACTGAAGCTGCAAAAACTCTTATACACCACTTTATGTTGTTCTCTGATGAGAGAATCACTTTAGAGGCTGATGAGATCGCACAGACTGAAACTTATGATGAAGAAAGTCTTCATATGAGACAACTGCTCAAAACTAAACTTGTCGACCTTGACCTGTCTGTTAGAGCTTTGAACTGTCTGAAAGCTGCTGAAGTTGATACTTTAGGAGATCTTGTTTCTTACAATAAGAATGACCTTATGAAGTTTAGAAATTTCGGAAAGAAATCTCTAACTGAATTGGAAGAACTTGTAAGTAACAAAGGTTTGAACTTTGGAATGGATCTTTCAAAATATAAACTCGATAAAGACTAATATAAAGGCGGGATCTCTCGCCTTTCTTTTATAATTAAAATCTGTCATATTTTGCTCCCCATAAAGGGTAGAAGCAAGATGGCAAAAGATAAAAAGTCATGAGACACGGAAAAAAAACAAATCATTTAGGTAGAAAAACAGCTCATCGTAAAGCTATGCTTGCGAATATGGCATGTTCCCTAATTGAACACAAGCGCATCAACACTACAGTTGCAAAAGCTAAAGCTTTAAAAGTTTTTGTTGAGCCTCTAGTAACTAAGTCTAAAGATGATACTACTCACAACAGACGTATCGTTTTTAGTAAGTTAAGAAGTAAAGAAGCAGTTAGCGAACTTTTTCGCGAAGTTGCTCCTAAAGTAGGTGATCGTCCAGGTGGTTATACAAGAGTTATTAAACTTGGTAGTCGTCTTGGAGATGCTGCTGAAATGGCACTTGTGGAATTGGTTGATTTCAATGAGACTTACAATGTAAGCGGAGATAAACCTAAAAAGAAAAAGTCTACTCGTAGAGCAGGTAAGAAGAAGGCTGAAGAAACTACAGCTCAACCTGAAGAAGCGAAGGCTGAAACTAAAAAGGAAGAGTCTAAAGCTGAAGAGCCTAAGACTGATAATAAAGAAGATAAAAAAGACGAATAGAAATGAATCTTTTCAACTTCTAATTTTTAAAAAGGATAAGCTTTCAGAGTTTATCCTTTTTTTATATCCATACGATAATTGTTTAATTTTATTGCCACAACAACATAACTATGAAATATCAGGCTAAAAGAAAAGCGATCATTTTACTGGAAGATGGAACGATCTTCTACGGAAAAGCCGTAGGTAATGCGGAAGGAGAGGCTTCAGGTGAAGTATGCTTCAATACAGGTATGACCGGGTACCAGGAGATCTTTACAGATCCTTCTTATTATGGGCAGCTTATGGTGACCACTAATGCTCATATAGGGAATTATGGTACGAGCAAGGATGAGAATGAATCCAACGGAGCTAAAATTGCAGGTTTAATTTGTAAAAATTTCAGCTACGTTCAAACCAGACCTTCAGCTGATCAAACACTACAGGAATTTTTAAATGCCAATAAGATCTTTGCAATATCTGATGTAGATACCCGTGCGCTGGTTACTTATATTCGTGAGAATGGCGCCATGAACGCTATTATATCTACAGATGTTGAGAATATTGAATCTCTTCAGAATAAGCTTAAAAAGGTTCCTGATATGAACGGTCTTGAACTTGCTTCCAAAGTTTCCACAAAAGAAGCTTACTATTATGGAGATCAAAATTCAGATTTAAAGATAGCAGCTTTGGACGTTGGCATTAAAACCAACATTCTACGTCACCTTGCTCAACGTGGAGCTTACATTAAAGTTTTTCCTTTTGATGCCAGTTACGAAGATATGAAGTCATGGAACCCGGACGGTTATTTCCTGTCCAATGGTCCCGGAGATCCTCAGCCACTTGAAAACGCAATAAGTGTAACGAAACAGATCATAGAAAACGATCATCCTTTATTCGGAATTTGCCTTGGTCACCAGATCATTGCACTTGCTAATGGTATTGAAACTTATAAGATGCACCATGGTCACCGCGGAATCAATCACCCGGTAAAGAACCTGATTACAGGTAAAGGCGAGATCACTTCTCAAAATCACGGCTTCTCTGTCGATAAAGCTCAAACTGAAGCTCACTCCGATGTAGAAGTAACCCATGTATGCCTAAACGATCAAACGCTAGGTGGATTAGCTATGAAATCAAAGAATGTGTTTTCTGTGCAATATCACCCGGAAGCTGGTCCAGGACCACATGACGCTAGTTATCTTTTTGATGAATTTATAGATCGAATCAAGAAAAAGCAGTCAGCATAGTAAAAAGCCGGAGTTCAAACTCCGGCTTTTTTTTGTTACTCTTACAGGTAGAATAAATTTGTTTGCTAACTTGAATGGTCTAGATTTGATTGCAAATCTACATCATGAAAAAAATCATCGTTATTTTCCTATTACTAACAGGAATTTCAGCTAATTCCCAATCCACAGAAAATCAGTTCTCCATAAATTTTTTAATGCCTTCAGCAGAATATGAGCTTGCCCTAGGTGAAAATACGAGTCTTGATGCTATCCTCGGTTTGGGTTTCGGCTATCATTATTCAGACTTTACAGATGAAAGTGAATTCGGCGTTTATCCCAATCTAAGAGCGCAATACCGCTGGTACTATAATTTTGATAAAAGAATCGATAAAGGAAAGAAAGTTTCTGAGAATAGCGGGAATTATGTAGCCGGAATACTATTGTTATCCAGTGGTGAGCCAATCATTGGCGATATGGAATTGCGAAATGATCTGTCAGGATTTGTAGGTCCAGCCTGGGGATTACAACGAGTATATGGTAGCAATTTCAAACTAAACCTAAATTTGGGGATTGGATATGGTTTTAACGATAATGGTGATGGCTATGTTTCTCCCCTTATCGATATTCAACTAGGATTTAAGCTGGGAAAAGATAAAAGCTAATGTTTATAATACCTCACAAATCAATCCTAATCCTGGCATCATACCGAAATTTTCGCTTTCCTAACTGGTGCAACTTCGAAAACGTTTTAGTAAATTTCCTGTTATAAATGCTTTAAAACTAGCTCTCTCAGTCGGAATTTAATCCTTGTATTCGTATCTTGCCTGTAATTCAAATAAAAATTAAAATACAGAACATGAGCGCAATTTTAGATATACATGCACGTCAAATTTTTGATTCTAGAGGAAATCCAACCGTAGAAGTAGATGTTTATACAGAAAATGGAATAATGGGTAGAGCTGCAGTTCCATCTGGAGCATCCACCGGAGAGCATGAGGCTGTTGAACTTCGTGATGGAGGAGATGACTTTATGGGTAAAGGAGTGTCTAAAGCGATCGAGAATGTAAATGGGGAGATAGCTCAAAAGCTTCTTGGTTTTTCTGTATTTGAACAAAATCTTATCGATCAAACGATGAGAGATCTTGATGGTACTCCGAACAAATCAAAGTTAGGTGCGAATGCCATTTTAGGTGTTTCTCTTGCTGTCGCTAAAGCAGCTGCGAATGAACTTAACATGCCGTTGTATAGATACATTGGTGGAGTTAGTGCTAACACGCTACCTGTACCTATGATGAATATTATTAACGGAGGTTCACATAGTGACGCTCCTATCGCATTTCAGGAATTTATGATCATGCCGGTAATGGCTGAAAGTTTTTCTCATGCTTTAAAGACTGGTACAGAGATCTTCCATAATTTGAAAAAAGTACTTCATGATCGTGGGTTGAGTACCGCAGTAGGTGATGAAGGTGGTTTTGCTCCCACTCTTGATGGAACTGAAGATGCACTTGACACGATTTTAAAAGCTATAAAGCAGGCTGGATACGAACCAGGTAAGGAAGTAATGATTGCACTGGATTGTGCTGCTGCTGAATTTTTCGTTGATGGTAAGTATGATTATACCAAATTTGAAGGTGATAAAGGTAAAATTAGAACTAGTGAAGAGCAGGCAGAATACCTGGCAGAATTAGCTTCTAAATACCCAATTATTTCTATTGAAGATGGTATGGACGAAAATGACTGGGAAGGTTGGAAAGCCGTTACCGACAAGATCGGAGATAAAGTTCAGTTAGTTGGAGATGACCTGTTTGTGACAAATGTGGAACGTCTTGGAAGAGGAATTAAAGAAAATATCGCCAACTCGATACTTATCAAAGTAAACCAGATTGGTACTTTAACTGAAACTATCGCTGCTGTCAACATGGCTCACAATGCTGGGTATACATCAGTAATGTCACACCGTTCAGGAGAAACAGAAGATAATACAATTGCAGATCTTGCAGTTGCGCTGAATACGGGACAAATTAAAACAGGGTCTGCATCAAGAAGTGATAGAATGGCTAAATACAATCAACTACTTAGAATTGAAGAAGAATTAGGAGAGGTTGCATATTATCCACAGGACAAAGCTTTTAAGATAAAATAAGCAAAACATATATATTTCTAAAGCCTCTTCAGTTTGAAGGGGCTTTTTTTGTGAAGTAAATAGTATATTAACAATCATTTAATTAAAAGAATACTTCGGTATTCAATAGAATCCTTATTTTCAATTAAATAACCAACCATACTATTGAAATCTAAATTCTTATTTGTCGCTGCGGAAAATGATGCAATTCCACGTTGTAAAGCTGGGGGAATGGGCGATGTTGTAAGGGATGTTCCAAGGCAGATCGCTGCGAGAGGCGACGAAGCAATTGTGATTACTCCATCTTACTCCAGGATCCATCTTCAGGATAGCAATCGTATTTCTGAAATTAAATTTACTTTTAGAGGGGTGCCTCATACCGGTGAGCTTTATGAAGTTCAGGGGAAAAAAGTAATTGAAGGTATACGGCATTTCGTATTTCACCATCACGATATAAAAGCAGGTGATATTGCGCATATTTACTTTAATGATGCTGACCAGCCATTTTTCACAGACGCTAACATATTTTCTCTCTTTTGTTCTGCAGTTGCAGCTACCATAAAAGATGGTGTCTTCGGAGAGATCAATTTTGTTCATTTACACGACTGGCACACCAGCATGTTATTATTCTTGCGAGAATTCGATCCTGAGTATAAACTTCTGCAAAGCATTCGTTTTGTGTATTCGATTCACAACCTGGCAATACAGGGGATAAGACCTTTCAGTAATAATTATTCCTCGGTAGATGCATTTTTTCCAGATGTTCCTTATGATCATGAAGTTTTGATTGATAGAAGATATCCAGATTGTATAAACCTTATGGCTGTTGGAATCAGGCTTGCTGATGCTGTTCATACAGTTTCACCATCTTATATGGAGGATATACAGAAACCGAGTGATCCACCTCACTTTATTGGTGGAGAAGGTCTGGAAGATGACCTTAAGAAGGCAAATCAGGAAAACCGACTTTTTGGAATTCTCAATGGTGCGAATTATACTGATATAAATTCCGTAGAAAAAGGAATACTATTTAGACAATGCATCCGTCGACTTTTTCGATGGTTACAGGAAGAGAACAAGGATTATAAATCACATTACTTAGCGCATACAGGTGAAAAACTTACACGCTGGCAGCAAAAGCAGCCGGATTTTATCTGTAGCAGCGTAGCACGTTTAACGGAGCAGAAGTTCTTTTTCTTCAGGGAGAATCCAGACCTTTTACCAGCTTTAATGAAAAAACTTGAAGAAGTAAATGGCATATATCTTTTGTTAGGTACAGGTGCGCCGGAATACGAAACAATATTTAGAGAAGCTAGCTATCAATACAAGAATTTGATCTTCATCAACGCCCAGTCTGAAAGTGTTATTGATATGCTTTATCAGGAATCTGATCTTTATCTGATGCCAAGTCAGTTCGAGCCTTGTGGAATTAGTCAGATGCTGGCTATGAGAAATGGTCAACCCTGTTTGGTTCATAATACCGGAGGTTTAAAAGACACGGTTATTCATGGTGTAACCGGTTTTAGTTTTGATGGTGAAACTACCGCGGAAAAGACGGCCGACTTTTTAAAGCAGTTCTCTTATGCGGTTGATCTTTTCTTTCAGAATAAAAATGCATGGAAGACAATTAAACAGAATGCTAAAAAACAGCGCTTCACCTGGGATAAATCTGTAGATGCATATTACGAGTTTTTGTATAAAGCTAAAGTGGATTCGGTAGACTGATTTTCTCCTGCTTCTAATCTAATAACCGGATACTTGCCGGCATATTTTTTCCATATTATTTTCGGAATTATTAAATCAGGCCAGACTTAATCATCAGACTTAGTTAAAATTCACGAAAACGGAAGAAAATAGGGGTATTTCTGAAATTTCGTTAGTCGGCTTAAAATAATTTTAACACTAAAATTCGTAAATTAGCAATCCTTAAAAATTAATCTAAAGAACAATATATAATATGTCTAAAACAGCAACTTTCGAATTTGACGGAAAGAAATATGAATTTCCCGTTACTGTGGGAACTGAAGATGAAATTGGTATAGATATCAAGACGCTTCGTGGAGAAGCCGGACTTATCACATTGGACCCAGGATTTAAGAACACTGGTAGCTGTGAAAGTGCGATCACCTTCCTGGATGGTGAGAAAGGAGTTCTTAGATATAGAGGTTACGCAATTGAAGATCTTGCTGAAAAAGCTGATTTTCTTGAAGTAGCTTACCTTTTGATTTTTGGCGAGCTTCCAGACAAGTCACAACTTGATAAATTCACTAAGGATATTAAAGAGCAGTCTCATGTTGATGAAGAAATGAAGAAGATCCTTGACGGTTTTCCTAAATCTGCTCATCCTATGGGTGTTCTTTCATCATTAACCAGTGCTCTTATCGCATTCAATCCATCTTCTGTAGATGTTTCTTCAGAAGAAGATATGTACAAAGCAATTGTAAAGATTCTTGGGAAATTCCCGGTTCTTGCTGCATGGACATTGAGAAAGAAAAACAGTCTTCCGCTAAATTATGGAGATGAAGATCTGGGTTATGTAGAGAATCTGCATAAGATGATGTTCGAGAAACCAAATAAATCGTACAGTGCAGATAAAGCGGTGATTGAAGCTCTAGATAAACTATTAATTCTTCATGCAGATCATGAGCAGAACTGTTCTACTTCTACGGTAAGAATGGTAGGTTCATCACATGCTGGTCTTTTCGCATCTATTTCAGCAGGTATTTCAGCTTTATGGGGTCCATTACACGGTGGAGCTAATCAGGCTGTAATCGAAATGCTTGAAAAGATCAAGGAAGATGGTGGTGATACGCATAAGTTTATGCAAAAGGCGAAAGATAAGGAAGATCCATTCCGTTTGATGGGATTTGGACACAGAGTCTACAAGAACTTCGATCCACGAGCTAAGATCATCAAGAAATCTGCAGATGAAGTATTAGGGCAATTAGGTGTGCAGGATCCTGTCCTGGATATCGCAAAAGGACTGGAGAAAGAAGCTCTTGAGGACGATTACTTCGTAGAGAGAAAATTATATCCAAACGTAGATTTCTATTCAGGAATTATTTACAGAGCATTGGGAATCCCAGTGGAAATGTTCACCGTAATGTTTGCTTTAGGTAGACTTCCAGGATGGATCGCACAATGGAGAGAAATGAGACTTAGAAAAGAGCCAATTGGAAGACCTCGCCAGATCTATATTGGAGAGAATCTTAGAGATTTTAAACCACTTGGAAGCAGATAATTTTCTGTTTATCATATTTTACGAATACCACAAAAAAGCTTCATCATCGTATGAAGCTTTTTTATATTTGTCAAAACCCTAGCAATGAAATTGCATATATCAAGTGAAACATCCAGATTACGCTCCGTAGTGCTGGGAACCGCCAAAAGTATTGGACCTATTCCAACTCTTGAAGAAGCATACGATCCCAAGTCTCAGGAACATATTAAAGCTGGAACCTATCCAACTGAAGAAGATATGGTGGCAGAAATGGAAGCTGTAGCCGCGGTGTTGGAGAAGTATGATGTTCAGGTTTTCAGACCTAAAATCATAGAAGATTATAACCAGATATTTACACGGGATATCGCTTTCGTGATCGATGATAAATTTATTAAATCAAATATATTGCCCGACAGAGATCAGGAGATCGAGGCCATAGAGCATGTAATGAGACAGTTCGACCCTGCAAAGATCATTACCTTGCCCGAGGAAGCTCATATTGAAGGAGGGGATGTGATGCCTATGGGAGATCATATATTTGTTGGGACCTATAAAGGAGAAGATTACCGGAACTTTATCACAGCCAGAACAAACCAACAGGCTGTAGACGCCTTAATAAGGGAATTTCCTGATAAAAAGGTGATTAGCTTTAGTCTTAAAAAAAGCAATCATATTGCTAAGGATAATGCTTTGCACCTGGATTGTTGCTTCCAGCCTGTAGGTAAGAACAAGGCAATTATTTACAAAGGTGGATTTTTGATAGAAGACGAGTATAACTGGCTTGTTGATTTCTTCGGAAAAGAAAACATTTATGAGATCACCCGTGATGAAATGTACCATATGAATTCCAATATCTTTTCCATTTCTGAAGATGTGGTAATTTCAGAAAAAGGATTTACACGACTTAATTCGTGGTTGAGAGAGCAGGGAATTACCGTAGAGGAAGTGCCTTATGCTGAAATATCGAAACAGGAAGGATTGCTTCGCTGTTCAACCTTACCATTAATCCGCGATTAACAGATAGCTATGAAACAGATTACAGATACTATTTTAATGGTTAGACCGGTAAATTTCAGAATGAATGAACAGACTGCGGTCAACAACTATTTTCAGAAGAAATTAGATAAATCCAATGTGAATAGCCTTGCAACTGAAGAGTTCGACACGTTCGTGAACAAATTGAGAGACGTAGGAGTAAAGGTGATCGTGGTAGATGATATCAAAGAAGAAGATACTCCAGATTCTATTTTTCCAAACAATTGGGTGTCATTCCACAGCGATGGAGAGATAGCTTTGTATCCAATGTTTGCTGAAAACAGGCGTAAGGAAAGACGACTGGAATATTTCTCCAAACTGGAAGAAGCTGGTCTTAAGATCAATAATATCGTAGATTATACTTCTGCGGAAGAAGATGATATTTTCCTTGAAGGAACGGGAAGTTTGATCCTGGATCGGGTAAATCAAAAAGCATATTGTGCAATTTCACCTCGTGCAGATGAAGATCTGGTCATTGAGTTTTGTGAGGATTTCGAATTTACACCGGTTATTTTCAATGCCTATCAAAGTGTTAAGGATAAGCGACTTCCAATATATCATACCAACGTAATGATGTGTCTCGCTGAAGAATTTGCGGTTATATGTCTTGATACCATAGATGACAAGAAAGAACGCAAGAATGTTGTGAAACATCTTAAAATGGATAGTAAAGAAATTATATCCATTAGTGAGGAACAAATGCACGAATTTGCTGGTAACATGTTGCAGGTCCAGGGTGCTGAAGAAAAGTTTTTAGTGATGAGTGCCCGGGCGCACAGAAGTCTTAATGTGGAACAGGTGAAAACTATAGAAAAGTACTGTAAGATCTTAAGTTCTGAGATCGAGACGATCGAAACCTGCGGAGGCGGAAGTGCTCGTTGCATGATGGCTGAGGTTTTTCTACCTAAAGCCTGATTCTTGCTAATTTCTCTTTTGTAGAAGTTTTTTGCTGAAGAGAAAAACTATAATTACGCTAAATATGGCAAATGGAAGGGAACTGATGATCAAAAATTTTTGCATTGCCGTGAGTACGTTGGAATCTGGTTTCGTATGACCGAGTACAATAATTGCCTCACAAAATATAAATATCAATACCGCCCATACCAGGCGGTATTTCTTTTTTGGTTCGGTATTTCCTTTATCTGTAAACATACTGAGTACAAAGATGGCCGAGTCTACTGAAGTAACCAGGAAACTAATCAATAGTAATATTACGACTAAACTGGATACGGCAGGTAGAGGATAATTTTCGAAAAAGATAAAAACTGAAGTAAAGACATTACTAAATTCGTTACTGTAAGTACCAGCATCTTCAATGAATTCAAATGCGGAAGTTCCAAATATGCTAAACCAAAAGAAACTTCCCAGGGAAGGAATCAATAGAACTCCAAAGATCAACTCTCTAATGCTTCTGCCTTTCGAAATTCTCGCTATAAATACGCCCGTGAAAGGCGCCCACGCCAACCAAAATGCCCAGTAATAATATGTCCAATCGGTAAGAAATTGCTTTCCCGGATCGAGATTTCCTCCGGCGAGACTCAGCGGGATAAAATCGAAGACATAGTGATATAATGAATTCAGGAAATTTGAGATAATTTCAGGGATGTTTCCCAGTACGAAAACAAATAATAGCAATGAAATAGTGATATAAATATTCCAGTTGGAGATCCTTTTTATACCCTTATTTACACCGGCCCATGCCGAGAAGAATGCCAGCACGCATATGATAAGAACGAGAAATAAGTTCGTTAATAGGTCCCCGGGATCTTTTGATTGTAAATGACTTATTCCTCCTTCGATTTGCGAAGTTCCAAGTCCAATTGCGGCGACTAAACCGATCACGGTGGTTAGAATCGTGAGAATATCAATAGATTTTCCCCAGCGATTACTATGAAATACTTTGAAACTGGAACTTAGTCGTATATCCTGTTTTTCTACAAATAAGCTGTAAGCAATGATCAATGCAAATAATCCATAGAAGGCCCAGGCAGTAAAACCCCATTGATAAAATGTGTATTCCAGAGAGATGATTTCTGGAGCAGAACCTGTTGCTATCGGTGGGTTCATGAACATGAATACCGGTTCCTGAACAGCTCTTAATAAAATGCCTGCTCCCATTCCGGCACTGTAAAGCATTGCTATCCAGGATAACCTGTCATACTCCGGTGGAGATTTTCCTAATCTTATCCTTCCGATTTTTGAAATAGCGATTATAAGGAGGAACAGAACGCAGCCTAATCCAAGCCATAAGTAGAACGTTCCGAAGTATTCGCGAACCCATAAAGATCCATTTTCTATAGCTTCATAAAATCTGTCTGTAAATAGAAAGATGAAAACCGATCCTGATAATAAAATCGAACCAGAGAAGGTGAGTACTTTATTTCTAAGCAATTCTTTCATGGAACGCAAACAGAGCCGCCTTTAAGATTTTTTGCCGGAGGGGCCATAGGCGATTTTGTTGATCATCCCTTCAAATATGAAGAAATGAAACGGGTACATCGCATACCAGTAAGCACGACCTAAAAGTCCTTTCGGTCTAAAAGTGGCATTTTGATGAAGCACATTGTTTTCATCGATCTTAAATTCCAGCCAGGCTTCCCCGGGAACTTTCATTTCTGCAAATAACAAAAGTCTTTTTTCTTCTTTATCGGCAAGTAAAACTCTCCAGAAATCTAGAGAATCACCTGCATGAAGTTTTGTAGCATGTGTACGGCCTCTGCGAAGTCCAACACCACCTACAAGTTTATCCAGATATCCTCTAATCTTCCAGAGCCAGTTTCCATAATACCATCCGGTTAGTCCACCAATTGCCCATACTCTTTCAAGTACTTCTTCAGTATCGCCTATTTCCTTGGATTTCTTATCCAGCATACACCCGTATTTGGGTATTTGTATGTATTTATTCAGCTCCCTGCGAAAACGACCACTACTCATGCTGTCTTTCCAGCTAGAGATGACTTCATTCTGCTCGATCTTATAGAAGGCCATTCTAATAGCTTCTTTATACGGAATAAGGTCAACGTTTAAAAGTTCCTGTAAACGTGTGTCTTTTGTGATCACTTCTACAGACATGCTATCTACCAGGTTCTGCGCAAGTTTATAGGATGTTGAGGTCACAAAATAAAGCCAGTACGAACTTAGTTTTGGAGACATGATGGGAACACGAAAAATCCAGAGCTTTAATTTTCTGACCTCTGCATATTGTAACATCATTTCCTTATAGGTGAGAATATCGGGACCTCCTATGTCATAAGATTCGTTATAGCAGTCCTCGCAGCCAATAACCCGAATAAGATACTGTATCACATTCCTAATAGCAATTGGTTGTATACGCGTGTCTACCCATTTTGGAGTTACCATTACAGGTAACTTTTCACAAAGATCGCGTATGATCTCGAAGGACGAACTCCCACTACCTACGATGATCGCAGCACGAAGAACCGTGACATTAAATTCTCCTTTATATAGGATTTCCTCAACGGCCTTTCGTGACTTTAAATGTTTGGATAGTTCTTCCTCATTGATAATTCCACTGAGGTAGATCACTTGTTCTACGGAAGTTTCAGCCATCATCGTATTGAAGTTCGTAGCGGCTTGAGCTTCCTGTTTGTCAAAATCATCAGTAGAGCCGGTCATCGAATGGATGAGATAATAGGCGGCATCAATATTCTTAATAGCTTCCGGCGCTTTTGAGTCTTCAAGATAATCGATCTCTACGATCTCTACCTTTTCCCGGAGTTCCTCATTAGAAGTGAATCTATGTTTATTTCGAACTGCACAAACTACATCATGGCCTTGTTCAAGTAATTGAGGCAGAAGCCTCATGCCAATATAACCGTTAGCACCGGTAAGTAGTATGCGCATTTGAGAAATTTGATCTTCAAATTATAAATTAAATTGCTACTTTCACCTGAGATTAGTAAAACTTTATTAAATGAATAACGTACTCAAATTTGTTCTGCTCATCATTGGGATAGGGCTTATTGGCTATGGGTTGTATGATATTCTGACTCCTGAATTTTCCATCGATGCTGGACCCCTTCAGGTAGAAGCTCATGGTGATAACACACAATCTTATGCAATGATCGCATTTGGAGTGCTCGCTCTGGTAGGAGGTTTAGCATTTGGCAAGCGTTAATTACAGACTTATTGTTCGGAAAATATTGATCACAGAGGAACTTATATATTCAATTCCAATGGCGATCACAATAAAACCTATGATTCTGGAAATAGCATTAATCCCAGATGCACCAAGTATGGACACTATATAATAGGAGCTTCTAAGAACTAGCAGCGTAGCTAAACAAACACTAAAAATTGCTCCTACCGCAATTAGTTTCTCATTCCAGGTCGCATATTCCTCGTATAGTCCAATCAAAAAAGATATGGATCCAGGGCCAGCCAGCATAGGAATGGCCAGTGGAGTGAGCGATACGCCATCACGCTGAAAAGCGTCTTCCTGAACCTTCGGCTTATCCATACCTTTATGCTTAGCAAAAGAGCCAGTTAGCAAGGCAAAACCAGAAGTAGTAATAATTAAGCCTCCAGCAATTCTTAAAGAATCGAGGCTTATTCCGAAGAAATTGAGGATATATCTGCCAGTAAAAAAACTTATAAGCAGGATCACGAAAATATTGATCGCTGTAAGGAGGGAAGTACGAGACCGCTCAGATTTAGTGTCCTCTTTGGTAAGTCCAACGAAAATAGGGACAGTGCCCAGGGGATTGATCACAGAGAACAAAGCAGCGAAAACATAAATGAATAGTTCCATTGATTTTTTTCCGCAAATGTGCATCGATAAACGATTTACCGCGGAAAGTTGAAATCAATTTTAGGTTAAGGAATTGTTTCGAAATTCGCTTGAAATTACACATTTATAAGTCATCGATCTGCGTAGGAGCATTGTCGGTCTTGTAATTAATAATTTTCTGGAAGAACTTATGAATACCGGGCTTGTCTGCCTTGACCTTGATGAAATGATGATCCCTGTAAATACTATATTCTTCAGCTTTTCCTTTATATAGATTTAATTTGTAATAAGGAATCACGAGAGCGTAAGTTTCAAGTAGTGATCTAAACATTACGATAATCCCGTTGCCTCTCATTTCAGCATTGCAAACATTGGCATTATTATCTAAAATGAGCAGGTTGTAGATTTCTATACTGGAGGAAGTTATCTGTAATTTTGGAGATCCTGAGCCACGAAGTTTGACCCGTTCCATTAGCGTAAATGGTTTTCCTACTTCAGCACTAATCTTTTCTGAGATCGCAGGACGATTGTAAGAGATATTAATTAGCATTTCTTTTTTCCTAAATATAAGGATTTGCGCTAAAAGGCTGGCGACCGGAACTTCAATTCTTTTTATCTTTGCGCACTTAATAGAATACAAAACAGGCATAAAAGCGTTGAAAATGACCATAGAACAAATTCTTGCAGCAAAAGTTAATGAAGCAGTTACCAAACATTACGAGGTGGAAGCTCCAACCATTGAGTTCCAGCCAACACGCAAGGATTTTGAAGGAGACATCACTTTAGTTGTATTTCCAATGCTAAAACAAATAAAGACCAATCCGGCTCAGCTGGCAGAAAACATTGGGAGCTATTTAAAAGAAGAGGTAATTGAAGTAGCAGATTATAATGTAGTAAAAGGATTCCTTAATATCGTAATAAGCGATGCTTACTATATTAATTTCTTTAATCAAATCAAAGATCGATCAGATTTTGGAGTGCTGTTGCCCCAAAGTGATGCCAGCGGGATCATGATTGAATATAGTTCGCCGAACACCAACAAACCTCTACACCTTGGTCATATTCGAAATAATCTCTTAGGTTTTTCTGTAGCCGAAATCTTAAAAGCTGCGGGAAATACTGTCCACAAAGTACAGGTGATCAATGACCGTGGAATACATATTTGTAAGTCTATGGTGGCCTGGCAGAAATTTGGAAATGAAGAAACACCAGAATCTGCCGGTTTGAAAGGTGATAAATTGGTTGGGAACTATTATGTAAAATTTGATCAGGAATATAAAAAAGAGATCGCTGAATTAAAGGAACAGGGGAAATCTGAAGACGAAGCAAAGGCGGAAGCTCCGATTTTTGTTGAAGCTCAGCAAATGTTACGTAACTGGGAGGCGAACGATCCCGAGGTTGTAAAGTTATGGTCTACCATGAACCAATGGGTTTATGATGGTTTTGAAAAAACCTATGATTCTCTCGGAGTCGATTTCGATAAGAACTATTATGAAAGTGAAACCTACCTTTTAGGTAAGGATAACGTTATGAAAGGTCTGGAAGATGGAGTTTTCTATCAGAAGCCTGATGGCAGTGTCTGGATCGATCTAAGTGATGAAGGCCTGGATGAGAAGATCGTACTTCGAAGCGATGGAACTGCAGTTTACATGACGCAGGATATTGGAACGGCCATCCAGAGATTTGCCGATTTTGATATCAATCAAATGGTGTACACAGTAGGAAACGAACAGGAATATCATTTCAAAGTATTGTTCCTTATTCTGAAGAAATTAGGCTACGACTGGGCAGATGCGCTTTATCATTTAAGTTACGGAATGGTGGATCTTCCAAGTGGTAAAATGAAAAGCCGTGAAGGAACTGTTGTAGATGCAGATGATCTTATCAAGGAAATGACCGAAACGGCTCGTACTATTTCTGAAGACCTTGGGAAACTTGATGGTTATTCAGATTCAGAAAAAGAGGAGCTATATAGAATTATAGGTCTTGGCGCCCTGAAATATTATATTCTGAAGGTAGATCCTCGAAAAAGAATTCTTTTCAATCCTGAAGAATCTGTAGACTTCCAGGGTAATACTGGACCTTTTATTCAGTATACCTATGCGAGAATCCAGTCGATCCTTAGAAAAGCAGATTTTGATACTACCGCGTCGCTTTCCGAAGATTTCAAATTTCATGAGAAAGAGAAGGAGTTGATCAAACAATTACAGTTATTCCCGGAAACCATTGCACTGGCGGCAGATAATCATTCACCTGCTCTAATTGCCAATTATACGTATGAACTGGTGAAATCCTTCAATTCCTTCTATCAAAATGTACAAATACTTGGTATTGATGATGAAGCTGAAAAGGTTTTCAGGGTACAACTTTCAGGAACTGTAGCCAGCGTAATTAAATCGGCTTTCAAGCTACTTGGAATCGAAGTGCCGGAACGTATGTAATGGTGATCGTGTAGTAGCGATATTTAAGAAGATGGACTTTATACTTCAGCTTCAAATCATTAAATTTGCAATTCGCTGCCAGTCAGCAGGAGAATAAAACCACAGGAAAAATTATGTTTGATAATTTAAGCGATAAGTTAGATAGTGCCTTTCACGTCCTCAAAGGACACGGGCAGATCACCGAAATAAATGTTGCGGAAAGCCTTAAAGAGGTTAGACGTGCTTTAGTTGATGCCGATGTTAACTATAAGATTGCCAAGGAATTTACCAGTACGGTGAAGGAAAAGGCAATGGGTCAGGATGTACTAAAGACGTTAAAACCAGGCCAGTTAATGGTGAAACTCGTAAAAGATGAGTTGACCCAGCTAATGGGTGGTGAAGCGGAAGGAATTAATTTAAGCGGGGATCCATCCATTATTCTTATGTCTGGTTTACAGGGTAGTGGTAAGACCACTTTTTCCGGTAAACTCGCAAATTTCCTTAAAAATAAAAAAACTAAGAAACCTCTATTGGTAGCCTGTGATGTTTATCGTCCGGCGGCGATCAATCAGCTGCATGTTGTTGGAGAACAGATTGGAGTGGAGGTATTTTCGGATGAAGGGAATCAGGATCCGGTGGCGATCTCTAAAGCGGCAATTGCCTATGCTAAAGAGAATGGTCATAATGTAGTGATCATTGATACCGCAGGTCGACTTGCTGTGGATGAAGCGATGATGACCGAGATTTCCAACATTCACAAAGCGATCCAGCCTCAAGAAACATTATTCGTAGTGGATTCCATGACGGGTCAGGATGCGGTGAATACGGCCAAAACATTTAATGAGCGCCTTAATTTTGATGGTGTTATCCTTACTAAACTGGATGGTGATACTCGTGGTGGTGCGGCAATCTCCATTAAATCTGTTGTAAATAAACCAATCAAATTTATTGGTACCGGTGAAAAAATGGATGCGATCGATATATTCTATCCATCGCGTATGGCAGACAGGATCCTTGGAATGGGGGATGTTGTTTCGCTTGTGGAAAGAGCTCAGGAGCAGTATGACGAAGAAGAAGCTAGAAAACTTCAGAAGAAGATTGCTAAAAATAAGTTCGGCTTTGATGATTTTCTGAATCAACTTCAGCAGATCAAAAAAATGGGATCCATGAAAGATCTTTTGGGAATGATACCAGGAGCTGGAAAAATGCTGAAGGATGTAGACATTGATGACGATGCATTCAAGGGAATTGAAGCGATCATTCACTCAATGACTCCGTTGGAAAGAAGTGAACCTAAAGTTATCAACGCCAGCCGTAAGAAAAGAATTGCTAAAGGTTCTGGTACAACAGTACAGGAAGTAAATCAATTACTCAAGCAATTTAATCAAATGGGTAAAATGATGAAGATGATGCAAGGTGGCGGAGGCCGAAAAATGATGCAAATGATGAAGGGAATGAATTAATTCCCTTTTTTAATACAACGCAAACACAACACACAATGACAATACTCGATGGTAAACAGGTGAGTAGCGATATCAAAAATGAGATCGCTACTGAAGTTACCAAACTAAAATCTCGTGGAGAAAAAGTACCACATCTTGCTGCGATCATCGTAGGAAAGGATGGAGCAAGTTTAACTTATGTGAACAGTAAAGTAAAGGCCTGTGAAAGAGTAGGATTTCAATCCTCACTTTACAGAATGCCGCATACTGTAAGCGAGATCGAGCTGCTGGACAAGATCCAGGAATTGAACGAGAATGATGATATTGACGGATTCATAGTTCAGCTTCCTTTGCCACCACAAATTGACACTCAAAAGGTATTGAATGCAGTTGATCCAGATAAAGACGTAGATGGATTTCACCCTACGAACTTCGGAAAAATGGCATTAGATATGACCACCTTCATTCCTGCAACACCATTTGGAATACTGGAACTTCTTGAGCGCTATGATATTCCTACAAAAGGGAAGCATACAGTGGTGATAGGAAGAAGTTATATCGTAGGAAGACCTATGAGTATCCTGATGGGTCGTAGTGGTTTTCCCGGTAATTCCACGGTAACCTTAACTCATGAGTTTACAAAAAATATTACGCAGGTAACTTCGCAGGCAGATATCATTATCATCGCA
Source organism: Christiangramia marina (assembly GCF_048285865.1). Classification (NCBI taxonomy): domain Bacteria; kingdom Pseudomonadati; phylum Bacteroidota; class Flavobacteriia; order Flavobacteriales; family Flavobacteriaceae; genus Christiangramia; species Christiangramia marina. The sequence continues at coordinate 810,884 of NZ_JBLVTK010000002.1, read as the reverse complement.
GTAGGAATACCAGATTTTCTAAAAGCTGAAATGATCAAGGACGATGCTGTGATTATTGATGTTGGAATTACCAGAGTACCAGATGATAATACAGAGAAAGGTTATGTTATTAAAGGAGATGTAGATTTTGAAAACGTGAGCAAAAGGGCTTCTTATATAACACCGGTTCCAGGTGGAGTTGGGCCAATGACGGTTTCGATGTTACTTAAAAATACACTTCTTGCAAGGGAGCGACATAAAAAAAGAGCAGATATCAAGTTGTTAGAACGATAAAAAAAAGAGGGAATTTAATTCCCTCTTTTTTTTTAAGCTTCCTCTTCAATTTTCCAGTCGAGATAATTATGAAGATCAGACTCTATAAATCTCAATCCAAAAGTAAAGATTGCCATATCATCAATATATCCCAGACCTGGAATAAAGTCGGGTATAATATCAAGTGGATTCAAAATATAAAGAAAAGAGAATGCGACAGTAGCAATTGTGAACCAGGGCACCTTGCTATAAACACCTCTTCTATAGTCTTTTAGCATCCCATACATTAACTTTGCTAGCTCGCTATATTTCTGTAATAACCCCGAATTGTTGATCTTATCATCAACTTTATCCTGGCTATCCATAGCGATGCTTACATCATTGTCGTCGATCTTTGTTACTTCAGTTTTAAAGTAATCTTCGTCTATTTTTTTCTTTAGGTTTCCAAACATAGTTTTTTCTTTTAGTTATAATCGGTGGTGAGCATTTCCATACTCTTTCTTGTAGATCTTCAGAATTAATAAAAACAAGGATACCAGTAATGGTCCAAATATCAATCCTATAAATCCAAATAGTGGTACTCCCACGATCACCCCAAAAAGTGTGATCAATGGATGAACACTTGCCAGTTTTTCAAGTACATAAAGTCGTATAATATTATCAGTTGAGCCTACAACCACTAGTCCGTAAATTAACAGAGCTATTGCCTGGAAGTCGTTTCCCTGCGCGAATAATAGAATGACCGCGGGTAGGACTCCTATAGCTGTTCCTATGAATGGAATCATCGAGCCAATTGCAGTGATCACAAACCAGAAAAATGGGTCTGGAACTCCAAATATCAAGTAACCTATAAGTGCTATTACACCCTGCACGATGGCTACCAGTGGAATTCCCAAAGCATTACTTCTTACCAATTGATCACTTTCGTCGCCAATCACCCGAATATTATCCTTTCCTAACGGAATATAATCGATCAGGGAATGTCTCATTGATTTCTGATTCATAAGCATGTAGTACAGCATGAAATACATGATCCCGATCGCAATAAAGGCATCAAATGTTCCACCGGCGAGGTTCTGTAGGTTGTTCGACAGCCATCCTGTAATTGCAGAAGTGTCAATACTCTCGCTAATATTGTAACCTATATAATCTTCGGCTATATTCAGCTGGTCTTTTAAAGCGCTAAGCACCCTTTCAGAATTTGCAACGGCTTTTCCTATTTTACTGGTAAGCATAATTGCAATTAGTGTGACTGGAACCAGGATGCCAATAATACTTCCGGTCATTAACAGCGTAGCTGCTAAGGCTGGTTTCCATCCTCGGTTTACCAGTTTTTTTTGCCAACCCTTCATGATAACATAAAGTGTTACCGCACCCAGAACTCCAGAGAGGTAAGGAATTACCTCCCTAAAAATCAATACTGAAAGGAACAGTATTAATAGCAATACAAAAATTTGCCGTACAAGTGACGGTTTCAGTTTATCCATTTGATTGGTTGGTGATGAATAAAGGTTATTAACTCGCGAATAATTGACTCATGTCTTTAAATGCTTTGAACTCCAATGCATTTCCGCAGGGATCTTTAAAGAACATGGTAGCTTGTTCGCCTGGCTTTCCCTCAAACCTGATATAAGGCTCGATAATAAAATCGATATGTTTTCGTTTTAGGAGGCCGGCAAACTCATGAAATACATCCCATTGCAATACTACCCCAAAGTGAGGTACTGGAACATCCTTTCCATCTACAGGATTGGAAGTCGAACTGGCGCTTTTTTGTGGGTCCTGATAATGTATTACCAATTGGTGTCCAAAAAAATTGAAATCCACCCAGTGATCACTACTTCGGCCTTCGCCACAACCTAAAGTTTCTTTGTAAAATTTTCTACAGGACTCCAGATCAGATACTGGGATCGCTAAATGAAATGGCTGTACTTTCATAAAATTAAAATTGGTTGGTTCAAAATCATGAACGCATAAGGTTCATCCTCTAAATGTAAAAAGAACTACCAATATTAGTACAATAACCGGCCTAATTCTGTGTTAAGATTTGGAGATTCTGGGACGCTTTTTCTTCTCGGTTTGACTATCGTCAAGTACAGAGCCCTCTTCGGTTTTGGTAGATTCGCCGGTGAGTCCATTAATAGTGTCAAGCTCTTCCCTCGTAAGATCACGCCATTCACCTACCGGAATGTCCAGTGAGACGTTCATGATCCGTACCCTTTTTAAGGAGGTCACTTCGTAGTCTAAATATTCACACATTCTACGAATCTGTCGGTTTAAGCCTTGAGTAAGAATGATCTTAAAAGTATGTTTGCCAAGTTTTTCCACTTCGCATTCACGAGTTACTGTATCCAGAATAGGTATTCCTGAAGACATTTTCTGTATAAAATCTGATGTGACGGGTTTGTTGACGGAAACTACATATTCTTTTTCATGATTGTTTCGTGCCCGCAGGATCTTGTTCACAATATCTCCGTCGTTGGTAAGAAAGATTAGACCCTCACTAGGTTTATCTAAACGCCCGATAGGGAAAATCCGCTTTGGATAATTGATGTAATCAACAATGTTATCCTTCTCAACCCGTGTATCTGTAGTGCAAACGATACCAACAGGTTTATTAAAAGCGATGTAGACATTAGGTTCTTTTAGTTCGGCTTTGGATACTGGTTCTCCATTCACTTTAACCACATCTCCCGGTTTTACTTTAGTTCCCATTTCTGGAACTACGTCATTTATCGTGATGCGACCCTGGTCAATTAATTTGTCTGCCTCTCTACGGGAACAATATCCTAACTGACTCAAATACTTATTAATTCGAACTTCTTCTGCCATGTCACAAAGATAATAGATACAATCGGGACGTCGGAATTTGAAAAAAAATAAAATTTTTAAAACCTCAGGCAACCTTTCGTAACTTTCTCTCGTCTATATAAATAGAAGGCCTTTTAAAAATGGTAAAAGTAATACAGCTTTTTAAAAACGAATCCTCTCTCATCAAAAGAGCGAGTGCAGGAAACAGGGATGCCCAGAAGCAGATCTATGAAACGCACGCTCCAAAGATGCTAAGTGTTTGCCGGCAGTATATAAAAGATCTGCACCATGCCGAGGATACCATGTTGAAGGGTTTTATGAAAGTGTTCACTTACCTGGATACCTTTAAAGATGAAGGTAGTTTTGAAGGTTGGATTCGAAAGATCATGGTGAGAGAAAGCATTAGCTTTTTAAGACAGTTCAAAGAACTACAATTTCAGGAAGATGACGAATTTGGTCATGAAGTGGCAAATAATATTAATTCTGAAATGGACGTGGCAGACATACAGTCGCTTATAGATAGTTTGCCTGAAGGTTATAAAGCGGTTTTTGTATTATATGCGGTAGAAGGTTACAAGCATAGTGAAATTGCTAAGATGCTTGAGATAACCGAAGGGACCTCAAAATCCCAGCTGTTTAAGGCTCGAAAGATGCTTCAGCAAAAAATTAAATCTAATAACACATCTAGTTATGGCGCCAATTAAATTTGAAGAACATATCAGGGAAAAACTGGATTGCCGGGAGATCAGTCCATCAGCTGGAAGTTGGGATAAACTTAGTGAACAGTTAGATGAAAAGGAAAGCTCGGGAAAGAATAATAAATGGTGGATCTCCTCAATAGCTGCAATTTTTGTCCTTGCTCTCTGCGGAATCATCTACCTGAATATGAATAGTAGTGTCGAAAATACTATAGTGAATACTCCGGAAATCCAGAAGCCTTCTGAAAATGCAATCGATGAATTTGAGAGTCCGGTGCGATTAGTAGAACAGGAAAAAACTGAAGAATCCCAGGCTCAGCCGGAGTTGGAACCGAAGTATGTACAGAAGACAGCTTCCGAAGAGATAAGAACTACATCAAATAAAAAAGAGCAGATCGCATCAGTTGAAGTAGAGGAAATGATTAACATAGAGTCTATAAAAACTGCAACACAAGCTAGTTTGCAGGAATTAAAAATTTCCGAAGAGGTGAGTAAAGTATTGGCGGAGGTTTCCAGGCTAGAATCTCAATACGGAGATGTAAGCGATACTGAAGTGGAAGCATTGCTCAATAAAGCCATTGCAACTATAGAATATGAAAATGTGCAGAAGTCGAGTGAAATTTCGGCAGACGCTTTACTGGCCGATGTTGAAGCTGAGGTGTACGAATCATTTAAAGAGAAAGTTTTTGAGATCGTTAAAAACGGTTATCAGAAAGCTGCGGTGGCGGTATCCAATAAACTTGATCATTCAGAAGAAAAATAATTTTCCCTATCAGGGTCATTCATCAATCAATAACTAAATACCAAACATCATGAAATCATTACTAATTACATTCGCATTATGTATTCTCAGTTTTAGTCCATGTGACGCTCAAACTGTCGAGATCACCAGCGGGAACAAGATCGAAGTTTTAAAAAAACAGCGTGAAAACATTATTAAACAGGAAAAGGAAGAGCTTAAGGCAGCAGTAGAAGCCATCAATGAGCGGCTGGATAACGAAGAAATTTCCATGCAGGAAGCTGATGAGCTAAAGGAGGAAGCCGCTAAAAAGCATGCGCTGAATATCGAAAATCGCTTGGCTATCCTTGATAATAAAATCGCACTTCTGGAAAGAAACGAGGAATCTAAAGTTGAAAGTGACAAAACTTTCGTTTTCTCCTGGAAAGATGAGGACGACAAAGAAGATCCCGATTACGAGGACAAGCGTACAACTTCTACTTTAATGGTAGCTGCAGGATTCAATAATGCTTTACAAGATGGGCAGTCGCTCAATGATTCAGATTTCAAAATTGGCGGTAGCCGGTTTTTTGAAATAGGTTGGGTGTGGAGAACCAGAGTTTTCGATGAATCTAACTGGTTAAGACTTAAATACGGAGTTTCATTTCAGTTCAACGGACTCAAACCTACAGATAACAGATTCCTGGTTGACAATAATGGAATTACAGAATTACAGGAATTTGAGTATGACCTGAACAAGTCAAAATTTAGAATGGATAACCTGGTCATCCCTGTGCATTTTGAATTCGGACCTTCAAAGAAAATTGAAAATGATGGGGATTATACATTTTCGACTTATAAAAAGTTCAAAGTTGGTCTTGGTGGATATACCGGTTTCAGCTTAGGTGAAAGACAGAAACTGAAATATAAAGAGGATGGTGACAGAACCAAAGAAAAATTGAAATCTGATTATAACACGAACGATTTTATATATGGACTGAGTGCATATGTAGGATGGGGAAATACCTCGCTCTACGCAAAATATGATCTAAACCCGATCTTTGAAGATCCAAACCCAGAGTTGAATAATGTATCTCTTGGAATTCGTTTCGACCTTGATTAATTAGCCAATATAGTTTAGTTTTGCGGGGCTTTAAATTTGAGTAATCATTTTTAAAGCCCTTTCTTTTTTGAAGCCTTTTCATTTTGTATTTTTCCATTAAATAGTTGTGAAAATTTGATCTCCAGAACCACCATAGATAATGTTTTTGAAACCGCCCGTGTAGAGGAGGTGATCGAGGATTTCGTGCAATTAAAAAAGTCTGGTAGTAATCTGAAAGGGCTTAGTCCCTTTACAGATGAGCGTTCACCAAGTTTTATGGTTTCCCCGGTGAAACAGATCTGGAAAGATTTTAGTAGTGGAAAAGGAGGAAATGTAGTTGCTTTTTTAATGGAGCACGAACACTTCAACTACCCTGAAGCGATCAAATATCTCGCGAAAAAATACGGAATTGAAATAGAGGAGACGCAGCAGACTGATGAGCAGAAGGAGCAGGCCGATGAACGCGAAAGTATGTACCTGGTTTCAGAATATGCCAGTAAATATTTTCAGACGCAAATGCATAAGACCGATGAAGGCCAGGCAATAGGTTTAAGCTACTTTAAAGAACGTGGATTTACTTCTGAAACTATTAAAAAGTTCGATCTGGGATATTCTCCAGATGAATGGGATGCTTTCACGAAAAATGCACTCGGTGATGGCTATAAACTGGAATTTCTGGAAAAGACAGGTTTGACCATTGTTAAGGATGAAAAGACATTTGACCGTTTTAAAGGAAGAGTCATGTTTCCAATTCAATCAATGTCTGGACGGGTTCTTGGGTTTGGAGGAAGAATCCTCGGGAATTCGAAAAAAGCAGCCAAATACCTCAATTCTCCGGAAAGTGATATTTACCATAAGAGTAAAGTACTCTACGGAATCTATCACGCCAAGCAATCTATTGCCAAAGAAGATAATTGTTACCTCGTTGAAGGGTATACCGACGTCATACAATTCCATCAAAGTGGCATAGAAAATACGGTATCGTCTTCCGGAACTGCTCTAACTTCAGAACAGATCAGGTTGATCAACAGGTTGACCAAAAATATTACGGTGTTGTTCGATGGCGATGCTGCAGGAACCAGGGCTTCTATGCGAGGGATTGATCTAATTCTCGAGCAGGGCATGAACGTGAAAGTTTGTCCCTTCCCCGAGGGTGAGGATCCAGATAGTTTTGCCCGCTCGAATTCTGAAGCAGAGCTGGAGGAGTTTTTAAAGGAAAATTCTTACGACTTCATTACTTATAAGGCTTCCCTGCTTATGGATGAAGCCAAAAATGATCCTGTAAAGAAGGCAGATCTTATTCGGGATATGGTACAGAGTATAGCGAAAATTCCTGATAATATCCAGAAGGAAGTTTATTTACAGGAATGCTCGCGGATTATGGATATTTCAGAAGATGTTCTGTATGCAACCTTGGCTCAATTAGAAAAAAAAGACGGGAAAACTCCGGCGAGGGCCGAGAAAAAACCCATGCAGGTTATTCGAAATGAAGAAGCTGCTCCAGTCAAGAAAGTAGATCAGCTTTATATTCTGGAGAGAAAGATCATTAGTCTGCTTGTTCTCTACGGAAGGCAGGAAGGTGAATTTCATGATGTTATTCTAAAACATAATGATCAGGGTGAGCCGGTGTATGAATCTGAAGTGCAGGAGGCCAAGGTATTCGAAAAAATTTACCTGGATCTTCAGGAGGATGAAATTGAATTTACCAATAAGGATTTCAGAGAATTATTTTCGTTATTGATAGAGAAGCTTAATTCTGAGGATGAATTTGGAGTGGAAATGATCATCAATGACCTTGAGAAATCTCAGGCTGTTGAACTTACAGATATCCTGATGGAAGATGAGCAGTATGAACTTCATGACTGGGAACGACATGACATTCCAGTAAAAAGCAAAACTCAGGGAGTTGCACAATTCGTAACCCAGACTATACTTTCATTACGTAGATTTCTGGTTGGTCGTAAGATCAACGAACTTATGGAAGAAATACGTGAAGTCTCTTCAGAAGAAGAACGAACAGAAAAGATTCAGGATATTATGAGCTATACCAGTTTAAGTACGATTCTTTCCGATCGTCTGGGCAGGGTTATGTAGTATTGAGCTGTAATAATCTGGATTGCGTAATAAGATCTGCAACATTATCCACTTTAAGCTTTTTCAGCAATCGTGTTTTATAGGTGCTTACTGTCTTTTCGTTAATGTCCAGCGCTTCAGCAATATCCTTATTTCTTTTACCGGAAGAAAGCAGATTTAATACTTCCGTTTCGCGGGTAGAAAGCTTCTTGAATTTTGTAATCAAACTCTTACCTCTCGTGATACCGGAATTTAATTTTTCGGTGATCTTACGATTTAAGTAGATTCCGCCTCTTGCAACCTGGTAAATTGCCTTCTCCAGAGTTTCACTATCTGTATGTTTAGAAATATAACCTGCGGCTCCGGCTTTAATGGCGCTCAATGCATACATTTCTTCTGGATGTGAACTAAAAATAAGTGTTTTTACCTCAGGAAATTCCTGCTTGATCCTTCTAATGGCGTTGATACCGTTGATTTGTGGAAGATCCAGTTCCACGATCAAAACATCGGGAGCGTTCTTTTCTAACTGACTGAATAACTGGGTACCACTGCTTACTCTGCCTGTAACCTGTAGTGCCGGATTGTTCTGAAGTACGCATTTAATCCCTTCAAAAATTATTGGATGATGGTCTGCAATTAATACTCGATACATGATTCTAAGTTAAAAACAAGTCCGGGGGTAACTCGTTGAGTTTGGTTTATTTAACTTAAAAATACTGCTTTGACCCCTGATATGGGAAATCAGCTACACATATTCGATAAGATGATTATTTCAACAGATGAACGGGTATGTCGCAAACGGGTATTGGCACCATCTTATGTGTGTTCGCAGCATTCAAACGAGAATAGATCTGGAAGACTTCACGTTGTCTGCCTTCAAAATCTGAAGACTTTTTCCCCGCTTCTTTTGCAGTCATCGCCCATTCAAGTTCATCGTACGATGCTCCTAATTGATCTTCATCACTTCGGCTGTCACCAAAAAGTCCGTCGGTTGGAGCTGCAGTCATGATATCATCAATAATGTTGAGGTATTTCCCCAGGGCATAGACTTCACTTTTCATAAGATCTGCTATCGGACTAAGATCAACACCGCCATCGCCATATTTTGTATAGAATCCAACTCCAAAATCTTCCACTTTATTTCCAGTTCCTGCAACAAGGTATCCATGTAATCCAGCGAAATAATAAAGAGTAGACATGCGAAGTCTTGCTCTTGAATTTGCTAAGGTTAGATCCAGAGAAGCAGATTGTCTTTCCTGGGGCATGACAGATTTAAACTGTTCAAATACCGGGGTGAGATTTACTTCAAGGTTACTTACGTTCGCAAAATTGTGTTCCAGTTCGCTAATATGTTTTCTGGCGCGGGTAACCTGGCTGCTCGCCTGGTGAATAGGCATTTCCAGGCACAGTGTAGGCATTCCGGTTTTCGCGCAAAGCGTTGAGGTTACTGCAGAATCTATACCGCCACTAACTCCAACTACAAACCCATTCATATTTGCTTTTGTAGCGTACTCTTTTAACCAGTTTATGATATGATCAGCGACTTTTTCGGTTTGCATAATGTTGGGTGATTTAATTAGTAAGTAATACCTTTGCCTCACAAATCTAACACTAAAAGCCAATTTTTAAAAGATGGCTGCGTTAAAGCCTTCCTAATTGCCAGTTATGCTGAAAAAGATCCTGTTCTTTATTACAATTATTTCGGTGGTTTCCTGTAATAATCAGTCTGAAACCGAAGAAAAGATCGACAGGATCGATGTAGATCTGAAAGTTATAAGATTTGAACAGGAATTTGCCAGTACAAAACCTCAGCAATTACCTGAGTTAAAACAGAAATATCCATTTTTATTTCCTGTGCAGTTTCCAGATTCGGTTTGGATCGATAAGTTATCTGATACCCTTCAGCTGGAGATCAATCAGGCTGTAGAAGATGAGTTTTCAAATTTCACGAATCAGGAAGATGAATTATATGCACTTTTTCAGCATATGAAATACTACTTTCCGGAGTTTGAAGTACCTGTGGTAATTACGGTAACTTCCGAAGTGGATTATAAGAACAAAATAATTTATACGGGAGATTATTTATTTATTTCCCTCGATACGTATTTAGGTACAGATCATCGGTTTTACACCGGTCTTCAGGAGTATTTGAAAAAGAACTTTAATAAAGATCAGATAGTAGTAGATGCTGCGGAAGAGATTTCAAAAAAATACGTTCCAGGTCCAGATTCCCGAACGTTTTTAAGTCATATGGTATATTATGGTAAGATTCAGTATTTGAAGGAGATGCTCCTGCCAATGCTTGACCCTGCAAGAAGAATAGGCTATACTGAAGAGGAATTTAACTTCGCCGAAAACAATGAATCTCAGATCTGGAGATACTTCGTAGAGAACGAACTTATTTACGATACAGATAACCAGTTGCAGACTCGTTTTCTATTTCCTGCACCATTTTCAAAATTCTATCTTCAGCTGGATGCTGAAAGTCCGGCCAGATTAGGTCAATATATAGGACTTAAGATTGTGAAAGCATACATGGAAAAGAACGACATATCCCTGGACAGAATGCTAAATACATCTGCTGAAGAAATTTTCAATAAAGCCAATTTTAAACCGAAGAAATAATGCCAGAATTTAAAAAATCTGAGATCAATATAGAAGTTGTAACAGACGATAATCATGTACCTGAGAATATCACCTGGAGTGCTGAAGATGGGAATGTATATAAAGAAGATGCAAAAGCTTTGATGCTATCTGTTTGGGATAGTAAAGATCAGGAAACTTTAAGAATCGACCTTTGGACCAAGGAAATGCCAGTAGATGAAATGAAAAAATTCTTTCATCAAACGTTAGTTTCTATGAGTGACACATATTTTCGTGCTACCCAGGATGATAAAATGCGCGATACCATGAAGGATTTCTGTGATTATTTTGCTGAAAAAACTGAAATCAAGAAGAGCTAATTGGAAAAACTGATCTTTGTTTATAATGCCGACTCAGGTAAACTCAAATCGCTAATAGGAGCTTTCCAAAAGGTTGTGAATCCCGATTCCTACGACTGTAATTTATGCAAACTTACTTACGGTGCTTTCGATGAAAAGAAGGCCTGGAGAGACTTTCGTAAAAACGGAGATCTTGATATGGAATTCCTGCACAGAGATGAGTTTTTGAAAAACTATGCTTCTAAATTCGGACATAAGTTTGAATTTCCTATCATTCTCGCGCAGAATCAGAAAGGTCTGGAAGTTTTGGTGTCAACTTCAGAATTAAAGGAAATAATGGATGTAGAGGAGCTTATTTCAAGAATTAAGGAAAGAACCTAATTTTTCTGATCTTCCGGAAAAAACTGTGACCAGTTTTCATCCATTAAGAATTTAGCAAAAAAATCAATTCTACTTTCACCGTTCCTAACCAATATTTGACCATTTGGCTTAATAGCTGCAAATGAATTACAGAGCGTTGGCTGAGTGAAAATATTGTTTCTGAAGTAATTCTCTTGATCAATATAAAATTTCTCTTCCGGATCATCTGTATCATTCACTAAATCAATTCCTTTCTCGAACAGATATATAATGTTGAGATCGGAATCTTTTTCTAGTTGTTCCCAGAATGGTTTCAAAAATTTTTTGCGTCTTCGAATGCGACTTTTACTCCAGTTTTCATCGGGATGTGAACTGGTACAGAGGTCTCCTTTGAATTTAAAAACAAGTAAAATAGGGGAGCTTGCCTTTATACTCTTTCCAGTTATCTTAGATAATTCAGTAGCTATAGTTCCCGGATCTGAAACAAACCCTTGAAATAAGTTTTTATTCAATGTATTGACTCGAGTGTTAGTACTGTTTATTGAGTCCCATCTTGCACTATTTCTCCATTGTTCCCTGAATTTTTGCTGACTTATGGTTTTACCTTCGGCATCAATAAAAATATCTTTGCTTCTGTCGACTTTTTGAGCAAGTAAACTAGTTTGCAGACCAATGATCATGCTGAGGATAAATAGATATTTCATTCCGCCAAAGCTCTATTTACTATTTAGCTGCTCGTTGATGCTTTCAATATAATCTAATACTTCATCCTGTCCTAAACCTGCAGATGCTGAAGTAATGAAATATTCCGGCATCTCTTCCCAGGTTTCCAGCATCTCCGCCTTGTAGTTGGCAATATGCTTGTCAAGAACCTTCGGTTTGAGCTTATCAGCCTTAGTGAAAATGATACAGAACGGGATCGCGTTTTCTCCCATCCACTGCATAAATTCCATGTCTATAGGTTGAGGAGAATGTCTAGAATCAATAAGAACAAATGCGCAAACCATTTGTTTGCGTTGCTCGAAATAGGCGGTAATGAATTTCTGAAATACTTTTTTGGTAGATTTTGAAACCTGCGCATAACCATATCCCGGTAGATCCACCAGGTGCCAGTTCTTATTGATCAGAAAATGATTGATCAACTGGGTCTTTCCCGGTTTCGCTGAAGTTTTTGCCAGGGACTTCCTACCTGTAAGCATATTGATAAGTGACGATTTCCCAACATTACTACGGCCAATGAATGCATATTCCGGCAGGGAGCTGTTTGGACAATGATCAACTTTGGAATTACTTATGACGAATTCTGCAGTTTTGATCTTCATAATAAAAGATTTTTAGATAGCTCTTTCTTTAAGCCATGCGTGAAGCACTTCATTGAATTCCTGGGGATGTTCCATCATAGCAGCATGACCACATTGATCGATCCAGTAAAGATCTGAATCTGGTAATAACCTCTGGAAATCCTCAGCAACTTCAGGAGGAGTGACCGTGTCATTTTTCCCCCAGATAATGCAGGTAGGCGTTTTCATCTTTGGAAGATCCTTCGCCATATTGTGTCGAATTGCACTCTTGGCAATGGCCAGTGTCTTTACCAGTTTATTTCGATCACTTACTGTTTCATATACTTCATCCACGATTTCCTTGGTTGCAACCTGAGGATCGTAAAAAACAGCTTCAGCTTTTTTCTTGATAAATTCGTAATCACCACGTCTTGGATAACTCTCGCCCATGGCATTCTCATATAAACCAGAACTACCGGTAATAACCAAAGCTTCCACACTTTCAGGAAACATTTTAGTCGCCAGTAGTGCAATATGACCTCCAAGGGAATTACCAAGCAGAATCACTTTTTCGTAACCTTTATGGTCCAGAAATTCTTTAAGATATTTCGCGAACGTTCCTACACTGGTCTTGAGAAGGGACATTGAGTAAAGTGGTAATTCCGGGATTAACACCTTATAGCCATTTTCTGGAAAGTGACTTACAACTCCGTCAAAATTACTTAGGCCTCCCATAAGTCCGTGAAGAATAACAATCGGGGTGCCTTCGCCTTTTTCAAGATATGTGAATTTACCCTCCTGCCTTAAGTGATCTTTCATTGATAGCCTTTGCGGTTAGCAATCGCAAATATAGCGATTTCGATACAAGTATAATCATTTTTGATTAACTGCAAACTCATTTTTGGTAAGTGGCAATATAAGATTTCAGAGAAAAATTAAACTAAATGCGCCACTTTATCCCACGAATTTTCAAGAGTCTGAATAATAAGGAAATAGAGCTATTTCAAAGGTTTTCAATCACATACGGTGGTAAAACTTATCAACATTGTGGTAGAAAGTGGTAAAATGTGGTATTATTTTCAATATATTTGACTTTATAAAGTCAGATCGTGGTAAATCTCATTGGAACATACGAATGTAAAGTAGATGCTAAGGGCCGGTTAATGGTTCCTTCAGCATTGAAAAAGCAATTGACTCCAATGTTGCAGGATGGTTTTGTGATCAAAAGATCAGTTTTTCAGCCTTGTCTGGAATTATATCCTATGGAACAATGGGATATTATGATGACGAAGATCAATAAACTGAACAGGTTTAAAAAGCAAAACAATGATTTTATAAGAAGGTTTACGGCCGGTGTGAAAACAGTGGAAGTAGACTCGAATGGTCGACTTCTAATTCCGAAGGATCTAATAGGTTTTGCCGGAATTGATAAGGAGATTGTCCTGTCTTCTGCGATTGCCATTGTGGAAATATGGGATAAAGATAAATATGAAAACGCCATCGAAGGTTCTTCAGATGATGACTTTGCAAGTCTTGCTGAAGAAGTGATGGGTAACGACGAGCATGATGGACTATCATAATCCTGTTCTTTTAAAGGAATCTGTTGATGGCTTGAATATCCAGCCAGATGGAGTTTACGTAGATGTGACCTTTGGAGGCGGTGGTCATTCCAGGGAGATTTTGAGTAGGCTTGGACCTTCCGGGAAATTATACGCCTTCGACCAGGACAGGGATGCGTTGGAGAACAAGATAGAGGATGAACGTTTTACACTTATCAATGAGAACTTTAGATTTCTGAAGAGATTTCTAAGATTCTACGGTGTAAAGGAAGTTGATGGAATTCTTGGTGATTTTGGTGTTTCCTCACATCAGTTCAATGAAGCTGAAAGAGGGTTTTCAACAAGATTCGATGCCAGGCTGGACATGAGAATGAACCAGGGAGATAAGCTTAGTGCATACGAAGTCATTAATGAATACGAAGAGGAGCAATTGAAGAAGTTGTTCTATGCGTATGCAGATTTGAAAAACGCACCCAAACTTGCCCGTACCATCGTGGAAGAAAGAAAGAATGGAGCTATAGAAACCAGTGAGCAACTAAAGGATCTATTGAAGCCGCATTTATTCCGCGGAAAGGAAAATAAGATCCTGGCGCAGATCTATCAGGCAATTCGTATAGAAGTGAATCAGGAAATTGAAGTGCTCAAAGAGTTTCTTCAGCAAACTGAAGAAGTGATCTGTAAAGACGGAAGGTTGAGTTTGATCTCTTACCATTCTCTTGAAGACAGGTTGGTAAAAAGATATATAAGGAGTGGGTTGTTTGAAGGAGAACCGGAGAAAGACATGTATGGCAATATAGATGTCCCTTTCAGGAAAACAAGCGGACTCATCATTCCCTCGAAAGTTGAAATAAAACAAAATAACCGGGCGAGAAGTGCCAAATTAAGAGTGGCGCGTAAGCTTTAAGAATTATGAAGAAAGGGTTTTACAATATACTCAAGGCTAATTTTCTTATTAGCGAAGATGCTGTAAAAAACTGGCGGTTCATTGTCTATTGTACGGTTCTGGCAATTATCATGATCGCCAGTTCTCACAATGCAGAGAAGAAGGTGCACCAGATCGCAAGATTAAGCACAGAAGTGAAGGAGTTGAGAAGTGAGCATATTGAACGAAGATCAGATCTAATGAAGATCAAAATGGAATCCACTATCACCGAATCTATGTCGGGTAAAGGTATTGGGCCGTCTGATACGCCACCGAACAAAATTAGAGTCATCATAAAAGAATAAACCTTAAATGGCAACAACAGAAAAAAGCATCCTGAATCGTATGTATTTCGTGGCCGGCTGCCTGTTCCTCTTCGCAATCGCGGTAGGGGTGAAATTGCTGAATATCCAGTTTGTTCATGGTGAACATTACAAAAGTCTTGCGGAAGAGCGTACTCTAAGAAATTTTAAAATTCCTGCGAATCGAGGGAATCTTTACGATTCTAATGGAAATCTACTGGCTACTTCAGTTCCCAAATATGACATTCGATTTGATGCCGTAACTGTTTCAGACAAAAATTTTGAAGAGAACATAGGAGAGTTGTCTGCTGAGCTGTCCAAAATGCTAGGACGTTCTACTTCCTATTATTCCCAGAAATTAAGAACAGCGCGTGTAAATAAACAGCGCTATGTATTGATCGCTAAGAATCTTGGATATTCAGAATACATGAAGATCAAGAGTTTTCCCATGTTCAATCTTGGTGCTTTCAAAGGTGGAATGATCACGGAACAAAGCACGGTTAGAGAGCATCCGCTAGGCAAAATGGGAGAACGAACCGTGGGCTATGAGCGTAGGGATGAGAATGGATATTTTACACGCGTTGGCCTGGAAGGCGCATTTAGTAACTACCTGAGAGGTACAGATGGTCGTCGTTTAAAGCAAAAGATAGCTAAAGGACAATGGAAGCCTATTAGTGATAATAACGAAATGGAGCCGAAAGATGGTTATGATGTCATTTCTACGATCGATGTAAATATCCAGGATATAGCTCATCATTCACTATTACGTCAATTAGAATATTTTGAGGCAGATCATGGTACTGTGGTGGTGATGGAAACCGCAACTGGCGAGATCAAAGCAATGTCAAATCTTGGGCGCACAGAAGACGGGACTTATTTCGAAAAAAGAAATTACGCAGTATACGAAGCCCACGAGCCTGGTTCTACTTTCAAATTAATGGCGATGGTAGCTGCACTGGAGGATGAGGTAGTGGATACCAGCCAGGTTATTGATACAGAAAAAGGTGTGGTGCGGTTTTACGGTCGCCCTGTACGGGATTCACATCATGGTGGTTATGGTGAAATTTCGGCGGCGAAGGCATTTGAATTGTCTTCTAATACAGCCTTTACCAAAATGATTACTGAAGGTTATAAGAATGACCCGTCCAAATTCGTAGATAGATTATACGACATGGGTCTTAATGATAAGATAGGTCTTGAAATTAAAGGTGAGGGCTCTCCCCGAATTCCTCACCCTCAGGACAAATCCTGGAATGGCCTGAGTTTGCCTTGGATGGCCTTTGGTTATGGGGTGGCAATTACGCCTTTGCAAACGCTAACTTTTTACAATGCGATCGCAAATGACGGTGAAATGATCAAGCCGCGATTTATAAAGGCAGTGAAAGATCGGGACAAGTCAATAATGACTATGGATAAGCAGGTGATGAACCCATCTATTTGTTCTCCTGAAACTGCGGCCAAGGTTCGTGAGATGATGAAGAATACGGTTGAACGAGGCACAGCTGCCAATATCTATACTGAAAACTTTTCGATGGCCGGTAAGACAGGAACATGCCAGACAGAATACTGGATAGAACCAGGTAGATATATAGCTTCTTTTGCCGGATATTTTCCTGCCGAAGATCCTAAATACTCCTGCATCGTCGTGATTCATAAGCCTAATAGAAGAAAAGGGTATTACGGAAATATCGTGGCAGCTCCTGTTTTTAAAGATATTGCCAGAAAGATCTATACAGATACACCGGTGATGGATGAGCTCGAAAATCTTGATTTTGAAGACGAGGATATCCAAGCCGACTTTGACACTTACTACGCAAGCATACAGGATGAAAAAATGCTGATGCCAGATGTTACCGGAATGCCGGCAATGGATGCGATCTCCATCCTTGAGAATCTTGGGATTCAGGTTCGATTGAATGGAAAAGGAGTAGTGAAAAGACAATCTGTTTCGGCAGGAAAGAAATTAGATAATAACGCCATCGTAAATCTTGAATTGAGTTAATGCAGGTTTTAAAAGACATACTCTATAAAGTAAATATTAAGTCGGTTTCCGGAGATACCGGGGTGACCGTACGCGATATTCATTTCGATTCCAGAAAAATTTCTCTTAATGATGTTTTCATCGCTATTCGAGGAAGCTTAAGTGATGGTCATGATTATATTAAAAATGCTGAAAATCAGGGAGCACTTGCTATTGTATGTGAGGAGCTTCCGAAGGAAAAGGTGAATGGTGTTACTTATATTGAAGTAGCAGATTCCAAGAGGGCGTTGGCGTATATTTCAGCTAATTATTACGAGAATCCCTCAGAAAACCTAAAACTGGTGGGAGTTACTGGTACCAATGGGAAAACGACCATTGCGACCTTGCTATATGATTTGTTTACCAAAGCTGGATTCAAATGCGGACTACTTTCTACTGTGAAAATCATGGTTGGAAATGAAGAACGTACCGCCATTCGAACGACTCCAGATTCCATAAGTATCAATTCACATCTAAGTGATATGAATGATGCCGGTGTGGAATTCTGCTTTATGGAAGTAAGTTCGCATGGAATCGATCAGCATCGTACGACGGCTCTCAAATTTCAAGGCGGAATTTTCACGAACCTCTCGCATGATCACCTGGATTACCATAAGGATTTTGCAGAATATCGTGATGTAAAAAAAAGGTTTTTTGATGAATTACCAGCTTCAGCTTTTGCACTTACTAATATCGATGATAAGAATGGTGATGTAATGCTTCAGAATACAAAAGCGAAGAAATACAGCTACGCTTTAAAATCCTATGCAGATTACCAGGCTCAGATTCTTGAAAACAATTTTACAGGATTGCTTCTGAAGGTGAAAGATCAGGAGTTGTGGTCCAGGCTCATAGGTACTTTTAATGCTTATAACGTGCTGGCTATTTACGCTACTGCGGAATTGTTAGGTTTAAAAACCCTGGAAACACTTCGTATCATAAGCGAACTGAATTCTGTTAGCGGAAGGTTTCAATATATCATTTCAGAAAGAGAAAAAATCACTGCGATCGTAGACTACGCTCATACTCCAGATGCTCTTAAGAATGTCTTGGAGACCATCAACAGCATTCGTACAAAAAATGAAAATCTTATTACAGTTGTAGGTTGCGGAGGTGATCGCGATACTACGAAACGTCCTAAAATGGGGCATATCGCATCGGCACTAAGTAGTAAAGTGATCTTTACCAGTGATAATCCAAGAACAGAGGACCCAGATAAGATCATAGCAGATGTGGAAGCCGGTGTGGAGCCACAGAACTTTAAAAAGATCATGAGTGTTACCAATCGCAAGCAGGCAATTAGAACTGCATGCCAGATGGCGACCAGTAACGATATTATTCTAATTGCCGGGAAAGGTCATGAGACCTACCAGGAGGTGAATGGAGAACGATTTGATTTTGACGATCTCAAAATTGTAAAGGAATTTCTAAAAACTCTGGATAAATAATGCTGTATTACCTGTTTAAATTTTTAGAAGATAGATATCAGCTACCAGGAGCACAGTTATTTGAGTTCCTGTCATTCAGGTCTGCAATGGCGATCATATTATCGCTGGGAATTTCTACGATCTATGGAAAACACATTATCAATTACCTGAGAGCTAAACAAATAGGTGAGAGCGTTAGAGATCTTGGACTAAAGGGTCAGACAGAAAAAGCAGGCACGCCAACCATGGGAGGCGTGATCATTATCATTGCTACACTTATCCCTGTGCTGCTGTTTGCTAAACTTGAAAATATCTATGTAATTCTGTTGATCATTACCACCTTGTGGATGGGAGCGATCGGTTTTCTAGACGATTTTATAAAAACCTTTAAAAAAGATAAGGAAGGATTAAAAGGCATATTCAAGGTGATTGGCCAGATTGGTCTGGGTCTAATCGTTGGATGTACCATGTATTTCCATCCGCAGATTACTACAAAGGAAGTAATTACAGACACGAATCCTACTGAAAATGTGATTGCCAGAGCTGAGGTTGTGGATATGGGTCCGGAAGTAAAGGATACCAGTACAACCATTCCGTTTGTTAAGGACAACGAATTTGAATACTCCAGTCTAATAAGCTGGATAGATGCAGATCTTGTAAACTATGCGTGGCTGATATTTATTCCTATTGTGATCTTTATCGTAACGGCAGTGTCTAATGGTGCGAACCTTACTGATGGTATTGATGGACTCGCCGCTGGATCATCGGCTATTATAGTGTTAACCCTGGGAATCTTTGCCTGGGTTTCGGGTAACATCATATTTTCAGATTACCTCAATATAATGTACATCCCACGGTCTGGTGAGATGACCATTTTTATAACGGCTTTTGCCGGTGCTTTAGTAGGTTTCCTTTGGTATAACACATATCCAGCCCAGGTTTTTATGGGAGATACTGGAAGTTTGACAATTGGAGGAATTATCGCAGTGCTTGCGATTGCGACCAGAAAGGAATTACTAATACCATTACTATGTGGAATTTTCCTGGTGGAAAATCTTTCAGTAGTACTACAGGTAGGCTGGTTCAAATGGACTAAGAGAAAATTTGGTGAAGGAAGAAGGATATTTTTGATGTCCCCTCTTCATCATCATTATCAGAAAAAAGGCAGACATGAAAGTAAGATCGTGGTAAGATTCTGGATTATCGGAATTTTCCTGGCGATACTTACCATCGTCACCTTAAAAGTACGCTAGGATGGAAAGACTGGTGATACTTGGAGGTGGAGAAAGTGGAGTTGGTACGGCAATTCTCGGGAAAGAGAAGGGCTACGAGGTTTTTCTTTCAGATAAAGGAAGGATCAAGGATAAGTACCGTGATGTTCTTACAAAACTGGAAATAGATTGGGAAGATGAGAAACATTCAGAAGAAAAGATTCTGAATGCAAATGTGGTGATGAAAAGCCCTGGTATTCCAGAAACTGCTGCACTTGTTGTAAAACTTCGGAAGAATGACATACCTGTTATATCAGAAATTGAATTCGCTTCCTGGTTTTCTGAGACTCCGGTAATTGGAATTACAGGAAGCAACGGTAAAACAACGGTGACCAACCTGATACAGCATTTACTGAAGAACGGCGAGGTAAATTCAGGAATGGGTGGAAATATTGGAAACAGCTATGCGAAAATGGTTGCTGAAAATAAGCATAATTGGTTTGTTCTGGAATTATCCAGTTTTCAACTGGATGGAATCGAAGATTTCAAACCGCATATAGCCATTTTGACCAACATTACGCCAGATCATTTAGATCGCTATGATTACAAATTTGAAAATTATATAGAATCAAAATTCAGAATAACAAAGAATCAAACAGCCGAAGATTATTTCATCTACGATGCAGATGATCCAGTGATCACAGAATGGCTTGAGAAAAATCCTGTGAAAGCACAAAAGTTGCCATTTTCGATGGAAAAGAAACTTGAAAAAGGCGCCTATTTAGAAGATACAAATATTGTTATAAAAATAAATAATACCGAGTTTACTATGTCAACATCAGATATATCCCTACAGGGCAAACACAACACCAAGAATGCAATGGCTGCGGCCACCGTTTCTCAGTTGCTTAGAATTAGAAAGCAAACCATAAGAGAAAGCATGGCTAATTTTCAGGGTGTGGAACATCGTCTTGAAAAGGTGCTAAAGATCAACAATGTGATGTATATCAACGATTCCAAAGCGACCAATGTAAATGCAACTTATTACGCATTAGAAAGTATGGAATCTGAAACAATATGGATCCTTGGAGGTGTGGATAAAGGCAATGTTTATGATGATCTACTTCCTTTAGTGAATGAAAAAGTAAAGGCGATCATCTGTTTAGGAGTTGATAATGAGAAAATCAAAAGAGCTTTTGGTAATATCGTGGAGAACCTTGTAGAAACCGGATCTATGGATGAGGCAGTTAAAATGGCTTACAGATTAGCAGATAAAGGTGATAATGTGTTATTGTCTCCGGCATGTGCGAGTTTCGATCTATTCGAAAATTATGAGGATAGAGGCAGACAGTTTAAGAATGCCGTTCGTAATCTATAAGAATTAATAAAATTATTGAATAGGATAATGAGCAACGTATTTGCAAATTTAAAAGGTGATAAAGTGATCTGGGCGGTAGCAGCTTTGCTGGCGATCTTTTCCTTTTTGCCGGTGTACAGCGCCAGTAGTAACCTGGCCTATCTCCACGGAGATGGTAGTACTACCGGATTTCTTATCATGCACTTTTTTCACTTGCTTCTTGGTTTTTGCCTGTTATTCGCGGTACATAAAATACCTTATCATTACTTTCGGGGAATAAGTATTTTGCTACTACCCATAGTAATTGTTTTGCTGATTTTTACAATCGCCCAGGGGACCACTATTGATGGTGCCTATGCCAGTAGATGGATACGTATTCCGGTATTAAATGTATCCTTCCAGTCTTCAACTCTGGCTTCGGTCGTATTGATGGTTTATGTAGCAAGATATCTCTCTAAGATCACCGAGAAAAAAGTAACATTTAAGGAGACAATAATTCCGCTATGGGCGCCTGTTTTCGCCGTATTAGTGCTAATTTTGCCGGCCAATTTCTCCACAACGGCGATCATTTTTGTCATGACGCTGATACTGATGTTCTTAGGAGGTTATCCTATTAAATACCTATCAGCCATCGTTGGTGTCGGCATTGTAATGCTGGGAATTTTTGTGCTAACAGCCAAAGCATTTCCAGGTTTATTACCCAACAGGATCGATACCTGGTCAAGCCGAATTGAAACCTTTTTCGATGGAGAGGAAGCAGATGAGCAATACCAGGTAGAGAAGGCTAAGATTGCGATCGCTCAGGGTGGTATTACAGGAACTGGAATTGGTAAAAGTGTACAAAGAAATTTTTTACCCCAATCTTCTTCAGATTTCATCTACGCGATCATCGTGGAGGAAATGGGGTTAATAGGAGCTTTTGGAGTAATGCTGGCTTATTTGCTTCTGTTATTCAGGATTGTCATCGTTGCTACCAAAGCAAGCAGCATATTTGGTAAACTGGTGGTAATGGGCGTAGGATTGCCTATAGTTTTCCAGGCGCTTATCAACATGGGTGTCGCGGTGGAATTATTTCCGGTAACGGGACAAACCTTGCCACTGGTAAGTAGTGGGGGAACGTCCATCTGGATGACCTGTATCGCACTTGGAATTATACTGAGTGTAAGTGCAAGAAGAGAAGAGATTAAAGAGTTTGAAAATGAGAGCCTGAATGGCGAGGAAGAGAATCCTCTGGATATTTTGAGCGAAGCGATATGAAGAAGAACATGCGAGTTATATTATCAGGTGGCGGAACAGGTGGACATATCTATCCTGCGATCGCTATTGCAGATGAGATCAAAAGTCGTCATCCAGAAGCTGAGATATTGTTCGTAGGTGCGAAGGACCGCATGGAAATGGAGAAGGTGCCTCAGGCTGGTTATAAAATAGAAGGTCTTTGGATCACAGGGATCGATCGTTCCTTAAGTCTAAGAAATTTATCTTTTCCTTTAAAGTTAATTAGTAGTATCTCAAAATCGAGAAAGATTGTAAAGAGATTTAAGCCAGATGTAGTCATTGGTACGGGTGGATTTGCCAGCGGACCATTACTGCGTGTAGCGATCTCCAGAAATATTCCAACGCTGGTGCAGGAACAGAATAGTCTTCCAGGTATCACAAATAAAATACTAGCCAAGAACGCAAGTGTTATCTGTGCTGCCTATGAAAAAGTAAAAGATTATTTCCCTGCGGAAAAAACTGTCATTACTGGGAACCCGGTTAGACAGGATTTGCTTAAGGTAAATACACTCAGGCAGGAAGCCCAGGAATATTTTAAACTGAAGCCAGGAAAGAAAACCGTACTTATTCTAGGCGGAAGCCTGGGAGCAAGAAGGATCAATAAACTTATTGAAACCTATTTGAAAAGGTTCGAACAGGAAAATGTACAATTGATCTGGCAAATTGGGAAATTGTATTATTCAGATTATAAAAAGTACGCTTCAGAAGCTATTGTGGCTAAGGAGTATATCAATCGTATGGACCTTGCCTATGCAGCTGCAGATGTGATCATCTCAAGAGCTGGAGCTGGAAGCGTTTCAGAATTATGTATTGTGGGAAAACCGATATTGTTTATCCCATCCCCGAATGTTGCTGAAAATCATCAGGCAAAAAATGCCATGGCGGTAACAGATCATGATGCGGCATTGATGATCACTGAAGATGAACTTACAGAAAAATTTGATCCATGCTTTTTCAGCTTTTTAAAGGATGAAAGAAGACTGGAAAGATTTTCAAGAAATATAAAACAACTGGCGCTGCCTAACGCAACATCAGATATCGTAAACGAAGTAGAAAAGCTGGTAGAAAGAAACTAATGAAGAACCCTGATCACATAGAACATTTTTATTTCATCGGTATCGGTGGGATTGGGATGAGTGCGCTCGCTAGATATTTTCAGGCGAAAGGCGCTAAGGTTTGTGGTTACGATCGTACACCTTCGAAACTTACAGCAGAACTGGAGATGGAAGGAATTAATATTAGTTATGCAGATGAGCTTGAGGCTATTCCACAGAATATTTTAGAGGATGTGGAAAACAGTCTCGTGGTGTATACTCCTGCAGTTCCAAAAGATCACAAACAGTTTGGATATTTTCAGCAGGAAGGATTTGAGGTCGTTAAAAGATCTGAATTACTGGGAATGGTTACCGCTAATAAATACTGCCTGGCCGTTGCCGGTACTCACGGAAAAACTACCACAACCGCTATTTTAGGTCATTTGCTTAAAGAAACTGGCGCGAAAGTAACTGCATTCCTGGGTGGTATTAGTGAGGATATTCAGTCAAACCTGATCATGCAGGGCGATGAGGTCGTAGTAGTAGAAGCAGATGAGTTTGATCGTTCATTCCTTCGGCTTTCTCCCAATACTGCGGCGATAACTTCTATGGATGCAGATCATCTTGATATCTACGGAAGTAAAGAAGAACTGGAAAAATCATTTAAGGACTTTGCTGCAAAAATTCCTGAAAGCGGCACTTTATTTGTAAATAACAAATTATCTCTAAGCGGAAAGACACTTGGCATAAATGATGCGAGTGATTATTCAGCTAAGAACGTAAAGATTGAGAATGGTACTTATGTCTTTGATCTAAAGACTCCTTCTCAAACTATAGAAAATTTAAGATTTAATCTACCCGGCAATCACAATTTGCTGAATGCTATAACAGCCCTGGCGATGGCGATCGAATACGGATCCCCAACCATCGATCTGGCCAGGGCTTTATATACTTTCAAAGGTGTAAGACGTAGATTCAATTATAAGATTAAAACCGATAAACTGGTGTTAATTGATGACTATGCTCATCATCCTACAGAGATTTCTGCAGTACATCAGGCGGTTCGTGCAATGTACCCCGATAAAATTGTTCTTGCGGTTTTTCAACCCCACTTGTTTAGCCGTACCCGTGACTTCGCTGAAGATTTTGCCTCCAGCCTTTCAGAATTTGATAAGGTCTTTCTCATGGATATTTATCCTGCGCGAGAAACCCCAATCGAAGGCATCACTTCAGCCTGGTTACTGGAACAAATAGAAAACGATTACAAGAGACTTGTTAGTAAACATCATCTTATTGAATCTATAAGGTCTGAATATGCAGATGTTATAGTGATGATGGGTGCTGGTGATATAGGAGATGAAGTTGAATCTGTTCAAAAAGCCTTACAGAATGAAGCGTAGTCTGAAGTTTATACAGCCTCTAATTTTAATCCTGCTAATAGGAGGACTTTATGGTTTTGCAGAACATCGCCATAAGAACAGAAAATTAACCGATATCAAGGTTAGTTTTACCGAGACGGAAAACCTCTATGTGACTGAGGAAGTGGTTAATAAATTGTTAATACAATCTAATGACAGTGTCTCGAGCATAGATAAAGAAACTTTAGATTTGAATAGAGTGGAAGCTATGCTGAACGATCATGACATGATTGAAAATGCAGAAGTATTTCTAACACTCGACGGAAAACTGAAAGCGACCGTAAGTCAGAGAAAGCCAATTGGCAGGGTAGCTGGAAATTCTTCATTTTACCTGGATAGAAATGGAGAGATCATGCCATTATCAGAATATTACTCGGCTAGAGTGCCGCTAATGTTTGGTTTTGATGGAAGTACTGTAGCTGAAGTTTACGGGATCGTAAGTTATGTTCAGAATGATGATTTTCTAAGGAAACACATAACGGGAATTACTCGTTTAAATGCTGAAGCCTATGCTTTAGAACTTAGAGAGAATGATTTTCAAGTTTATTTTGGAGATACTACAAAGATAGATCTCAAGTTTAACAATTTTAAGGCCTTTTACAAAAAGGCTACTAAGGATAAGAAATTAAATACCTACAAAAAAGTGAACCTACAATTTGGAGATCAGGTTGTGTGCACGAAAAAATAGTTTATGGAACAGAACGATATTGCAGTAGGATTAGATATTGGAACTACCAAGATTGTGGCTATGATCGGCCGCAAGAATGAGTATGGAAAAGTAGAAATCGTAGGCATAGGAAAATCCAAATCTCTGGGCGTACATCGCGGAGTGGTGAATAATATCACCCAGACGATTCAGTCTATCCAACAGGCAATACAGGAAGCAGAAGCCGATAGCGGTTTAAAGATCAGTGAAGTGGTAGTGGGAATTGCGGGACAGCATATTCGAAGCCTTCAGCATAGTGACTATATCACCAGGCAAAATCCTGATGAGGTTATAGATTCTGAAGACATTCATACGTTGTGCAACCAGGTCCATAAACTGGTAATGTTACCGGGAGAAGAGATTATTCATGTCCTTCCGCAGGAATTTAAAGTAGACGGGCAGGCGGAGATCAAAGAACCTATCGGGATGTACGGTGGAAGACTGGAAGCCAACTTTCATGTAGTTGTAGGACAGGTTTCTTCCATAAGAAATATTGGTCGATGCGTGAAAAGCGCCGGCCTGGAACTTTCAGCAGTAACGCTGGAACCTCTAGCTTCAGCTAACGCGGTTCTCAGTCAGGAGGAGAAAGAGGCAGGTGTGGCACTTATCGATATAGGTGGTGGTACGACAGATCTTGCAATTTTTAAAGATGGTATCATCAGGCATACTGCAGTAATTCCTTTTGGTGGAAATGTGATTACTGAAGACATCAAGGAAGGATGTTCAATCATTGAAAAACAAGCAGAATTACTGAAGATCAAATTTGGATCTGCCTGGCCAGGTGAAAACAAGGATAATGAGATCGTTTCCATCCCAGGTTTACGTGGAAGAGAGCCGAAGGAAATCACTTTGAAGAATCTCTCCAAGATCATCCACGCACGAGTAGTAGAGATCATCGACCAGGTTTACCTGGAGATCAAGAATTACGGTCACGATGAGCAAAAGAAAAAATTGATCGCAGGAATCGTTCTTACCGGAGGTGGTGCTCAGTTGAAGCATCTTAAGCAACTGGTAGAATATATTACGGGAATGGATACAAGAATAGGGTATCCTAACGAACATCTGGCCGGGAATAACGATTCAGAAACCACCAGTCCGGTATATGCTACGGCAGTTGGTTTGGTAATGAATAGCCTTGAAAAAGGGAATAACAAGTATCAGGAGGAAGTTGTGCTCTCTAAAAACCAAATGGTA